>NZ_VTDE01000002.1:0-829342 GCF_052824965.1 Erwinia sp. 1181_3
GGCGCTGAGGAAGTGATGTGAACCAGGATGAACCGCCAGGACGGCGGTGAAAGCTCGGGCCGGCACAGGGAAGTGCCGTCACGAGTGGTCCGTCGGTGAACGGAACTGACGAAGGCACCCGTGAAACGGGCGCAGCGCCTGCCGCAAGCCCGGGGTCAAGGGGCGGCGGCGACTGGCCGCCCCTTGTCGCTCAGCCCGCGACAGCGGGAAAGCGAAACGCCCTTGACCTTAAGACGTTGACCTTAGGATGTTGACCTGTCCACTCGAACAATAATGACTTATTATGCAAATAAAACAGATATTCAGTCATTTTTTATTGTCCCTTCGCCCTAAATCTCGCATACTCTCACCACTCTTTTTTTTACGAAGTCAGGGCAGAGACGGTAATGAGTCAGAAATATCGCGTGTTTATCGATGGTCAGGCAGGCACCACCGGGTTACAGATCCAGCAGCGGTTGGCCCGTCATCCTCAGATTGAAATGCTCAGCATTGATGAGGCGCAGCGTAAAGATGCCGCTGCCCGCCAGGCGCTGATGAAACAGGCGGATGTCAGCATCCTTTGCCTGCCAGATGCTGCTGCACGTGAAGCCGTCGCGCTGGCCGATGACGTGGGTGCACGCGTACTCGATGCCAGTTCTGCGCACCGCGTAGAAGCAGGTTGGGTGTATGGCCTGCCGGAACTGGCGGCCGACCAGCGCGAGAAAATTCGTGCTGCCAGCCATGTGTCCAATCCGGGCTGCTACGCTACCGGCGCTATCGCCCTGCTCGCACCGCTGACCCAAAGCGGCCTGCTGAAAGCCGATCAACCGCTGGCGATTAACGCCGTATCCGGCTATAGCGGCGGCGGCAAAGCGATGATCGAAAAATACCAGCAGGCAGGCACCGGGTTTGCCGCCTACGGCCTGGGCTTTGATCATAAACACCTGAAAGAGATTCAGGCATGGAGTGGGCTGAGCAGCAAGCCGATCTTCCAGCCATCCGTCGGTGATTATGCGCAGGGTATGCTGGTGTTTATTCCGCTGAATGATGTGGATGGCGAAGCGTTACAGCAGGCGCTGGCTGACTTCTATCACGGCCAGCGGTTTATTCACGTGAACGCACTGAACAGCCTGGACGCCGATACTGCCCCTTACCTGCTGCCGGAAGCGCTGAATAATACCAATAATATGGAACTGTTTGTCTTCAGCCATGCGCAGCAGCGCCAGAGCATTCTGGTTGCTCGCCTGGATAACCTCGGCAAAGGCGCCTCGGGTGCTGCGGTACAGAACCTGAATCTGATGCTTGGCCTGCCGGAAGAGACCTGCGTGAATCTGTAATATCGCCTCACGGGGGCCTGCCAGTCCCCGTGTTTTCCTGCCATTCCCGCTGTATTTTTTTCGACCACATTCAGCGCATTGTGGTGTTAAAACCCCTACCTGACTCACACTTTGCCCCTTCGATCCCTTACCCTTTCGTTAAATTCGACTAAAGTTTTAATCTGCTCAACTACTTACAGATCATGCATGGTCTGGACATGGAGAATGGCTAATGAGAAGAGTCGAACAACGTCAATGGAATACACGCCTGTTTACCCCCCTGCTGCTCACCGCCGCGCTGACCGCCAGCTTCACGCTGCAGGCGGAAGATAATCAACGTATGCTGAGCAGTAACCCGCAGCCACCGGACATCCGGCTCGGGCCGTTGTTCCACGCGGTGCAGGCGGCAAAAATTTTCCCCGACCAGAAAACCTTTGCTGATGCCGTGCCGAAACAGGACCCGACCGCCATTCTTACCGACTGGCAAATGCAGAAAATGCAGCGCAATTTCGATTTAAAGCGGTTTGTTGCCACGAATTTTATCCTGCCCGCAGAGGGGGAGAAATATGTTCCACCCGCTGGTCAGAGCCTGCGTGAACATATCAACGGCCTGTGGCCCGTGCTGACGCGTTCCGCCAGTCAGGCCAATCAGTGGGATTCACTGCTGCCGCTGCCGAAGCCTTATGTGGTGCCGGGTGGGCGCTTCCGCGAAGTGTATTACTGGGACAGCTACTTCACCATGCTGGGGCTGGCGGAAAGCGGTCACTGGGATCGGGTGCAGGATATGGTCGATAACTTTGCCTCTGAGCTGGATAAATACGGCCATATCCCCAACGGTAACCGCAGCTACTATCTCAGCCGCTCGCAGCCGCCGTTCTTCAGTATGATGGTCGATCTGCTGGCAAAACATGAGGGTGAAGCGGTCTACAGCAAATATCTGCCGCAGCTGGAGAAAGAGTACAACTACTGGATGGCCGATGCCGACAGCAGCACGTTAGCCGCCGGATCGGCCAGCAAACGTGTCGTGAAGCTTAAAGATGGCACCGTGCTCAACCGCTACTGGGATGCCCGCGATGTGCCGCGTACCGAATCCTGGATGGACGATATCGCCACCGCCGGGAAAGCCCCGTCGCGCGATAAAGCCGGGCTGTATCGCGACCTGCGAGCCGGGGCCGCATCGGGCTGGGACTTCAGTTCTCGCTGGTTCGATAAACCGGGTGATCTGGCTACCATTCATACCACCCGCATTGTCCCGGTGGACCTGAATGCCCTGATGTTCCACCTGGAGAATACCCTCGCCCACGCTTACCAGGTGGCGAAAAATGAAGGTGCCAGCAAGCGTCTGGCCGAGCGTGCCACACAGCGTCGTGACGCGATCAACCGCTATCTGTGGGATGAGAAACAGGGCTGGTATGCCGACTATGACTGGCAGAAAGCGCAGGTCCGTCCGCAGTTAACCGCCGCCACGCTGTTCCCGCTCTATGTGCAGGCCGCGACGGACGATCACGCTAACCGTACGGCCAGCGCCGTGAAAGCGCAGTTGCTGAAAGAAGGTGGCCTGGTGACCACCACCGTCAACAACGGCCAGCAGTGGGATGCGCCTAACGGCTGGGCACCGTTGCAGTGGGCCGCCGTTGAGGGGCTGAATCACTATGGTAAGCAGGACCTGGCGAAAGAGATCGGTATGCGCTTCCTGCAAAACGTGCAGGCCACCTACGATAAAGAACACAAGCTGGTCGAGAAATACGTTGTCGAAGGTAAAGGGCTGGGCGGCGGCGGTGGCGGCGAATATCCGTTGCAGGATGGCTTTGGCTGGACCAATGGCGTAACGCTGAAATTAATGGATCTTTACTGCCCTAAAGGCGTGACCTGTAATAATGTGGGGGATATCAGCACGGCTAAACCAGCACCTTAACCTGCATTAACCCTGACCGGGCGGCCTTTGTGCCGCCTTTTTTTATCGTTCCCGGCCCCCCTCACCTCACGCTGCCAGACTCCGCAGCCCACCAGACACCTTCCGATACTGAAATAAAATTTACGCTTGAAAAAATCAACGATAACAATAACAATTCTCATTGTTATTCTCATATTTTGTTACTTTTATGTAAGAATGCCTTTTCCCGAGGGATCTGATCGGCTTTCAGTTCCCTCGATCCACCCTACAAGGAAAGAAGATGACTCTGGTTTTTAACCTGAAGCGATCGGTGCTGTGCTGCGCCATTGCGATGACCGCCCCTGGCATGACTTTCGCTGCTGACAGCCAGATGGTGGTGACGGCAGCGCCCGCGGAGACCGCCGATTCACCAACGCGTGGCTACAACGCGACCACGTCTACCGGCGCCAGCAAAACCGATCAGCCGCTGATCACCACCGGTCAGTCGGTGTCTGTCGTCACCCGCCAGCAGATTGACGATCAGGCCGCCAATACCGTTGGCCAGGCGCTGAATTATACGCCAGGGGTGTTTTCTAACTTCAGTGGGGGTGCCACCCGTTTTGACACCGTTGCCCTGCGTGGCTTCCACGGCGGCGATGTCGATAATCTGTTCCTCGATGGTATGCGCCTGATGAGCGACGGCGGCAGCCATAATATTATGCAGGTCGATCCCTGGTTCCTTGAGCGCCTTGATATCATCAAAGGTCCCTCCTCTGCGCTGTATGGTCAGACCGTTCCCGGCGGGCTGGTGAATATGACCTCGAAACGTCCGCAGTTTGTCTCTGAAGGGCATTTCCGTCTGACCGGTGGAACACAAAATACCAAAGGGGCCGCCTTTGATTATACCAATGCGATTAATGACCAGTGGGCCTTCCGCCTGATCGGCATGACGCGCACCAGCGATACGCAGTATGACAATACACGTGAAGAACGTTACACGATCTCGCCGTCATTGCTGTGGCAGCCGTCAGAAGACACCTCCCTGTTGCTGCGTGCCTACCTGCAAAAAGATCCCTCTGGTGGTTATCACGGCTCCACACCGCTTTCCGGTAACCTGACCCAGCATAATGGCAAATGGTTAAAGGATGGCTTCAACGAAGGCGAAAGCAGCGTTGACCAGTACAAACGGCGTGAACAGGTTTACAGCTACGCCTTCTCGCACCGCTTCAATGAGACATGGGCAGTGCGCTCTGATGCCAGCTACACGCACAGCAGCGTTGCACTGGATCAGGTGTATCAGAACGGCTGGATCGATGATAGTGACCAGTTAGCACGTGGCTACAGTGGCTCACGCGGTTCACTGGATGCCTGGTCAACGGATAATCAGCTGGAAGCGGATTTCGCCACTGGCGACGTGACGCATAAGCTGGTGGTAGGTGCGGAATACCATCAGTATAAAAACGATGTCTGGAGCGGATACGGGAGTGCCAGCCCACTTAATCCGTTCACCGGCGCCACCGCCTCTCACGGCGTAACGGTCACGTCTCAGGACAACACCACTCGCCGCTACTATCAGTCCGGCGTCTATTTGCAGGATGAGCTGGAATGGAATCGCTGGCATGCCACGCTGTCCGGCCGCTATGATCGCATGGTGTCAGAGCAGGATAATCACACCACCGATGTTAAACATCGTCTGCAGGATGATCACATCAGCGGACGCGCATCGCTGTTGTATGCCTTTGAAAACGGCCTGTCGCCTTACGTCAGCTACAGCCAGGCGGTCACGCCATCCATTCTTCCTGGCAAAGACGGCAACCTGCTGAAACCGTCTACGTCTGAGCAGTATGAAGCCGGTTTGAAATACCAGCCCCCGGGCACCAGCGATCTGTACACCGCTGCCGTGTATGACCTGACGCAGAAAGATGTCGCGGCACGTGATTCTAACGATATTGCCAGCGCCACCTACATTCCCGCCGGGAAAGTGCACTCTCAGGGACTTGAGCTGGAAGCACGTAATCAGCTGACCCCGCGTCTGAGCACCATCGCCGGGTATACGCTGAACCACGTACGTTATAAAGAGTTGCAGGACGGCAATGATGGCCACACGCCACTGCTGACACCCAATCAGATGGCCTCTGCCTGGGCACACTATCAGTTTGACTACGGCATCAGTGCCGGTGCCGGGGTACGTTACATCGGTAAACAGTGGGCCAATGACGACAATACCGCACGGGTCCCCTCCGTCACGCTGGTCGACGCCTCTGTACGTGCCAATCTGGGCGACTGGAACAGCAGCATGAAAGGGGCTTATGTGCAGGTCAATGCCAATAACCTGTTTGGTCGTGACTATATCGCCGCCTGTTACAGCACCACCAACTGTTACGTGGGGGCTGAACGCAGCGTGATCGCCACCGTGGGTTACGATTTCTAAAAGCCAGACAGTAAAAAGGGAGGCCTCAGCCTCCCTTGTTTCTAAACCGTTGTGTTAACTGCGTACCTTACGGTAAATCCACAGCACCACGATCGCACCAATCACCGCGACAATAAAGCTGCCGAAGTTAAAACCATCTACCCTGCCGAAACCAAAGAAGGTGCTGATCCAGCCACCCACAACGGCACCCACCACCCCAAGAACCACGGTAATGATGAAACCACCGCCATCTTTACCCGGCATAATCCATTTGGCGATAATACCGGCGATCAGACCAAAGATGATCCATGAAATAATACCCATTAGTCACTCCTTATAATCTTATGATTTAACGCTTCGCCTAATAAAACGCACTAAGTATAGGCGAGGTTTCTAAGCCTGTGATTTAAATCTAAACTTTCTTTGTCTATCGCGTAAAATAATTGTAAAGCCCTTGAAGGGGTTGCCGATAACCGTTACAGGGTCGCTAACGCGCATGATTTGCTATTCGACTGGAGCCGGATGTGAAAGAGGACGACAAAGAACAATACCTGAAACGTGGGCCGCTGGCAGTTCTGGCCGTCCTGCGCGATCTGCTGGACAGTCAAACACCCGTGATGGTGTCGCACGCTCGCGGTCAGTTCATCACACGACTACTGTACGCGGATAAAGAGAACATGTTGCTCGATTTCGGCAGTAATGATTACGACAATCAGCTGGCGAAAGAGGCCCGGAATCTGCATATCACCGCAGAAACACGCGGTGCCAAAGTTGAGTTTGCCCTGGTGGCCCTTGGCGAGGACGAGCACGAAGGATTACCGGCATTTTCTGCAGAGCTGCCTGAATTGCTCTGGATGATCCAGCGCCGCGAATTTTTCCGCGTAACGGCACCGCTCAATCCGGTGTTTTACTGCTATATCCCCTGGCCTGATGGATCAGGTGAAGGTCGCCTGCGTTTGCAAGACCTCTCACTGGGCGGCGTTGGCGTGTTGTCCGATAATGCCCTGCCGGAGACGCTACAAATCGGCGACAGCATTAAAAAGCTGCGCGTGGAGATGGGGGAATATGGCCGTTTTGAAGTGGATGCACAGCTGATTACCATTGGTAAACGCAGCGTGGTGGGCAGTAAAAGCGAGACAATCGTAACACCACGCCTCAGCTTCCGCTTCCTGTCGCTGAATGCCGGGCAGGAACGTGAGCTGCAACAGGTGATTTTCTCGCTGGAACGGCTGGCGCGTGATAAAGCCAACCGTTTCCAGGAGTGATTCAGATTGTGCGATAGGCGGTGGTGACTTTCCACAGATAACGTGGCGCCTGGGCCGCCGGATGTTTATCCTGCACATGCTGGTAAAACGCTTCCGGGGTCATGGCGTTAATCATCGCAATAGCACGATCGCGGTCACGAGAGAAGGTTCGCAGTAAAGCACCTGCACCGTTAGCGTAGGAGACGATAGTGGCATAGCGCAGGGTTTTCGGATCACGAATCCCCGCCAGCTGCTGCTCTTGCAGAATACGCAGGTACGCAGTACCAATATCGATATTTTTCACCGGGTCACGCAGTTCCGACTTCGTTGGTTGCCCACGTCGGCCCTGTGAACGATACACTTCCCGCCCTGCCGTAGAGGCTTTTATCTGCATCAATCCAACGGCATTCGACTTGCTGACGACCGTGGGGTTGCCGCCCGATTCTACGCTAATAATCGCTTCCACCAGCTTTTGATCCACACCATTCCGCTGTGCTGCCTGCTCGGTCATCATCGACCAGGCACTGGCCACCTGCGAAGGAGGGGCCTGAGTTAAGGGAGTATCCGGCTGACGAACAATTTTTCTCTGGGGTTCACTGGCACAACCTGCCAGCAATAATGCAGCGATCATCGCCGCCATTTTCACGCTTTTTCTCACGTTTTTATTATCCTCTGAGCCCGAGCTTCGCGACTATCATACGGGTTGCCGGCCATTAGGAAATTACCGTAACTCTTAAATTGTGCGGCATGCTGGTGACTTCATAGCGGCTATTCGTCATCATCGAATCAATTGGACAGCGCCCGGTTCGAAATAATTCACTGCTGGCGCATAAAAAATCATCAAAGTGAGCGTTATGTCGACAATTCCACGTACGATCCATTTGGTTGCCCCTTCAGGCTACTGCCACAATCCTGCGGCCGCAGCGCGCGGTGTGACACGTTTGCAGGCTGATGGCCACCGGGTTGATAACAGCGGCATTATTGCCCGCCGCGAGCAACGTTTTGCCGGTAATGACAGCCAGCGTCTGGCCGATATCAACGGCCTGGTACAGCTTAATCCCTTGCCGGATATCATTCTGGCAGTACGCGGAGGTTATGGTGCCAGCCGACTTTTACCACATATTCACTACGCGGCACTGCGTGAGCGGCTGGCCGGTGCCCCGCTCGCCCTCTGCGGCCACAGCGATTTTACTGCCATTCAGCTGGCGTTATTGGCGCAAAGTGGGATGCAAAGCTTCAGCGCGCCGATGCTGGCGGGTAATTTCGGCGCTGAGGTTTTGTCTGATTTTACCATTGAACACTTCTGGCGCGCGCTAACTTCGCCTAAATTAACTCTGGAGTGGACGACAGTCTCACAACGCGTTCAGGCAACCGGTACAGTTTGGGGCGGCAACCTGGCGATGATCGCTTCACTGATCGGCACACCGTGGATGCCGGATATTCAGGACGGCATTCTGGTGATCGAGGATGTGAATGAACATCCTTTCCGTATCGAACGCATGCTGTTGCAACTGCATCAGAGCGGTATTCTTTCCCGCCAGAATGCCATTATTATCGGCAGTTTTAGCGGAACCACTTCTACGGATTACGACAATGGCTACGATTTCACCAGTGTCTGGAACCTGATACGCGATCTGACGGGTATTCCGGTAATTACCGGGTTAGCGTTCGGCCACAGCGCGGACACCGTCACCTTGCCCCTTGGCGCCCAGGGAATGCTGACGGTGGAGAATACCGCCGCTTCGTTACAGGTATCAGGACATCCTGTGCTGCGCTGATCGTTGGGAGCGCAAAAAAGATGAAACAGTTATATGAAGATCTCTGGGTATCCACCCCGGAATTTCCTACCAGTGACGATGAACCCGTATTGATGATGCATGGTTTCTTACTGCAACATGTGCGTGGCAACCTGCTGATATCACGGGTTGAACACCCGGAGGACCACCAGATGATTGCGGATCAGGGGGGCATTATTCGCCACTATCTGACGCACTGGCACGAAGCCAGTCCGGGTACGCGGCGCTTACAGCAACGTTTCAACTCCGCACTCTACTGTCATGCGCGTGCATTAGGCCAGGTCAGCCACTTTGCCGAAGCCGATGCCACGTTCAATGCAGCGGAGGTCCACTGCGGTAGTTTTCATGTGGTGCCCACCCCGGGGCATACGCCGGGCAGCACCAGCTATCTGTATGCTTCTCCTCATGGTAAAACGTATTTATTCGTCGGTGACACTGTCACGCTATCCCATGATCGTTGGGTCACCGTGCTGGTCGATGAAAGTAATGAGAGTGAACTGCGGCAGACGCTGGAGTTTTATCGCGCGTTACGCCCGGATGTGGTCCTGATGGGCACCACTGCCGGGCATCTGGCATGGAAGGAAGTCGATGTGCGCCAGTGGCTGGCGCTGCTGGATGAAGCGGAAAATAATGTGCTGGATCTGCGCCACTCGGTACTGCCGATTGGCGGACATTAGCGGGGTATTCTGCTCTTCTTTCCGCTCAGCATCGGTTGGCAGATAAGGATGACGATCAGTTTTTCAGCCGGGACATCCCCTGCACTTCGTCCAGGTTCACGGCCTGGGTGCGCCCGGTTGCGTCGGTATAGACCAGCATTTTAGTGGCGTTATCCAGGTGAGGTTTACCCTCCACCACGACCGTACTGCCATCCCGCATATGCAAGATGTGGTCGCTGGTACACCCTGCCAACACTCCCATCATCATTAACACCATCGCACTTGCCATCATCTTGTTCATGCTGCTCTCCTTTTTAACCGGTGCCCTATTCTAGTCCCGCTGGGAGCCCTGTTTTGCGGTTTGCTGCCTTTCTTCCTGCCAGAGCGGAAATAGTGTTTGAACCCGGCATAAGATACCTGTATTTTTATCCAGCAAAAATGCACAAGGAGCAAAAATGTTTGTTGAATTGATTTATGACAAGCGCAACGTAGCCGGTCTGGCCAATGCCGAACAACTTATTCTTAATGAGCTGGAAAAGCGGGTCAAGAGAGTGTTTCCTGACGCACAGGTCAAGGTAAAACCCATGCAGGCTAACGGTGTGAAGAGCGACGCCAGTAAAAGCGATAAATCCACGCTGTTACGCATCGTTGAAGAGATGTTCGATGAAGCCGATCAGTGGATGGTATCAGAAGAATTTTGATGTATATGTGCGGTGACATGCCAAATTTTTTGAATTTAATGCGTAAAAAAGATGCTTTTCATTTGCATTTATTCAGATTCGTCTTATTATTTATTTTAATAGATTTCCCTGGTGTTGGCCCGCATTAAAGCTCTTAGCGGGCTTTTTTTTGTCTAAAATATCAGCTTTTGTAACCAGTTAGCCTCCTATGCAAGCCCTGCCACTAAAGTTCCCCTCTGCGATGCCGAAAAATTAACCATCACAATAAGAGACCAATGGGGCATGCTATGGCCACAATTTATATTCCCTCACTGATGGGATTACTGAGCGATGCGGAACGACAGAAAGGGGCGAGCCTGACGCGCGAAGAGGTAGAAGCACTGCGCGATACCGCCATGTGTGTGTCTATTCCCGATCGTATCGCCTTTGCGCTCGATCCGTCACAGAACTTCAGTGATATAAACCCGGAAAACTGCTGGGACGAGTGGTCCCGCTTTCGACATCGCGGTGAAACAGCGCGGCTGTCATCTGATTAAAACGATGCGCCTTAGCGTCGCTTATTCGCAGCCAGCTCTTCTGTCAGCAAATCGCACACTTTCGCGGCAAAATCTGAGCTGTCGCGCAGCATCTGAATGGCTTCTTCAAGGGTCTGTGGTGGCATCTGCCCCACAATACGCCAGCCGAGGGCGATATTTTTAGCTTCTTCAAGCCGTTCAAATTGATGTTCGCCAGATGCAGTTTCAGACACGATCTTCTCCTGATTTACCTTTTGGACCTATTTTACGTAGCCTGGTGACGTCATCACAACCCCGCCGCTGGATTTAAATCAGCCATTGCCTGCTTTTCAAGCGTTTATCGCTTAAAAAAGGCGTTTCCTTGCCTTAATTCAGATTAATGCCAGCCTGAAAGCGCGGAAAAACTGACTCGCAGAGGGAAATTTATCACTTGTTTCACTAAGGTTTATCAGGAAAAGAGTCTGATTCGGACAATTGATCATGATAAATAAAAAACCGCCCAACTAAGGGCGGTTAATGTATTTACTTTTTTATCAGCTGTAGTACGGCAGTTTGCGGTCAACACCATTGATATTGAGTGTCACATACCCTGTCGGCACGCTGCTAGCAGGGGCGGAGGCGACGCTGGTGGCCATCGTGGCGACCCCGTTTTCATTTGCACCAAAGCCCGCCAGCCCGTTATGTAAACTGAGACGGGCATTCGGCGTGACCGTACCGATCTCCGTTTCATCCAGCGCTTCCGTCAGGTCCGGCGTAAACAAGGAACACTCGCCCGCCTCAAAACGCGTCGGGCCGGTTGAGCGTAAATTAAACATCGTGTCACCACTCCCCGCCTTCAGTTTGACCCACACTTCAACGATATTTTCATAACTACGTTTGTACTTCACATCCAACACTGCCGGCTGCCCGCGATGGAACATATCGCCCCATACGGCAGTGGCGCAGCGCTGAAAGTTCAACCAGGTCATCCCGCTGGACACCGCCTGCGTGGGATTACCCGCGACGCCGGAAGGATTGGCCGTCGACATTTTGCCCAGCAGTTCGATCGTCCACTGCTGATTGACCTTCGGAAAGATAAATTTGCCCACCTTGAACCATTTATCACTGGTGGTGGTGTTCGTCAGTTTATAGCCGCTGTACCAGCCCGCCTTCATCGAACCGGTCATCACCGTGCCGTAGTTTTCATCCCGACGCCAGCCGTTCTCATAGCCGGAAAGCCAGCGGCCCGGGGCGTTATCGAGGTTCACTTTCGCCCCCGCCTGAAGGTTAAGCTGGCGGACCAGCGCCCGGCTGTTACTCATATACAGCGGGTTGTCGCAGTTCTCGACGCTGAGGGCATCAACAATCCACTGTCCGTTGGTCAGATCACCAGGGAAACGGGTATGTTCTATCCATACGTTACGAATAATCCCCTGGGTCATTCTCGGCATCATCAGCGTGGCATCACCATAACCACTCTGGAAGTTGGCGTTGGTCAACTCGACCGCCGTGGAATGGTCCCAGACGCCCCGGGGTGAGTTCGACCAGCCGATATCGAAGACGCGGGCATAGGTCGTCTGCGAATAGATCTGGTCAAAACGACTGTCGAGCGTATCCAGCAGTTTCACCGCCGTGCCGCCGTTATTCTGCACGCGGAAACAGCGGATGTTAACGAACTGCCCTTCAATGGTGATGTTTTCAAAGAAGGGCTGTACGTTCGACAACATATCAGGCGTGATCGCCCCGGTATTGACGGTGGTATCGGCGCTGGCCTGACCATTCCAGCTAATGCCACGGATCACCGTGCGACGAGCATTCACTTTGAGCACCGGGTTAATCGACTTATCCGACACGATCACCGTACGCGGTGTCACACCGTATGGACTGTCATCACCGTACAGGGCGAAGCAGGCAATCTCACTGGCCGTCAGATCAATCGGGTTGATCAAAAACTTACCGGCCGGAAAGCGAACACCAATGTTTTTCGCATTGGTATCGTATCCCTGCGACCACTTGAACATACGCAGGAAAGCATCGCTGTCGTCGGTAACTCCATCCCCGCGGGCACCAAAGTGGTACAGGTTCACCTGTTCGGTATCATTAATAATACGCTTCCAGAAAAAGCCGTTACCTTTGGCCACACTGCCCCCGTCATCACTCAATGGAGATGTGCCGAGGAAGCCGACAAAATCGCCGCCACCGTGAAAGGTCGAGTCTTTATCGTAATAACGTTTCAGCATGGCAATATCACCAGCCTTCGCGGGTGCGGTGGTACGCAGATCGGCAAAGCAGTTAACTTCAATCATATAAACCTCCGGATAAAAACAGGAAAACCTGTCAGGAATGCCCTGTGGGCAAGAAGAAAGGAGTGGTCATCGATGCCGGGAAGCGGCACGGAAAGGTGACTGACGTCGGGATGTTGGGGATACCTCCTCAGTAGATTGTCGGGTTGATGTTGGTGATCTTCAGTCCGTTAGCGTGGCTTTCATTGCCGTGGGCGCAGCACCTGAAAAATCAGTGCAACGTTGCCTTTTGCACGCCAAACCGCCGCGCAAAAAATGACATTGATGACAATCGCCGCCCAGTGCGTATGGGCATAGACGTCGAAGAGAAAACGAAAAGGCACAGAGGCGTAAGCCAGAATGATCATATAGGCCAGCCACGATGCCCACCGCTGATGCCGGGCCCCGGCTTTATAGAAGAACATCAGGCGCAGCACGATTGCTGAGCACACCACCACGTTGGTGATGACCATAGGATCATTTGTTACCATGAGGTCCTCCTCTCCAGCGCGCCAGCCACTTTGACGGGTCCTGCTGGCTGAAAAACGTTAACGTTTTAATCGCCAGCGCCGACAGCAACACCGCCCCCAGGCCATCCAGCGGTTTATCGCTGTACCCCAGTAGTAGCGCCATCTTCGCCCCGACCAGTCCTGCGCCATAAATACCTACGATCCACGACACCATAAAATAGGCTGCCCGACGGATAACCTGGAGTTCTGCTGCCGTCACAACATAGAAAACGGCACCGGCAAAAGCGCCAAACAGAACACCGTAGTCGGTGGCGCCGATAAATCCGGCCACACCAGCACCTTTGGTGACTGCAGCCCCCAGGCTCACTGCGAATATCATTGCTGCCATGTTGCCCCCTTTGCTGTGCCCTCTTACCGATTAAGGGATAAAAAAAACCCGGCAAATGCCGGGTTGATAAACAGTTAGCGCTGTCATGTCGGTAACTGTGTTTTTATAAAGTTACATCGGTTTTTGCGTACGCGTGAGTCGGGGAAATCATTTTTTATGTTTTTTTTAGTGCCGCCGATAACCAAAATCATCAATCATGATCGTAATCAAAACATGCTGTGCCCGGCTGGCACAGCATAAAATCTCAGCGATAGCCGGATAACGAAGGAACAACATGAACGCTGCACTACTCTTTTCTCTGCTGCTGATCGGTGGGCCATTAATCGGTTTTTTAGTGATTATCGGTATTTGCCTGCCGGGCGTTCTGCTGGCGTTATGGCATCAGTTTGAAGAGCGAATGCATCTCAGAAGCAGACATTAGCCCGGCCCTTTGCAGGCGGGCTGTCCTGTGTTTTTCAGGCTGCCGATAATCGATGCAGATGACGGGTGTCCAGCGTTTGACGTGCCTGATGCAGGCTGTAATTTGTCTGTATTTTCATCCAGGTTTCCGCCGTACTCCCGACAACGATAGCGAGACGCAACGCCATCTCAGGTGTTACCGCCGTATATCCTGACAACAACCGGCTGGCCGTTGAGGGTGCAATTTCCATTGCCCGGGCGAACTGGCGGACGCTAACGCGCATATCATCCAGTGCTTCTGCAATGATCTCGCCAGGGTGAGCAGGGTTAGCCATTTTCATCAGTGGTAATCCTCCAGGTTAAGAATCTCAGCATCGCCATCAATAAACGTAAACGTGATACGCCAGTTACCCGATACGCTAACTGACCACATTTCCTGCCGATCACCTTTGAGCGGATGCAGGTCGTAACCAGGCATATCGATCGCTCCGATTTTTTCTGCCGCATCAATCACGGTCAGGCGGTTCCTTATTCGACCCACCAGCTTTTGTTCGATACCGCTACTATCATCTTTTAGAAAGAATTTTTTTAGTCCCTTATGCTTAAAGCTTTTAATCATGGCGCAGTCCTTGTTCCGTGATGTGGAACATCATAGCAGGTGTTCCACCTCGTGCAACACGTCATGAGGCATCATATTTCGATAGCTGGACGTGTCAATCACGGTCGCTCTGCGGCTTTTAACCAATCGGCGATACTATTAACTCCCAATGAAAGTAGCTTGTCCTGCACTACCACCACGCGTTGCAGCATAGCACCACTATCAGACTCCTCTCGCTCCTCTGCCTCGGCAAAAAGGCGAGTCATTAATTGGGAAAGATTATCTTTATAATCATAAAGATGTAGCTTTCCATGGCTGATGTAGTGTAGATAAATTTCACATGCATCTAAGGCCTGCTCTGGGTCCTGTTGAGAGATTGCGTTGAGCCATTCATGAAAACTAAAGAGCTGCCGATTTTTATTCTCACTCTTGCTACTATTCTTAAATACTGAAAAACAGCGCTCAATCAGATCGATTGGAACAAAAATAGCATCAATTTTATTGTGAAAAATTTTAGCCATCTGTCCGGCAACTTCAATACTATGAATAGCTTTTGCATTTAAACCCGAACTTATACCCGAAAAGCACTGTTCACGATGTTTTTTTATATTCTCAACATGTGTCCATACAGTCGCCGCACCACGCCAGGCATCAGGATTATCCAGATCATTCAAACTCTGTATAAATTCATTAAATTCAATTTGTTGAGTAAACGCAGCCAAAGCAGAAATACGACCCCATGTTTCCAGATCTTTACCACGGCCCTCGATGCGAAGACGTGCCAGTAAAGGTTCCACAATTTCAAAATGATTGTGGTAGGCGTAATAAAGACATTCTTCAGAGTTTTTCCAAAGTTCATCAGCTTCTTGCATAGCAAGATTAAATAAACCCCATCCCAGAACGAAGAACTTACTTTGTAAATATGGCAGTCGCCTTAATATCAAAGCGCGAATTGCTGGGTGTTCATGACTGGCAAAGCGATACAACGCAGGTGATAATAACTCAGGAAATGCACAGTCTTGTTCACATAAATTAGTAGCCAGAATCATTAACGCTTCAACAACATGTCCCTTTGCCATATTGATGCCTATATTGATCAAAGCTACAGAATCACTTGTAATTGGATTCTCTTCATAAAATGCAGCGAAGCCTATGGCCAAAAACACCAGACGATCAGCTTCTTGCACGTCCTGTATGACATGCGCGCACGCTTCAAGCGCTTTTGCTGATGCACGGCTCTGCCGCCATTGCATCGGATGTCTTTCCAATTCATCAAGAATCTGACTTGCCAGAATAGTAGCATTAGCCTCTTCCACTGGAAGCCAGCCTTCGCTGGGACGCAAATTCCCATAACGATAGGTTAAAAATAAAACAACCCCATTAATCAGGTAATCACGAAAACGAATGGGAATATCTATCCAGTTGCTACACAGAAATCCCAAAAATCGGGAAGGACTCCGGGAGGCAGCTTCTTGCAATTGCATGCCAACCTGCTGCTCTCCATCCATGAAATTCCAATCATTGCCTGAGTAGCCGTCATAATGTGCTAGTAACGCCAATATACCGCTATCGCTGGTATCAAGAAATATCTCAAAGGAGAATGGACACCTGACAAGGCCACCATGTGAACAAATATCCGGCACGCGAGTCAGGAATCCTGTTTTTCTCTCATAAGCATTAACAACTGCCTGCACCTCAGGTGAACGTAGATAGCAAGGAATTGGTATAATTATCTCAGCTTGAGTTGTCAATTTCCATGCGCAGGACTCATTATCAGCGAATTCACTCCGTACAGTCAAAATAGTCGCCATCACTTTATCTTGTACAGGAAAGGCCAATAGATTGAAAGACACGTGTATTAATTTTCCTAATGCATAGGAAATATTAAATTTCAGGATTTCTCGTTCGCATAGCATACTACCTATCAGATCAATATTGATTTCAGGCGAAACCGTGCAAGCGAGCACTCCAAAATAGTGCAATGCGCCCTCTTGGTTGAAGCAAAGACGTTCACGGTTTTTTTTCCACCAGTCTGTATTTCTTTCTGAATTATATATAACACCCGCTTCAACGGCAGCAAGCAGAATATTCATGTTTTCTTCGTGACTGTTATTCCTCTGATGATATTTCGCCTCATATGAGGTCTCACTCAAAAAACCATATCTGTAGTTTTTACATGACTCGCTATAACGTGATTCGCGAATATGGCTCCAGTACTCAATTGACTCCACAGCTAAATCCAGCAAAGTGCTGGATTGTTCCATACGCTGACGAAGAAGGTTTTCATTTTTGTCGCCGAATTCATGCGGCTGGCAACGAAGCTTATTATCGAAACTAAATTGTCGTACATCATCATCGCTGACACCATCTGCAATATAGTGCCAAAGTAAAATATCCTCCGCGACACCTGCCGCCACATAGTTAGCAATAGCTCGGCCAAGAGAACTGTATTCAGTCCGAGGTATAGCAACTAGCCGCTCAAGTAACGAAATACCCCAGATCATATTCTCTGGTTTAATCTCAGACAGATGCATTCCCAGCTGTTCTGAAATTCCATGTCCATCAAACCAGTCCAGCGACAGCACCTCCATCCAAAATGACAGTACGCCTTTAGTGTCTTCATTTTTCCATTGCGCAATACGGTGAACATGGCTCGCCAATCCTTCAGAATCCCGATTAGCTTTCAGTTGGGGAATAAGATGTTGTCGCCAGAAGTGATGCCACTCAATCGCACTGGCCAGAACATAGATCACCTGAAAAACATCGCGGTATTTTACGCGTAAATCACGTAATAGTGGCCAGTCTTCGTCTTGGGGTATTTGTTCAGCAAAGGATTCTGCGACCAGACGTCGGATGTGAAATCCTGCGTTACCCATCAGTACAGCCCTAAGCTGTTTTCTGAATTCGCGGCGCTCCCCCATTGCCAACTGAGCAACAAAACTGCGGATACTGGGGCGAACAAAAGGGACAGGTGGCAAGCTGCTTATAAACTCATTCAACGTGACGCCATTACGCACTGCCCCGCTTATAACAAGGACATCCAGTAGAGTTTGGTGCCCAAATGTCAGTTTCCCATCCTGGGTTTCTTGCAGCACATTAAGACTGCATAGCTTTCGCTGAATATCCTGCGAGGCATTAAAGCGCTGATGAGGCACCGCCAGACTTCGCAATCTCAGCATCTCTGAGGCAATGGCTTCAATCGATTGTATCGCTGCGTTACCCAATTCGTCGTTGGCACGCACAATTGTATCGAGATAGCGTTGTGCTAATGCATGGCTGGTCACCACATTAAAGCTACCGTCTCTCTGGGCCAGCTCGACAAACAATGCCAACTCGCGTGGATTCCTTATCAACTCGCGAGTCACTGTATCAATGGTGACCGCCGTGATCCCTAACGTATCAAGTAACGGTGCAATTTCAGAATCCCAGTCCAACGGCTGACACTTCAATTCACAACCCCATTGCCGTTCGGCAATACGTCGATCGTACTGTCTGTCGAAGTCACGGCAGGCAGTGACCACAGTGAGATTGGGGATCAATAGCAAGCGATCTATCTGCGCAAGAAAATACTTCAACACGCGATGATCGCGGGCGATTGATAGCACATCCAAAGAATCGATAACCACAATGACATGGGTTTCATCAGCCAGTCTGGCTGTTTTTTCCACCCACTGCTCAGGCATTCCCTGAGCCTGGCGATCTTCTGATGTTGCCAGTTCGGCAAACTCTCGCGACTGGATAAAGAGTGGCACGATGTCGGAATGGATTGCCATTCGTTCCTCTAGCGCCTCTTGCAATGCCAACATCACACAGGTTTTTCCTGAACCAGGAAGGCCTGTAAGCAATATCGATCTTTTACGGGCATCAATAGCAGCCAGTAAGTCATCCAGGGTCGAGTTAGAAATACGGTGCCCCGCAATATCTCGCCGCCATGACCTGCCAATAGCCGAGGTGCTGGAAAAAGAGTGTCGTATATCGGCAATATTCATGGGTGGAACCAGTGTTGACCCCACCTGCTGGACGATGGCCCGAAGATCGTCTTTGGTCAAACGGTGCTGAGTCGCGGTAGATAAGTTATTGCCATCCATGCGTGCGCCGAGTTGGTCAAGTTTCATCCAGAGAGCATTAAATGCAGAATCAGTATTACTCACCAAGTTTCGTAAACGTTCACGCAGTAATTCTTCCATTCGCCCCAGGTCATCGCTGGTAACAAAATCAGTTCGACGCAGGAATTCAAACGTTGAAAGACTGGGCGCAGTTTTCACCAATCGTTTCGACAAAGTATCTTCAAGCGCACTTTGCGCTTTTCCTAAACTTAGTCGGTAACTACTTTCGTCTGGTTGAGATGAACAGTGCTCTTTGAGTTTTGCCAGCTCGCCAAAATTATTTCGCGAATAGAAGCGGACATTAACTTTCGGATTATTGGCTAGTAGAAGGAAGGCTTTATCCAGTTCATCGCCAAGACCCGCTATCGTCCAGGCATTGAAATCGGGGTGGTTTTTTTTGCACTGGCAGGCAATTATGACTCCGTCAGCTTTGCCAACGACGACATCATCAACGGGGTAGCTTATCGAATCGACCTCAAGCCATTCAAAATCCTGATCGGATAAAACGGTTAATGCCCAATCAAACGCAACCAAAGTCTGGTATCCATCGCCACGGTTGGAGCGTATTCCTGCAATACTCATCAACTTCTCCCATAAGAGGGCATTCACTCCCCCTCGTTCAGACTAATATCAGCGTCACCTATAATTTTTGGCATGATATTCATCTCAAGAGAATTGCACCAGAACTTTAAAAAAATTTAACAATTCAGCTATTCGCGGAAAATTCTACCACTTTCTGGAATGTGGAAATTATCACGACGCAACTAGCTTTTTAGGATGCGATTCACTCTCGTGCCTTTGACAAAGCCAGTAAATGGCGGGCTGAACTGGTGTCTGAATGTGAATTTAAAACAGAAACGTGCCTTGATTATAATACGAAGGGAAAATCGCTATTTATCCCCCTAAGAGGTGATGTTTCGGATAAAGGTGGTGCATAAGATCAGGTCACTTCGCCACCGGGAAATCGGCATAGCGGGTGGTATACGCGGGAGATAACATTTCCCGCTTCATCGCCCAGGATTTTTCGATGCCCTGCCCGGCAAACCATACCTTTCCCTTGCCCGACTGGTTCAACTCATCCAGCACCTGCATCAGTGCTTCACTATTGGGCTTCGGCTGATACTCATCAAACAAGTTGAGCTGGGCCTCGCCCCGGCTGAAGAAATCCCCCAACATCACCCCGGCTTTCATATAGCGATGCCCTTCAATCCAGATACGATCGAGGGCCTCCGTTGCCACACGGAGAATGTCACGCGTATCGTTAGAAGGTATCAATAACGTGCCGGAAGCCTGGTTGCCATAGAAAACTTCCCCTTCCGCATGCGGGCTGGTGCGCAGAAAAACGCTGATAAAACGGCAGAACTGTTTTTCCTGCCGCAATTTTTGGGCGGCGCGTTCGGCATAGGCACAGATAGCCTGGTGCATCTCTTCATAGTCGGTAATACGGTGGCCAAACGAGCGGCTGCACATAATCTGTTGCTTGGTGGGGGCAAACTCTTCCACCCCGAGACACGGCTCACCGCGCAGTTCACGCGCGGTTCTTTCCAGCACCACATTGAAATTTTTGCGGATCACCCACAGGGACGATTCCGCCAGTTGCAGCGCATTCTCTATGCCCATCCCATTGAGCTTTTTACTGATCCGCCGACCAACCCCCCATACCTCTTCTACCGGCACCAGCGCCAGTAACTTACGCTGGCGCTCAACATTCGACAGGTCAACCACGCCGCCAGCCCTGCGCCACTTTTTCGCCGCATAATTGGCGAGTTTTGCCAGCGTTTTCGTCGGCCCAATTCCCACGCCCACCGTCAGCCCCGTTTCTTTCAATACGCGACTGCGCATCTGGTGCCCAAAGGTTTCCAGCGGCATACAATTTTCCACCCCGGTAACATCAATAAAGGCTTCATCAATCGAGTAAATTTCAATGCCCGGAGACATCTCCGTCAGTAACATCATCACCCGCTCACTGAGGTCAGCATAGAGCGCGTAGTTAGAGCTGAACACATGCACATGCTGGCGCTGCAGCTCTTGTTTCAGCTTAAAATAAGGCGCACCCATTTTGATCCCCAGCGCTTTGGCTTCCGCCGAGCGGGAGATCACGCACCCGTCGTTATTGGATACCACGACCACGGGCTGCCCGCGCAGGTCCGGGCGGAAAACCGTTTCGCAGGAAGTGTAGAAGCTGTTCACATCCACCAGCGCATACATGGTTATTTGTGTGCTTTAAGGGTAAAGGTCACTACGCCGAAAATCTCCAGCTCTTCCTCACTCAAAAAGACGATCGCGGAATACTCGCTGTTATGGGGAACCAGTTGCAGTGTGGGCCGGGTACGCAGCTCTTTGACCGTAAATTCTCCGGCCACAGCCGCCACCACAATATCGCCATGCACGGCGGTCAGTGAACGATCGACGATCAACAGATCACCGTCACCGATCCCTGCCCCACGCATCGAGTCCCCGCTGACTTTGATAAAGTAGGTGGCGCTGGGGTGCTTAATGGCAAACTTGTTGAGATCGAGGCGATCTTCAACATAGTCCTGTGCCGGGCTGGGAAAGCCACACGGAACGCGCTCAAGGAATAAAGGCAGGTGCAGGGCGTGATAACTGTCGGTCGGGCGGATGAACTGCATAAGGGGAATCTCAATAATACTGTATTTATATACAGTATCGCTGAATCTGTGCTGCGATCAAGCGCCTTGCGATGAGATTCTGGAAAGCACCTGAAGTGGCGGGAAATTTAGTTGTCGATGCGTCTTCACCATCACCGCGACACACGTTGTTGCCTGCAACGTTCTGAGCAGTAGCGCACCTCTTCCCAGCAGTTCGCCCATTTTTTGCGCCAGCTGAAAGGCCGCCCGCAGACGGCACAGATTTTAACCGGGAGCTCACTCTTTTTGTTCACAACGCCTCTCCGGCATCCAGGCGGGCCAGAAGCTCTTCACCGTGTTGCCAGAGCGCCTGCTGCCGGACATCGGTCATACGCTCAAGGTTTTTATACGTCAGGTTCATACGCGGATTATCCCGCAGAATATCGCTATGGCGCATCAAAAAATGCCAGTAGAGGGCGTTGAACGGGCAGGCATTGTCGGTCGTGCTTTCACTGACTTTATATGCACAGCTACGGCAGTAATCAGACATACGATTAATATACTGTCCGCTGGCGCAGTAAGGTTTAGATCCCAGATACCCCCCGTCGGCATGCATCACCATACCCAGCGTATTGGGGAGTTCAACCCAGTCAAATGCATCCATATAGATCGCCAGATACCACTGACATACCTCCTCTGGTGCAATACCCGCGAGCAGCGCAAAATTGCCGGTCACCATCAGGCGCTGAATATGATGGGCATAGGCATGCTCCAGGCTTTGACCGATAGTTTGCCGCATGCAGTTCATCTGTGTTTCACCCGTCCAGTAGAACTCAGGCAACACCCGTTGATTAGCAAACCGATTACCGCTGGCGTATTCGGGCATTTTCAGCCAATAGACGCCGCGTACATACTCACGCCATCCAATCAACTGACGGATAAATCCTTCGGCAGCATTGAGTGCAACATGGCCTGCCTGATAGGCAGATGCCACATCAGCACATAACTGGCGCATATCAAGCAGACCGATATTGAGTGCCGCACTGATGCGAGCATGGAACAAAAAAGGCTCATCGCTGGCCATCGCATCCTGATAGTCGCCAAAGGCTGCAAGACCGTAATCGAGAAAATAATCCCACAGAGTGCAGGCATCTTCATGAGTAACCGGATAATCGAAAGAGGCGGCTGAACCGTAATGATGGCTAAAATGTTCACCCACCAGTGCCATGACGTCACGGGTAATGGCGTCTGCACTGAAACGTGCCGGGTACGGTGCGGTGACGTTTTTGGGCAGCGCTTTACGGTTTTCAGCATCAAAATTCCATGCCCCACCGACAGGACTGCCGTCGCCGTTCAGCAACAGCCCACTCTTACGACGCATCTCACGATAAAAAAACTCCATGCGCAGCTGTTTTTTACCTGCAGCCCAGGAAGAGAACTCACTGCGCGTGCACAGAAATCGGGTATCGCTATGCCAGTGAATCGGGAAGCTACACGCCTTTATCGACGCCTCCAGTCGCCAGTCCCCGCACTCGGTCAGATGCACTTCGTCCGGCGCCACCAGCGACTGCCAGCGCTTGAGTTCCCCGGGTATTGATCCGCTGTTTTTCGGGTCATCGAGAGTGACATACTCAACCCGGATGCCACGTTGCTGTAACGCCTGGGCAAAATGGCGCATGGCGCTGAAGATCAATATGATTTTTTGCGGATGATGAGGAACATAGCTGGCCTCCTCCATGACCTCAACCAGTAAAACCGTATCGCGCTCCGCATCCAGCCCCTGTAATGAAGCCAGATCAAACGATAGCTGATCGCCCAGAACCAGGCACAACCGGTGCAGCTTATTCATGACATTGCGACCTGCGAAAATGATATGTAAGAATGCGTTAAACCGGGCCTGTCGGCGTTTAACAGCAGATAAGCACGATTAGCATAGCATTTGCCGTTGAAGAAAACCGTCACTGGCACAAACCCAGTGGCTGTCCTTTAAACCGGGTAACAGGCCGCTATTTTTATCGAGGAAAGAACGTTACCCCGGAGCGCGGCGCTGAACCTGATCCGACAATAGTGTATGTGGCAAAACGGGACGGCGAAAAAGCAAAAACCGCCCATCCGGCGGTTTGTGACAAAATCGGTAACGGTTACTGCTGCAGGGTGAATCTCGTTTCGCAATGCGGGCATTTCATCGGTGAGGCTTTTGATTGCATGGTGATCGACTGTCGGCCAGGTCGGTGACAATCAGGGCATTCCACTTCGGTGGTAATCAGCTTAATCCGCTCCATTGCATACTGGAAGTAGGTCATGACCATTTTCCTCTTGTATCCGCGTGAAAGATAAAACTAACATAGCGCGCTAATGGTTAACCAGAGCTTATGTTAATTTTTTACCTATTCTTACAGAACCGGAGCGGGAAGTGATGCCATTGCCTTTTCGCCCCGCGATAGATTCTGCCGTACAAAAGGAGAGAGCATGATCAACAAAACCACCTTACTGATAGCCATCGCGGCTCTTACAACCGCCTGTTCACCACATCAGCCGAAGCAACAGCGCAGTGAAACGCCTGAATGCCGTACCTGGCGCACCATGATGACCGCCCCGCTGGCACCCGATGCATACGGCAGACTAAAAGCTGACTGTGAAAAATCCGTGGGCCGCGGTGACAGTATTCGTCCTGATTGATCGCTGTATGGGGTGTTCAGGGGCAAATCACTCAGGATGCCGTTTTGCTCTGAGCGCTTCGCCTGGCATCACAAGGTGGAGATCGACTGAACCTCATGCTGAAAAACGTAAGGGTCAGACAACAGTTCAAACACCTCATCATCCGGGTAAGTGACGGCAATCTGATAATGCTCTCCGGCAAATGCCTTCACGGCATTCAGATCCTCCCACCACGTCGCCAGGAAGAAATGCTCCCAGTCCCCCTGCGTTTCGCGTCGGACAGCTGCGCCTTTGTTACCCGGCGTCCCTGTTGCATGCTCCACCCCAGTCTTCTGCAAATGAGCGCTAAACCCTTCAGCGTGTTTGAGAGGCACGCAGCCGTGCCATGTCCTGACAATCATTGATCCATTCTCCTAAAGCGATCACACACATAAGATATCCACTATTAAGCCATCACTTGCCGATGCTATGCAAAATTGAGTGTTTTTACGAAAAAGACGCAGGTGCCCTGGATAATATTTACCCGTTAATCCTACTCCTTTATCCTCAGTTCTGGATGATGTGATAACAAGGAAACGTTATGGAAAACGGTTTTAGTATTGCCATGACCCCGGTCCCGTTGGCAGCCGTCATGGCTGATGAGTCAGTGCTCACTGAGCGTATCTGGGGCAGTATCGGGTTTCTCGGTAGTGTGCTGGAGCTGGCCGGTGCCACTGCCCTTTGCCTGGTCCCGGAACCTACCGGAGTGACGAAAGCGGGATGCATTATTGTGGGGGCGCACAGTCTGGATGGGATGAGTGCTTCGGCCTGGCAGGTGTATTCCGGCAAACCAACGGCCTCAATGACCGCTCGCGCTACGGCGGGTATCGCAAGTGAGCTGGGCGCAGATAAGTCTACGGCTGACCAGATCGGTATCGCCGTGGATGTGATACTCCCGTTCTCAGTAGCGGGTACGGCTCGTGTGGCATCGGTCAGAATGGGACAGGTTAATTTGATGAGGCATGAGGCCGTGAAAGGTTTTTCGGGCGGTGGGCATACTTTGAGAAAGCATGTGGGCAAATCTGAGCGTGAATTACTGGAAAAGGTTAAGAGGGGTATTCAGTCAGGTTCATTCAAAGAAGGAAACGCTGCCAGCTCTTTCATTTCTCTGCATATTGCCGAACAGGCCATAAGCAAAGCCGTTAAAGCCAATCGGGCTGAAATTCGGCAATGGGCAAAGAGTAATAGCACTGATAATGAATCTCACCTTATTTTTAAGTATAACGTTAAGAAAAATGTAGGGATCATTGTTAAATATGATTCAACTGAGGCAGTTAAAGCCACCAGAATTGAGGTTGTTATGAAGAAAAAAAGATTCAACAACAAACCTTATTACATCACCACAGCTTATCCGGTACTTTAAATATGAAAAAATTCACCAGCATTAGTAACTTTTTCATCATTTTTTTTGGACAGGACAGTGATGAATATGGTGAAAGTTATCCAGAGATTGTAGATTCTGCTTTTAAGATTTATGTGGAAGATGGTGGTAATTATCTCAATAACCTAATCACCAACATTGATGACTTTCGTAAAAATTACCCGGACAATGAGTCCGCTGCTGTTGCCCTGAATGAACTTACCGGAGGGTCTGCGGGCAATACGAGATGTTACACACCAACACTTCTTGAATTTCTGGAGTGGCTTTCGTCCACTCTAAAACAAAAGCGTGATGAGTATAACGCCAGATAATACTCTACGGCCCACATCCATGTGGGCCACTGTCACCGTGTTACCTTCCTGAATGTCTCCGGCAAATGCCTTCACGGCATCCAGACACTCCCACCACGTCAAATGCTCCCAGTCCCCCTGCGTTTCACGGCGGACAGCTGCGCCTTTGTTACCCGGCGTCCCTTTTGCATGCTCTACCCCAGCTTTCTCTGCAAGTGAGCGCTAAATCCTTCCACGTGTTTGAGAGGCACGTAGCCGTGCCATGTCCTGACAATCATTCATCCTCGTAAAGCGATCACATATAAGATATCCACGATTAAGTCATCACTTGCCGATGCTATACAAAATTGAGTGTTTTTACGAAAAAGACGCGAGTGCACTGGATAATATTTACCCGTTGCACCCACTCCTTTACCCTCAGTTCTGGATGATGTGATAACAAGGAAACGTTATGGAAAACGGTTTTAGTATTGCAATGACCCCGGTCCAGTTGGCTGCCGTCATGGCTGATGAGTCAGTGCTCACTGAGCGTATCTGGGGCAGAGAAATAAACGCTGCCAGCTCTTTCATTTCTCTGGAGATTGCCGAACAGGCAATAAGCAAAGCAGTTAAAGCCACCAAAATTGAGGTTGTTATGAAGAAAAAACAATTCAACAACAAGCCTTATTACATCACTACGGATTTCCCGGTAATTTAAATATGAAAAACTTCACCAACATTAGTAACTTTTTCATCGTTTTCTTCGGGCAAGACAGTGATGAATATGGCGAAAATTATCCCGACATTGTCGATTCTGCTTTCAAAATCTATATTGAAGATGGTGAAAACTATCTGGATAATCTGATCCGTAATATTGATGATTTCTGCCAGACTTATCCGGACAATGAATCTGCCGCTGTCGCTCTGAACAAGCTGACGCGATATTTAGCCGGTGACACCCATTATTATACCCCGACACTGCTTGATTTTCTTGCGTGGTTATCTGCCTCTCTGAAGCAAAAGCGGCAAGAAGATCGCGCTAAATAACATGAAAAATAAACTTGTCGTCGTGTTATTCAAGGAGACTTACTATGGTAAACCCTACTATATCCTTACTGCTTATCCTGTGCCGGGGTAACTGATGAATGATCATAAATGGATTAGCGATTTTTTCGTGGTTTTCTTCGGGCAGGACTCTGACGAATACGGAGATACTTATCCGGAAATTGTTGATACTGCCTTTAAAACCATCTCCAGGCATGGCATGCAACATATTGATGATTTGATTAATAGCATCGATCTGTTTCGGGAAACTTATACCGATAATGAGTCTGCGGCATCGGCTTTAAACACGTTGACGAACGGATTGGCTGGTGACACCCATTATTACACCCCAACGCTACTTGATTTCCTGGCGTGGCTATCTGCCTCTCTGAAGCAAAAACGTGAAGAATATCACGCTAAATAATTCGAAACTGAAAATAAAAACGGGAACCCTAAAGTTCCCGTCAGCACAGCATCAGCAGGGCTGATTACATGTGTTTGATCATCGCGTCGCCAAACTCTGAAGCTTTCAGCAGTTTAGCGCCTTCCATCTGACGCTCGAAGTCATAGGTCACGGTTTTGGCAGCAATTGCGCCTTCCATGCCTTTAACAATCAGGTCAGCGGCTTCGAACCATTCCATATGACGCAGCATCATTTCTGCAGACAGGATGATAGAACCTGGGTTTACTTTATCCTGGCCAGCATACTTAGGTGCAGTACCGTGGGTGGCTTCAAACAGTGCACATTCGTCACCGATGTTAGCACCCGGAGCAATACCGATACCGCCCACCTGCGCCGCCAGGGCGTCAGAGATGTAGTCACCGTTCAGGTTCATACAGGCAATTACGTCATACTCAGCCGGACGCAGCAGGATCTGCTGCAGGAAGGCATCGGCGATCACGTCTTTAATGACGATCTCTTTGCCGGTGTTCGGGTTCTTCACCGTCATCCACGGACCACCATCGATCAGCTCACCGCCGAATTCTTCTTTCGCCAACTGGTAACCCCAGTCTTTGAAAGCGCCTTCGGTGAATTTCATGATGTTGCCTTTGTGAACCAGCGTTACAGAATCACGGTCGTTAGTGATTGCGTATTCGATGGCTGCACGCACCAGACGCTGGGTGCCCGCTTCTGAACATGGCTTAACGCCGATACCGCACTGCTCAGGGAAGCGAATTTTCTTCACGCCCATTTCATCACGCAGGAACTTGATGACTTTATCTGCTTCCGGCGTACCCGCTTTCCACTCGATACCCGCATAGATATCTTCGGAGTTCTCACGGAAAATCACCATATCGGTGTCTTCCGGGCGTTTCACCGGGCTTGGTGTGCCGGTGTAGTAACGGACAGGACGCAGGCAGATGTACAGATCAAGCTGCTGACGCAGGGCAACGTTCAGGGAACGAATACCGCCGCCGACCGGGGTGGTCAGTGGGCCTTTGATGGCAACGCGATATTCTTTAATCAGGTCGAGGGTTTCTTCTGGTAACCAGACATCCTGGCCGTAAAGCTCTACCGATTTCTCACCGGTGTAAATTTCCATCCAGGAAATTTTACGCTCACCGTTGTAAGCTTTCTGCACAGCGGCATCAACAACTTTGATCATCACTGGAGACACGTCAACGCCAATGCCATCACCTTCGATGAACGGGATGATTGGATTGTTAGGTACGTTGAGTTTTCCCTGATCCAGGGTGATTTTCTGACCTTCCGCCGGAACAACTACTTTGCTTTCCATTAACCTCTCCTTCGAGCGCTTTTTTTTGTTAATGACTTGTAAGATGCGCGTCAATACTACTTGAATATTGACTCCGCGCCAATCATCTCGGGATTGCGGTATAATGCACTCATTGTTACTCAGTGCAAAGACCATGCGAAAATCTTCCTTGACGAATCATCACCCTGGGCGTTCCGGCCCGCGCCGCGCCGCCAAACCAGCCGTTAAAGGCCCACGTTGCGTGGTGCTGTTTAATAAGCCCTTTGATGTGTTGCCCCAGTTCAGCGATGAAGCCGGGCGCCGCACGCTAAAAGATTATGTTCCCCAGCCGGGTATTTATGCTGCCGGGCGCCTTGACCGTGACAGCGAAGGGCTGATGGTGCTGACCAATGACGGCGCACTCCAGGCCACGCTGACCCAGCCCGGTAAACGCACCGGAAAAATCTATTTTGTACAGGTCGAGGGCGATCCGCAGGAGAGTGACCTGCAACCGTTACGCACTGGCGTAAATCTGAAAGATGGCCCCACCCTGCCCGCCGGGGTAGAAAAAGTGGCCGCCCCCGACTGGTTGTGGGATCGTCAACCTCCGATTCGTGAGCGCAAAGCGATTCCGACCTGCTGGCTGAAAATCACCCTGTTTGAAGGGCGTAACCGTCAGGTACGCCGAATGACGGCGCATATTGGCTTTCCCACCCTGCGGCTGATCCGTTTCTCCATGGGTGCGTTACAGTTACAGGGCCTGGCGCCGGGCGAATGGCGTGATATCAGCAACGAAATCTGACTTTTTAACGCGTGGCACGCTGCGCGTCTTAACCGAATGGAGGACATTATGTTTAAACCGCACGTCACCGTAGCCACGGTGGTACAGGCTGAAGGACAGTTTCTGGTAGTAGAAGAACGTGTGCGTGGACGCACAACATGGAACCAGCCTGCGGGCCATCTGGAAGCGGATGAAACGCTGCTTCAGGCGGCGGTGCGTGAACTGTCGGAAGAGACCGGCATTGATGCGATTCCCCAGGCCTTTTTACGTCTGCACCAGTGGATTGCCCCGGATAACACCCCGTTCCTGCGTTTCCTGTTCGCCCTGGATCTGCCTGAAGCGATCGACACCTACCCACAGGACCGCGATATTGATCGCTGCTGGTGGCTGCCGCCGCAGGAGATCATGACGTCAAAAAAACTGCGCTCACCACTGGTCGCAGAAAGCCTGCACATTTATCAGACCGGCCCGCGCTATCCGCTGGAGATCCTCAGTGCCTTCCAGTGGCCGTTTAGCGAGAGTGCGCAGGTCGCCGACGCGTGATAGAATGCCGCGCAATTTTATCAGAGTCGCCTTTAACGGCTCCTTAAAGTCGGACAAGCAATGTTGAACAGTTCTAACAGCCAGAAAAAAGTGATCGTCGGGATGTCCGGCGGCGTTGACTCCTCCGTTTCCGCCTGGTTGCTCCAGCAACAGGGTTATCAGGTTGAAGGCCTGTTTATGAAAAACTGGGAGGAGGATGATGGTGAGGAGTATTGCACCGCAGCGGAAGATTTAGCCGATGCGCAGGCAGTCTGTGACAAGCTCGGTATCTATCTGCATACGGTCAATTTTGCCGCCGAATACTGGGACAACGTGTTTGAACACTTCCTGGCGGAATACAAAGCGGGCCGTACGCCCAATCCTGATATTCTCTGCAATAAAGAGATCAAATTTAAAGCCTTCCTGGAATTTGCCGCCGAAGATCTGGGGGCCGACTACATCGCCACCGGTCACTACGTGCGTCGCCAGGATGTGGACGGTAAAAGCCGCCTGCTGCGCGGTCTGGATGGCAATAAAGATCAGAGCTACTTCCTCTACACCCTCGGTCATGAACAGATTGCACAAAGCCTGTTCCCGGTGGGCGAATTAGAGAAACCGGAAGTCCGCCGTATTGCTGAACAGCTTGATTTGATCACCGCGAAGAAAAAAGACTCTACCGGCATCTGCTTTATCGGTGAGCGCAAATTTACCGAGTTCCTGGGTCGTTATCTGCCCGCTCAGCCGGGGCCGATTGTCTCCGTTGACGGCGACACCGTGGGGCAGCATCAGGGTCTGATGTACCACACGCTGGGCCAGCGCAAAGGGCTGGGCATCGGCGGTACCAAAGACGGTAACGAAGAGCCATGGTACGTAGTCGATAAGGACGTGGCGAACAATGTGCTGGTGGTTGCTCAGGGCCATGACCATCCGCGTCTGATGTCCACGGGCCTGATTGCTCAGCAGTTGCACTGGGTGGATCGCGAAACGCTGACCGCACCGCTGCGCTGCATGGTGAAAACCCGTTATCGTCAGGAAGATATCCCCTGCACTGTCACCCCGCTGGATGCTGAACGTATTGAAGTACGTTTTGACCAGCCGGTGGCAGCCGTGACGCCTGGGCAGTCGGCGGTTTTCTATATCGATGAAGTCTGCCTGGGTGGCGGCATCATCGAGCAGCGTCAGCCGCTGGTTAACGCATAAGCGGGTTAACACATCAACAGTCGGGCCGCAGAACAGCAGCCAACGTACCAGCAGCCTGAAGTCTGGCGTATACAGGAGTTACCGTGGCGAAGAATTACTATGATATTACTCTGGCACTGGCTGGCGTCTGCCAGTCCGCTAACCTGGTGCAGCAACTGGCGCACCAGGGACAGTGCCCGCCCGATGCGTTAAAAACATCGCTGAAGAGCCTGCTGGACCTGAACCCGTCATCCACACTGGCGGTGTTCGGTAACGACGAAGCAAACCTGCAGTTTGGTCTGGAAACCCTGCTGGCCGTGCTGAACAGCAACAGCCGCCAGGGTCTGGGCGCCGAACTGACGCGTTACACGCTGAGTATGATGGTGCTGGAGCGTAAACTGAACGCCAGCAAAACGGCACTGAATGAGTTGTCCAGCCGTATTGCCCAGCTCGATCGCCAACTGGCGCACTACGATCTGGAATCCGATACCCTGTTAAGCGCGATGGCAGGGATTTATGTCGATGTAATCAGCCCGCTCGGCCCGCGCATCCAGGTCACCGGTTCACCGGCTGTCCTGCAGAATAGTCAGGTACAGAGCAAAGTTCGTGCAACATTGCTGGCGGGTATCCGTGCAGCGGTGTTGTGGCAGCAGGTCGGCGGTGGCCGTCTGCAGCTGATGTTTTCCCGTAACCGCTTAGTCAATGAGGCAAAAGCGATTCTGGCCCGCCTTAACGGGACCCCAACCTGATTTTTTAACCGATCCTGGAGCAGCAACAATGGAATTATCCTCTCTGACCGCCGTCTCACCTGTAGATGGCCGTTATGGCGACAAAGTCAGCCCACTGCGTGGTATTTTCAGCGAATATGGCCTGCTGAAATTCCGCGTTGAGGTTGAAGTTCGCTGGTTACAGAAACTGGCAACCTGCGCTGCGATCAAGGAAGTTCCTGCATTTGATGCCGACGCAAACGCTTACCTTGATGATATTGTCAGCAGTTTCAGCGAAGAAGACGCTGCGCGCATCAAAACCATTGAGCGCACCACCAATCACGATGTGAAAGCAGTGGAATACTTTCTGAAAGAGAAAGTGGAATCCGTCCCTGCCCTGCACGCGGTATCTGAATTTATTCACTTCGCCTGTACTTCAGAAGATATCAATAACCTGTCACACGCGCTGATGCTGGAAACCGCACGCCGTGAGGTGATTGTGCCTTACTGGAACAAAATCATCGTCGCCGTGAAGGACCTGGCGGTGCAGTACCGTGATATCCCATTGCTGTCGCGCACCCACGGCCAGCCTGCAACGCCGTCAACGCTGGGTAAAGAGATGGCGAACGTTGCCTATCGCTTTGAGCGTCAGTTGCGCCAGTTAGAACGCATTGAAATCCTGGGTAAAATCAACGGTGCCGTGGGCAACTACAACGCCCACATCGCGGCGTACCCGGAAGTGGACTGGCATGAATTCAGTGAAACCTTCGTGACGTCATTGGGCGTGACATGGAATCCGTACACCACGCAGATCGAGCCGCACGACTACATTGCCGAGCTGTTTGACTGCATGGCGCGCTTTAACACCATTCTGATCGACTTCGATCGTGATGTCTGGGGTTACATCGCACTGAACCACTTCAAGCAGAAAACCATTGCGGGTGAAATCGGTTCTTCCACCATGCCGCACAAGGTGAACCCGATTGACTTCGAAAACTCCGAAGGCAACCTGGGCCTGGCTAACGCCATGATGCAGCACCTGGCCAGCAAACTGCCGGTATCACGCTGGCAGCGCGACCTGACCGACTCCACGGTACTGCGTAACCTCGGCGTGGGCGTGGGTTATGCACTGATCGCTTATCAGGCAACGCTGAAAGGCATCTCCAAACTGGAAGTGAACCGCGCGCGTCTGCTGGACGAGCTGGATCACAACTGGGAAGTGCTGGCTGAACCGATCCAGACAGTCATGCGCCGTTACGGCATCGAAAAACCTTACGAGAAGTTGAAAGAACTGACGCGCGGTAAACGTGTTGACGCTGAAGGCATGAAAACCTTCATCGACGGACTGGATCTGCCGGAAGACGAGAAAACTCGCCTGAAGCAGATGACCCCGGCCAACTATATCGGCCGCGCCATCCAGATGGTTGACGACCTGAAATAATCTCGCCCCACCGGGCCGGCTCAGTCGGCCCGTGTTAACCTCTTGTTTATCTGATCTCCCCTATACTTAACGCCTGTTGTGCCCCCAAAAAAAGCGACCCACCGTTCGGGCTATTGCACCTTCAGGTCTCCTGGGGCTATGTTGTTAATTCTGGTTATTTGATCTTATTAAGGATTCGGTTATGCGAGTGTTAGTTGTGGAAGATAATCCGCTGCTGCGTCATCATCTGGCGGTGCAGTTGCGTGAGATGGGCCACCAGGTTGATGCCGCCGAAGACGCGAAAGAAGCCGACTATTTCCTCAATGAACACACACCGGATATTACCCTGGTCGATCTCGGGCTGCCGGATGAAGACGGCATGGCGCTGATCCGCCGCTGGCGCAGCCAGGAAGTCCGTCAGCCGATTCTGGTCCTCACCGCGCGTGACGGCTGGCAGGCTAAAGTTGAAGCACTGGAAGCCGGTGCCGATGATTACGTGACCAAGCCCTTTCATATTGAAGAGGTCGTGGCCCGGATGCAGGCGTTGATGCGCCGCAACAGCGGGTTAGCCTCGCAAATTATCACCCTGCACCCTTTTCAGGTGGATCTCTCACGCCGTGAGCTGACGATCAATGAGCAGCAGATCAAACTGACCGCCTTCGAGTACACCATTATTGAAACGCTGATACGCAATGCAGGCAAAGTGGTCAGCAAAGACTCGCTGATGCTGCAACTCTACCCCGATGCCGAACTGCGCGAGAGTCACACGATTGATGTGCTGATGGGCCGCTTACGCAAAAAAATCCTGGCAGAGCACGCTCAGGACGTCATCACTACGGTGCGCGGTCAGGGCTACCGCTTCGATCTCTGAGCATGTTTAACTGGCGCCGCAAAAAACCGCTTTCGCTGCGGGTCCGTTTCTTACTCGCTACCGCAGCGGTCGTGTTAACCATGTCGCTCTCCTACGGCATGGTGGCGGTCATCGGTTATGTGGTGAGCTTCGATAAAAACACCTACCGCGTGCTGCGCAGCGAAAGTAATCTGTTTTTCACTCTCTCCCAGTGGCAGGACAATAAGCTGACTATCGTGCAGCCTGAGCGCATGACGCTCAATTTTCCTGCGCTGGTGTTTATTTACGACAATAACGGCAAACTGCTGTGGCAACAGCGCGACGTCCCCGATATTCGCAGCAAGATCCGCCGCGAATGGCTGAATAAGTCGGATTTTTATGAGATCGACACCAATAATCACACCAGCCGCGAAGTGCTGGGCAACGATCGGGATGCACAAAGTAAACTCAGCGCCTATGACGATGATGGCAACGATACCTTCACCCACTCGGTGGCGGTGAACCGTTATGATGCCACGCCCAACCTGCCGGCGCTGACCATTGTAGTGGTCGACTCCATTCCGCAAGAGCTACAACACTCTGACGTGGTGTGGTCGTGGTTCAGCTATGTCTTGCTGGCCAATCTGCTGCTGATTATCCCGTTGCTGTGGCTGGCAGCCCACTGGAGTCTGCGTCCGATTGGCGCACTGGCGGCCCAGGTCCGTGAGCTGGAAGGTGGCAATCGCGACACGCTTGATCCCGCCCCGCCCCAGGAGCTAAAAGGGCTGGTGCGAAATCTGAACCTGCTGCTGGATAACGAACGCCAGCGCTACACCCGTTACCGCACAACGCTGAGCGATCTGACGCACAGCCTGAAAACCCCGCTGGCGGTGCTGCAAACTACGCTGCGTTCGCTGCGCGGTGAACGCAATCTCTCCATCGAACAGGCCGAACCGATCATGCTGGAGCAGATCAGCCGTATCTCCCAGCAGATTGGCTATTACCTGCATCGCGCCAGCATGCAGGCCGATCACCATGCACTGAAGCGCGATGTGCATTCGGTGCCGGCCCTGCTCGACGGGCTGTGCTCGGCACTGAATAAAGTCTATCAGCGAAAAGGCGTTGTTCTGACGCTGGATATTTCACCGGAGGTGATTTTCGTCGGTGAGCAGAACGATTTTATGGAAGTGATGGGCAACGTACTGGATAACGCCTGCAAATACTGCCTGGAGTTCGTTGAGGTCAGCGTGCAACAGACGGAAAAAACACTGCTGCTTATCGTTGAGGATGACGGTCCTGGCATTCCGGAGAACAAGCGTGACCTGGTGTTTATTCGCGGTCAGCGTGCCGATACACTGCGCCCCGGCCAGGGGCTAGGCCTGTCACTGGCACGCGATATCCTCGAACAGTACGCGGGGGATATTCGTGCCAGCACCAGCGAGCTTGGCGGCGCACGTATGGAAGTCGAATTCCAGCGCCAGGAAATGCTGCACAAGCACGAGTAATTTTCCCCCCGGCCATGACATTACACAGTGGCCGTGCGCTGTTATAATCTTTCCACTTACGCGTTTCAGGAAACCATCATGGATTATCAGCTCGATCTCAACTGGCCCGATTTTATTCAGCGCTACTGGCAGAAACGCCCGGTAGTCCTCAAGCGCGGTTTCAAAAACTTCGTAGACCCTATTTCACCCGACGAACTGGCGGGTCTGGCGATGGAGAATGAAGTCGACAGCCGTCTGGTGAGTCACCAGGAGGGTAAATGGGAAGTCAGCCATGGCCCGTTTGAGAGCTTTGATCATCTTGGCGAAAATAACTGGTCACTGCTGGTACAGGCCGTTGACCACTGGCATGAACCTTCTGCCGCCCTGATGCATCCCTTCCGGATGATCCCCGACTGGCGCGTTGACGATCTAATGATCTCCTTCTCGGTGCCGGGAGGTGGCGTTGGCCCTCACTTCGACCAGTATGATGTGTTTATCATTCAGGGAACCGGCCGTCGTCGCTGGCGTGTGGGTGAAAAAACAGAGCTGAAACAGCACTGTCCGCACCCGGACCTGCTCCAGGTTGAACCCTTTGACGCGATTATCGATGAAGAGATGGAGCCGGGCGATATTCTCTACATCCCGCCAGGATTCCCGCACGAAGGCTACTCACTGGAAAACGCGATTAACTATTCAGTCGGTTTCCGTGCGCCAAGCGGACGTGAACTGATCAGCGGCTTTGCTGATTACGTGCTGGCACGTGAGCTGGGCAGCCGTCGCTTCAGCGATCCGGATGTGCAGCCACGCGAACATAATGCAGAGATCCTGCCTGACGAACTCGATGGTATTCGCGCCATGATGATGGACGTCATCAACCAGCCTGAGCACTTTAACCAGTGGTTCGGTGAGTTTGTTTCGCAGTCGCGCCACGAACTGGATGTCGCCCCGCCGGAACCGCCTTATCAACCGGATGAGATCTACGATGCGCTGCAACAGGGTGACAGGCTGTCACGCCTTGGCGGCCTGCGCGTGGTCTCGATTGGTCAGGCCGTATTTATTAACGGTGAGCAGGTGGAATCGCCGCACCGTGCAGCCCTGACCGCACTGGCGAACGATTTAACGCTGGGGCAGGATCAGTTCGGCGATGCGCTGGACGACCCGTCCTTCCTCGCCCAGCTGGCCGCGCTGGTCAACAGCGGCTACTGGTATTTTGCTGACGAAGAGTAATCCCTGCACGGGGCGGCCAGAAAAAGTCGCCCCGTTCCCTTCAGGCCGACACCTTCCAGGCTGCCCCAGCGACAATGATCCCGTCAATTATGTGAAAGGAAATCCCATGAATCAGCCACGCTGGACACAGGTCGACCAATATCTGGTGGAACAACTGGTGCCACAGGATGCGGCACTGCTGGCCGCGCTGGAAAACAACCAGGCCGCCGGGTTACCTGCCATTGATGTGGCCCCGAATCAGGGAAAACTGCTTAATCTGTTGGCGAAAATGGTCGGCGCAAAACGCATTCTGGAAATCGGAACGCTGGGCGGCTACAGCACACTGTGGCTGGCGCGGGCGCTGCCGGAAGACGGAAAAGTGATTACCCTGGAGTATGAAGCGCATCACGCAGAGATTGCCGCGCAGAATATTCGACGTGCCGGGCTGGAGAGCAAGGTCACGATCCGCGTGGGTGCCGCACTGGATACCCTGCCCACACTGGCTGACGCAGCGCCTTTTGATATGATCTTTATTGATGCCGACAAACGCAATAATCCGGCCTATCTGGAGTGGGCAATACAGTACTCACGTTCAGGCACCCTGATTATTGGTGATAACGTCGTGCGTAACGGACGGGTTGCCGATGGGGATACCAGCGACTGGAACATCCAGGGGGTGCGTGATTTTCTTTCGCAAATGGGCAGCGACCCGCGTCTGGATGCCACCGCCATTCAGACCGTGGGTGCCAAAGGCTGGGATGGGTTCTCGCTGGCGCTGGTGAAGTAATATTATCCCGGACCAGAAGGTTCCGGGACGATATTGGCCAGCGAAATCATCATCCCGGATACTATGACTGCAGGAAAAAATTAAAAATATTTAAAATACAAAACAATCCCCACACAAATCCCGTTATTCGGGACGTCTCGCAGAATTTGTGGGGGGAAATCATTACACCGCGCCCAGCGCCGGGAACCGCAGCTTAAGCTCCGCAAACAACTGCGACATCTGTTCATCCAGCGTCAGCTCATTGCCCTCACCCGCTTTCACCGCCGCAAAAACCTGGTGCTTAAGGAAGTGACGCCACACGACCGGTTGCTGCGCCAGAAATGCGGTCAGCAGTTGATAACGTTCCGGGGTCCAGACCGCTTCAAAGGTGCGCCGGGCTTCGCCCACATCAAAGTGTTCGCCGTTCCCCTCCGGCATAGCGGCACGCAGACGGGCTGTACCGATCTCGTCGATCTCACCGCACTGCAACGCCACACCGTACTGCTCACGCGCCGCCTGCTCCGTCAGGAAACCACACTGCACATCCTGCAGAACAGCCTGCACCCGGCGGTGTTTCGCCAGTCCGTAGCCTCCCGCGCCCGGGCCTTTGATGGCCACCACATCGCCAGGACCACAGTGGATCACATCGGTATTTCCGTGTTCCGTCACCCGGCCATCCGCATGTTCAGTACGGAACCATGAGGTACTTCCGGCCCGCCCACCGGCCGCCCCCGCAGAAGAGAAGACGGAACGGTTACGGTTACGCGCCGTAATAGTGGTATTAGGTGCAAATACCTCAAAGGCCATTTCCGTCGCCAGCCCACCGCGATACTCTCCGGCACCTGCGCTGTCCGCCGCCAGACCATAACGCAGAAAACGCACCGGGACCTCGGCTTCATTGATCTCAATCGGTGTGTTTTTCAGGAAGGCTGACAGACCACCGGAACCGTCCGGGCCATCATGTTTCGGTGTACCGCCCGCACCGCCGCCGACCGGGCCGAGCGAGGCCACCACACTGCGATTCAGCCCATCCACGGTACGAATATTGATAATCGAGTTACCGCCCGGTGAGTTCGCCGGCAGGCGCTCCGGCATCGCCAGCGAGAAAGCACCGACGGTGGCAATCTGAGACATGGCGCAGGTCAGAGAGCGCATGCCGACAGCGGCCGGGGCTTCACAGTTCATGATAGTGCCCGGCGGCAGGATTGCCCGCGTTGGCCGCAGCGTACCGGCATTGAGCAGTAGCGAACGATCCAGCGTCGAGAGGACATAGGTCACGCCAACCAGAGCCAGCGGGTGACGTTCGCGCCCGCCGGTTGGCATATTCAGCGATGACATCAATTGCGGATCGCTGCCGGTATAATCCAGCTCCAGGCTGTCGCCTTTAACACGCAGTGTCACGGCAATGCGGCACGGATAGCCGCCTTCGCCATCTTCATCCGCGTAATCGGCATAGAAGTAGTCACCGTCCGGAATGGTGCTGATAATGCCGCGTGCCTGTTGTTCGGCATAATCAAGAATACCGTCAATCCCGCTGAGGAAATCATCAATACCAAAGCGGGCGATAATCTCCTGTACCTTACGTTCACCAATATTCACGGACGCGATCTGGGCATTAAAGTCGCCCCAGTTCTGATCCGGCGCACGCACGTTAAGCCGCATAATGCGTGCCACTTCATGGTTCAGCACGCCACCGCTGATGATTTTCAGCGGTGGGATGCGGATGCCTTCCTGCACGATTTCCGTCAGCGAACGTGACAGGGAAGCCGGTACCGCACCGCCCACATCAGTGTTGTGAATATGCCCCACCACAAAACAGGTAATTTCTCCTTCGTGGAATACCGGTTTCCAGATATGAATATCAGGAGAATGCGTGGCGACATTGCCCGCGTAGGAATCATTGGTGATGCAGATATCCCCTTCCTGGTAGCCATCAATCAGCTCCAGCACCGGGCCATAATCAATACCGCTGTACCAGGGGGCGCCAAAGCTGCGCGGCGAGGCAAATGCCAGGCCGTCACGGCTGACAATCTGACAGGAGAAATCTTCCGTCTCTTTAACAAACGTCGAGTGCGCGGTGCGCATCAGGGTAAACGCCATCGCATCGGCCGCCGCCGCGCAGTAGTTGGCGAGAATTTGCAGGTTACGACCATCAATTGCCATGATGTGCTCCGGTTTGCGGGGTAATAATCAGGTTGCCATAGAGGTCAACATCGACCTGCATTTGCGGGGGAACACAGGTGGTGCAGTCATCCTGTGCAATGATCACCGGGCCGGTGAGCTGGTGCCCGGCGAACAGCGCACCGCGTGACACCACATCCACCTGCCACCAGCGTCCGTCAATCCAGGCTTCAACCTGGCGCACAACCGGCACCGGCCCCTCAGCCGCCGCCAGCGTTGTCAGGCGCGGTTTCGGGGTGGGCGATGACAGCACCAGCCGCAGGTTGATCAGTTGCACGGCGGCCTCTGCATCATGATGACCAAACAACCGGGTGTGATACGCATCGAAGGCACTGCGGATTGCCGCCAGATCGCCCTCCAGCAACCATGACGGTTGCAGCACCACATCGATCTCAAAAGACTGGCCGCGATAACGCATATCGGCCGAGAAGCTGAGTTCGTATGGCAAATCTGCACCATATTCACGCGCCAGCCAGCCTTCGGCTTCGGTGCGCAACTGCTGCGCATGCTGTTGCAGGCGGTCGCTGACCGCCACCGTCAGATCGCAGTACAGCGTGCGGATAAAGTCGTTCTTGATGTCGGCGACCAGCCCACCGAGCGCAGACAATACGCCCGGCGTCGGCGGTACCACCACCCCTTTTAGTTTCAGCTCACGCGCCAGGAAGCAGCCCATCATCGGCCCGGCACCGCCGAAGGCGAGGAAATAGAACTCGCGCGGGTCGAGGCCAAAGCGTGAGATCAGTCCGCTGGTGTCGCTGTACATACTGGAGATGGCCAGCGCGATAATATTTTCTGCCGTCTCTTCAATGCTAATCCCCAGCGGTTCTGCCAGTTTACCGACCGCTGCACGCGCCCCGGCCACATCCACCTGCACCGCGTTATAACCCAGATCGCCGTGACCAATCAGGCCACAGGCAGCAAAGGCATCCGTGGCGGTGGCTTCAGTGCCGCCACGACGGAAGCACACCGGGCCAGGCAGGGAACCGGCACTGTCCGGGCCAACCTGCAACACGCCGAGGCTGTCAATCCAGGCGATAGACCCCCCGCCCTGACCGACCGAGGTGACAGAAACAGAGGGAATATAAATGGGGAAGTCCCCGATAATTTCACCGCTGCCGTATTCCGGGCGGCCATTGATAATCACCGCCACATCGGCGCTGGTACCGCCGATATCCAGGCTCAACAGTCGGTCGAAGCCGCAGCTTTCCGCAATATAGCTGGCCCCCATCACCCCGGAGGCAGTGCCGGACAGCACCATCTGTACGCATTCGGCTTTGGCCTGCGCCAGCCCCATTACCCCACCGTTGGATTTGGTAATACGCGGCGGCACCGGTACCCCCATCTCCTTTAACGCCCGCTCGAAAGAGTCCAGATAGTGGATCACTTTCGGCTGCACATAGGCATTAATCACGGCAGTAATGGTGCGTTCATATTCGCGGATAATCGGCCAGATCTCTGCCGAACAGGAAGTCAGCAGTTCGGGAGCCAGTTCGGCAACCATCTCACGCACCAATGCTTCATTGCTGCCGTTGCGATAGCTGTGCAGCAGCGAAACCACGATACCCTCACAGCCTGCGGCGCGGGCAGCGTCAACCGCATTGACCACGCTCTGGCGGTCGACAGGCTGTAGCACTTTGCCATCACGGTCAGTACGTTCGGTAATCGCAAAGACCCGGTCACGGGAGATTAACGGCGTCGGCCGGCGCGAGAACAGATCGTGAATATGGGGAATTTTAAGCCGGGCCAGTTCCAGAACATCGCAGAACCCCTCCGTGGCAAACAGCGCCAGCCTGACCCCTTTACGCTGGATCACCGCGTTCACGCCAACGGTGGTGCCGTGAGTAAAATAGGTAATCTCTGTCGGATCAATGCCGTCGCGCTGCGTAAACGCCGCCAGCCCGGTCGTGATTTCGCTGCCCGGACTGTCAGGGCGGGACAGCACTTTCAGGGTACGGATGCTATTATCACGCTCGTCCAGCAGCGCAAAATCCGTAAACGATCCGCCAATATCGACGCCAACGCGGTAACTCATGGGGTGTTTTCCTCTGGTGGGGTGGGAACAAATTCCATCAATCGTTGTGGCTTTTCTACCGGCTGCCATCCTGCACGGCGATAGACCTCGTGGGCATCGTCGGTGGCCAGCATCCAGCGTTTTATCGTGTGTAATTCCGGGTGGGTCAGGATGGTCGCGGCAAACCAGCCGCCGAGGCCTTTGCCGCGATGCGCATCATCAATCATCACATCACTGAGGTAAGCAAAGCGGCTGTAGTCGGTGATCAGCCTCCCAAAGCCCACCTGCTGCTGATGATGATAAATACCGAATGTCAGGGAAGCCGCGAGAGAGCGTTCGGTCATCTCCCGCGTCTGCCCCTGCGCCCAGTAACTCTTTTCGGCGATCTGACGATGAACCCAGTCAATATCGAGTTTTTGCGGGTCACTGCTTAACAGATAGTCATCGCGCTGCCATTCGGCAATGGCGGGCACAAGCGGCTTCAGCATAAGGATTCCTGACTCTTTTTTTAGCGGATAAAAAGAGTGTAAGGCCTTTAGCGGCAGGAGTTTTTTGGTTCATAGCGGGTAAGACGGCGTTTTGTGGGGAATTGGTGGGAAGTGGGGAAATATTCTGCCGGGGGAGTTCAGCCATCCCGGGCGCGGCATGCCACGCCCCTACGGGAGTAAGTCGCTGTAGGAGGCGGGCATGCGATGTCACTGTGGGTGTCAGTCGCTGTAGGAGACGGACATGCTCGCCCCTGTGGGAGTGAGTCGCTTAAGGCGGATGGGCATGCGATGCCCCTATGGGAGTAAGTCGCTGTAGGGGGCGGGCATGCCCGCCCCGCGGTTAAAACTCAACCTGGGTATGGCGCGTAATCAGCGAGCGCAGAGGCACACTGCTTTTCATAATCGGCGATTTAATCACGATATAACTGAAGTATTTGTCGATGCCCACTTTGGCATCCAGCAGTCCCTCAATCACTTCCTGATAATGCTCAATACTGCGGGTAATAAAGCGCAGCAGATAGTCATAACCACCGGTAATCAGGTGGCATTCCATCAGTTCATCCACCTCGCGGATGGCGTTCTCAAACTTCATAAAATCTTCGCGGCGATGGCCGGAAAGCGTCACTTCAGTGAAAACAGTGACCGAGTCGGTGATTTTCGTCAGATTGATGTGGGCCTCATAACCGGTAATAAAACCCGCGGTTTCAAGGCGCTTTACGCGTTGCAGGCAGGGGCTGGGCGAAAGCCCAACGGCATCGGCAAGGTTCACATTGCTGATACGGCCATCTTTCTGTAGCTGCACCAGAATATTAATATCGATACGGTCCAGTTTCATTAAGCCGTTCATAGAACCCCTTCATTGTTTTACATCACTCAAATGGTATAACACGCTTTCAACAACTTACGCCAGTGTTTTACCGCGCTATACCCTTCGAGCGTTATCATCAATAACTGCAATAATATCAATGAGGAAGCATCTTTATGATTAGCCTAAACGCCCCGTTGCACGCGCCAGTGCGATATCAAAAATATGCAGCGCCTCTTCCAGCTGGGAATCACTGGTGACCAGCGGTGCCAGGAAACGCACGGTATTGCGATGCAGACCACATTTAATCAGTAACAATCCTTCCTGGCAGGCGCAATCGAGGATTTTCTGCGTCAATGCCGCATCCGGCTGTTGGGTTTCGAAGTCGATAATCTCCACCGCCTGCATAAAACCAATGCCGCGCACTTCACCAATACAGGCGTATTTGTCGGCCAGCTGTTGCAGACGTGCATTCAACTGCACACCGAGCTGGTTAGAACGCTCCAGCAGATTACCCTGCTCAAACAGATCGAGCACCGCCAGCGCAGCCGCGCAGCCCAGCGCGTTACCGCCATAGGTGCCGCCCAGCCCGCCCGGGGTTGGTGCATCCATAATGGCCGCTTTACCCACCACGCCAGATATCGGCAGGCCGCCGCCGAGGCTTTTCGCCACGGTGACCAGGTCCGGCACAATGCCGGTGTGCTGGAAGCCAAACATCTTGCCGGTACGGCCAAAGCCGGTCTGCACTTCATCGCAGATCAGCAGAATGCCGTGACGTTCAGTGATGTCGCGCAGTGCCTGCATAAACGCCGGAGACGCCGTCAGGAAGCCACCATCGCCCTGCACCGGCTCGATAATGATCGCCGCCACACGCTCAGGCAGGATCTGCACCGCAAACAGGGTATCCAGCGCTTTTAAGCAATCTTCTTCAGAAATATCGTGGAACGCATTCGGGAAGGGCACACGGTAAATATCCCCCGGGAACGGGCCGAAGTTCTGCTTATAAGGCTGGCTCATGCCGGTTAAGGTCACACCTAATAAGGTACGTCCGTGGAACGCACCATCGAAAGCAATAATGCCGGAACGGTTAGTATGTGCACGCGCAATTTTCACCGCATTTTCTACGGCTTCCGCGCCGCTGGTGAAAAAGACACTTTTAAATTCTTCGCCCGCGCCAACCAGCTTATTCAGGCGTTTTGCCAGCTCGATATAGCCCGGGTAGGCCGCCACCTGGAAACAGGCGTGGGTCACCAGCTGCAGCTGCTCGGTAACGGCATTGATCACCGCCGGATGACTGTGGCCAACGTTTAATACGCCAATCCCGCCGACAAAATCTAAATAACGATTCCCTTCCACATCCCAGACTTCAGAACCTTTGCCTTTGGCAATAACGATCGGGTGTGCGGTCACTACGCCACGGGGAACATTTTCTGCACGAGCGTCCAGAAACAGGGCGTTATCAGAGAATGTCTGCTGTTCAGCCAGTAAATTGTGCATTTATTTGCCTCATTGACGTGAAGATGAATAGTTGCCCTCAGCGGGCATGGGTCAAGTATCGCAATAAGCCGTAAGGGAAAGCTGCCGTTCAACGGGCGGCGGCAGCATTAACTTTCGTAATTCGTCCTAAACGTTGGATTAAATTTTTACCGCCAGCGTTTCCTGCACCACCGCACAAAACCAGCGGATGCCGTACGGGATCAGCGCATCGTTAAAGTCGTATTCAGAGTGATGCAGCGGGCGGCTTTCCGCAGAGCCCAGCCAGACATAAGCGCCCGGTTTTGCCTGCAACATGAAGGAGAAATCTTCCGAGGTCATCGCCGGTTTCGGTGCGGTGCCGTGCTCAAGCCCGGCACGGCGTGCGGCATTCAGTGCAACACCGGCTTCATATTCGCTATTGAGGGTGGCCGGATAGTAACGGTCATAGGTTACGCTGGCCGTCAGCCCGTGCGCTGCCGTCACATGCTGCGCCAGTTCACGCATTCGCTGTTCAATGCGGTCCTGCACCGCGCTGTCGAAGGTGCGTACAGTACCGGTCAGGGTTGCCTGTGCCGGGATCATATTGTGTGAGAAGCCGCCGTTAATACGCGTCACCGTCAACACCGCCGGATCGCAGGGGTCAAGATCGCGGCTGATGATAGTGTGCAGCGCCACCACCAGCTCACTGGTCGCCAGCAGGGTATCCGGCGTCAGCTGTGGCTGTGCGGCATGGCCGCCGCCACCTTCGACCGTGATGCTGAACGCATCGCCCGCCGCCATAATCGGCCCCGGCCGCGTCTGCACGGTGCCCAGCGGGAGCTGTGGCCAGTTGTGAATGGCGTAAACTGCATCACAGGGGAAGCGGGTAAACAGGCCGTCGTCGATCATCGCCTGCGCCCCGGCCAGCCCCTCTTCCGCAGGCTGGAAGATAAAATTCACCGTCCCGTCAAAATCCGGGTCGGCAGCCAGCTGTTCGGCGGCCCCCAGCAGCATCACGGTATGTCCGTCATGGCCACAGGCATGGCATCTGCCGGGCTGCTGGCTTTTCCACGGCTGGCTTCCGTTATCTTCCATCGGCAGCGCATCCATGTCAGCACGCAGACCGATTGCCCGCGTGCTGGTGCCGCGTTTCAGCACCCCCACCACGCCGGTTTTCCCGATACCGCGATGGACTTCCAATCCCAACGCAGTGAGAAAGTCAGCCACCAGGCCGCTGGTACGGTGCTCGTGATAACCCAGTTCGGGATGCTGATGCAGATCTCGCCGCAGTGCGACTAAATGCGCCCTATCCATATCAATATCCTTTGTCGCGATCGACCACGCCGATCATGGATTCTCCGCGTTCATAGCGGCGAATATTCTCCAGCAGTGCCTTCACTGCACTTTCTGGCTGCGTCTGGCTGGCAATATGGGGCGTCAGCCAGATCGCCGGATGCTGCCAGAAGGCATGCCCGGCGGGCAGCGGCTCCGGCGCGGTGACATCCACCACGGCGGCACTCATCTGCTGGCTGTCGAGCGCACTGACTAAATCCTCGTGATTAAGCTGCGCACCGCGCCCCACCTGCACCAGCGCGGCACCAGCGGGCAGTTGGCTGAACAGATCGGCATTCAGCATCCCTTCCGTGCTGGCCGTCAGCGGCAGCAGGCAGATCAGAATGTCCGTGCGCGCCAGGAATTCAGTCAACTGTTCGTTACCGGCCCAGCAGCGTACACCCGGCAGATCGCGAGGCGTACGGCTCCAGCCACCACAGTCAAAGCCCATCGCCACCAGCGGCTTCAGTACCGCCTCGCCCAGCGTGCCCAGGCCCATCACGCCAATACGCCGGCTGGCTGCGGTATGCACACTGTGCACCTGCCAGAGGCCATCGCGCTGCTGTTGCAGGTAGCGCGGCATATCACGATGCAGGCCCAGCACGGCAAAAGTCACGTATTCCACCATCCCGCTGGTGAGGCCGGGTTCAATCATCCGCACCACCGGCAGCCCAGGCGGCAGGCTGGCATAGTCGAACTGATCGGCCCCTGCTCCCACGGAAAACAGCACTTTCAGATTCGGAAACTGCTGCATAATATTGTCCGGCGGCACCCAGGCGACCAGGTATTCAACGTCTTCCGGGTTACCGATATCCGGCCACAGGCGGAAGCTCGCGGCGGGGGCGAGTTTTGCTACCAGGGCGGCCCATTTATTCCCGCGTTCGGGTTCTGACTTATAGACAATGTTCATCAGGCCAGCGCCTGGCTCATCAGCCCATACGCCTGCATCCCGCCCGCTTCTGGCTGCCACGGCACGCCTTTGTACATGGTGGTCGGTGCATCCACTTCCACCATCCCCACGTCATTCAGCCACGGGCCCAGCCCCGCTGAACGGTCGGTATCAATACGCACAAACTCCCCACTGACACCGCTTAACAGCTGGCTGACCAGTAATTTCGCATTCGACAGCGTGCGTGCGATCACCGGGCCGATAGCATAGCCATGACCAAAACGACGCAGGCAGGCAAAACCCGCCGCCGTGCCATTCTCTTCCAGCACCAGGAAACGCTCCGCGCTGTCGATCAGGTTGGCGATCAACAGGGGGCGATGCTGTCCCAGCGCCTGACGATCCAGCGCCGTCAGCAGCGCTGCATCCTGTCCCCCGGCAACACGTAAGCGCTGCTGCGGGCCACAGGCAATTGCCTTGATGGCAGGCAGTTCGCGGCACTGATGCTGCTCGACATGTCCGGTGGCGACAAAGCCCAGTTTTTCATACAGCGGCTGCCCCGCCTCCGTGGCGTGCAGACGCACATTGCTGCCCTCAAGCGCCGCCAGCGTCTGCTGCATCAGCTGTTTACCAATGCCGCGCCCCTGCTGTGCGCCATCGACAATCACCAGTCCGAGGGTGGCGTAGTCACGCCCCCAGCGCCAGCGCAGCGCGGTGCCAATCACCTCACCATTTTCCTGCGCCACCAGGCCTTCCCCCAGCAGAAGAGCCTGCTGCCAGTCAGCGCGGCGGTGTGGCCACTTCATCTGCTGCGTCAGGGCAAATGCCGCATCCAGATGATTTTCATTCATCGCAACGAATTCAATAGTCATTTCAGCTCCTTACATCATGCCCGGCGCATCAAGGCCGGAACCGTCGATCAGACGCTCATAGCGGAACGGCGTCGGGTCAACAATCGGGGTATCTTTGGTGGCGAGATCGGCCGCCAGGCGACCGGCACCGGGGCCAATGCCGAAACCGTGGGCGCTGTAACCCGCCGAGAGAATCAGACCCGGCAGTTTACCCACCGGGGAGATCACCGGTACCGCATCGGCGGTGCTGTCGATCATCCCGCCCCAGGCCTGCTCCAGACGCACGTTTTCCATAGACGGGAACTCTTTGCGCATCGCACTCAGCCCTTCCTGCACCATCGCCATATCCGGTGCCGGGTCAAGAATGCGCACTTTTTCGAACGGCGAGATGCCATCCATCTGCCAGCGTGCCAGCGATTCCGGGCCGTTGAGGAACGGGCCAAGGCCAAGATTAATGGTCAGGTTTTTGCGCCGCGCTTTAAAGGTCGGGTAGAACTGGCGTGCATAGCGCAGCCCCTGAAAACCGGGTTCAAGACGCCCGCGGCCTGAGACGGAAACGGTATAGCTGCCATCCAGCTGCGGACGGCAGGCGAAGCCCGGGGTATACAGCGGCAAAGCAATTTTCTGTTCGATAGGTGCGGTACGGAATGCCGTACCAATCACATTACCCAGCGGCAGATCGATGCCGTGGCGGCGGCAGAACATCGATGTCCAGGCCCCACCGGCGCAGATCACGCTGCTGGTTTTAATTAAGCCGCGTTCAGTCAGCACACCGCTGACGCGTCCGGCCGAGATATCCAGCCCGCGCACCGCGCACTGCTGAAAGACCATTGCGCCCAAGCGCTGAGCCGCAATCGCCAAGCCGGGTGCCGCAAGTGAGGGTTCAGCGTGGCCGTCCGTCGGTGAAGAAACACCGCCCAGCCAGGCGCTGGAACTGCCCGGCGTCATCGCCCTGGCGCGTTCAGCGGTCAGAATTTCGCTGTGGAAGCCATACCCTTTCGCCATGGTGTTCCAGGCTTCCCAGGCATTAATGTCCTCCTGATTTTTGGTGGCGTACACCAGCCCGCTGCGACGAAAGCCCAGCTCTTCACCGGTTTCCACACCCAGTTCTTCCCAGCGTTGCAGCGCATACTGGATTAAGGGCAGTTCGCGCTCGTCGCGGTTCTGCTGGCGGCACCAGCCCCAGTTACGGCTCGACTGTTCGCCGCCGACCAGACCCTTTTCAATCAGCACCACGCTGACGCCTTTTTTCGCCAGTTCATAAGCGGCGGCCGCTCCGGCAATGCCGGCGCCGATCACCACCACATCCGCTGCGGGCGGAAAATGAGGGCTGTCCTGTACGTATCGAATCGGTGCGGGCATGTTATTCCTTACCTGAAAATAGTGTCTTCATCTGTGGGTGAGGCGTGCCTCCCCCCTACGAAAATAGGTTTTTATGCGCAAGGCGTGCCTCACCCCTGCGTAAATATGTTTTATGGGTGAGGCGTGCCTCACCCCTACGGGCATTGATATTGTCGCCGGGCATCCCCGGTGAACGTAGGGGTCAGGCATGCCTGACCCGGTATAACATCACAAGGCGATATCACTCTCTTCGTGCTCATCAAGCCAGCCCTGACGCAGCTCTGGCACCGCGCGTTTCAGGCGCTCATAGTACAGCTCGGTCGACGGTTTGTCGTAGTCGGCACGCGTCACCTGGGTGACCATACGGCCATTTTTCACCACAATAATCTCGTCGCATACCGAACGCACCGCGTGCAGGTCATGGCTGATAAACAGCACCGACAGACCCAGCTCACGCCGTAACTCGGTGATCAAATCCAGCACCGCAGCGGCCACCACGGTATCCAGCGCCGAGGTCACCTCATCACAGAGGATCAGATCCGGCTCTGCCGCCAGCGCACGCGCCAGGTTCACACGCTGCTTCTGCCCGCCGGAAAGCGACCAGGGCTTACGCCACAGCACGCTGCGCGGCAGGCGCACCAGGTCGAGCAGCTGCAGCATCCGTCTTTCCAGCGCCGCACCGCGCAGCCCGTGGAACAGCTTCAGCGGGCGCTTGAGGATCGTTTCAATGCTGTGCGCCGGGTTAAGCGCGGTGTCCGCCATCTGGAACACATACTGAATGCGGCGCAGCTCGTTCTCCGGGCGCTTATGCATATCTCCGGCGATGTAGTGGCCGTTAAACAGAATATGGCCGCCGCTGGGTTTGTTCATCCCGGCGATAGCGTGTGCCAGGGTGGTTTTACCCGACCCGGACTCACCGATAATGCCGATTGCCTGGCCGCGGTACAGTTTGAAATTAATGTCTTCGAGGATCTTAATCTTCGGCTGGCCGTTGCTGTCCAGTGGGCCATAACCGGCGGAGAGATCGCGCACCTGCAACAGCGGTTGCACGCTCTCATCCTGCGCTTCCCACGGGCTGGGACGCGGCTTCTGCTTCGCGGCTTCCAGCAGCAAATGGCTGTATTCCGCCTGAGGTGCGCGCAGCAACTGCTCAGTGGTGCCGTATTCGGCAATCGCCCCTTTCAACAGCACCAGAATTTTGTCGGCCATCTGCGCTACCACCGCCAGATCGTGGCTGACGTAGATAGCGGTGGTACCACGCTGGCGCACCACGCGGCGGAAGGCTTTCAGTACTTCCACCTGCGTGGTCACATCCAGTGCCGTGGTGGGTTCATCGAGGATCACCACTTCCGGGTCGCTGATCAGCGCCATCGCCGTCATCAGGCGCTGTAACTGGCCGCCGGAGACCTGATGCGGATAGCGGTCACCGATGGTTTCCGGGTTCGGCAGTGCCAGCTCACGGAACAGTTCGATGGCTTTGGTTTCGGCATCGGCGCGGCTCATCACCCCGTGGATGACCACCGGCTCCACCACCTGGTCCATGATTTTCATCGCCGGGTTAAACGAGGCAGCAGCACTTTGTGCGATGTACGCGACTTTGTTGCCACGGAACTGACACAGTTGGCCGGGCGTTAGCGAGGTCACGTCGGTGCCCGCCACGTGCACGGTACCTCCGGCGATCTTACAGCCGTGTCGGGCATAGCCCATCAGCGCCAGTGCAATCGTGGTTTTACCCGAGCCTGATTCACCAATCAGGGCCAGCACTTCGCCTTTCTGCACGGTGAAGTGGATATCCGCTACCAGGGAAATCTCGTGGCCATCATCGGCCTGGGCGGTCACACGCAGATTGTCGACAGACACCATGGGCGTTGAGGCATGTGGTGTAATATTCATGCGGTCCCCTTAGCAACAACAGTTAATGAGCGCATCGATTGCAGGCTGTCGATAAACAGGTTGGCGCCGATGGTCAGACTGGCGATCGCTACCGCCGGCATCAGGACCGCAGGCGAACCATCAAACAGCCCTTGCAGGTTTTCGCGCACCAGCGTGCCCCAGTCGGCATACGGCGGTTGTACGCCCAGACCGAGGAAACTCAGGCCGCTGAGCAGCAGAACGATGTAGACAAAACGCAGACCGAAATCAGTCAGCATCGGGTGCAGCATATTCGGCAGAATGTCATGGATAGCCACATACAGACGGCTTTCACCGCGCAGACGGGATGCCTGAACATAGTCCATCGAACGCAGGCTCGATGCCATCGCATAGGCGATGCGATACGCCCCCGGCCAGTAGGTAAACACCGCGGTAATAATCAACATTGGCAGCGATGAGCCAAATACGGCGACAATCATCAGCGCAAGGATTTTCCCCGGCAGCACCAGCATGGCATCGTTGATGCGCCCCAGCACCTCCTCCAGCCAGCGCCCGGCCACGGCCGCCAGCAGCGCCAGCAGCGTACCGACCAGGCTGGCCAGCAGTGCGGCGGTCAGCGCCAGGCCAATCGAATAGCGGGCACCAAACAGAATACGGCTGAAGATGTCACGGCCCAGATAATCGGTGCCGAACCAGAACTCACGGCTGAAGTCACCGAACAGCGGACCGCCGCCGATATCTTCCAGATTGTGCGGCGCCAGCGCGGTGCCAAACACCGCCATAAAGATCCAGAACAGGGTGATCAGCAGGCCGATTCGGCCGCTGATAGTGAGAGATTGAAAGAAGCGCCACGGCAGCGTCAATGTGTTCATCAGCCCCTCCACTTAGGATTGAACGCGATAGTCAGAATGTCAGCGGCCAGTAACAGCACCAGATAGCAGACGGCGAAGAACATCACGCAGAGCTGCACCACCGGCAGGTCGCGGTTGCTGACCGCATCCACCATCTGGCTGGCCAGCCCCGGATAGCTGAAGATACTTTCGATAATAATCACCCCGCCAAACAGGTAAGAGAGGCTGAGTGAGATAGCATTGGCAATCGGCCCCACCGCATTCGGCAGCGCATGGCGTAGCATGGCGCGCAGCGGTGAAACACCTTTCAGCAGCGTCATTTCCAGATACGGGCTGTCCATCTGGTTGACGATAGCGGCACGCGTCATCCTTGCCATCTGCGCCACCACCACGCAGCACAGTGTCATCACAGGCAGAGCGAAGGTGCGCAGGAAACCGAGGAAATCCTGATGGGTGGAACCCAGCGACATGGCGGGCACCCAGTGCAGTTTGACGGCAAAGATAATCACCGCCACGGTAGCCACCAGAAACTCGGGTACGGCCACCACGGCCATGGTGCTGACCACCAGCGCGCGGTCAAGGAACGACCCGCGCTTCATGGCGGCGGTGATACCGATAAACAGCGCCAGCGGCACCGACACCAGGGTCGTGGTGACGGCGAGCTGGAAGGTGGCCGGAATACGTTGCGCCACCAGTTGCGTCACCGGAAGATTACTGGCGAAGGAGGTGCCAAAGTCGCCCTGAAACATGCCGGCCAGCCAGCTGAAGTAACGCATGATCAGCGGTTGATCCAGTCCAAGCTGCTGGCGCAGTGCCGCGACCGTTTCAGGCGTCGCGGACTGGCCAAGGATCATCTGCGCCGCATCGCCCGGCAGCATGCTGGTGATAAAGAACACCAGCGCCGAAACAATGAGAAGCGTAAGTAAACCCGACCCTATGCGCCGGAATATCAGTGTGAAAATGTACCTGTTCATCGCCATTCTCCTGGTGAAAGATGAAAGATTTACGACGTCAGCCAGGCATACTCGTGGAAGCGATAGCCCATCATCATGCCTGACGGCATCGCTTCAACCCCTTTCACTTTGTTGCTACAGCCGTCCATCGAACTGATGAAGGCCGGGATCAGCGTGCCGCAGTTGTCGTACACCAGTTTCTGCATGTCGCCATACATCTGCTTGCGTTTGCCCTGGTCGCTTTCGCCACGAGCGGCGGTAACCAACTGGTCGAACTGTGCATTTTTCCAGCCAGACTCGTTCCACGGGGCGGAGGAGAAGTAGAACTGGGAGAACAGCATATCCAGCGTGGGGCGCGGGTTGACCGAGCCGTAACCGATAGGATCTTTCATCCAGTGGGCTGACCAGTAACCGTCATACGGCACACGGCGTACGGCCACATTCAGTCCGGCTGAACGCGCGATCTGCTGTAACAGCTGGCCGCCTTCCACTGCCCCTTCGATATTCGGGGTAGTGATGATCTCGATTTTCGCACCGACCATATTGGCCTTTTTGAGGTGGAATTTGGCTTTGTCGAGATCCAGCGGACGCTGCGGCAGATCCTTGTTGAACATCGGATGCCAGGGCGGAACCGGGGTGTCGTTACCCACATCGCCAAAGCCCTGCAGCACGGTTTTCACAATCATTTCACGCGGTTGCAGATACTTCATTGCCAGCACGAAGTCAGGATTGCTGCCCGGGGTACGGTCAGTACGGATAATCAGGTCACTGTACATACCGGACTTACTTTCCAGAATGTTGAACTTACCGTTCTGACGCAGGCGTTTCACATCATTTGCGCCCAGCGTAGAGACGATATGCAGGTCGCCCGACATCAGTGCGTTGACACGTGCTGCCGGATCGGTCACTCCCATCAGCTCCACTTCGTCGAGGTGAGGCAGGCCCGGTTTGTAGTAGTTTTTGTTTTTTGTGCCGACGGTACGTACACCCGGCTGGAACGAGGTGAGAACAAACGGCCCGGTCCCCATTCCTTTGCTGAAGTCTTTGGTGCCGTCCTGCACAATCAGGAAGGAGCTGGTCGCCAGAATCGACGGCAGGTCGAAGTTTGGCTGCTCAAGCGTGATCTGCACTTCAGACGGGCTGACGGCCTTAATCTCTTTCATCTGGCTGGCGAGGGTGATCACCGTTGATGCCACCGCCGGATCTTTATGGCGGCTGAGGGAGTAAACCACGTCGGTGGCAGTCAGCGTTTTACCGTCATGGAAGGTGACACCCGTACGCAGCTTCACGTTCCAGTTCAGGCCATCACTGCTGGTAATGGATTCCGCCAGCGCAGGCTGCGCTTTCAGTTCTTTATCCAGTTCGGTCAGACCGCTATAAAACATAAACTGACGGCAGTAGTCGCCGCTGTTGCTGCCTTTCGCCGGGTCAAGCGTATCGCTGGCGGAGGCGTTGGCGACAGCCGCACGCAGTTTGCCGCCCTTCACCGGGGCTTCAGCGGCAAAGCTGAATTCCGGAAAACCAATCAGACCGGTGCTCATCACCGCGCCTGCTGACAGCAGCTTCATCATGCCGCGTCGGGAAATTGCGACATCCGTAATCGCCTGGGTCAAATTCGGGTTAACACGGCTAAATTCTTTGCGAAATTTACTCATTTGCACACCCTCAAAATCGTTGTTAGTAACGTTTACCCTGAACGGATATGTTCTTATTTAGGACATTTTGTCTTTAACTTTGTAATACAGTCCTGCTACCGGCAGGAACCAGGGCTTCCCGAAGTAACCGGGTACCGCTGGCCAGCTGTTGCGCTGCCACGGATTTTCGTTGCTTTTCTCTGCTATCAGATCGGCCATCACACGGCCCATCCACACTGACATCTGAGTGCCATGCCCGCTGTAGCCCAGCGAGTAAAACACCCCGTCCTGTTCGCCCGCATGCGGCAGACGGTCGGCGGTCATATCCACCAGTCCACCCCAGCAGTAATCAATCGCCACATTGCCCAGCGCCGGGAACATCTTCTGCATTCCGGCTTTCAGCACGTCGCCACTTTTTGCATCCGATGTCGGGCTGCTGATGGCAAAGCGGGCGCGTCCACCAAACACCAGACGACGGTCGGCGGTGGTACGCATGTAATTGCCCAGGTTAAGCGAGGTGACGTAGGTGCGGTCACCCGGCAGTAAACGGTTAAGCAGGCTTTCCTCCAGAGGCTCGGTGACCACGACAAAGCTGCCCACGGGGATAATGCGGCGCTGGAACCAGTCAAACGGGCCAATGTTCGAACAACCGGTCGCCATCAGCACTTTGTCCGCGATAATATCGCCCTTAGCGGTGCTCACACGGTGGCGGTAGCCGCTCAGACGCGTCAGGCCGGTGACCGCACTGTGCGGGTAAATCGCGGCTCCGGCGCGGGCGGCAGCTTCTGCCAGGCCGACGCCAAACTTGCCCATATGCATCTGGCCGCCGTGGCGCTGTAACAGCGCACCATGGAACTGCGGCGAATCGATTTCGCGCTTCACCTCGTCAGCACTCAGGATTTCCACATCCGGGTCAACGTGGCGTTTCATCATTTCGCACGCGGCGACCAGTGACGGCAGGTGCGACGCTTTGCTTGCCAGCTTCAGCTTGCCGCAGCGGCGGAAATCACAATCGATCTGCTCACTCGCCACCACGCTTTGTACATAGTCCACCGCATCGGCAAAAGCGCGGTAATAGCGGGTGGCCTGCTCCACGCCCTGGCTCTCCACCAGGGCTGAGAAGTTCTGCGCGACGCCGGTATTACAGTGGCCGCCGTTACGGCCGGAGGCCTGGCTCATTACTTCACCCGCTTCCAGTACCACCACTTTCACGCCACTGCGGGCGAGGTTGAGTGCTGCTGAGATGCCGGTAAAGCCGCCGCCAATCACCACCACATCGGCAGTGGCTGGCAGGTCGCCCGTTGCCGCACCGGTGAAAGCGGGTGCCGTTGCCTGCCAGAATGATTCCAGTTTCATTGCCCTGCTCCTCTGAGGCTTACAGCCCGACGACGCCCGGAAGACCACCAATATCTGTGATTTCGCTGTACTCATAGGCCGGGTTGCCCGGGCCGTGACCGCGATTAACAAACACTTTGTTTTTGATGCCGAGGTCGTAGGCGGTCATCAGGTCATAACGCAGGCTGCTGGAAACATGCAGGATCTCTTCCGGGCCACAGTTCAGCTTGTTGAGCATGTACTCAAAGCCTTTCATCTGTGGCTTATAGGCACCGACTTCTTCGGCGGTGATGGTCATATGGATCGGCGCGCCCAGGCGCGGAATATGGTTCTTGATCAGCGCATCGGTGGAGTTGGTCAGCAGCACCAGCGGGAACTCTTTCGCCACAATGGCCAGGCCGGCAGGCACATCTGGATGCGGGCCCCAGGTGGCACAGGCGGTCATCACGTCGGCGCAGTCCTGATCCGTACACTCCACGCCCCATTTGTTACAGGTGCGGTACAGCGCATTGGCCACCACCAGCGGGTAAAGCTTAAAGGCACCCAGCACTTCATCCATGCGGTAACAGGAGAAGTCATCGGTGAAAGCCTGCATGCGCTCTGGGCTGATGCGGTCGGCGAAGATGGCAGCGGCGGCACCGGCCATATCGAAGTTGATCAGCGTGCCATAGCAATCGAAGGTGATGTATTTCGGTTTAAACACGGCCATTATGCTACCTCTACAGAGTTCGGTTTAGGGATGAAAACAGGTTTCAGAAATCGATCAGCACGCTTTTATAGCGCTGGCAGGCCTCAAAAGCCTGACGGCCCAGATCCTTGCCGATGCCGGAGCCATGGAAGCCCCCGGTAGGAATAATGAAGTCGCCGGAGCGGCCATAACGGTTGATCCATACTGTCCCGGCAGCAATACCGCGCATCGCGCGCAGGGCGCGGTCGATATTTTTGGTATGCACCCCGGCGCACAGGCCGTAGGTCGGATGGGAGGCAAGTGCCAGGCCTTCGGCTTCGTCGTCGAAGATCTGCACCGTCAGTACCGGGCCAAAGATCTCTTCCTGTACCGCCGGGTTATCGTTACCGCTGACGGCCAGCAGCGTGGGCTGCCAGAAGTAGCCTTCACCGGTATCCGCAAAGCGCTCGCCGCCGACCAGCACTTCAGCCCCCTGCTGACGAGCGCTGCTCACCACAGAGGCCACTTTTTCCGCCTGACGGCGGTCAATCATCGGCGCATAGCGGCTGGTGTCGTTCCAGGTCACACCAGCGCGGAAGCCCTGGCACAGCTCAATCAGTTTGCTAATCAGCGCATCGTGGATGCCGCGCTGGACAATCAGACGGGTGCCCGCCACGCAGGCCTGCCCACCGTTGGCGGTGAAGCCGCGCAGGATACGTCCGGCCACTTCATCAATATCCCCACAGTCGTCAAACACCAGCTGCGGGCTTTTGCCACCCAGTTCCAGCGTGACCGGTTTCATACCGTTAAACGCGGCATCGCTCATAATGCGTGCCCCGGTAGCGGTTGACCCGGTGAAGGAGACTTTACGCACCAGCGGATGGGCCACCAGCGAGCTGCCCGTCACCGCCCCGCCGCCCTGGATGATGTTCAGTACGCCCGCAGGCAGACCCGCCTTGATGGCCAGTTCGGCCATACGTACGGTTGAAAACGGGGTCAGTTCTGAAGGCTTCAGCACCACGGCATTTCCTGCTGCCAGCGCCGGGCCACATTTCCAGGAGGCCATCGACAGCGGGAAATTCCAGGGGGTAATCGCACCGATCACGCCGTAAGGTTCCGGCACCAGCATGCCCAGGCTGGCATCACGGGTCGGCAGCACATCGCCGCTGTATTTGTCGGCGCACTCGGCATAAAAGCGGATCGCTTCAGCAGTAAAGGGAATTTCGTGGTTCACCACGTCATGAATCGGGCGGGTGGAGCCGAGAGACTCTAACTGTGCCAGCAACGGGTCAGCGGCAATCAGATCGGCCCAGCGCTTCAGCACCGCGCCGCGCTGGCGTGGTGGGCAGGATGCCCAGCCACTGTCGCGCACCGCACGATCAGCGTTGCTCACGGCGTCATCGACCAGCGCGGCATCGGCCTCAAACAGTTCTGCGGCACGTAAACCATCAGAAGGACGGTTAACGGTTAATGCCTCACCTTTACCGGTCAGATGCTGACCATTAATGAAGTGTCCTGCCGGTAACGCTATTTTGTCGGGATCGAAACTGAGCATGAATAGACCCTTAATGGAGACCAGAACTTTTTGGTCTTAGTTATTTCATTTGTATTAAGCAATGCAGAAAGTATGCCACTCACGCAAAAAAATAATAATGCGTAAAAGCGGGTGCAAAAAAATTTTCTGCCGTAATGAAGGGTGTTTTTTTCCAGATAAACCGAGTAATTAAATAGATGATTTTCATCACAAAAAAGATGCACCACTGCGGTGAATTCGGTACTAAACTTGCACCAAATAAGAGCGGTGAATGTGTCAGTTTTCCGTTAAGTGCAGGTATTACAGATAAAAAAAGGCCCGCACCTTTATGGGTAGCGGGCCTTTTTAAAGATGAATCCTTATCCTTACCTTAAATAATTCGAGTCCCCTCAGGGGGCCTACTTTTGATACAGGAAGGCGGCAAGTGAATGAATCCCCAGGCGCTTAGATAACTAAGTGACTGGGGTGAATGAATGCAGCCAACGCATCTGCGGCTTGAAGTATGACGGGTAAGTTACAGGCTGCCGAAATGGAAGGCTTTAGATTCCAAATATTCTTCGATGCCGTAGCGTGAACCTTCGCGGCCAACACCCGATAATTTAATCCCACCAAACGGCGCCACTTCCAGCGAAACCGATCCGGTATTAAATCCAACCATGCCAAACTCCAGCGCCTCTCCTACGCGCCAGGCACGGCGAATATCTTCGGTGAAGAAATAAGCCCCCAGACCGAAGGGGGTGTCATTCGCCATCGCAATCGCTTCCTCTTCAGTATCGAAGATAAACAGCGGTGCGACCGGGCCAAAGGTCTCTTCATGGGCAATACGCATGGCGCTGGTGACGTCACCCAGTACCGTTGGCATCACAAACGTGCCGTTCCCGTTGCTGATGCCACCCGCCAGCAGTTCTGCACCGTGGCTGAGGGCATCTTCAATATGGCTGTTCACCTTAGTCACCGCGGCCTGGTTGATCAGCGGCCCGATGGTGCTGCCTTCGGTGAATCCGTCGGCGACTTTCAGTTTCGCCACCTCGGCCAGCAGACGCTCGGCAAAGCGCGGATAGATATTGCGCTGCACCAGGATACGGTTGGCGCAGACGCAGGTCTGCCCGGCATTGCGGAATTTACTCATCATTACGCCGCTGATGGCGATATCCAGATCCGCATCATCAAAGACGATCAGCGGGGCATTGCCCCCCAGCTCCAGGCTCAGACGTTTAATGCTGTCGGCGCTCTGCTGCATCAGCAGCTGACCAATACGGGTTGAGCCAGTGAAGGAGATCTTACGTACCGTGCGGCTGCCTGTCAGGGTTTCACCGATGGCTTTCGGCAGCCCGGTGACAATCTGCAATACGCCTGCGGGAATACCTGCTCGCTGGGCCAGTTCCACCAGGGCGAGCGCAGAGAGCGGCGTCAGCTCTGAGGGTTTAACAATGATCGGGCAGCCTGCGGCCAGCGCCGGGGCCACTTTGCGGGTGATCATCGCAATCGGGAAATTCCACGGCGTAATCGCCGCCGCCACGCCAACAGGCTGCTTCAGCACGAGGATACGGCGGTCGTCGCTCGGTGCCGGGATGGTATCGCCATAGATGCGGCGGGCTTCTTCAGCAAACCATTTAACGAACCCTGCACCGTACAGCACTTCCCCTTTGGCTTCTGCCAGTGGTTTACCCTGCTCGGCGGTCATGATAATCGCCAGGTCGTCGGCGTTGTCGAGGATCAGCTGATGCCATTTTTCCAACAGCAGTGCGCGCTGCGCATTCGGTGTTTTTGCCCAGCTTTTGCGCGCCGCATCGGCAAAGGCAATCGCCTGTTCGGTTTCCTCAGCACCGAGCGACGGAATGGTACAGAGCACATCTCCGGTAGACGGGTTGATCACCGGCAGGGTTTCGCCATTGATAGCATCCTGCCACTGTCCGTTAAAATAAGCCTGCTGGCGCAGCAGAGTGGCATCCTGTAAACGTTGTGCGAGCATAGCGTCTCCTTAATAAGTTCATTTCACTTTAGCGGAGGAGGCGCAGGCAATGCTGCGTTATCGTTTGGGCCGATGCGTGGTGGCGCGTGTTTTGCTGCGGGAAACGAAATTTTATGCCGTTGAGGTATTGGGGGCTGATTTTATGATCTTCCGTCACTGCTGATGCGCTCGGTTTTAAAACCTCAACGGCGTCCAGGTCTGATCCAGGAGGCGATCACTGAAGGATCCCCACAAAAATGAATGGCTGGCAGTCTGGCTTCAGGTCCGGGGCCAGTTTGAGCACGCCGGATCGGCAACGACCGCATCCCTGCGGGCCTCGGCACGCGACGTCCTGTCGCGTGACGTCCGGCTTACCTCAAACTGGCCCCATCCCCGCAGAACGTCTGCTCGCTGTCGGTTTTAAAACCACCACCACGTAACAATCTATGCGGATTGATTCGAATCAGAATTTTTAGGTTTTGACCTGGATTTTGACGTTGAGGCGGCATTCAGCAGCGCTGAGGAAGCGCAGAGAACCAGGACGAACCGCCAGGACGGCGGTGAGAGGGAGAGCCGGCACAGGGATGTGCCGTCACGACCGGTGCGTCGGTGAACGACGCTTGCGAAGGCATCCACGCAGTGGACGCAGCGCCTGCCGCAAAGCCCGGGTCCCCAGGGTGGGGGCGACTGCCCACCCTGGGTCGCTCAGCCCGCGCAGCGGGAAAGCGAAACGCCCTTGACGTTGACCTGGTCGTTAAGCCCCTTCCAGGACGACCGAAAAAGAGAGTCCGCCACTACGGATTAATCTCAGCATTATCGATTAATCAGCAACACGCTTAATTTTAGCGTTATCGCCACGCTGAATATATTCACTATCATCCGTCGTGTAACTGATATCGGTTTGGCTATAGTGCGATATCCATAACAGCCATTTTTTTTCGGCACAATTAGCGCCAGGCTTAAGACTATCAAAACAAATAAGGTCGTTGTCGCTGGCCCTGTGCTGCAGAAACTGAAAACCATCGCCTGCCTCACCAATCAATACCGACCAGTAGTATTTACCGCCAATAAATGGCACGTTATACTTTTCTATCAACAACGCTTTATTATCCAACCACCATGCAATCCGACCTTTATCCGTCATGGGGAAATGCTCCACAAAAAGGTAAATACGACTTCCTTCCCGTACGAAACTGACAATTTTCACTGGCCTGAGAAACAGGAACAACAGGAGAAAGAAAATGATAAGCAACGAGATCACTAAAACCGATTTTATTACTCGCTGATTTTTCCCCATTTTCTCTACTATGCCCATATCTGTTTCCTTCTGACAGGATGCACGAAAATGGCCCAACGATGAAAATCGTCATATCAGGCCAGTTATAATATCAACCGAATAGCTGCTTTCTGCTATCCAGACAAGACCGCTTTATCTCTTAACACGTCTAATTTCAGCATTAACGCCACGCTGGATATATCTTTCGTCATCCGTATGGTAGCTGGTATCGGTTTCGTTATAGTGTGATATCCATAACAGCCATTTTTTCTCGATACAATTAGCAGCAGGTTTCAGGCTGTCAAAACAAATAAGGTCGTTGTCGCTGGCCCTGTTGCTCAGAAACTGAAACCCATCACCGGCTTCACCAATTAACACCTGCCACGGATATTTACCGCCGATAAAGGGCATGTTGTACTTTTCCTTTAACACGTCTTTATTCTCTTCCCACCATGCAATTCTCGCTTTAGCGGTACTTGGGAAGTTAGCCACAAAAAAATAACCCTCATTCCATTCGCGGACAGTACTGACAATTTTCACTGGCCTGAGAAAAAATACAGTATGATAACAGTGGTGACCAAAATGACAGTAGCCTGCACGACTTTTTCAAAACGTTGCCGACTCGTCTTTATTTTTGAATTAATCATAGCAACTCCTGTTATTTCTTAACCGACCGACGTATCCTTGCTGTCAGTCGGTTAATCGCGATAAATTTAATCAGCAACACGCTTAATTTCAGCATTCTCACCACGCTGAATATATTCACTATCATCCGTAGTGTATCTGGTGTCGACTTGATTGAAGTGCGATATCCATAGCAGCCATTTTTTTTCGACACAATTGGCGCCAGGCTTTAGACTGTCAAAACAGCGTAAATCATTGTCGCTGGCCCTGTGCTGCAGAAACTGAAACCCATCACCTACTTCGCTAACTAACACGGTCCACGGGTATTTACTGCCAATAAAGGGCAAGTTATATTTTTCTTTCAATAACTCTTTATTATCCAGCCACCATGCAATTCTCGCTTTATCAGTTATTGGAAAATTTTCCACAAATAGATAAATTCGGCTTCCCTCCCGTACAAAACTGATTATTTTCACGGGAACCAGAGAAATATATAAAAAATAAATAAAACCAAAAAAAATCAATACAAATAAAATTGTTTTTTTAAACGATCTTATCTCATTATTTTTATTTGACTTGGTCATATCGATTTCCCTTTACTGATATACTGGCATTCATTTCCGTAATGAATGGCTTAAATGAATACTTTTCATAATGTTGCAGTAAAAACCAGATGCGAAAAATTCTAAACTGCCTGTAAACCGGGTTCAAAACATCTTTGGAATCCAGCCCAAAATGATCCTGGGCTCGATAGTGAATGGTAGCAGAATAGTTATCCCCTTTGATGACAAGTGATTTTAACGTAATCGTAGTTGCCCACACATCATGAACGCTGATCGTGAGTGAGTTGACTCGATCTACCCACTTATTGAATTTTGGAAGCACTGAGTCCAGAATATTTTCTGAAAACTTAGACTTGTTTTTACTATCGTAACGTCCTATCTCCCAGTTAATAGACTCAGATAATGTTTTCTTGATTTTCAGGAGAGAACTACCTCTTGATAAGTCGCTTACTATCTGCTCCTTATACGCACTATCTAACAAGTGGCTACTAAATACCTTGCCATTACCTGTCTGCATATGGGTAATTAACTTCTCGATCAGATCGCGATAAGGGCCAACAAATGAGAATATACGCGATAACTCGCGAAACTCATCAAATAAAATATCCGATCGTTCTTTCACTGAAAGCGGTTGTGATGCCCACTGATTAAAGAGAGTGAAACGCGATGCGGTAATCCTCTCACCCGTGTAAGGATTTACCCTTGCGGAAACGTCCCTTAGCTTGAAATCGGTTTTCAGACGAGATTCTGATACGTCGCCATAGCGCATATCATCGGCACTGTATTCATCCATGCGGTTCATCGTCTCAAACAGACGACAGGGAAGAGAAATGGCAGGCTGCTTAAACAGCGTATTGGGATCAAACGATTGTTCTGACACAGAGCAACTCCTTTTGCTTTACCCCTTCATCATGTAGGGGAATAGAGAAGCGCCTAATATAGCCTGGTTTTTCCCTGAATTTTCATGCTGCGCAATAAATCAGATTTTACACCAGTCGGAATTCTTACTGCCGTTGAGGATGGCGCAGGCCGTGCCCGTACAAGACAAGCTGGGCGATCAACACCATTCCGCCCGCCAGCCCGAACGTCAGTCGCATCCCGTGGGATGATGCAAGATGAGGAGCAAAATCACCGTACCGTGTGGCTGCGGCATACACCGCCGCCATTAATGCCGCACCGGCAATAAACCCCAGGTTCCGGCCCAGATTCATCAACCCGGACACCAGACCGCGCCGTGCCGGATCGGCCCCTTTCAGTAGGGCCGTATTATTCGCCGCCTGAAACAGCGCATAACCCGCCGTCAGCAGCATCAGGCCCGCCACATAACCCGCAATACCGGCGCCGGGCGGCAACAAAGCCAGTAACAGGCAGCCCCCCGCCACCGCGACTAAACCGATTAACGTTGTGGACTGCGCCCCAAGACGATCCACCAGACGCCCGGCAGGTACACCGCTGAGAGCGGCCACCAGCGGCCCCACCGCCATCACCAGCCCGGTCTGGCGCGGGGGAAGCTGCAATCCATGGCTCAGATAGAAGGGCCCGACAACAAAGGTGGTCATCATCACCATGGCAACCGCCATACTCAGCAGCAGCCCGCGTACCAGCGCCGCCTGACGCAGCAGCGACAGCAGCGATCCACGGGGCATGGCGGCATCCGGCGCGCCAAAAGACGGCAGGAAATGCTGCACCATTCCCCATGCGATCAGCCCAAGCGGCAGGTTGATCACAAACAGCGCCTGCCAGCCGAAACCCGTAATCAGCAGGCCACCCAGCGCAGGCCCCAGCGCCGTGCCGATGGCAGAGACGGTCCCCAGCAGCCCCATTGCCCGCCCGGTGCGTTCAGCGGGCAACACCTGGATCGCCAGCGCCAGCGTATTCGCCATCATCATCGCGCCGCCCAGGCCTTGCAGAATGCGGGCAGCAATCAGCCAGCCGATATGCGTTGCCAACCCACAGCTCAGCGATGCCACACTGAACAGCAGCACGCCGTAGCCCAGCAGCCGCTGGCGACCAAAACGATCGCCCAGCCACCCCATCGCCAGCACGGAAGCCGTCACCGCCAGCAGATACGCCAGCACCACCCACTGTATTTGTGAAAAAGAGGCAGCAAACGCCACAGCCAGCGTCGGCAGGCCGACATTGGCAATACTGCTGCCCATTGAGGAGATCAACATACTGAAGGCCAACGCATAAAGCGGGCCGGAGGAAGAACGGGGAAGAGATGAGGTCATGGCTTAAGCTCGCGGATAGAATGTACCCGGAGCTTAGGCCGTCAGCCGATAAGGCGGAAGACGCAGGGGTGTCAGTATATAGCTGCACCCAACGCCATGTCAGAATCAGATCTGGAAGTCGATCACCGGTTCTTCTTCGTTCAGCGACAATGCCTGGCGTTTGATCTCTTCCAGCGACAGGTTCGCATTACAGAGCTCCAGGAACTGCCAGACAAAATTACGCTGCAACTGCCCGCGTTTCAGCCCCAGCCAGACGGTATTAGACTCGAACAAATGGCGCGCTTCGAGCCGCGTCAACGGCGAATGCTCATCCAGCTGGCAGGCCTGATCGGCCAGCACACCCACACCGAGGCCCAGCTCAACGTAGGTTTTCACCACGTCCGAGTCCTGCGCACTCAGTACGATATCCGGCTTCAGACTGGCGGCGTGGAACGCACGGTCAACTTTCGAACGCCCGGTGATCCCCTGTCGATAGGTAATCAGCGGATAACGGCTCAGCGCCGCCAGCGTCAGCGGTTGCTGCTGCTCCAGCTCGTGCCCTTTCGGCACCAGCAGCGCATGGTGCCAGCTGAACCACGGGAAGGCAGCCAGCGCCGGATTGTTAACCACCTGCTCACTGGCGATGCCGATATCGGCCTCGCCCGCCACCAGCATGGAGACAATCTCCTGGGGGGATCCCTGATTCAGCTCCAGACGCACATTCGGATAGAGCGAACGGAACGCTTTAATCACTTTCGGCAGGCTGTAGCGCGCCTGAGTATGGGTGGTGGCTATCGTCAGCACGCCGCTGGATTCGTTGGTGAACACATCGGCCAGGCGACGCACTTTACCCGCTTCATCAAGAATACGTTCTGCAATGGTCAGCAGCGCTTTGCCCGGTTCGGTCATCCCCAGCAGGCGTTTACCCCGGCGGATAAAAATCTCGACCCCAAGTTCATCTTCCAAATCCCGTATATGGCGGCTGACCCCAGACTGGGAGGTAAACAGCGCATTCGCCACTTCGGTAAGATTAAACTCGCAGCGTGCTGCTTCCTTAATGATTTTAAGTTGCTGAAAATTCACGCGCGCTCCTCCCTCTGTTATCTGTTGGTTTCCTTCATGTTAAGGACGCACATTGATAGCAACAAATAATAAAAAGAGGTTTTATATGCTTTTTAGCGATAAGGGAGGCGAAGCGGCAGGAAGTGAGGCGCGCGATGGCGCGCCCGGCACAAAGGCATTTAACTGACCAGCATCAGTTCGCGATCTTCTGTCACTGGATTATTCAGCAGCGACAATAGAATGTTTTTGACCGCCTGCGCAGACGGTGACATGGGCAGCGTGGCAGAGACATTTAATGACAGCGGCAGGTTCAGCGCAGGGCTGGTGATGCGCGCCATCCAGGCATTGGTTGAACTCACCAGCGCACGCGCAGCAGACTCTGGCAGCACGGTCGCCCCCATGCCGCTGGAGACGGCGGCGGTCAGCGTAGCGATAGATTCAATTTCACCGATGATGCGTGCGCTGAGGCGACGCAGAGAGAATGCTTCGTCCACACGTTTACGTACGGCGCTGTAATCACGCGGCAGGAACAGATTCATCTCTGCCACATCGGTCAGGTCGATTGTCTGCCCCGGACAGGCGCTGGCACCCACCAGATACAGTTCTTCTTTCATCAGGGGAATGCTGGTGATGCCCGCGGCCGGTGAACGGTCATACAACACCGCCATATCCAGTTGACCACTCATCACTTTTTCGTTTAATGACGCGCCGCTGTTCTCATGCAGATACACCAGCACATCCGGAAATTGTTCGCGCACGGTTTGCAGCAAAGGCATGGTCAGCGAAGAGGCGGCGGTCCCCGGCGCCAGGCCGATGGAAACCTGCCCTGCCAGTGCCTGCCCGGCGTTGATCACCGCCGTCTGCGCCTGTTCACACTGACGCAGGATAGTGCGGGCGTGGGCATAGAGGATCTTACCCGCGTCGGTCGGCGTAACGCCGCGTTTGGTGCGGATCAGCAACTGCTGGTCAAGTTCGTTTTCCAGTGTTGCCACCTGCTGGCTGAGAGCTGGCTGTGCAATATGCAGGACTTCTGCCGCCTGAGTCAGGCTGCCGATGTCGACGATTTTTACGAAATACTTCAGTCGTCTTAAGTTCATTTTGCCTCCGTCACGGTTCCCCGAGTGCCAGTAATGCTGGCGTCTGTAATAAGTTTTCATTCTGACCCGAGGGTAATTGCAAGGGGCGTGCCAGAATTTTCCTAATGGTGACAAGGCGTCCGGGATATGGGCTAACAGGCGGTAAAATAAGAGAATCTGATTACGGGTACTGGGATGATGCGTACGCAGGAGGTCTGGCAGGTCAGATCCCTTTGCCGGGTTGCACGCGGATGGTGCAGGAAATGCGTTGAGGATGTGCAGGGGTTAATGGAAAAGGCGGACCTGAATTCTGGCCCGCCCGGTCCCACCCGAATTAACGCTTACTGCGGTTGCGATACATATCAATCGATACCGCGGCAACAATAATCATCCCTTTGATGATGTCCTGAATGTAGGCATCAACACCCACGAAGGTGAAGCCGCTCTTGATCAGTCCGAGGATCACCGCACCAATCAGCGTGCCGGTAATACGCCCTACCCCACCCATCAGGCTGGAACCGCCGATCACCGCCGCGGCAATGGCATCCAGCTCGTAGCCCAGGCCCATACTTGACTGGCCGCTACTCACACGCGCCGCCAGCACCACACCCGCCAGGCCAGACAGACCGCCTGCGATGGTGTAAACGATGATCAGGTATTTATTAACGTTGATACCGGAGACTTTCGCCGACACCATGTTGCCGCCGATGGCGTAAACATACTTACCGTAGCGGGTATGTTTCAGCGCGATATGGAAGATCACCGCCACCACCAGGAAGATAATCACCGGCATTGCACCCTGACCAATCGACGTAAAGCCATCGGACAGGAAGCTGATGGGGTTACCCTGAGTGTAATACTGTGCCAGACCACGCGCCGATACCATCATCCCCAGCGTGGCGATAAACGGCGGAATACCGGTCTTCGTGATCAGCACGCCGTTGACGATACCGCACAGCAAACCGACCCCGATCCCGGCGCTAATCGGCAGCGCGGCGGGCATATCCACCAGCGAGGGGAACATCGGTGACAGGCTTTCAGAGGTTTGCGCCAGACTGGCGGCAACCACCGCCGTCAATGCAATCACCGAACCGGACGACAGGTCAATCCCCGTGGTAATAATGACCTGAGTCACCCCGACCGCAATAATACCGATAATCGCGACCTGAAGAACAATCAGCACCAGGCGGTTCGGGTTCATCAGGAATGACTGATCGCGAACGTACCAACCGAAGGCCTCAAATATCAGCGCGATGCCGACCATCACCACAAAAATACCGGTATCTTTAGGCAGTTTGCCTTTCAGATTACTAAAGAACGACGGTGTCTCAGCTGACTGTTGCGTTGTCATTTTCACATCACTCATGTTTGTTTACCTCACGCCCTTACTCGGACGCCAACGACAATATGGTTTCCTGGTCGGCTTCTTCTTTATTGAGGATGCCGGTAATACGTCCTCCGTGCATCACCATCACGCGGTCACTCATGCCAATAATTTCCGGCAGTTCAGAGGACACCATGATAATGGCAACGCCACGGCTCGCCAGTTCGCTGATCAAACGGTAGATTTCCGCTTTTGCGCCGACGTCGATACCACGGGTAGGTTCGTCAAGAATCAGGATCTTCGGTTGTGCCAGCAGCCAGCGGGCAATTAATACCTTTTGCTGATTACCGCCACTGAGGTTGTTTATGATCTGGTCCATGGTTGGCGTCTTGATATTCAGACGTTTGATCTGTTCCAGACAGTCTTTCGCCATGTTGGCATGATTGACGAAGCCGCCTTTGGCGCTGTAGTCAGTCATTTTGACGATACTCATGTTTTCCATTACCGACAGCACCAGGAACAGGCCTGACTTTTTACGGTCTTCGGTCAGGAACGCCAGTCCTTTATCAATCGCACTGGCCGGTGAATCAATTTTGGTCGGCACACCATCAATCAGGATCTCTCCACTGTCTATTGATGTCATACCAAACAGACTTTCCATTACTTCACTGCGTCCGGCACCCACCAGACCCGCCACCCCAAGGATCTCCCCGCGACGTACGCTAAAGCTCACATCGTGGAACACATCCTTACGCGTCAGGCTGCGTACCGTCAGAACATCTTCGCCAATATTGCTGTCTGTTTTTGGGAACAACTGGGTCAGTTCACGCCCCACCATCTGGGTGATCAGCGACTGTCGCGTATAGCTCGATGTCTCATTGCTCGCCACCCAGGTGCCGTCACGGAATACGCTGACTTCATCGGTAATCGCAAAGATCTCATCCATTTTATGGCTGATATAGATGATGGCTTTGCCCTGCTCACGCAGGTCGCGAATGATGGTGAACAGATGCGCCACTTCGGTTTCCGTCAGGGCTGAGGTCGGTTCATCCATAATCACGATGTCTGAGTTCCAGGAAACCGCTTTGGCGATCTCCACCATCTGCTGGGAGGCGATACTGAGATCGCCCACCATCTGATCGGGACGCAGACGAATATTCAGCTTAACCAGCAGATCTTTGGTTAAACGGTTGAGCTTACCGTGGTCAACGAAGCCGAATTTCATCGGCTCGCGACCCAGCCAGATATTTTCGGCGACCGTCATATGCGGTACCAGATTAAGCTCCTGGTGAATCATGGAAATTCCCGAACGCAGTGCATCCAGCGTGTCGGTAAACTGCACAGGTTGCCCTTTAATACGAATCTGCCCCTCATCGGGACGATAAATCCCGATGAGGCACTTCATTAAAGTGGATTTACCTGCGCCATTCTCACCCATCAGAGCATGCACCGTTCCCGGCTTGATACGGAATGAGACGTTGCTTAACGCCTTCACACCCGGGAAGAATTTGCTGATGCCTTCGGCTTCAAGCGCATATGCGGTCATTTAACTACCTCCGTACTACAAGTTCAGCGAAAGTTATTTCAGGTTTTTACTCGTAAAGTCTGTGTAGTTATCTTTTGTAATCAACTGATAAGGGATAAACACATTTTTCTGAACTTGTTCGCCTTTAGCCAGTTTTACGGCCGTTTGTACAGCACCCGCACCCTGGCCTTTCGCATCCTGGAATACGGTAGCAACCATTTTTCCGTTTTTGATCATCTGCAGGGCATCGGGTGTACCATCAACGCCCGCGATCAGGATTTTCTTCTCGTTTTTACCTAACGCCTGCAATGCTCCGATAGCCATTTCATCGTTGTTTGAGGCGATGGCCTGGATGTCATCACCCGCTGTCAGCCAGTTACTCACCACATCTACCGCATCATTACGGGTAAATTTCGCCGTCTGCTTCTGAACGACTTTCAGACCCGGATATTTTGCGACAACCGCTTCAACACCTTTGGTACGGTCACGTGTAGCTTCGTTGGCCAGGTCACCCAGAAGAATGGCGACGTTGCCTTTATAATCCAGACGCTTTGCCAGCGCTTCCATCTGCAGACGACCCGCCAGCTCGGAGTCAGAACCTACATAGGCCATTTTGCCCGTCAGTTCAGTTGCGGGTTTACGGTTAACAAACACCAGTGGAATACCGGCTTTAGAGGTCAGGTCAACAATCGGTTTCACCGCATTGGTATCCACCGGGTTAATGATGATCGCGTCAACGCCCTGACCGATAAAGTTTTGCACCTGTTGCAACTGCTGGGCGACGTCACCTTTGGCGTCTTCAATCTGGCCTTTCACGCCTTCCGTTTTCATTTCATTAGTGATTGAGTTACGGACAATCGTTAAAAAGTTGTCATCAAACAATGCCATAGAGACGCCAACCTGCAGGTCTTTGGCAAAGCTGGTAACAGGTAACATGCAGACTAACAGTGACGCTAAAATTGTTTTTTTCACGTTCATGTCCAGGCCCTTATTATCGTTAGCTTGCGAAGGTGACGGATTCTGCGAATGAAAAATTTCTTTTACATTCACACACCCTCACCGACGGCTTTATTAAAGTGTAGGGGGTGACTATCTCGGGTAAAACTATCTTTCTTATTACTGTGTATCGGGACCTACTTTTACTCTTTACAACAACACGTTATGTACAACCCACTGTTTCTTTTTCTTTCATCCCCGTCTACGTTACCGCAGAGCAGTTTTTTTGTTTCATAATAACGCTAATTGAAACTTTCACTATGAAAGCATCGAAACGCATGTTTTAAAATCAGCAAATAACAAAAATTTGACACACCTCTAACATCGGCCAGCTAAACGCTACAAAGTGAGATCTGGCGCAGAGATTGAAGATTGTCCAATCAAGATAAAAAACCCTCACACTGCTGCTTTTGCCAGCAAACGCACCGACAGAGTGGAATAGGCCTTTGACATTTCCCGGACACGCCGTTAACATGCGCCCCGTTCACACGATTCCTCTGTAGTTCAGTCGGTAGAACGGCGGACTGTTAATCCGTATGTCACTGGTTCGAGTCCAGTCAGAGGAGCCAAATTAGAAAAGCCCGCTCAGGGAAACCTGAGCGGGCTTTTTGCTGTTTGTGTGATTGGTGAATCGCTAACAGGCTCAGATTTTATCCATCAAATAACGATGCGCTTTGGATGCCGTGCCATTTACTCTTGCGGGACGGGTTGTATTGGGAAACGATTAACCGGAAGTTGATTCGGAACGGAAGACACGCAGGAGAAAACATCTGACCGGCATAACCGGGCGTAGCGCACTTTGGTTCGCGGCGGTGAAATGGGTTAAGGCTGGCGTTAAGAACCTGAATCCAACGGTGTCAGTTCAGACCTGATATAGCAGTGTTCTGAGGTAGAGCACACTCAAATCAGACTTTCTGCTTTGAGCGAGGAGCGGAAGTTATGTCTGAAATAATAGCCCTCGAATTGAAGAGGACTTAAAGGAATAAGATAAAATTTACATGGCCGTAACCCAGTTAATCCCGAAATCCGGCCATGTAAGAACTTTCCAGGTTCTGAAGTGAATCAATGGCAAGTTGATTCTAATTGTCATATTACGGTTAGGCCGTATTTAACGAATGTTGAACCAACCAGTTGTACCCTCAATGACACGCCACAGTTTCTGGGGTATAGCAAGTTGCTCTACGTCTGATGCAGCAATATTGAGAGCAATTTTTCCTTCAGCTTTGCCATCTACGAATTTAACCCAGTCTGGGTTCATAACCATACCCTGACCTACTGCCGTCAAAGATACCCCTGCTTTAACAGCATCCTCGGCTTGCTCTGGTGTTCGTAACTGCCCGGCAACAATCAGAGGTATACGTCCAGCAAGGTGGTCGCGCACGATTTCGATGACTTTGGGACCATTCGGTGCATCAACGGGTCTGGCTTCAAGTGCATTACCGAGTGATACATGAAGATAATCAATACCCTCATCGACCAGTCGGTCAACCAGCTGAAGCGACTCATCAATGCGCAACCCATCTTCATAATGCTCGTCCAGGGAAATGCGGTATCCCATCAGGAAGGGATTGGCTGCATGCTCAGCAATCGTATTACGCACACTTTCAATGACGCTGAGTGGGAAACGCATACGCTTTTCAAGTGAACCGCCCCATTGATCATCTCTTCGGTTGGAATGAGGTGAGAAAAAGTTCTGAAGTAAAAAGCCATGAGCACCATGTAACTCAACACCATCAAATCCTGCTTCTATTGCACGGTGAGTTGCTTCACCGAAAGCCTGAATAACCATTTCGATTTCAGCGAATGTCAGTTCGCGAGGAGTAACTGAAGGTGCGAAAGGACCGGCGTCACCGGTAATAGCGCTTGCAGCTACAATATCCGAAACCAGTTCAGGGCTGGTTTTCACACCTGCATGGAATATTTGTAAGATTGCCGGTGCTCCACCGCTTTTTGCAGCAGTAGCAAGGCGCTTTAAACCGGGAATAAATTTGTCGTCATACGCAGCAAACTCTCCCGTAAACCCAATGCCGTTTTCCTGAACATGTGTACAACCAGTAATGACCAGCCCGATGTCCTGAACGCGTCGACGATAATATGCTTCTTCCTCATGAGACACCGTGCCGTCATCATTACCCGCCCAGGTCGTCATCGGGGCCATCACAATACGGTTGCGCAGCGTCACACCTTTACCCAGTGGAAATCTTTCAAGAAGTGGAGTTTGTTTCATGGATAGTTATACCTGTACGAGATTATTTTTGAAGAAAGGAGTCAGCTGACTCGCTGCAACTGTTGCCCCCTGACCATCATAGAGACCCATGTGCGTCGCACCTGGGATGATATGCAGCGTTTTTTGAACAGAAGCAGCAGTTTTGTGTAATTCCTGGCTGTGCCAGAGCGAGCCAGCTTTGCTACCGGCTACAATCAGAAGTGGCTGTGTTAAATAGACATCCGCCCCTTCAAACCCGGTGAAAGATGCCAGCGTACTGATACTTGTCATCAGCATTTGATTGGTGGAAGTCGGATATTTTCCGCGTTCGGTTAGATAGTAGTCCGCAGCTTCCTGAAGATCTTTTGGGGCACTGGTATCACCCAATTGGGGCACATAGTTGACATAAACCGGTGCGCCGCCTGCTGCTTCGATTGTGCGCTGTTTAGCAACCGCATCCAGAGTTGGAATGAGTTCAGATTCTGATGTTGTTCCCTCCCAACCTTTACGGGTCGCCGCCCCAACATCTACGGCACTGACTGTTGCCAGCGCTTTGATTCGGCGTTCCGTCATCGATGCTTTAACCGTGATACCACTGCCTGCACAAACGCCTAATGCGCCGATACGATTATTATCGACATAAGGAAGAGTGGTCAGGTAATCGACTGCGCTATAGAAATCGACGACTCGCTTCATGGGATCATCAATAAAACGTGGTAATCCGCCACTAGCCCCCTGATGGGAGGCATCAAACGCCAGGGTGATAAATCCTTCTTTAGCCAGTTTGAGGGCATAAAGGCCCGCAGTATGTTCCTTAACACCACCGCCTGGGTGGACAACGACAATTGCAGCGTATTGACGGTTTTCGCTGAAGTCCGGGGGAACATAGACGTTTCCGGACATCATTATTTCATTGTTCCGGAACAGGACACTGCTGACTGTGACGCCATCTACGTGTGCCGTGGTGCCAGATGTACGAGGTGTTGGTGAGAGCAGGGCTGAAGCATGACCCGCCATCAATAATCCTGCTGAAGCCACTGAACTCGTCAGGATAAAATTTCGGCGGCTTAACCCGCCTGCTTTTTTACTCATTGCAAGACTCCTTCATTTACATGATGACGGCCCTGGCCGCTGAAAGAACACAGATTGTTTCAGCAGCCATCTTAATCTCTTTAGTATTGAGAAATTAGAGGCTTAATTTCGCATGGGCTTAGAAGGAGGTTTTATTAATAGGGTTATAAGAAACTGAGTTCGATATAGACCAGTACAAACAGCGCTCAAAGGTTATGGGGCGCGGAGTGCTTCGAGCACAAGTGCAAATGCCGGAGAATGTTGCAGACGGCTGGGGTAGTAAAGATGATAGGGGGGACGCGGTGGACACCAGTCTGTCAGCACCTGGACTAACATCCCGTTTTCAAGATAAGCCTCGACGGTATCTAGCGGCAGATAAGCAAGTCCCAGTCCATCAAGGGCGGCCTGCCTCATCATATTTATGGTGCTGAAAGTCGCTCGTCCATCAATACGGACCTTAATTTCAGTCTCATCCTTGCGAAACTCCCAGGTATAGAATCCGCCATGAGTGGGCAGGCGTAATCTGATACAGCTATGATCGTTTAAATCACGAGGCGTGACCGGATATGTCTTCCCCATGAAATAAGAGGGTGCTCCGACCACTGCAAAACGGAAGTCTCTGGCAAGCGGCAGGGAAATCATATCCATATCGACCTGTTCGCCCAACCGAACTCCAGCATCATAACGTTCAGCGACGATATCCTTGAGTCCGTACTCGCTGATAATTTCAATGTTGATATCGGGATATTCAAGCATCACCGGGGCGAGCTTAGGCCAGAGTATTGTATCGGCTGCGTGTTCAACGGAAGTAATGCGCACAGTACCAGCGGGTTTTTCTCTCAATCCACTGAGCGCGGCGATCTCACTTTCAATTTCGTCAAAGTGTGGTCCTATACGGGAAAGTAGCCGTTCGCCAGCCTCTGTCACAGAAACGCTACGTGTGGTACGTGTAAGAAGACGAAGACCAAGATCTGCTTCAAGAGTCCTTACGGTGTAGCTCAGCGCCGACTGTGAGACACCTAATTGAGCGGCCGCTTTTGTGAAGCTTTTTTCTCGGGCTACTGCGATAAAGGCTTGATAATCGTTAATATTTTTACGGCGCATTTATTGACCAGGTTCTTTTGGATTAATATTTCTTACTTATAAAATAATTCCTGGCGTGGAGGTTTGTCTATTGGTAACGATCCAACATTCCTCATCCACGGCAAGTATCCATTAGCACTCACTAATGCTCAATAGAACCAAGGCTTACCAACTTCCGCTTCTGGCACAGGGCGGACATCCCATCTTCTTACGGGCTAGAGGGCCAATCGTGCGAAAAACACGTCTACGTTTGCTGAAATTGCCATGATGACCGGTACGCTGCGTATTCCTGAATCAAAGCTGGCATGCAAAAGATAAGCACAATCAGCGCTCTTTATCTTTCTCCATCAATATATTTAAAAATGAGCGTACCTTTGTCGGGCGAAATCGAGATGCGGGAAAAACTGCATGAATCTCACCTGAAGGTAGTTCCCATTCTGGGAGCACCTGAATTAAGCGGCCAGAAATAAGATCATCACTGACAACGTAATCCGGCAACACAGAGATGCCTGCACCTTCTCTCACCGCTTCACGGACCGCCAGTGTGTTATTAATGAATATCGAGGGCTGAACGTTGATACTTTGTTGATCCGATCCATTCAGCGTGAAATGCCACTGAGAAGGTTCACGCAGAGCTGTATTGGCTATAAAAGGCAGTGGTTTGATATCTTGTGGTTTATTAATTTTTTCTACCTGCGGCTGCATATTGCGCGGGGCTATCAGCAACTGCCGGAAGTGCCCGATTTTCCTTGCCTGCAAATGTGAGTCATCTAACCAGCCCACACGGATGGCTATTTCTATATCTTTGTCCACGATATCAAACTTGTTATCACTTATCACGGCATCAACTTTGCAGTCTGGATAGCGCTGACTGAATGCAGTGATAGCTGGAACGACGACGCTGATCCCATAGTCAAAAGGCGCTGTCAGCCTCAATGTCCCAGAGGGCTCAGCCACCAGTGCGTCTAACTCTGCAAAGGCTTCCTCTGTTTCACGTAGAATAGACGCACAGTGCTCATAAAAGACTTTTCCCGCATCCGTTAAGCGAATGGTACGAGTAGTACGGATAAGAAGAGTGGTGTTCAACTCCTCTTCAAGACGCGCGACCTGATGACTGACTACCGCTTTAGTTATACCCAAACGCTCGGCAGCTGCAGTAAATGAGCCAGCTTCAACCACGGAGACAAAATAGGCAAGGCGTCTGATATTTCCCAGTTTTCTCACTATCGCATTCCAATTGTATGTTTTTAGATGACAAGCTGTTTACCATGGATGTATTTAATATCCAATAAAAGTTTTCTATGATGAGCTACTTTTAAAAATAGGGGGCACCTGTGAACATGATTCTTAACTACTTATTCGATCCACTTTGCGGTTGGTGCTACGGCGCGTCACCTGTGCTTACTGAACTAAATGACATTCCGGGTATTAAACTTGAGTTCATGCCAACCGGCCTGTTTTCAGATGCCGGTGCACGTCCCATGAACAATGAATTTGCTGCTTTTGCGTGGGAAAACGACCAGCGAATTTCTAATATCACCGGGCAGCCTTTTTCCGAGATTTATCGCGAAAAAGTGCTTCATGACCAGCAGAAAAAATTTGACAGTGGTTCAGCCACGCTTGCGATTACTGCAGTATCGCTGTCAAACCCTTCACGGGAAATTGAAGCGCTGAAAGCAATACAACGCGCCCGTTATGTTGAGGGGCTTGACGTCACGTCATTGTCGGTTCTTGCGGGTGTGTTAAGTTCTCAGGGGTTGGAAAATGCAGCGAAGAAAGTGTTGGATCCTACAGCAGACTTGCTCGAAGCAAACCATACTCGTACTGAGCGTGCGAAACGATTAATGCGGGAATTTGGCGCACGCGGTGTTCCCACTTTTATTGCCGAATCCGGCTCAAAGCGCTGGATGCTAAACTCAAGCATATTGTTTTCAAACCCTCATGAATGGGTACGTCAGTTAGTGGATTCATAACGTCTGGTGAAAGCAATGCTCACCTAATTACCACTTTAACAGAAGGGGAAAATACGATGACACTACAAACCAACGTCCCTGATGCAGGGAAGAACATTCCCCTGAGTTGGACACATTTTCCTGCCGGCGAGCACGGTTTTTATCGCTCGCCAGTGCTGATCTCTGGCGATAAGGAAGCCGTACTTATTGACGGTGGTTTTACGCTCGCCGATGGCAGACTGCTGGCAGAGGCTATCCAGAAAACAGGTAAAAAGCTGACCACAATCTATATTAGCCAAAGCGACCCTGATTACTACTTTAGCCTCGGTCCGGTAAGAGCAGCCTTTCCGGAAGCTCGTGTCGTTGCCGCATCGTCGACAATCGACGCCATTAAGAAAAGTGTTGAGAAGAAACTGGCAGTGTGGGGCCCACAACTCCAGGACAACGGCCCGCAAACGTTGTCAGACATCGTTATGCCCGAGGTATTTGACGAGGATGCGTTATCTCTCGAAGGCCAGGCCCTCGAAATTATCGATGCTGATGGCCTCGCTAACCGTCGTTATCTCTGGGTACCTTCGCTTAACGCCATTTTTGGCGGTGTACTGGTGTTCTCTGGTACCCATGTGTGGACCGCCGACACTCAAGGTCCAGAGGCTCGCGCACTTTGGATAAAAAATCTGGACACCATGGCATCCAGACATCCCACGACGGTCATCGCAGGGCATATGTTATCTGAGGGTACTACCGATATTTCAGCAATAACCTATACCCGCGACTATCTTCTGGCTTTTGAGAACGAACTTAGTCTGGCCGGCGACAGTAGCGAACTGATTGCAGCCATGACAAAACGTTATCCTGATGCTGGCATGAGTGTCGCTTTACAAATTGGTGCAAAAGTCGCCAAGGGCGAAATGAGTTGGGGATAGAATAATGAAGAGTAATGTGGAAATTATACGCGCGACTTATGAAGGCACCTCTGAAGAAAATGGAAAGAACCTGCTTGCTGTCCTGTCCCCCAATGCGACATGGACTGAAGCGGCTGGTTCCCCTATGCAGGGACTTACACCGGTGCAGAAGAGATAATCGCTAACGTATTTCAGCGACTGGCAACTGAGTGGACAGACTATCAGGCAAAGACGCATACGTTTCTTGCTGACGGTAACTATGTTGCTGCTTTTGGGATTTACTCCGGCGTTTATAAAATAACCGGCAAGGCGATGACGGCATCATTTGCGCACCTTTATCGCCTTGAGGATGGGAAGATTATGACCATGGAGCAGTACGTCGATAGCGCGTCGGTCATGTCGGCGTTAGCATAAAGTTAACACCGTCTGACTGGTCTCTACGCACTTGTAGTGGTTTACTGAATTTGGTCAGCATCAATTGTGGGTGACCTGCTCCCAGTAAACTAACATAGCACGATGTAAGCAACTTCCGCTTTTGGCACACAGCCGACAGTTAAACCTCTTTGCACGCAGCTTTACATAGGATAAACACCTTCGACGTTACCTCTGGCTACGCTTCATTCCCAGAGAGTAAAATAGTAATGTTCACCCATGCTGCGGAACACTCATACCAGATTTATGGAGCCCCCAACGGTGGTCATTCTGGTGGTCTTGACAGAAAGGAAATTCAGATTTACCTTACTTATTAGCCAGTTACTGGCAAAGGCGATCCCAGTCAGAAGAGCCAAATTTATGTTTCATGCATCTTCACGAATCTGTATACGATTGAGATTCAACGAGGAGAACGACACTAAAATCCGCAGTCTCAGGCCTTCTGAAAAACCTTTCAACGTTTGCAATCAACACCGCCTGTACCCGTTAGTTAATCCCGGCAGTTAACGTTTCTGGTATCTCAAATATCGCATCAGTGCTCGTAAAGCGATGATGCGATAAGTGAAAAGAAAATCTCGTTTACCGCACAGCACGTAATCCGTCAGAGTTAGCTGTTTTTAATCCCTGGAGTTGGGGTGTATGCACATGAAATGAGAGCATATTTTCAGCATCAATAAACTGCTTAACACCCTGTTTATCGGGTAATGCTGTCAATGCGCCCTTTTGCGTCGTCGCCAGCGCTCCGCAGGCGCTGGCCTGTGTGATAGCTTTCTCGAGTTGTATTAAATCATCCAGTGGATTTCCCTGTGCGATGCTTGCCAGCAACCCTGCCATGAAGCCATCCCCCGCTCCCGTTGTGTCCAGGCTTTCCACCTCGAATGCACTTACGCGAACAAACTTGCCCTGCCACAATACGTCTGCACCGTTTACCCCCCTGGTAACCACTTTCAGGCATGAAGGGTATTCCATTAATAAACTCAGCGCGTTCTCATGATGGTTTGTCCCAGCCAGCCAGTACAACTCCTCTTCTGAAAGCTTGAGAATATCCGCCTCGCGTGCAAAATGACGCACGGTATCAGACATGATCATGGGGTCCGGCCACATTTGTTCACGTAGATTAAGATCAAAACTTAACATCCCTCCGCGCTGTTTAATCTGATCCACTGCCCGCACCAGGGTTTCGCGACAATCCACAGCCACCAACGCCAGCGAACAAAAATGCAAAATGTCGTTGCCGAAATCCGGCAGATTCGTGGAAGACAAAAACTGATCTGCCGAGGGATTGACCAAAAAAGTAAAACTGCGATCGCTGTTTTCACCGAGGGAAACCACCACTGTGCTGGTACGGTGTTCGGCATCAAATTGCATATGCCGTGTATCAACATTCTTCTCAGCAAGCGTGTTCTGAAGAAAATGACCGAAAGGGTCATCACCTACCCTGCCAATAAATCCACAATCACATCCCAACTGTGCAGCACCAACGGCTACATTGACCGGCGCGCCGCCCGCACACGCCGTATATTGCATCATCCCCTCAGGCATCAAATCGACTACCGCGTCACCCAATGTCCAGATTTTCATTTGACCTCCTTAGCGCAATGAATAGAGTTAGAAAAGATATTTAAAACGCACCCGTGCGCCATAACGGTTATCGGTATTGCCCGTTTTAACCGACGGTGATTCAAGCCATGAGGCATAGGCCCCGAGATAAATATTGAAGTTAGGCATATCCATGATGTCAGGCAGCTGCCATGAAGAATGGATGGTATGAATGTCATATTTTCCCGGTGCAAGGATCGCGCAGTCGCTGTCACAGTCACTGGCCAGGCCGGCCATATTGAACTTGTCGATATTGTTGTGCGCATAGATGTAACCAAGTTCCACGCGATGCCATAAGGCATTAATTCCTGCGCTAAAATCTTTTTCGTCAGCGGCATCGAGATATGCGGTGCTCAGGTTAACGACTGCGCCGTTTTCTGCATTGGTTTTGAGTGTGTTCCAGCTCATGGTCATGCCATATCCTGTCCGGCTTGACTGATCGACCCAAACACCCTGCGTATTTTGATATCCATAAGCGTTGTTCACCAGGTTGCTTTCGACAGCGGCGGCGACCGACCACTCGCCGGATTGCCACGCCACGACCGGGCGGGCATAAACCACATTTTTACGGTTATCTAACGCGTTGCCGTGATAGTTATTGTCGACAAATAGCGAACTGCCATCTTCTATTAGCGTGTTGAGTTCGAAATACCAGTTGTCGAGGGTTTTACTGAGCAGGAAATTGCCACCGCTGCTGCTACGCCCGCGCCCTTCTTTCATCATGTAGATATAACCGTAGCCGTCACTGTAGAGATCGTTAGCGGTGTTACCGGAATACTCAATGAACGTATCCTGGTTTAGCGGGAACATATCCCAGGCCTCGAAGCGACCTATTTTAATTTTCCAGTCATTCTGCTGACCAAAGAAAAATGCCGCATCATCGAGATTCATTTTCCCGTTGATATCAGCCAGTGGCTGAACACTAAATCCAGCATATTTTCCATTAATGCCATTTCGCAGACCATCAAACCCAAGGAGAATGCGACCATTCATATCCCAGCGTTCTTTATCTCCGGGGGCCCAGTTTTTATTACTACTGGTTTTTACCGACGTCAGGCTACCGGTACGGCTGGCACCATCCATATTAAATTCAACATCACCATAAAATTTTATATCACTATTGCCAGTGAGCTGAAGAGCGGGAGTGGCGGGAACGTTATTGACCACAGGGGATACTTGCTTCTCCTGCTTAAGGACGCGAATTTCTGCCTCCGCAGTCGCAGCGCGTTGTTCCGTGACTTTCAGTCGCTGCTCCATTTGTTCCAGCCGTTGTTCGAGTGAAAGCGCATCCTGTGCATTCGCTGCTGAGGAGAGTACAGACGTCAAAATACATCCGAGCCAGATTTTATTCATCGGAAAGACCTTCTTATTATTTATAGTAATGCATCATTTTGGTGTAAATACAGCCCAGAGATAAATACAGTAATAACCCGCCCATCCTCCAGGACAGGTTATTTTCGACACTCACTATGGATTATCCCAGCTGCCAGGCTCCGGCATCTGATAATGTCGCCGTTCCATGCCAGGCAAATAAACTTAATTCGCGGCGATCGGCATCAGGATATATTCGGCTGCTGAGGCACGCCTCACCGTCATTAACGAATACCTCGACCGAAGAACTATCAATAAACATACGTAAAGCCAGAGGAGCGCCGGGCACCAACGGTACACTACGCGTGCCACATAATCCGTACTGCGGATAGCGGCGCTCAAGCACCAGACGCTGCATCTGTGTATCAACATAAACACGCAGGCCTTCACCCAGACTCAGTCCATACTGTTCCGCGTCACTGTTTGCGCAATCCCAGTGAAGCACAACTTCCATGGCTTCCCCTTTTTCCGCCATCATGATCTGCTGATTTTTCAAGGTACTGACAGGCCAGGGGAACCAGGCCTGACGCAGCGCGTCGACCTCTTTCGCGGGCCGCATTTGCAGGCGATTGTTGTCATCAAGACTCAGCTCACGCGGCAGAGACAGCATCCCGGCCCAGCCGTCCTGTTGCTCCGGCAGCGGCGACTCCCACATATCCAGCCAGCCAATGATGATGCGGCGGCCATCCGGCGTCAGGAAGCTCTGTGGGGCATAGAAGTCATGTCCGTTGTCCATTTCGGCAAACTCTCCTGCGCGGACAAACGGCTCTCCAGGCTGCCAGTCACCCACCAGATAGCCGCTCTGGAACAGGTTGCGGTTCTCAAAACCCTGCGCGGCGATCCCCTGCGGGGAAAACATCAGGACACGTTTGCCATTAAGGGTAAAGAAATCAGGGCACTCCCACATAAAGCCCATTCCGTTTTCTGCCTCATCCAGGATCCCTTCATCCTGCCACTGACGCAGATCGGCTGAGCGATACAACCGGACTTGCCCGGTATCGCCAACGCGCGCACCGACGACCATGTACCAGCTATCCCCTTCGCGCCATACCTTAGGGTCGCGGAAATGATGCAAGTCCGGCGGGGTATCGATAATGATCCCCTCACGCTTAAAGTGAATACCATCGGTGCTGGTGGCCAGGCACTGCACCTGATAAAGGTTCTCTTCATTGCCGACATCGCCGTGAAATTTGTGTCCGGTGTAAATCAGCGACAGGGTATCGCCATCAACCACCGCCGAACCAGAAAAACACCCGTCTTTGTCTTCCGGCCCTTCCGGGGACAGCGCAACAGGTAAATGCTCCCAGTGAAGCAAATCTTTGCTCCGCGCATGTCCCCAGTGCATCGGCCCCCACTGAGTGGAATACGGATGGTGCTGGTAAAAAGCGTGATACCAACCATCAAACCACACCAGGCCATTAGGATCATTAATCCAGCCAGCCCTTGCGGCCAGGTGATAACGCGGGTACCAGCGCAGGTTTAGCCTCTCGCGTTTAGCCTCAAGTTCATGTTCAGCGTTAGCAATTGAGTACGTCATAGTCTTCACTCTTTTCATTCAAATAGTAGAAAGTTGCGGTATTTGCGGATCCCGGGTGGGTTTACCGGAGCGCAACAAGAAGATGGAAATAAAGGTGATACAGAACACCATCAGCCCCATAACCAGATAGGACTGGGCAAATCCATATTTTTCGTAGCTGTAGCCTGCGAGGGGTGACAGCACGGTGGCGATCACTGAACTCGTACAGGCAAAGCCCACCAGATAGAGCGTGGAGGAGAGTCGTTTATCGAAGTTAAGACTGTTGTACTTGAAGATTGAGATTAACAGTACCGGTAGCTCAACGGCATGTAACAGCTTAGTGATGGAGATAAGCAGTGGACCTTCCACTAACCCGGAAGCGATCATGCGCATCGCCATCACTATTCCGGCGAAAATCAGACCATTTTTGGCGCCGATACGATTGACCAGCCATGGAGCACAGAACATGCCAGCAGCCTCAAGGAACACCTGAAATGAATTCAGATATCCGTACATGGCATTTCCTTCATGTTGCGTCGGGAACTGTGAGGAAAAATAGACCGGGAACTGCTGATCGTAGACGCCGTAGATACAGGTCCCGACCACAAAGAACACCAGAGCCCAGAAGCGCGGCAGGGTCAGCAGGCGAACCGCATCTTCCAGCGTGACTTTTCCGCCTGATACGGCCTCCTGCATCGCATGTGGTGCCGAAGAGACGCGCAACCGCATCAAAAGCATAAAGAAGATCAGACCAGAACAGCTGGCGACCACGAAGTTTAACTTCGGGTTTATATTAAACAGCAGCCCGGCGAAAAACGTTGCCACCGCCCAGCCCAGCGACCCCCACATTCTTGCTTTTCCGAATTCAAACTGGCTCTGGCGTGCGACACGCTCGGTGTAGGATTCCAGAACACCAATACCGCCATTGAATGTCAGACCGATATAGACACCACCAAAAAAACTGCCAAGAAAGACATTCACTTTCAGAAGATGACCAAAAAGCAGATAAGCCGGGCCGGAAAAGATCAACAATGCCGTGATAAACCAGAGCAGGTTCTTGCGCAAACCGAGCTTATCCTGAATAAAACCATAACAAATTTGCACAAACAGGGTGGAAAACGACATCACTGAAAAGATGATTCCGGTGTCCCCTGCTTTCAGACCGACTTCCTGATGCAGCCAGATAGAGAGCAGTGAGCCAGTAGAGGACCAGGTCACAAAGAAAAAGAATAATAAAGCGCTGAGTATCAGATAACTTTGAGAATGATGGGTTTTCATCATGGCAATCTCATGCGGAGTTGGAGCACAAATGATAACGTTAACATAAAATCAAATGCATGCCGTTTTACGGCAATTCTAGATGTTAATCACAAAAGTTAACGTTAACATTGAGAATATGAGATCATGATCAACTTTTCTTATTCGCTGCAATCGATACCCGCAGTCCATAATCACGTATGATCCTTTTACATCAGTAAGTTAGTTATATAACCTGTGGCAGAGTGATAAGGCTGGAGCAAAACAATGGCATCCCTGAAAGATGTGGCAAAACTGGCAAACGTCTCGCTGATGACTGTATCCAGGGCATTAAACTCCCCGGAACGTCTGAAGCCGGAGACATTGTCTCGCGTACAGTCCGCTATCGATGCGATGAATTACGTGCCCGATTTATCGGCAAAAAAAATACGCGGTGCTCACGCAATTCCAAAAACCATCGGGGTGTTAGCACTGGATACCGTCACCACCCCCTTTTCAGTGGAAATCACACTCTCTATTGAAGAAACGGCACGCGCACATGGCTGGAACAGCTTTGTGGTGAACATGTTTTCCGATGACAGCCCGGAAAATATCGTCGATCTGCTTCTCTCACATCGGCCGGATGGCATTATCTATACAACAATGGGATTACGGCAGGTGCCGCTACCCGGGAAGTTGTTAAACCTCCCCTGCGTACTGGCCAACTGCGAAAGCCTGCATCAACAGGTTGCGAGTTATATTCCGGATGATGAACGTGGGCAGTATGCTGCGGTGCGTGCACTTTTTTCTGCAGGCTATCGTCGCCCGCTCTGCTTACATTTACCTGAAAATCAAGTCGCTACCATCAGACGTCGCAAAGGTCTGGAACAGGCATGCAGGGAAGCAGGTATAGCGCCTGATACACTCGACCACTATTACATGGGATATGGGGATGAACATTATCGCGATATTCCCAACAGGGTTTTAGCGCATATCCATCAAGGCATACCTCAATTTGATTCAATTGTGTGTGGAAATGATCGTATCGCCTTTATGGTCTATCAGACTCTGCTGTCACAGGGGTTAAAAATACCCCAAGATGTCGCGGTGCTTGGCTACGATAATATGGTCGGTATTGGCGATCTATTCTTACCATCACTGTCAACGGTGCAATTACCCCATTACGAGATCGGTCGTCTTAGTGCGCTTCATATTATTAACGGTGAGTCTCATCAGAAAACGGTGGCCGTTGAAAGCCCGTTGCTACTTCGTGAATCGGTGTAAAAAAACAACGTAAATCTGCCTTGCTCGTCCAACGCAATCGGCTTAGCTCACCGATACTTCCTCACATGCCACCCATTCGTAAAGTGAAGGAACATAAATAACATCGGTATCAGTGTCAGGAAGATTGAAGCGTCTGTGCTGCGTCAATCAGAAGAATATTCGTCACACGATTGAGAGCTACCATCCGACATATTACTGCAGGGTGCAAATGATGAAGCACAGTCCAACACTGTATTTAATATAACTTCAGACGTATTCATGAGGTCTCATGATCGAAACCCGGCTTCTTGTCCAGTTCATTGCCGTTGCAGAAGAATTACACTTCAACCGCGCCGCGCAGCGACTCCATATGGCGCAGCCCCCCCTGAGCCAGGCGATCCGCAGGCTGGAGCAGGAAATGGGCGTTTCGCTGTTTGAACGCACCAATCGCAGCGTGTCGCTGACGCCTGCAGGAGAAGACTTTCTCGAATCCGCCAGAGAGGTATTGCGTATTCTTGACGAAGGCGTTGAGAAAAGCCGCCGGGTGTCACAGGGTATTGAAGGCCATCTCACCCTCACCTTTATCAGCATTGCACAGTATGGACCCCTGCTACGCGCCCTCAGGAACTTTCGTGCTGCCTTCCCTGCCGTCTCTTTCACGATGAATGAGGCCACGACGCAAGAACAGGTTGATGCCCTTGAGCAAGGACGCGCCGACCTGGGATTTATGCGGCCGCCAGGCAGAACCTCGCCTGGCCTGCGTTTCGACGCCATATTGCGCGAACCTGTTGTGATCGCTTTGCCTGCTGAACACCGCCTTGCAAGCTGCGAGAGCATCCCACTGGCAGCACTTCAATGTGACCACTTCGTTTCAGCCCCGCGCCACCTGGGACAGGGTTTTCATGACCAGCTTGTGCAGCTCTGCGAAGCCGCTGGATTCACACCTCACATTGCACAGCAGGCCCGGCAATTGCAGACACTCGTTGCACTGGTTGCCAGCGGCTTCGGCGTGGCGCTGTTACCCGCCTCACTGACGCAGGAGCCACGGAAGGACGTGATATTCCGGCCACTTGAGGTCGATGCGCCGGCCGAGCTCCAGCACGTTGAACTGTTAATGGGATGGAATGAGCACTCACCTTCTCTCATCCGGGACAAACTCATCGAAGAAGTACGCAATGCAATGGCACAGAATCTTGATTGAGACTATTTAGATATTATTAGCCTACAAATAATATATTTTACTGGCTGCGCGTGGCATCCCATCATCGTGACACTCAAATTCACGGAGATTCAACATGGGACAGAAAAACCCACTTACCGATGCGCTTTTGAAGGATGCGGTAGCCATCATCACCGGCGCAGGACAGGGCCTGGGACGTGCCTACGCGCAGTCACTGTTAGACCATGGTGCGCGCGTTGTTATCAGCGACCTCGGCACCAACCGGGCCGGTGAAGGCGCCAGTATGGATGTGATTGCGGAAGCTGGCCGCACCCTGCGCGCTGACAACGGACAATTGATCACACACAACGGACGCCTGGATAATGAGGATGGCTGCAGGGAGCTCGTGGAGCTGGCTATCACCCACTTCGGTAAGCTGGACATCCTGATTCACAACGCAGGCTGGGTGGACTATCAACGTATCGAAGACCAGAGTGATGATTTCCTTGAACGTGCCATCGGCATCAACATCCGTGCGCCGATTTGGCTGAGCAAATATGCCTGGCCATACCTTAAGCACTCTTCATCACCACGGATCGTGCTCAACACCTCTGATCGCGCCCTGTTCCAGCAATATGCGCAGCCCGGCCTCGTGGCTTACGCTGCCGGTAAGATGGCTCAGGTGGGCATCATGAATGCACTGAGTCTGGAAGGCGAGCAGCATGGGATTCTTGTCAACGCTATCTCCCCTGTTGCCAAAACACGCATGTGGGGATGTATGCCGTCACCCGAGAACCTCAAACCGGAGTGGGTCGCACCGGGCGTCGTGTATCTGGCCAGTCCGCTGTGCCATGACACAGGCTACATCCTTCGCGCAAGCAACGGTCATTTCACCGCAACCCGCTTTTGTGAGAACCCCGGCGTTGTTTATCCCACTGATCTGGCGCGTGTCGAATGTGAGAATGTGGCTGACGTCGCCCGCCAGTGGCAGCAGATCAAAGAGTGTGAATATGCGTAAGGATTATGATCTGCGCAACATTGCTCATGTCGGCGCCACGTTGGGCGAAAGTCCGGTCTGGGATGCTCAGAAGGGGCTTTTGTACTTCGTGGATATCGTTGAAGGGCGGATCAACGTGCTGCGGCCAGAGGGAAAGGTCGACCGTGTTTATGAGTCCGCCGCACGCATTGGCGCCCTGGCGCTCACTGACAGAGGGAATCTGATTTTCACTGAAGATGCCAGCGTTGCTATGCTCAATCTGGAGACCGGTGCAGTGCGCCACGGCTCTCCCATTATCCATGAAGGCGCGAGCTATCGTTTCAACGATGGTGCCTGCGATCCACAGGGACGTTTTGTTACCGGATTGATGAACGAGCGCCCGGATGGCAATAGCGGTGCGCTGTACCGATTCGACAGTGCGCTGAATGCCCGGTTAATCCAGCAGGGAATTGCACTGCCCAACGGGGTGGCCTGGTCGGAAGATGGCCGTACTCTGTTTTTCGTTGATTCGGTAGCATGTGCAATTTTTCAGGCCACCTGTTCGGCAGAGGGCTTGCCAGGTGATATCAGGTTATTTGTTGAGACACCCGCCGAACTCGGCCGTCCTGACGGTATCGCTCTGGATAAGGAGGGAGGGCTGTGGGTATGTCAGTTCAACGGGGGATGCCTGCTGCGCTACGACAGCAACGGGTGTCTGAGCGATCGTGTCATCATGCCCGTTCCGCGCCCTACCAGTTGCTGCTTTGGTGGCGAAGGTCTTGCGACCTTATTCATTACCACCGCACGCTTTGCTATGACGCCTTCGGAGTTACTTACGTCCCCAGACGCCGGGGATGTGTATACGATTCATCCCAGAATATCGGGCAGCCGAAGGCATGTGTTCAAAGAAAGGCCACTATTCATGCCGTAGCGATCCTTGCTGATGGCGAATACCAAAGTGTTGCGCTAAGGCTTCCCATCCCGACGCGGTGACGTTCAACGCTCTTGATTGATTCGAGCGGCTCAGCCATTCCCACGCAGTAAATGCCTCCAGCATAGCGGAGCCAAGAGGGCCTGCGAGGTGATATTGCCGCTCGGTCCAGTCAAGGCACAAACGGTTATTACCTGCGCGTTCCGCACTGATTTCCACGCCTTGCTGTTCAAACCAGCGATGCCCCTGAACAGTGAGCACCGCGTGTTGGCCTTCTTGCATGGTAATCAGCCCCTGGATGAGCATCCTTTGCGTAATCAGCACGCCGATTTGCCCGGCTAAATGATCGTAACAACAACGCGCAAAACGCAGCGCTTTCGCTGCACTATTGGGCGTAGTTTGCCACTGCGAAGTGACAGGCCCGACCGAGGCCAGACTTTCTAAGAGCTGGGAAATATGTGGCCCGGCCAGGCGGTAATAACGATAGCGCCCGACAGACTCGACGGTGACAAGCCCGCCATCACGCAGTTTTGCGAGATGAAAACTGGCGGTTTGTGCTGTGATGTTGGCAGCCTCTGCCAGAGCGCTGGCAGAAAGTGCTTCGCCTCCAGAGAGGTTAATGAGCATTATCGAACGCACCGGCTCGGCGATGAGATGGGCCACGACAGAGATGTGAAATTGGTTCATTGTTGCGCCCGTAAAAGTGAAGTCAGTGTTCCTCAGAGGGAATAACACTTCGATACAGCTCGAATCATTATTTAGCGCGTGCGGGGTATAGTCAATAAATCTCATTTATGGACAATGACCTCGACTGATGAACAACACCCCTTCGGCTCAAAAATGGTTGTTAGCGGCGACCAGTATCAGCTATATCATCGTGATACTTGATACCTCGATTGTGAACGTGGCACTTGCACCGCTGGCCGCCACTCTGCACTCGACCATTACCGGCCTGCAATGGGTCGTCAGTGCCTATACCGTGACTTTCGCCAGTCTGCTGCTCAGCGGTGGTGCTTTAGGCGACAAACTGGGGGCAAAAAACGTTTATCTCACCGGTCTGCTGCTCTTTGCACTGGCTTCAGCGGGATGTGGTTTTTCATCCACATTGCCCACCCTGATCTTCTCGAGGATATTGCAGGGGGTCGGTGCGGCCTTGCTGGTCCCCTCCTCTCTGGCGTTGATCAACAGTGCGTTCCCTCAGTCTCGGGATCGTGCCAGAGCCATCGGTATCTGGGCCGGATGCGGTGGAATTGCCATGGCGGCCGGTCCGTTATTGGGCGGTTTGCTGATCCATTTATCAGGCTGGCGAAGTATCTTCCTGGTCAATGTCCCCATTGCCGTACTCGGGGCGGTGCTGGCAACGCGCATTCCTGCGATAAAAATCACTGTTCGCGAGAGGCAGATGGATTTTGCAGCGCAGTTACTGGCGATTATCGCACTGGGATCGTCTATTGCCGTGCTGATTGAAGGTGTCCATCGTGGATGGCGTGACCCGTGGATTTGCGGAGGAATACTGGTGGCGGTCATTACCTGGGGGGTTTTCATCTTTACCGAGCGCACAATCAACCAGCCGATGCTGCCGATGACACTCTTTCGCCTTGCTGATTTTTCTGCCTCGGTTAGCGTCTCGCTGATTTCTGGATTAGTGTTTTACGGGGTGTTCTTCCTGCTCAGCCTGTACTTCGGGGCCGTGCGCGGCTGGTCATCGCTGGACGTGGGTCTCGCCTTCCTTCCCTTGACCTTGCTGGTCACGTTGGGCAGCTTTAGCGCCGGGAAACTTAACCGCCTGCTTGGCCCATTTTGGCTGATCACAGGATGCTGCGGGCTCTACGCCGCCGGATTCGCAGGGTTAATGATAGTAAGAGAAAATACACCCTATTGGCAGATCGCACTTTGCTTTCCTGCTCTCGGTCTTGCCGCTGGCATCATTACACCGGTCGCCACGGCAGTTGTCATGAGATCGACAGGCAAAGAGCACGCTGGAATTGCCGCCGGCGTGCTCAACGCAAGCCGACAAACGGGTTCAGCGCTGGGAGTCGCAATCTTTGGGGGATTGCTTAACGCGGTCAAACCGCTCGCAGAGGATATTGACATCGCCCTCTGCGTCGGCATCGCCTTCTCACTGCTCGCCGGCCTGTTATGCTCCACCCTGCTGAGCAGGAATTCAGCCTGTAAGAAAAACACGCCGTGAAAACGGGCTCAGGGAACGACCTTCCCCGGCGATGTGATCTGAATCCCTGTGGCGCACCCAGGCACGCGGTAGATCTCAGAAATCACCTGCATCGTGGCGTCTTCGATCGTTCCTTCATTACGGCATAAAACCCAGCCGTTATCGGCAATTTCTCGCTCGAACGCCTGGCTACAGGCAACATGTTCTTCCAGCTTATGAATCACCGTACTGCTTAGCCCACGCGATCGGGCCGCGGCCCTTGCCCATGAAATATCAGGCGCTGTCACCACCCCGACATGCAGGTCTGGCGTTAGCACGTTTCGTTCAAGGTTAAGCTGTAAAATCTCTGCGAAGGGAACCATGCGGCGAAACGCGGCATCCGACGGGTACCAGCGGTCCATCAAGATAATGCTGTCCGGTGGCTGTTTAGCCAGCACGTGCCGGGATATCCAGGCACGGCTGGCGGCCAGGCGCTCACACACCTCCCATTCCAACGCCAGGGTGGGTTGTCTGGCGAGCCTGTTAACGAGAACCATGGTTTCGCGCCTGTAGGGATCGCTTTTTTTCTCGCAAAGGCGGATCACCTTCTTGTTGTCAGCCCTGAGGGCTTTGGTCATGGCCTCCAACAGTGTGGTTTTACCAGCGCCCTTGGGCCCATCCAGCGTCACAAACAGCGGACGACTCATGGTTCAAATGACGCTTGATAGACGGTTTTTGTAAAGCTCAAATCAGGCAAAAGCATCTTACGTCCTTCGTATGTTTTGATCTGCGCACTACTCATGTGGACGCGTTGCCCGTTTTCCATACTCCGACAACATTGCCGTTGCTTCATCCATCCGTTGACGATCAAGTTTATAGAATACCCAGTTCTTGATACGTTTCGAGGTCACAATTCCGGCTTTAGCCAGATTTTGTAGATGGCCTGTCACTGTGGGCTGACTCAGACCAATTTTTTCGGTGATAAACCCGACACACACACCGTCCTCAACCAGGTCGCCGTCCTGCTGCTCCGGAAAATGTGACCTTGGATCGGACAGCCATTCAACAATCACGAGCCGGTGCTCATTACCCAGGGCGCGAAAAATATCGGCCATTAACGTCTTTGAGTTGTTCATATAGCCAATTACCTATATAGTCATTTTCTTATATAACTTCAGGAGAATACTATGACAAACCCCGCACAAAGGCCAATGGGCAGTGTCACGCTGAAAGATATTTATGCCGCTTCCCGGCGAATTAAGGCAACAGTATGCAGGACACCGCTGGAGCCTTCGCAGGAACTGTCTGCCCTTGTCGGGGCGCAGGTCAGACTCAAAATGGAAAATCTCCAGCATACCGGTAGCTTTAAGCTGAGAGGCGCCGCAAACGTTCTTGCCAGTCTTGATGCAGAACAGCGAAGCACCGGCGTCATCGCCCCGACGGCGGGGAACCATGGCTTAGGACTTGCCTGTGCGGGGCATGTAACAGGCATACCCGTATCCATATACTTACCGCATTCAGCAGACCCGATGAAGGTTTCGGCGATGAAAAATTATGGTGCTCAGGTGACCTTTTTTGACAGTATTGAAGACGCAAGACAGGCCGCTATTGCCGCAGCGCAACAGTCCGGCGCGACGTTCGTCTCCGCGTACAATAATGAGCAGATGATTGCCGGGGGCGGCACCGTCGGTCTGGAAATTATGGAAGACTGGGCAGATGCTGACGTTATTCTCGTGAACATTGGCGGCGGCGGGCTGGCCTCAGGTATTGCGACGGCCATCAAAGCCATTAACCCTGCTGCCGAAGTGTGGGCAATACAAAGCGAAGCGAGCCCGACATTTGCGCGCTGGAAAGACGCTGGCGAGACGATTCCTGTGGAAATAACGTCATCAATCGCCGAAGGCATCAGTGGCTACATAGAGCCCGAAACGATGACCTGGCCACTGATACGCGACCGTGTCGATCGTGTTCTTCTCGTCTCAGAAGCCGAAATTAAAGCAGCGATGGCGTTAATGCTTAATCTGCATCGCCATGTTGTGGAGCCTTCAGGAGTGCCCGCAGTTGCGGCAGTCCTTCGTTATGCAAAAGAACTGAGCGGGCGTAACGCTGTCTGCGTGGTCAGCGGTAGAAACATATCTGGCTCCCGCTATCTCGGATTAGTGAATGAGGCCACACGCTGAAGAAACGACATCCTCAGCCGTAGTCGATTGAACGATGAGCGGTTCAGAGTGATTTTAAAATCCACGCCAGTACATCTCCCGGCCTTTCAAGCACGGCCAGGTGTGTTCTGGCATTCTCCAGTCGTTTCACTTCAAAAAAATCATGCTCTTCAGCGAAACGCTGTTGAAAGGCAAGGTAGTCGTCGTCCCGGTCAAGGGAATAGAGGTGTGTACACTTCGGTGGATTTTTGAGCGTTTCCAGGCGTTGGAGCGGCGAGCCGTATTGATGATAGGCATCGGCGATCACCTGGCCTGCCAGGCGCCAGAGCTGATAGCTGGACTCCGCCATCTCGATGTTGAGATGATGGATCATGGTGGGTGAGTCGCTCCCTGCTAACCAAAATTCAAACAGCTGATCCCGTGCATATTCCCAGCGATTTTCTTGCTGCATCTCTGTGATGGCACTGAAAAACTCCGTCGACGGCTGATTCATGATCCAGTCCAGGAATATCATAGCAGGCACGCGTTCAGTTAAACTTTCCGCTAAGTCCACGGCGATCCAACTGGCGTGGGCGACGGAAACCGGGACAACGCGCTTCAACCCGAGATGTTCAATGAGTGCCAAAGCGTCAGCGAATAACGCTGCCCCGTCAAAATCCTGACCATCGGTGGAAGATTTCCCATGGCCCCGCCAGTCTGGAGTGACAACCCGAAAAGAAGCGGCGGCCAGCGCAGAGAATTCATTGAACACGGTCTTCGGCTGGCACCAACCCGGCATCAGAAACAGAGTCGTATCGCCGCTGCCAACATCCTGATAATCGATATCGCCATGTTTTGTATGTAAAATAGGCATGCATAACATCCTGTCGTAAAGTGAAGGAACACCACTCACAGCGGTATCAGTGTCAGGAACATGGGTGCCCCTGCACTGAGTAAACCAGAAGAATACTCGTCACATCATTGAGAGCGTTACCATCCGACATATCACCGCAGGGTGCAAATGGCGAAGCACAGTCCAACACTGCATTTAACATAATTTCGGACATATTCATGAGGTCTTATGATCGAAACCTGGCTTCTTTTCCCGTTGATTGCCGTCGCAGAAGAATGGCACTCCAACCGCGCCGCGCAACGACTTCCTATGGCGCAGCCCCTGAGTCAGGCTGGAGCAGGCGGCCAGGCAGGGAGAGCTGGCAGCCATTAACGCCTTACTCACTCATGTTTAGAGAGGCATTCTGTACTCGATAACCCCCGGTTTTTCGGCCACCCAGTCATAAAGCCTCTGTGCCGTTACGTTCTTTTCCTGGGTATGCCAGTATAAGCGTCCACACTGGCGCTCGCGGGCCTGCCGTTGCACATAGTCAATCAGATGTTTTCCTGTCTGTTTACCCCGACTAGTGGGGGCCACAAACAGATCTTCTAAATAACAGAAATCACTGACCGACCATGTTGAGCGGTGAAAAACATAGTGAACAAATCCGAGGAGGGTCTCCCCCTCTTTTGCGACAGCGCAATACATCGGTTCATCAGCATCAAAAAAACGCCCCCATGTTTCTAATGTCGTCTCTTCTGGCAGCTCAACACCATAGAATTGCTGATAGCTCAACCAGTAAGGTAGCCATGCTGAGTAATCTGCCTCTTGAACGGGCACCACGGAAATTTCTAAATTTTCATCATTCATATCAATCACTTTTTTAAAATGAAACGTATCAGGTGATGAAAGAGTAACGCTGACAGTGGTATTGTATAAGGCACACTTTATTTATTTTTTATGGGTCCACTTTGGCGATGAAAAAGAACGCGGCCAGCTTTCCCAGCATATTGTTAAAAAACGGGAAAATTAAAGAACAGTTCTATTCGGTGATCAAAGAACTGATCCTGAATGGTCAGCTTCAAACAGGGAAAAAACTCCCCTCCAGCCGGACATTTTCTGAAATGATGTCCATATCAAGAAACTCTGTTCTCGCAGGCTTAGAACGCCTGACTGATGAGGGCTACCTGATCGCTAAACAAGGATCGGGAACCTATGTGGCATCGATCATTCCTGATGAGGTGATGCACAGTCAGCCGCAAGCCTCTTATTTACCGGCGAGCCTTGATAAGGGGAGCCCCGACATTAATCCGCATATGCAGGTCATGAGAAACATATGGGATGAAACGCAGCCCTGCTCGGGGCAAAATCTGAAGTTTAATATTGGCGTCGGCTGCAGAGATTTATTCCCTCATGAACTTTGGGGTCGCCTGTTAGGGCGCACCTGGCGTCAGTTCCGCCACCAGGATGGAAAACTGAATGAACTCCAGGGGTTTAAACCCTTACGGCAGGCTATCAGTAAATATGTCTGCACCACGCGCGGCCTTCATTGCACCGAGCAGCAGATACTGATTGTTAATGGTACCCAGCAAGCCATGAATCTGGCCGCGCAGGTGCTATTGCAAAAAGGAGATGAAGTCTGGCTGGATGAGCCGGGCTATGATGGTGCGTTAGGGGCATTTACCGCCATGGGGGCCACCCTCCGTCCTGTCATCAGTGATAACAATGGCATGGACGTTGCGTATGGCATCAGGCACTGGCCCAAGGCCAAATTGATTTTCACCTCTCCCTCTCACCAGTTTCCGCTGGGCGGAACATTAAGTTTATCCCGCAGGCTGGCGCTACTGGAGTGGGCCGCTGAAAATAACATGTGGATATTCGAAGATGATTATAACAGTGAGTTCAGGTACACCGGCCAGCCAATACAAGCCCTTCAGGGGTTAGATAAACATCAGCGCGTGATCTATGCAGGAACCTTCTCCAAAATGATGTTTCCAGGATTTCATTTAGGTTTCCTGGTGGTTCCAGAACATTTAGTGGCGTCTTTTAACATTGCCAAATATTACGCCGATACACGAACCTCGTATTTAGAACAAACGATCCTTGCCGCTTTCATTTCTGAAGGCCATTACGCCCGTCACGTCAGGCGGGTGAGAAAAGCCTGTCATGAACGCCAGCAGGTGATGATTGAGGCCATCAAATTATATCTGCCGGAAGTCGTCTGTGTGGAACCGTCGGATTCAGGTATTCATCTTGTCTGCTGGTTAGCGGATAACCTTGAAGAATCCGTCATCATTGAGCACTGCCGTCAAGCGGGTTTAGGCGCACAGCCGCTTTCACGCTACTGCCAGACCAGGCCAGCGAAGCAGGCGATTTTGTTCGGTTTTGCCGCGCATCCACCGTCAGAGATCGTTGAAGGCATCAAGAAACTGGCTCAACAACTTGCTGAAAATAAAAGAGATTGAAACTGATAAACAGCCTGTTGCCTCTGTGCAGAGATAACGAGTCTCCCCGTTATCTCCCTGCATATCCCGTTCAGCGCGTGCCGGTAGACTCATTAACAAAATGCTCGTAGGTCCGTAGCGGACGTCCCAGCAGCGTCTGCAAACGCTCCACCGTTCCTTCTGCCGCCTGCATCCCGTACTGCTGAATGCCCGCCATCATCAGGCTCATATCATAGGCCAGCCAACCGGGGCTCCAGGCGGTCATCTGCTGCTCAAAAGCGACCACGTCATCACCGCCGTAGCCAACTTCACGCCCCAGCGCTGCGCTCCAGACGGCGGCGACACGCTCACCGGTCAGAACGTCCGGGCCCACCAGCGCCAGGGTGTTGCTCTCCAGTGCTTCGGGTGCCCTGTCACGCCGCAACAGTTCCACTACCGCGATATCGGCAATATCCCGCACATCGATCATGGAAACACCCGCCGAACCGATCGGCATCGGATACACCCCATACTCTTCAATGACCTTTTGCACCGAGGCTTCGTTCTGCATGAAATAGGCCGGACGCAGAATAGTCGCCGGGATATTCAGGCTTTCGATCATACGTTCAACCGTATATTTACCGGTAAAGTGCGGTACGTTGGTGTACTTTTCCGCATGGATCACCGACAGATACACCACGCGTTCGATACCCGCCTCACGGGCAAGATTCAGGGTGATAAGGGCCTGGGTGACTTCATCGGGTGTCACCGCATTCAGCAGGAACAGGGTACGCACCGAGGCTAAAGCGGCGCGCATTGCCGCGACATCGGTCATGTCACCCGCGACTTCAGTCACACCGGCCGGAAAAACGTGTTTACCCGGCTGGCGCACCAGCGCCTTGGTGTCTGCGCCCGCATCAGCAAGACGCTGACAAATCAACGAACCCAGCGTGCCCGTGGCACCAATAACAAGAATGGTCATATTTATCTCCAGAATGCGTCAGATAGCGCCGGTTAGCGCAGAAAATCGGCCACCACTTTGCCGATACGCGGCGCCGTGCGGTGACGTTCAATGGCCTGCGGGATGTCGTTAAAGCCGACGATCTCGCTGACGTGTGACTTCAATGCTCCGCTGGCAATGCTGGCGGCCAGCGTTTCCAGCTGCGTGCCGTCCGGCGTGTTCATAAACCACAGCCCACGGCGCCCGGCAGGTGTGCGGGCAACAATGTCGGGCGAAGCCGTGCTGATGATAACGCCCTGCCCCGACAGCACCGGCCATGAGCGATCCAGCACGCCGCCACCAACATAGTCGAGGACAAGGTCAATATTGCGGGCAAGCGATTCAAACGGTTGCGACTGATAGTCGATAATGTGGTCGGCCCCGAGGCTGCGCACGTATTCCATGCCTGCCGCCGCCACGGTGGCAAACACCTCTGCCCCGGCCTGTTTAGCAAACTGCACGGCGTAGCCCCCCAGCCCTCCGGCAGCGCCGTGGATCAGAATGCGTTGCCCGGCGGAGATCGGGCCAGCATAGTTAAGGCTTTGCCATGCAGCGACGGCGGCAACGGGGATGGCAGCAGCGTGGATATCGTCCAGTCCTGCCGGTGTATGGGCCAGATTTGCCTCACTGACGACGACGAAATCCGCATAAGCCCCTATTCGCCCCAGTGACCCCATCACACGGTCACCGATACGAAAACGCGTACAGCCCGGGCCCACGGCCTCAACAACACCTGCCAGCTCAATGCCGAGAACGGCGGGCAACGATAAGGGAAACGCATCGCGGACGTACCCTTCTCTCACCTTCCAGTCGAGGCCATTAATACCGGCGGCGTGTACCCGCACCCGTACCTGACGCTCTCCCACGTCGGGCAGCGCTATCTCAGCCACTTTGGCGGCATCAGCCCCGCCGTACTCTCCGATGACAACGGCTCGTTGCGTCATACTCATGATCTGTTCCTCTGGTCTGATAGGATGAATGAACGATAAACCGTTGCGCAGAGAGAGAGCAGACTCTAAATTAGAGACATGTCGTTTCAAAAATGGAACAGTATGGATCTCAATGCTCTGGTTGATTTTGCGCTTGTCGCCACCCATGGCGGGCTGGGGAAGGCCAGCCGCGCCAGCGGCAGGTCTAAAGCCACGTTATCGCGTCATATCGCGGATCTTGAACAACAGCTTGGCGTACGCCTTATCGAGCGCAGCCCCAGAGGGCTGAGACTCACTGAGGCGGGCGATATGCTGATGGCCAGAACATCGGGGTCAATGAACGAGGTGGTGGAGGCCATGACGTCGGTGCGGGAAGGGATCTCTGTTCCACGCGGGCACCTGCGCGTGGCATCACCCGTGTTGTTCTCGCAGCTCACCATGGGGAGAATAGCTGCCGAGTTTTGCGCCGCGTATCCGGAAATCACCCTTGAAGTGGTGGCAGAAGACCGCATGGTGGATCTGGTGGAGGAACATTATGATGTGGCCATTCGTATTAACCCGTGCCCCGACAGCAGCCTGACGGGGCGATGCTTTGCTGAAGACCGCCAGATTGTGGTTGCCGCGCCCTCCGTTACCCTGCCCCAGCCGGGCCTGGTCACTCAGGTTCCCGCCATCGTATTTGGCAACGCACAGCCATCGCTGTGGAAACTGGACGATGGCCGCCTGGTGATTGAACCTCTCCCCCGCCTGAGGTTTTCCTCTTTTCTGATGATCCGCGACGCCGCCATCGCCGGTGGCGGTGCCGCGATTATTCCTCAGTCTATTGTCGGCAACGCCCTTGCCCGCGGCGACCTGGTGCAGTGGGGAACGGTGTCAGATGTCAAGGTGGCGCTGTGGGTGCTGCATACCTCGCGGCGTTTAACGGCGCCAAAGGTCAGGGCATTCGTCGATTTTATCTGCGAACGCTACCCTAAAATTGCGCTGGTGATGACGGGATAACACCGCACCGGATGCGCTCACCTCACCGGTTATTTCTCTGCGGCACATCGACCGAAAACCTGGCCGTTCTTGCATCACGTTCATACCCCTGCAGTTCCGTCAGTATCTGGTATAGCTCAGGACGGCGACCGTGGATCCAGCGGCGGCCCGTGCTCATCGCCAGCAGGGTTAAATCGAGTTCGGCGCTGACCATGGCATCGCCCGCCGCCCAGGTTTCCTCAATAATGCTGCCGTAAGGGTCAATCATCATGGCATTGCCGGTACGGACTTCGTCTTCATCCGCACCAACGCCGTTACTGAATAAGATAAACACCCCGTTGTCATGAGCACGCGCTGGCAGCCAGCGCATCAGCCAGCCGCGACCATTAGGGCCTCTAAAGGCAGCGGTCAATTCCTCCTGGCGCGTCGCCCGTTGCTCCCAGAGTTCCAGCGGGATCGGCTTCATGCCGCAGGGACTGCGGGATTGCGTGCCCCCTGTCTGGTGCGGTGCGAGAAGAATATCGGCACCCAGCAGCGCCGTGGCGCGCACATTCTCCACCAGGTTGTTATCCCAGCAGATCAGTATCCCCACTTTCACTCCCCAGGGGGTGTCAAACACCGTGAACCGATCGCCACTGCTGATCGCGGGATGTTCAAAGGCATGAAGCTTGCGATGTGTATGCAGTGAACCGTCGGGCAGACAGGCAACGTAGGCGTTATACAGGCGGCCATCGTCGGCACGTTCGATCAGCCCGGCACCAATCAGCATCTGATGCTTGACGGCCAGCGAACGGATCAATGCCAGAGAAGGACTGGTTTCAATCGGCTCTGCCAAAGCTGAAACCTCAAAAGAGGTCAATTTAGGAACATGCCAGTAACCGGTGATACACATTTCGGGGAAGGTGAGGATCTTCACCTGTTGCAGGGCGGCTTGCTCGATAAACTTCTCCATCATCAGGAGATTATAGTGTTTGTTACCGGCCTGATGCTGAAACTGCACGGTGGCAGCCTTTAATGATGTTAACGCGGACATAATGATTCTCCAGCGGGGGTCAAAACACCATTACACCCGGTTGACTGATAACGGTATAATCAAATGATTTCCCATTCTGATAACTTTCTGGAATGTAATAATGAACCTGCGGTTGCTTAAAGCCTTTGTCACGCTGGCAGAGAAAGGTAATTATGCCGACGCGGCACAGGCGCTGTTTGTCTCGCAGCCCGCGTTAACCAAACAGATTAACCTGCTTGAGTCACAGCTCACTCTGTCGCTGTTTTCACGTGGCCGTCACGGCACCACGTTAACTGCCGGCGGCCGGCGCTTACTGCCAGAAGCGAAGAAGGTGATCAGGCAGGCCGCGCTGTTTCTCCAGCATGCAGAGCAGGTCGCGAAAGGGAGTGAAGGCAGTCTGGCCGTGGGATTTGGGCTTTCCAGTTTCTACTTAGCCCCGCGCTACATCGCAGAATTTCGCCAATGTTATCCCGGTGTCGATGTCTCATTAACGGATCTTCCCTCAGCAAAACAGGACCAGTTGCTGCAAAGTGACGAGCTTCAGGTGGGGTTTGTTCGCGTTCCACCCAGCGAGCCGCTGGATTACCTGCCGCTGTTCAACGATCGGCTGGTGTTAGTGACGCCGGATAAAACGTGGATCAGTGCGGCAGAGTGGCTAAAAAATCGCCCTCTGCTGCGGCTGCATACTGAACGCGGCCGTGGGCTGAATACACAGATTGATCGCTTCTTGCAGGACAACGCGCTTTATACGTCTTCGACTCAGCTGGCTGACGATATTCATACCATCGTCGCGCTGGTGATTGCCGGTACGGGCGTGGCGCTTTTGCCACAAAGCGTTATTCATATTGCGCCACCGGGGTTGAATATTATTCCGTTAAGCGGCGAATCGTTAAGCTGGCAGGTGGGCATCGCCTGGCATGCCAGTACGGAGGATCTCATCAGGGATAATTTTATTGCGCGGATAAAAGCGGGTCTCACCCGCGAAGCGTCTTCTGAAACAGGCTCCGCAGATGAGATCCGCCATGGCAGTGGAGGCCGTGATTAAGCCTCCGGCCAGTATCACTACCAGCTCACACACACCTTGCCAACGTGTTGACCGCTTTGCAGGTGGGCAAATGCCTCACCCAAACGCTCATAGCTGAAGACCTTGTCGATCACCGGTTTCTGCGCCATCAGTTCCAGCGCCTTCACATAATCAATCTGGTCCTGACGGCTGCCGACAATCAGCCCCTCAATACGCACCTGTTTCGCCAGGATGCTGAAAATCGACAATGCCGCATCCGTACCGGACAACACGCCGATGACGGCAATATGCCCACCGACTTTCACCGCCTTAAGGGACTCATTAATCGTGGCAGGGCCGCCGACCTCAACAATATGGTCAACGCCCAGGCCGTGAGTGAGTTCCAGCACTTTATCCCCCCACTCCGGGGTGGTGCGGTAGTTAATGGTGTCATCGGCGCCCAGTTTGCGCACCATCGCCAGTTTTTCATCAGAGGACGAAGTGGCAATCACTCTGGCCCCCATGGCTTTGGCCAGCTGTAACGCCGCAATCGACACACCGCCGGTGCCCTGTACCAGCACGGTCTCACCCGCCTTTAAGCGACCGTTGACCACCAGCGCCCGCCACGCGGTCAGGCCGGAGGTCGTGATGGTGGCCGCCTCGGTGTGCGACCAGCCCGCAGGAGCGGGAGTAAAGGCATTGACCGGACGCACCACCACTTCGCTGGCCAGGCCATCAACGCCATCGCCTGGCGTATGCGCAAAACCGCCCACCGCCGGGGTGGCTTTGCCTGCTGCCCACTGCGGAAAGAAGGTGGAAACCACGGCATCACCCACGCGGAACTCCGTTACGCCTTCGCCTACCGCCTCAACAATTCCGGCACCGTCCGACAGCAGAATACGGCTATCTTCCACCGGCATAGCGCCGGTGGCCACCATCAGGTCATGGAAGTTAAGCGAGCTGGCTTTGATGGCGACCCTGATTTCCCCTTTAGCGGGTTGGCCGGGATCCTTCACCTCGGTGAGCTGAACACTGTCCAGATTAAATGGGCTGGTAACCGTGACTGCTTTCATTATCTTCTCCTGGTTTGTACATTTCTGGCACATGCCATCGACTCAGTGCCGTCAGGTATACACCCGATGCGGATTCGCCAGATAAGCACTTCGCGCTGTTACGCGGCGTTAATGCCCTGCGCCTCTTTTACCCACTGTAAGCGTAGCAGCAATGCCACGGCGATAAAGCAGGCACCTCCGGCGCACAGCATGGCGAGATGAAAACCACTTTCCATCGCTGCTGTGTAGCGTGCGCTAAAATCAGCGACGACCGAGGTGGGCAGATGCCGCGTCACCGCCAGGTGGGCAATCTGCGCAGCATCGCTAATACCGCTGACATCGAGGGAGGCCGTCAGCGTGCGTATTGCCTGTGCGCTCATTAACGTTCCCAGTAACGCAATGCCGATGGTCATCCCCGCCTGGCGCAGCGCATTCATCATGGCGGAAACTGACCCGGCCTGCTCAGGCGGCGCCATCGCCATCACCAGCATGCCCGTGCCCGGAACCGCCAGCCCGGCCCCGGCCCCCAGCAGCGTAAACAACGCCCCCACCTGCCAGTAAGCGGAGTTCGCATCCAGCAGCACCATAGCGATCATCGACAGGCCCGCCAGCCCGTAACCCGTGACCATTAATCCACGCATCGGCAGCCGCGCACTCATGCGGCCAAACAACAGCGACACCAGGCCGGTGACGACAAATAACGGCATCATGCGCCAGCCTGCTTCTGCGGGTGCCCAGCCTTGAATCTGTTGGAGGAAAATCGAGAAAAAGAACAGACAGCTGTAGTAAGAAAAACCGAGAATAAACGACGCCAGATTCACGCTGACAAATCCCTGCTCGCGCAGCAGTGCCAGCGGCAGCAGCGGGCGCAACGTCCGTTTTTCCACCAGCGCGAAAAGCATAAAACTCACCAGGGCACAGGCCAGAATCGCCAGTGGAAGTTTGCCGGTAAAGCCGTATTGCCCTGCCTCAATCATTCCCCAGGCCAGCGTTCCTAACGCGACAATCCCCAGCAACTGGCCCGCCGTATCCAGCGCCGCGTGGTCAGGATATTTACGCTCCGGTATCCCCCACAGCCCTGCAGCAATCGCCACCAGGCACAGTGGGATATTGACCAGAAAGATACTTTGCCAGCCCAGCCACTGGAGCAGAACGCCCCCCAGCAGCGGCCCGAGGATCAGCGCCAGCGCGCTAAACGCCGACCACCCGCCGATGGCATGCGCGCGCTGGCGGGCATCAGGAAACGCGTGGGTCAGGATGGGCATCGCCCCTGAAATCAGCAGCGCGGCGGACACGCCCTGAATGGCCCGCCCGGTCAGCAGCATGCCGAGGCTGGGTGCCACACCACACAGCAGAGACCCGCCGGTAAACAGCACGACGCCGCTCACCCAGGCACGTTTATGACCGTAACGATCGGCCAGCGGACCGGCAGAAAGCATAAAAGCAGACAGGCAAACGGCGTAGGCATTGACCACCCACTGCAACCCGGCAATGTCCGTATCCAGCGCACTCTGCATAGTGGGCAAGGCGACATTCACAATGCTGATATCCAGCGAGGCAAGAAAAGTGCCAAGGTAAGCCGCAGCAAGCGCGGCATGATGACGGCTAAGACGCATGATAATCCCTAACGTGATTGGCTGATTTTACCCAACCCTAGCAATTGACTGACCGACGGTCAATCAAAACTCAACACAATGGACAATCTGCCAGCCATCATTATTCCGCCCTTCATCCCCCCGGCTGTGCATCCGCCCGTTCCGGTGTTTTCAGCCCCAAATGTCCCCGGAAGGTGGTCGCGGTGTACTGCTCTCTCAACAGCCCCCGGCGCTGTAACACCGGGATCACCTTGGTGACAAACTCCTCTACGCCGCCGGGAAAATGAGAGAACATCACGTTGAATCCATCGGCCGCCCCGCTCTCCAGCCAGTGCTGCAGGGTATCGGCCACCTGGGTTGCCGTGCCCACCATTTCCAGCCCCTGATAACCACAAATGCGACGCGCCAGCGCCAGGATGCTGAGATCCTCCCGTCGCGCCAGTTGAACCACACGCTCGCGCCCGCTCTTGCTGGCATTACTTTCCGGCATCGCGGGCAGCGGGCCATGTTTATCGTACGGCGAAATATCATGCCCAAGCGCCACGGATAAGGTGGCAAGGCTGCTCTGCTCGTCGACCAGACTGTCGAGCAGTGCTCTTTTCGCCTGCGCCTCTTGTGGCGTTTCCCCCAGCACCACGAACGCCGCCGGGATGATTTTCAGTGCATCACGACGGCCAGCAGCCTGCGCCCGGGATTGCATATCCTGGTAAAACTGACGGGCAGAGACGAGATCCGTCTGGTAGGTGAAGATGACTTCTGCCGTTTCCGCTGCCACCTGCCTGCCGGCTTCAGACGCCCCGGCCTGCACAATCACCGGTCGCCCCTGCGGAGGACGATCAACATTTAACGGCCCACGTACGGAAAAATACTCCCCCTCGTGATTGAGCGTATGCATCTTTGCCGCATCAAAAAACACGCCGCTGGCGGCATCACGGCAAAATGCATCCTGCTCCCAACTGTCCCACAGCCCGTTCATCACCGCCGAAAACTCGCGCGCGCGCGCATAACGCAGGCCGTGCTCCATATGTTCAGTGACACCAAAATTACCGGCCTCGTTGGCATTACTGGAGGTCACCAGATTCCATCCGGCCCGCCCTTCGCTGATGTGATCCAGTGTGGCCAGCCGCCGGGCGAGCATATAAGGCTCATTGTAGGTGGTGCTGGCGGTGGCAATCAGCCCGATATGCTGTGTAACCGCCGCCAGCGCAGGGAGCAGCGTCAGCGGATCCAACGTCACCGTACTGTGCCCGCGCGCCAGGGCCTGGGTCGATACCTGGCGCAGCGCCAGCGTGTCGGGCAAAAACAGGCCGTCAAACCGCCCCTGTTCCAGCGTCCGGGCAAACCGTTTCATATGCTTAAAGCTGCTGTGAAACTCGGGGATGGCGCCGGGATAACGCCATGCACCGGCATGAATGCTGGGCATCGCCAGCAGAATAAGTTGAGGTGTTCGGGTCATACGACGGTCTCCTTGAGGCTTAACCAGTAGCCGGATTGATAAGGCACGGGAAGAAAACGTTCATGTAACTCGCGGAAGGTGGCTTCCGGGTCAAGCGCGGCAAACAGCTCAGGATGTAGCCACTTCGCCACGCGCTGAAGGGCGATAAAATAGTAAGGATTGTCATAAAACGGGTGCCAGATGGCATACACCTGCTGTTCCCTGACGGCACGCAGCGTGCGGTACGCCGGACGCTGCATCAGGCGTTGCAGGCGCGCATGCCCTTCCTGCGCATCGGCCCCTGGCCCCAGATTCACCCAGTCACCGCCGGGGGAATACAGTGACCAGTTCGCGCCGGTGACCAGCACCACATCGGGGTCGGCGTGGATCACCTTCTCCGGGCTGAGAGCGCCAAAGGTGCCAGGCAGTAATTGCGTGCCCAGGTTACGCCCCCCGGCCACTGCCACCAGTTCACCAAAGTTACCGTCACCGTAGGTCAGGCAACAGTCGTCATAGAGTCCTGCTGCGCGTTCAACCATCACCAGGGGGCGTGTGGTTAACAGTTTAAGCGGCTGTATCACCCGGTCGATCTGCTGCTGACGAAAGCGTAAAAAGTCGGCTGCCCTTGCCACTCTGCCGAACACCTCCCCCAAAATCTGCATGCTGCGCCCGGTGTTGGCGAACATCCGGGTGCGAAAATCGACGAACACCACCGGGATCCCCGCCTGCTCCAGCAGGCGCAGTAAACCGGAGGTGGTTGCTGCACCTGCCGAGCTCAGGTTCAGCACCACAATATCGGGCTTCAGCGCAATCGCCTGCTCTCCGCCAATCGCATCAACCGTCTTACCGGAAAAGCGTGGGATCTGGTCGATATGGGGAAACTGCCGCTGATACGCCCGATAACTATCGAGGTCGGCGGCGCGGAAGTTATCTCCCCAGGCCACCACGCCCTGAAAGGGATCGTCGGGGCGCAGCAGCGCCAGTGCATACGCCAGGGTGCCGTCACCCAGCAGAATACGGCTGACCGGCGTGTGAATCCGCACTGAGCGCCCGGTGATATCAACCACAGACTGCGTGGCGGGTTTTGCTGCCAGTGCCCGCGTGGTCATCAGAACCCCCGCGGCCAGCAGGCCAGTGAGCAGTGAACGTCGCGAGGTGCCGCCAGATACGGCATCACTGACACGTTCACGGCGATGAGTGGAGGACGGTTTTTGCATCATGAGCACATTATTCTGTTAGCGGAGAGAGAAAGAATCATAACATTGACCGACTGACGGTCAATGTATAATATGCAGTCATTATAATTATCATTCGCATTTATGAATTGTGAAAAATACGCTTAAAACATTTTATTTCAATAAGTTGAAATGAGCTCTGTGTGCACAGACCACTCCACTCTGAACTTCTACCAGGATCATAAGGACGTACATGCTGACGAAACAATCTGCTGCTGCACACATTCGCTCTCTACCCTGTCCGCCGTTGGTGTTAAGCGGCTTTTCCCTGTCATTGATGCTTTCTCTTTGCCTCACTGCGCCCGCTAACGCCGCAGAAAATCCGTCAGGTGAGAAAAAAGAGGACGCGACCACAGAACAATCCCCGATGACGGTGAGTGCCAGTGTGCCGGTGCAAACTGAGGGAGAGGAAAACGGCTATGTGGCGGAAGAATCGGCCGTCGCCAGCAAAACCCGCACCTCTATCCTGGAAACGCCCCAGTCCGTCTCGGTGATCACCCGTTCGCAGATGGACCTGACGCGCCCGTCATCCAGCAGTGCCGCATTGCGCTACACGGCTGGCGCCACCAGTGAACGATATGGTGGCTTTGGTGATTATCTGGATATGACCCGGATTCGCGGCGTCGATGCCGATTACTATCTGGATGGCTTACGCATCATCAGCAACCCGGGCAGCTGGCTGCCGCAGGTCGATCCCTGGTCCCTTGAACGGATCGAAGTGCTGCGCGGCCCCGCATCGACCCTCTACGGCCAGGGGACGGGCGGCGGTATTGTCAATCAGGTCAGCCGCAAGCCCCAGGATATCGCCTCACACGAGGTCAGCCTGCAATACGGCAGCTTCAACCGTAAGCAGTTCGGCATTGATTCCACCGGCGCCGTCAATGACGATAACAGCCTGTTGTATCGTTTTACCGCCAGTGGCCTGGACAGCCAGGGGCAAATTGAAGATAGCCGCCACCGCCGCCTCTATCTCGCCCCTTCCCTGACCTGGCGCCCGAGTGATAATGCCAGCTGGACCGTGCTGGCAACGTATTCCTGGGAACCGGATCTTCCCGACTACAACAGTTTGCCTGCGGCCGTCCTGGGGCTGAATAACAGCCCTTATCAGCAAATTGACCGGCATAAAAACTACACTGATGGCCATTTTTCCCACTCCACCCGCCGTCAGGATTCACTGACCTCGCTATTTGAATATCAGTTTGATAATGGCTGGAGCTTCAACAGCAATGCGCGTTATATGAATGTCCATTCAGATATTCAGCGCGGCGTGGTTTATGGGTATCAGCTCGTCAACGATCGCCCCTGGCTCAAAGCTTACGATGAGCTGACCCCGGCCAGAGTCAGCACGTTCTCGATGGATAACCATATCAGTGGCGATGTGGACGCTGGCCCCACCCGCCATACGCTGCTGGCCGGCATCGATTTTTCCACCGGTAGTCTGAAGAACGAGCTGTACAGTGTCGGTCCGGTGCTGATTGACCCGTACAGTTCTGACTACCGACCGGATCTCAATCCTGATTTCACCGCCAGCCGGGCCGCCCCCTGGAAAGAGAAACAGACATTTAACCGTACCGGCGTCTATGTGCAGGATCAGATGGCCTGGAACCGCTGGCGCCTGACGCTGAGTGGCCGCCATGACTGGTCGAATACCGACCATGAAACCAACAGCTACTCTCCGGTGACGGTGAAAAGCCGCCAGGAAGATACCCAGTGGAGTGGGCGCGCCGGGTTAAGCTATCAGTTCGATATCGGGCTGGCACCTTACATCAGCTACGCGACCTCATTCGACCCGCTGCTGGGCAGTGGCTATGATGGTAAAACCTTCCTGCCCGTGGAAACGAAGCAGAGCGAAATCGGCATTAAGTACCACCCGCAAGGGTCGAAAACATTACTCAGTGCCGCCCTCTTCCAACTGACCCAGTCCAATGTGAAAACCAGCGATGCCGAGCATCTGGGCTTCAATACCCAGGCCGGTGAGGCGCGCACGCGCGGGCTTGATTTACAGGCGACCACTGAAATTGTGCACAACCTGAACCTGATCGCCAGCTACACCTGGCTGGATAATACGTTGACCAGGGATACGAAAAATCAGGGCAACACCCTGACGCAGGTACCGGCCAACAGCGCCGCCGCCTGGCTTGACTATCGCTTTGATGCGGGAGAGCTGGCGGGCTTACAGCTGGGCAGCGGCGTGCGTTATCTCGGCACCAGCTACGGCGACCCCGCCAATACCTTCAAAGTCCCGGCCACCACGCTGGTGGATATGGCGGTAAGCTATGATTTAGGGCAGTTAACGCCACAGCTAAAAGGCACCACGTTGGCCGTGAATGTCAGCAATCTGACAAACCAACAGTATGTGGCCAGCTGCACCTCGGCGATGTATTGCTTCGTCGGTCAGGATCGCAGCGTCACGGCCAGCGTGGATTATCGCTGGTAAAAAAAAGGGGATGGCATGTGCCATCCCCCGTGTATCAGGCCACCATCAGCGCGGATTTTACCGGCTGCAATAACCTGCCCACTTCACAATCCAGCAGTGTTGCACGCCGTAATAACTCTTCCGTTTTCGCCCCAATCACCGAATAAACATAGGCATTCACCTGATCCTGGCTCATCTGGTTGTAGCGTTCGGTAAAGGCCATTTCGATACTGTCACAAATCACCGCCCCCGCATTGCTGACATAGTCGGGCAGATAATGAATCCCGCGTGCAATCAGCACATCTTCCGCCAGTTGGCTGTTAAACGGTGAATTGGCGCTGCTGACCACCCATCCGCAGGCTAACTGCGTGACGTTATCCTGGGTTAAAATGCCGGACAGTGACGCGATACACAGGATATGACTGCGCAACTCGAATAGCTGTGCTTCGTTAACCCGGCGCACGCCTTCAGGGAAAACGGCGCGTGGGTTAATGTCATATCCCACCACCTCGCACCCCTGTTGCAGGCACTGCCTGGCCACTTCAGAACCCACTTTGCCCATACCGTGGATCGCCACCAGCGGATGCGCAACATGAGACAGACGCAGCATGATCACTTTATGAATCGAGCTCCAGACGCCGTAGCCGGTGGCAATCGACGTATCTATCTGTGGGCTGTCCATCGCATTGAGGATCCAGGGGGTAAAACGCCGCAGATAATCCATATCCTGGTTACTGGTGTTAATGTCACAGCCGGTAAACATGGTGCCATTATAGCGATTCAGCAGCTCGCCAATCGCCGCCATCACCTCCGGCTGCTGCGCGGGCAGATGCGGGCTGTTGACCACAATTTTGCCGCCGCTGAAGCCGGTGTTATACAAACCATGCTTGAGTGACATACTTTGTGCCAGCATCACAGCCTCACTCTCCTGCTGCTGACGCGAGCCATATTGACGCCAGCGAATGCCGCCGTTGGCGGGAAGGAGTTTGATTTGTGGTGAGCAGGCCAGGGTAAAGGACGTCTCGCTGTCAAACTGCACGGTTTCAATCTGATACTGTTTATCGTTCAGTGTTGCATTCAATGCGCACATGATTTTCATCCTGTTAATGAGTGAGATTTTGCTCAACAACGCCAGACTTCAGCAAACAGTGGCGAATCCCCAACGGGGTTGGCTGCTGTAAAAAATCGGCCATACTGATGGCCACGCTAAATTCCTGTTCCAGCCGCGCCATCAGGCGCAGTGCCATCAGTGATTGCCCACCGGAATCATAAAAATCCTGATATCCCGACGCAGGTAGCGCCCCGGTAATTTCCAGCCACAGCAGGCGGATACGGGCCATTAGCGCATCATGTTCTTCTGCCTCCTCACCGGCGCCAGCGGGCTGCGGACTGGCGGGCAACTCGCGGTCACCCATCCACCAAAAATGCGGTTCAAAAGGATACAGCGGCAATGCCACGTGGCCGGGCGGTGACGTCCACAGCCGTGACCAGCAGATATCCACCCCGGCACGCCAGATTTTTTGCAGCGCCTGTACCCACAGAGCACATTCGCTGAGTGCATCATCGCGGCGACGCAGTGTGCGCACCGTGGAGGTTTTCCCACCCTGCTGTCGTAACTGCGCGACCAGGGCGGTCAGCGTCGATCCTGGCCCCACTTCGATAAACAGCGTTCGCCCACGTTCGGGGATCTGTTGCAGCGCCTGGTAATAGCGCACCGCCTCGCGGGCATGGCGACACCAGTAGTCGGCATCCAGCTGACGCAAGTCACCGACCTCCTGCGCCAGCAGCGCGGAGTAGTAGCGCACGCCCTGGTGCGGCACAGTGACGGGGGGCACAACGTGACGCAAGTCGTTGAGGATCGGTTCCATCATCGCCGAATGGAAAGCGTGGGAAACACTGAGGGCTTTACAGCGAATGCCTTCCCTGCGCAGGCGTTGCTCGCAGTCGGCCAACGCGGCCACATTGCCCGACAGTACACAGCTGTTTTCGCCATTGACCGCCGCCAGCGCAACACCGCGTCCCAGCCAGGGCTGGCAGCCACTGTCGCTGAGTTCTACCGCCAGCATCGCCCCCCCTTCCAGTGAGGCCATCAATCTGCCGCGCTGCGCAGCAAAGATCAGCGCCTGCTCAACGGAGAAGGCGCCCGCAGCCCAGGCCGCAGCGATCTCCCCGACGCTGTGGCCGATCACCCGGTCGGGGACCACGCCGTAATGCATCAGCAGTTCGGCGAGAGATATTTCCACGGCCACCAGTGTCGGCTGGGTCAGTGCCGTATTGTTCAGCATCGCGCTGTTGCCCTGCGGGCTAAACAGCAGAGCAATATCCAGCGCCAGTTGATCACGCAGCAGTGCAATCTTCTCCTCCATCAGACGCTGAAAGGTGCTGTCATTGGCCATCAGCTCTCGCGCCATACCGATAAACTGGCTGCCCTGCCCTGGAAACTGGAATATCACGCTCAGTCGCCCTTTACCGCTGTCGGTCACGCCCTCTTTCACCACCAGTTTTCCCTCTTCATCTGGCCCCAGCGTGCCGCGAAAGCGCATGGCCTGCCTGCGGGTCTGCGCACTCCAGGCCAGCGCGGATAACGGCTCACCCGCCGCACGCTGACGATACTGCTTTGCCAGCTGGTGCCAGGCCTGTTCAGAACGGGCAGAGATCGGCACCACGCTGTCAGCCAGCGAAGAAGACCGGGTGTCAGATGCGGCTGAGGCAACCTCAGGTCGGCTTAACACCACGTGCGCGTTGCTGCCACCGATACCAAAGGCACTGACACCAATTGCACGGCGGGGATCGTCAGCCTGCCAGCGTTCTGCACGTGTCAGCACGCGAAATGGACTGTGGCGCAGGTCGAAGGCCGGATTGGCACGGGTGAAATTGATTTGCGGTGTTAGCCAGCCGTGTTTGATTTGCAGTGCAGCTTTGATCAGTCCCGCCATCCCAGCCGCCGTTTCCAGATGCCCGACATTGGCCTTTACCGCCCCCAGCGCGCAGAAACCTTCACGCCCGGTAAATTCCCTGAACACGCTGTTAAGCGCGGAAAACTCGATCGGGTCACCCGCCAGCGTGCCCGTACCGTGGGCTTCTATCGCACGGAAATCCTCCGGATGCCGCTGCGCATCCTGCAAGGCCAGGCGCAACAGGCGTTGCTGCCCCGCAAGGCTGGTAGTGGTAAAACTGACTTTTTCAGCCCCGTCATTGTTCATCGCCACGCCGTCTATCACGGCGATCACCTCGTCCCCGGCGGCCAGCGCGTCCTCCAGACGTTTCATCACCACCACGCCCACACCGCTGCCAAACACTGTCCCGCTGGCATCCGCCGAAAATGGCCGACAATGCCCATCCGTGGCGAAGATCATGCCCTGCTGGCTGAAATAGCCTTCGAGTTGAGGAATGCGCAACGTGCAGGCTCCGGCCAGCGCCAGATTGCAACGCCCGCTGCGCAGGGCATAGACCGCCTCACAGACAGCGACCAGAGACGTGGCACAGGCGGCCTGAACATTCACGACAGGCCCCCCTATGCCCAGGTGCCAGGCCACACGCGTGCTGAGATAATCTTTATCGTTGGTGATCTGCTGCTCGAATGCCGAGGGTGCCAGGCTGGCAAAACGCTGCGCGCCGCTGTTTTGCCGTAAATAGTCTGAACTGCTGCAGCCCGCAAACAGAGCAGCATCAGGCAGTGCACCAGGCACAATGCCGGCATCTTCCATTGCGTGCCAGGCACACTCAAGGAACAGACGGTGCTGCGGATCCATCAGCGCGGCTTCACGCGCACTGAGACCAAAAAATCCGGCATCAAAGCGCGCAATATCCTGCGCCAGCGGCGCAGCAACCCCCACCCAGGTCGGATCGTCTTGCGGGCCGTCCTCCAGCGTGACCAGAGATTCAACGCCGTTGACCAGATGGTGCCACCATGTTTCGATATCACTGGCGCCGGGAAAACGGCAGGCCATCCCCACCAGCGCAATCTTCTGATGCGTGCAGTGTTGCTGTTGCATACTGCTCTCCTCAGTCAAAAACGTAATGCGCTGATATCCCAGCGGGGCGATTTATCACTTAACAAGTCCGCGCAGATCTGCCCCATCAGTGGCGTAAATTTGAATGCCCATCCCCCCGCAGACACCACCACGTTCTCGCCGCCGTGGCAGCGGCCGCGAGCGCTATCCAGGTAGAACTGCCGCTGGGGATCGGTGGGTAGCACGGCCAGGCAGCTGCTGGCGTAATGTTCACGGTCGGGGGCGAGGAACGGCATGTGACGCTGGGCGAACTCCAGTGCACGTTCGACGTGCAGCGGGTTGGCACGATAGCTCGGGCCATGCGTGTCACTGAGCGGGTCGACTTCAAAATCGGTGCCGAGGCGGTCAAAACCGTTAACCGACCAGGGATTGGGGGGAAAGCCGTAAAACAGATTACTGTCACTGGCAACCGGCTGCTGAAAAGCGAACCAAAATGGATCATTCGCCGTGGTGCGCTCGCTGCGCAGCATACTGATACAGGCCATCTCATAGGTCGACAGCGCCAGATCGATATCCAACTGCCCCACCAGTTTTTTACTTCCCGGACCACTGGCCACCAGCACCTTACGCGCCCGGAAACGCTGTTCTGCGCCAATCACAGTGACGCCCGTGCTGTCCGGCTCCAGTGCCACCACTTCCTGGCCGAAAGCAAAGCTGACATTCAGTTCGCTGGCCAACGCATACAGCGTGGAGAGCGTGCCCTTAACATCAATAACGCCGCCGTCACGCTGTAAAAAACCTTCATAGTTAGCGTCAAAATGGGTGAAGCCGAAACGCTGCTCAATGGCGCGGATGCTCAGACGCTCATAGGGCAACGCCATCTCATCCATCGATTTCATTGTCTGCGTGATCTGTCCTTCATTCGTCCAGACATCCGCATCGCCAAACCACAGACTGCCGGTACGATGGATCAGTTTCCGGTCAGCGTTTTTTTCCAGCGCCTGCCATAATTTATCGGCTTCCAGCGTTAAGCGGAAAATATCAATTTCTGAATATTGCAAACGCCAGTGGCGTTCTTCACCACTCGTGCCGGCAAGTTGCGTCATCAGACCATATTTATCTAACACTAACACCTTATGCTGTTTATTCTCTCTGGCGTAATTCCAGGCCGTGGATAAACCAATCGGACCCGCACCGATAATAACAACATCCCATTCTTCAGACGTGTGCATACCTACCCCTTAAGAGTGTTTATCTGTTCTTGAATATAAAATTATTGGGTCAGTGTTTTAATTTGATCGAGTGGCACCAGCACCAGTAACGTACGATATTTCTCTCTGGGCACTTCCTGATAAAGCTGACGTACCCCCACTTTCCCCATCACATCGCCACTTACGCCTACGGCCAGCAATGACTGCCACTGCGATGCCCAGATGGCACTGGAGTTCCAGATGCCTGAGGTTTCAATACGTCCCTGAGGGGTTTCGGCGGTCTCATGATAATAAGAGACCACGCTGTTATCGGCCAGCGCCGCAATTTTCCACCCGCTGCCGGTCATGGTTCCTGCGGGTTCACCTCGCTCATCAATAAAATGGTCGACGTGCGAATTCGCGTCGCCCACCGTCGGCCCACTGTTGGTTTTCGCATTAAAATGAATATTTGCCATTTCCACGACGGAAATAACCGTAGCATTCGCGTAGCCTTTATTTTCTGCCAGAGAATGCTCAACCTCGGTTACCGAAGAACCCTGTTCAATTTCAGCGCGAACCCAGTTTGCGAGCGCAATCAGCTCTGACAATACATTATTATTGCCCTGAATAATTTCCATTTTTTTGACCCTTTAATTAAAAATGAGGTTATGCCACCACGATATCTGACTGTTTAAACCAGGCTTCTCCTTTCTCTCTTTCCACATCACTTCCGGCGTCAGCGAACAGGGTCACCACCTGCTGACCGCGGTCAAGCGTCTGCGCCAGTTTCCACGCGGTCTTCCAGTTGGCGGCGGAGGATGCGCCAATTTTCACGCCGGTCAACTGCCAGAATTCATACATAGCCGTCAGTGCTTCGCGATAGGTCACTTCATTAAACGGCAGATTTTTTGGCATCAGTTGGGTAATAAACGGCTGGCGGAAGCCAAACCCCAGGCCGCCTGCCCCGGCAAACTTTGCCTCACCGTTAGGGGCATTCAGCGTGCCATAAGGTAACTCTGCTGGCGTGGATCCCCAGGCAATAATCTGGGGATTATCACGGCTCAGTGCTGCATATACGCCGGATAAGGTGCCACCGGTTCCCACTGCCGATACCCAGCCATCGGCACGTGTGCCGTTCAACTGATGGAGGATCTCAGCCCCGGTCTGATGCTGATGCACGGCGGTATTCACCAGATTGAGGTGCTGTGAGAGTAGCGTCCAGCTGGGATCATCACGGGCAATTTGCTGGCTACGGGCAATCACGCCGAGTAAAAACTGACTGCGGTCCACCAGCGTCACCTGCGCATTATCGCCCTTCAGCGTCGCCACCAGCTGCTCGGGTGAGGAGTCGGGGATCACTACCTGCACGGCAATGCCACACATGTTGCCCAGTTTTGCCAGCGCCTTCGCCATATTGCCGCCGGACGAATCCAGCAGTTTCAGTTCGCCACGCGCAAAGTCATGTTGATTGATGGCATCACAAAACAGCCCGAAGGCGGTCCGGTCTTTTACCGAACCAAAAGGGTTGTTGAATTCATATTTCGCCAGAATCGTCGCGTGCCCCTGAGGGCCTGGCACCGGGATCAGCGGCGTTTTGCCGAGCGAGGCATAAAACTTTTTCAATGCCGGGAACAGCGTAAAAGCCTTTTCCGTGTCTGGCGCAGCGTGTTGAGGATTAAACAGCTCAAAGTTCATCACATCTTCCTTATCTGACCATCAGTTGAGTGGAGCCGCTGCGCATGACGGCAACAGCTGGTGTAAAAAGGCATCCAGATTGTCCTGGAAGTAAAAGTGTCCGCCCGGCCAGCGCTTAAGCTGACTTTCCGTCACCGTTGTCGACCAGGCTTCCAGCGCCGACCGTTCCACCAGCGGATCCTCTTCCCCACCGGCAATCAGTAACGGGATATCGGCGACCGGCAGGTCGGCCAACTGCCCGAGCAACATCAGATCCTGCAAAATTAAAGCGGCGACCCTCGGGCGCGTCAGTTCGTCAAGGCGCATGATGCCGCTCTGTTCGCTGTAGGTGAGGATGGTGTCGAGCAGTCGCTCGCGCGCGCCCGGCTGTTGCAGCATCACCAGTTCTGACGGCACCCGCTGTGCGGAGAGCACCACCCGCTGGCAGGCAAAGCGTGAATCCCATAGCGCAGTGGCCACCTGCAATGCCAGCAATGCGCCCATGCTGTGACCAAAAAATGTTACCGGTGCCACGCCCAGTAATTCCCGCAGCCCGTGGTTACAGGCCGCGATCGCCTGCTGTGCGCCCGACCAGGGACGGTCTGCCTGGCGCTCTTCCCGCCCCGGATATTGCACCACCAGCAGGTCACATTCTGCCGGGAGTCGCTCACGCCACTGCTGGTAAAACGCGGCACTGCCGCCAGCATGAGGAAAGACCACCAGCTGCTGCTGTACGGGTGCAACGTTACCGGTGCTGAAGCGCATGACTGTTCTGTTATGACTGAGGGTGGTTTTCATCGTCTACGTTCGCTCTGTCATCGTGCCAGGAAGAGGCGCCTCTTGCTGCGCCAGTAACGCCCTCAAGGCCAGGCGGTCAATTTTGCCAATGCCTTTCATCGGGATGGAATCAATCAGGATCAGTCTTTCCGGGGCCTTGAAGGTGGCGAGCCCCTGCTGTTCAAAAAAACGGCGCACCGCCCCCAGGGTCAATTCGCTATCGTCGGTGGTGACAAACAGGCAGGGAACTTCGCCATACAACGCATCCGCCATGCCCACACAGGCGGCCTGCCGGATCGCCGGATGATGAAGCGCCAGCTCTTCAATTTCATTCGGTGAGAACTTCTCCCCGCCACGGTTAATCGCGTCGTTAACTCGTCCATCGATAAAGACATTGCCCTGTCGATCAACGTGTGCGAGGTCGCCGGTGCGATAAAACCCGTCAGCGGTAAACGCCAGGCTGTCGGCCAGCGGATTCTGGTAATAACGGGTGATGGTATAAGGGCCACGGGTAATTAATTCGCCCGAATGTCCCGGCGGAACGTCTTCCCCCTGTTCATCAACGATGCGCACCTCATCTTCAGGACAAAGCGGCCGTCCCTGCGAGTGGAAACGAAGGCTGTCATCATCTTCGAGAGCGTTAAAACAGAGCAGCCCTTCGCTCATGCCATAGCATTGCTGGAGGGTAATGCCGAGGGCGTCAGAGGCGGATGCGGCCAGCTCCGGTGTCACGCGTGCGCCACCGACCTGCACATGCCACAGCGAGTCGATAAAGCGGGGACTTTCGCGCTGAACCTCCGCCCACTGCGAGAGCAGCGCCGGAACCAGCGTGGTATGTGTGACGCCACAGTAGGCGATGAAATCCAGTGCCTGCACCGCAGAGGGCACATCGGCCAGTGCGACGGCACCTCCCCGCAACAGCGTGCCCAGCATCCCCGGGCAATTGATCACGAATCCGTGAGAAACCGGCATTACCGCGAAATAAACGGAGCGCTCAGTCAGGCCAAAAACGTCGCACCCGCAGGCAATCATATAGCTATAGCCGGCGTTTTTACGGGCGATAGCCTTCGGAAGACCGGTCGTGCCGCTGGAGAGCAGCATCATGGCGACATCGTCATCGGCCATCGTCGCCAGCTTTTGCACGGGAACGGGCGCCAGCAACGCGCAGAAATCCTGCAAATTAAGATAACGTGAGTCCTGGTGGCAGTTAGCGCCCTCCTCCACCAGCACCAGATCGACATTAAGCCCCTCCTGCTGCAGATTTTGTAATATTGCCAGAGGGTTATAACGACGAGTACTGCGTTGCACAGCCAGCACTTTAGGCGTGGTCATTTGCAAAATATGACGCAACTCTTTTTCACGATAAGAGGGAAGGACAGGAACGGGGATCGCGCCGATCATCAGCGTAGCGAGCATTAATATCACGGCCTGATGCGTATTACGCAGTTGCATCGCCACGCGATCTCCCTTCTGCACACCCCGTTGCTGCAGGCGATAGCTACAAGAGGCCACGCGGTCGGCTAACTCACCGTGAGTGATTATCATGTCCTGCTCGAACAATGCCCGGCGTTGGCGGTTTTCGTGCAGCGCCGCCAGCAGGTTTTGATTCAATGAACCACCAGACTTAACCATGTTTAACTCCATCATGCGCACACTATTTGTCTGCTTTGAAAATACGGTCAACCGCAATCATGCAGGGTTACCCCTTCTTCGGACCTGGCTTAACGAAGATGCTGTTACTCGTGCTTACTCACATGGAAGAGAAAAATTTACTTACTGGTATTTATTAGTTATGGGCCACACTACACACCACGACTGACCGTCAGTCAATTAAAAATAGATTAATTTTATATGTATTTTTCTCGCAACCTAAGTACCTTCGCTTCTGTTGCGATAACGAATCAGATAAATCCCTACTGCCCCTCTCGCTTTAGTTACCCAGTGCAATAATTTCATCAAGGGTGTAGTCATTGCTTCCCCATAACGAAAACTGCCTGCCGGTTTGCTGCTGTAATCGTGCCTGCAGAGCCACCGTTTCGGCAGAAGATAGCGCCAGATCGCGCCTTAACTGCCAACTTCCGTCTGCCTCATCCAGCACATCTGCCGGAATACCAATCTCATTGAGCAGGGAGATTATGTCGTTAAAATCCATAACAGTTTCACCTAATGATTAATGAAAGTGATTATTATTAGCATTGACCGCCAGTCGGTCAACAGCTTTTTCACCACAGAAGTTTGTATGAATGTAAAACAAACAATTAATAAAACTTATGTTTATGAGGGTATTCAGAAGAAGAACGAGGAAGGGAGAACAAAGGCCGGAAGGAGACGTAGTCGCGACGCCCCCTTCAGAGAATTATGGCTGGTGGTAGCCGAGTAAGCGCAGAAACTCGCAGGCAAGTTGATGGCCCAACTGCGTTTTATCGTTTTCATCAGTGACCACCGCATCATCCACCGCACCGTGCATGCCGTGGTACATCAGGATAGCGGTCAGACGCGGGTTCTCAAGCTGCCAGGCACCAAAAGTGCTGCCGTGATTGAGGATTGTCAGGATTTGATCCAGTACCGCATCACGATCCTGATTACCGCGCGTGTGATAATGATGATCGTGATACAACGCATCATGCAGCGCCATGCCGTTAAAATAGGCGGTGATACCGGCATCACACCAGGCACGCAGACGCGCAACACTGTCTTCAGCGGGACAGGCATCCACGGCCAGCTGGATCTCTTCGATAAAATGCCGGGTAAAGCGCTCACGCAGTGCGGAAAGCATCTCATTTTTTGACGGGAAGTAGTGGTAGAAGGTGCCTTTTGCCACTTGCGCATCGCGCACGATGTCGCTAATGGTGGTGGCTTCAAACCCTTTAGTGATGAACAACTGCTGTGCAGCATCCATCAGTTCATCAAGACGGACTTCCGCCGGTTTCGTACGTGGCTTAGGATCTGTTTTCTTTATTTCCATTTTAACCATTTTATCAAGTCAGGACTTGAGTAAGATAGTAGACAATATTGACCTGATTGGCGAGGGGTTGTTGGGTTATAAAGAAACCTTTTCATTTTACTCACAAAAGTGCTGACAAGGGTATTAATAAAACAATAACCCTCTGCACAAAATTATAATTCCACATGGAGAATTGAATTAGCCAGAGAAAGCACAAAGTTTAATATCATAGATAAATAAAATATTGAATATCATTAATACACGTCAATAATTAATACATTAAAATAAAGCACAGCGCTATTTTCATCCCCCGCGGATCGTCCCGCGCCAGATAAAATCAGCATGGTACATCCGTGTTTCGCCAGGCATCTCCTCGTCCAGCGCCGCAGGCTGGTTATCTTCACGTTGCTCCTCATTCACCAGCCACTCGACCGCGTCACGGGCAAAGCGATCAACGGGTTGGGTGAAGGTGGTGAGATGATAAGACGACCACGCCGCCTGGGGAATATCATCGTAACCTGCCACGCAGAGGTCCTGCGGGATGCGCAAGGAAAAACGGTGCCGCGCTTCATCCATAAAGCCGCAGGCCAGCAGATCGGTCACACAGAATACCGCATCGGGGCGATCGCGACGAGTGAGCAAGCGGTGCGCCAGGATCTGCCCGCTCTCGTAGGAGGTGGTGCCGAAGTGCTCCACGCTGACCTTCAACCCGGCAGCTTCTGCCGCCTGCAGAAACCCACGTTCACGCGCCATCAGGCTCGGCGTTCCGGCAAGGGAGTTAGCAAATGCCACGTGCTGGCAACCCGCCCGCGCAAACGCCATCACTACCCGGCTGGCGGCGTCTTCGTTATCCAGATTAATACTCAATGATCCCGGCAGCACATCGTTGCGGTTAATCAGTACCAGCCGCTGACCGTGTTTATGACACTGACGCGCAATGGCGCTTTCCGGCATTCCCGAGAGCACAAAGGAAGCATCAGCACGGTAGTTTATCGCCTGCTGCAATGCCTGCGACACGCTGTCATCCGAGCGGTCGGTATTGATCAGCATGGCAATTTTCCCGGCTTCCTGCAGATGCTGCGTCACCAGCCGCACGAGGCTGGCACGGTACGGTGTGGCCAGTTCGGAAACAATCAGGCAGACGAGGCCGCTGCGGTTACGCACCAGCCCGCGTGCCAGGTGATTAACGTGATAGCCCAGTTCTTCTGCGGCCTGCATGACCCTTTTCCGCGTGGCCGCGGAGACGCTGGCCCCCGTCGTGAAGGTGCGCGACACCGCTGAACGCGACACGCCCGCCCTCTCTGCCACATCTTTCGCACTGACCACTGCCTTTTCCATCGCCATCATCACACCCGCCCGCTTTGTGTTGCGAATGAGTCTGTCGCACTTTGCACGGCTGTGCAATTATTTTTGTAGCGTAATTGTTTCATTTTTGTGACATGGCAACTGAAATGCGCACCAGCGCAATTGACAGCATAAATTTTGTGCATTAATTAATTGCACACACGTGCAAAACGTATGCACAAAAAGCCTGGCGACAACGTATCGCCTACCCTACACACCGAAGGAGAACACCATGCATCGTATTACTCTGATGGCGGTCATCGCCGCTGGCTCTGCGCTCTCAGCCCTTCCGGCTCAGGCCGCTGAAAAACTGAATATGATCTGCTCCGCTGATGTGGTTGTTTGTGAGCAAATGACCAACCTGTTTGAGAAACAACACCCGGATATCAAGGTCAGCATGGTGCGTCTCTCTGCGGGCGAAGCCTATGCACGCATCCGCACCGAGGCCCGCAACCCACGTACCGATATCTGGTGGGCCGGGACGGGCGATCCGCATATGCAGGCCGCCGACGAAGGCCTGACCCAGGCCTACAAATCACCGCTGCTCGACCAGCAGCAGGACTGGGCACGTAAGCAGGCGGAAAGCGCACAGTTCCGCACCGTCGGCGTCTATGCAGGTGCACTGGGCTGGGGTTACAACACCAAGCTGGTGGAAGAGAAAAAACTGAAAGCGCCTGCCTGCTGGGCCGATCTGCTGGACCCGTCATGGAAAGGGGAGATCCAGATGGCAAACCCGAACTCCTCCGGCACCGCCTACAATACCCTTGCCACCCTGGTGCAAATCATGGGGGAAGAGAAAGCCTTCGATTACCTGAAAAAGCTCAACGCCAATATCTCCCAATACACCAAATCCGGCTCCGCCCCGGTGAAAGCGGCGGCACGCGGTGAAACCACCATTGGTATTGTCTTTATGCATGATGCGGTGGCCATGCAGGTGGATGGCTTCCCGGTGAAAGCCGTCGCCCCCTGCGAAGGCACCGGCTATGAAATCGGCTCCATGTCGATTGTGAAAGGGGCGCGTAACCTGGCCGCCGCCAAAGTGTGGTACGACTGGGCACTCAGTGCGGAGGCACAGTCCCACATGAAAGACGCCAAATCCTTCCAGCTTCCGTCAAATAAAAATGCGGCGATATCGGAATACGCGCCGCGCTTCGAGAATATCAAACTGATCGATTACGACTTCAAAACCTACGGTGACTCGGCCAAACGCAAAGCGTTGCTCAGCCGCTGGGATAAAGAGATCGGCGCCAGCGCCCAGTAATTCTTCCTCCCTTCCCCTCCCGCCCGTGCGGGAGGCCGGATCATAAACGATCGAGGTTATGATGAATGCTCAAAACCGCCGCCTGGACGGGGCTTTCGTGCTGGGCGCACTTGCCATCCTGCTGCTGCCCTGGTACAGCCTGGAAGCCGGATTTTTCGACTTCGGCTGGCTGACAACACTCTGGCAGGATCGCGAAACGGCCCCGGCGCTGTGGCAGATTGCCCAGTTCCAGCGTCCCTGGCTGACTATTGCCGTGCTGATGCTACTGATCTGCGCCCTGGCGCGCTTACTGCCCGTGGGCAATCGCCGCTCCTGGTTACTGATGGGGGCCAGTATCTTTGGCGTCCTGTTTTTGCTGTTTGAAGGCCATGCGATTGGTTACACAGGCTGGAACTGGCAGTGGAGCGAACAGCTGTTCGGCGCACTCAGCGACGGCCAGCCTGCTTTTGGCGCAGGGGCGATCCTGCTTCTGACCACTTTCCTGCTGCTGTTCTCCTTTGCGCTGGCAGAACGCGGCGTGCTGCGCGGTGATGCCTTTGTGGTGGCGGCAATTGTACTGCTGGTAGCCCTGGTGACCACCTTCGTGCTGTACCCGGTGCTCAGTATGTTTGTCGCCTCCGTACAGGATGTGGACGGTTCCTTTAAACCGGATGGCATGATCGCCAATATTCAGGACCCGGCTATCTGGAGCCTCGGCTGCCTGAACGGCAGCGGAGGCTGCGGCACGGCCTGGCGTACCCTGTGGCTGGCGCTGATGACCGCCTCTGGCTCTACCCTGCTGGGTCTGGCCTTTGCGCTGGCGGCGACCCGCACGCCGCTGCCGTTTAAGAAAGCGCTGCGCATGCTGACCGTGCTGCCGATCATCACGCCGCCGTTTGTTATTGGCCTGGCGCTGATGCTGCTGTTTGGCCGTGCAGGCGTCGTGACAGAACTGCTCGCAACGGTGTTTGGTATTGAGCCTGGCCGCTGGCTGTATGGTCTGACCGGGATCTGGATAGCCCAGGTTCTCTCTTTCACGCCGATTGCCTTCCTGGTGCTGATTGGTGTGGTTGAAGGCGTCAGTCCGTCACTGGAAGAAGCCTCGCAAACGCTGCGCGCTAACCGCTGGCGCACCTTCCGCTATGTCTCGCTGCCGCTGATGGCACCGGGCCTGGCGAATGCGTTCCTGATCAGCTTTATCGAAAGTATGGCGGACTTCGGCAACCCGATGGTGCTGGGTGGCAGCCACGGCGTGCTCTCGACCGAGATCTTCTTCTCGGTGGTCGGGGCGCAAAACGACCCGAGCCGGGCAGCGGTGCTGGCGATCATCCTGCTGTGCTTTACCCTCAGCGCCTTTATTCTCCAGCGACTGTGGCTGTCGGGTAAAAACTTTGCCACCGTCACCGGCAAAGGCGACTCCGGTCAGCACTGCGGTCTGCCGCGAGGCCTGCGTTACGGTGTTTACGCACTGGTGATCCCGTGGGGCCTGTTCACGCTGGTGATCTACGGCATGATCCTGATTGGTGGATTTGTACAGTCGTGGGGCCTGGACAGCAGCCTGACGCTGGCGCACTACGCCCGCGCGTTCGGCTTCCACTGGAACGAGGGCCAGATGGTGTGGACCGGCGTGGCCTGGAACTCGTTCTGGACCACCATGGAAATTGCGCTGATTGCGGCTCCGCTGACGGCCATTGTCGGCCTGCTGACCGCCTGGCTGATCGTACGGCAGAAGTTTGCCGGGCGTTCGACCTTTGAATTTATGCTGATGCTCAGTTTTGCCATTCCCGGCACCGTCATTGGTGTCAGCTATATCATGGCGTACAACCTGCCGCCGCTGGAGATCACCGGTACAGCGCTGATCCTTGTCGCCTGCTTTGTTTTCCGCAATATGCCGGTTGGCGTTCGCGGGGGAATTGCCGCCATGAGCCAGCTCGACCGCAGCCTGGATGAAGCCTCATTAACATTAGGGGCCAGCAGTTTCCGCACGCTGCGCAAAGTGATCCTGCCACTGCTGAAACCGGCGATCAGCGCCGCACTGGTCTACGCCTTTGTGCGGGCGATCACCTCCATCAGCGCCGTCATTTTCCTTGTCAGCGCCCAGTACAACATGGCCACCTCTTATATCGTCGGACTGGTCGAAAACGGGGAATACGGCGTCGCTATCGCTTACTCCTCCGTCCTTATTGTGGTGATGCTGGCGGTGATCCTCACCTTCCAGCTGCTGGTCGGTGAACGCCGCCTGCGCCGCGCTACCCGCATTGCCACAGCACCGGTGGCTCCACCACCGGCATTACATCAGGAGAGTGCCGTATGACGACCATTCGTTCCGGCTCGGTGGTGTTTGAGAACGTCACCAAACAGTTTGCCGATTTCAACGCCCTGCCCAACTTATCGCTGACGGTTGAACCGGGCACGCTGGTGACCCTGCTCGGCCCCAGCGGCTGTGGCAAAACCACCACCCTGCGCCTGCTGGCAGGACTGGAACACCCGACCTCCGGGCGTATTCTGATTGGCGGTAAAGATGTGACACATCTACCCGCTAACGAACGTGATGTGGCGATGGTGTTTCAGTCCTACGCCCTGTTCCCGCATATGAGCGCACTGGATAACGTGATGTACGGCCTGCTCTCCGGCGGAATGTCGAAAAAAGAAGCGCAGGATCGTGCCCGCGAAGGGATGAAGCTGGTCGGCCTGGAGAATATGGGCCAGCGCCTTCCGGCGGAGCTGTCCGGCGGGCAGCAGCAGCGTATTGCCGTAGCACGTGCGCTGGTGCTGGAGCCGCAGGTGTTGCTGCTGGATGAACCGCTCTCCAACCTCGATGAACGCCTGCGCCGCCGTGTGCGCACTGAAATCCGCGATCTGCAACAGCGGCTGGGCTTTACGGCCGTATACGTGACTCACGATCAGGAAGAGGCGCTTGCCGTCTCCGATAAGATTATTGTCATGAAAGAAGGGCATATTGCCCAACAGGGTGCACCGCAGGAGCTGTATCAGTCACCGGCGTCGGTATTTATCGCCGACTTTATGGGCGAGGCCAATATCCTGCCCTGCGATATCCGCCGGGTGGAAGACAGCGAAGCGGTGATCGCACTGGGCAATCGTGAATATCGCGTACCCGGCGCTTACGCCCGCCCCGGTGCCGCGCAGCTCTCGGTGCGACCGCAGTTTATTACGCTGCGCACTGAACCGGCAGGCGCACTAAACGGTGAAGTCACCCACAGCACCTGGCTGGGGGACCACATCGAATATGAAGTGCAGACGGCGCTGGGTGCGCTGTTTATTGTCGATGTGCAGATGGAAAGCCAGCTGGCACCGGGCAGCCGCGTATTCGTGGATTTCAAACCTCAGGGACTGGCGCTGATTGCCCAGTGATCCCCATTAATAAGGACTGAACATGAGTGAAGACATTTCCCGCCGGCTGAGACTGGCGGAACAGGTAGCACGAGAAGCCGGCGCCAAAGCGCTCGATTATTTTCATCGCCGTGAAACGCTGGTGATTGAAACCAAGCGAGATGCGCAGGACGTGGTCTCGATCGCCGACCGCGAAGTGGAAATGCTGATTAACGGGCAGATTGCTCAGACATTCCCGGATGACGGTTTTCTCGGTGAAGAGTTCGGCTTGCAGGCGGGCAGCTCAGGTTTCACCTGGGTGGTGGACCCGATTGATGGTACCAGCCCGTTTGTTAACGGTATGCCGAACTGGTGCGTATCGATTGCCGTGATCAACGAAGGGCAGCCGGTCATTGGCGTGATCATGGCACCGTGCCAGCAGGAGTGCTTTGTGTCTGCACGCGGCCAGGGCGCAACGCTGAATGGCAAACCGTTGCAGGTTGATCCGGCACGCACCATGCAGAACCACGTCACCGGCTTCGGTGCTAACAGCTATGTCACCCCGGAACGCGTGGGTGAGATTGCCGCCGGGATCACCGCCGCAGGCGGCAACTTCTTCCGCAACGGCTCGGGGGCCATGATGCTGGCATACGTTGCCGCCGGGCGTCTGGTGGGCTATTACGAACCCCATATGCACGCGTGGGATTGCCTGGCGGGTTACTGCCTGGTCAATGAGGCAGGCGGCTGGACCCACACGTTTAACACCGCCGGTGAGCACCTGCTGCGTGGTGCCCCGGTGCTGGCCGTAGCGCCAGGCGCTAAAGACGACTTGCTGCGTATTGCCCGACTCTAGTGCCTTCTGCGCAGCGCTCTCATAACACCGGATAGCGCTGCGCAAGTTCCCCCTCCATATTTCGTTCTCCAGCGAAGTGTTGTTTTTTTAGATCAGTAAAGTTGCCTCTCCCCCTGCAAGAGAGTGCACTGATGATCGCCGTTCTTTTTGAAGCCGAGATAAGCCCTGACGGGCAAACGCGTTACCTGCAACTTGCCGCTGAACTGAAACCTCTGCTGGCAGATATTGATGGTTTTATTGCCATTGAACGTTTTCGTAGCCTGGCCGACGACGGCAAGATCCTGTCGCTTTCATGGTGGCGCGACGAAGACGCCGTACTGGCCTGGAAACAGAATGCCCACCACCAGGCGGCCCAGGCTGAAGGACGCCGCCACCTTTTTTCCTTCTACCGCATCCGCATTGCCGGGGTACTGCGGGATTACTCATCAGAAAATAAAGGACAACACCATGTTTGATATCCATATCCTGTTACCCAATGTTCCCGGTGCGCTGGCCGCGCTGGCGAGCCTGTTAGGCCGTCAGGGTATCGGCCTGGAAGGCGGTGGTGTCTTTAGCGCAGGTGAACACAGTCATGCACACTTTCTGGTGGTCGAAGGCCAGCGGGCGCGGGCTGTGCTTGAGGCAGAAGGGTTTCAGGTTCAGAATGTCTGCCAGCCGCTGATCCGCAAGCTGAAGCAGACGCGCCCGGGTGAACTGGGCGAGATCGCAACCGCACTGGCAGACGCCGGGATTTCGATCCTGACGCAGTACAGCGATCATGCGAATCAGTTAATTCTGGTGACGGACAACCCCGCTGCTGCCGAACGCGCTACCAAACAATGGGCCTTAGTGCCTGAGTAACCATGCACAAACAGACGATAACGACCGACAATGAGGATGTGCTGGCGTTTTCCATGGTCGCCGTCGCGGCGGCCCTGGCGGATACCTCACGGGTTAAAATACTCTGCGCCTTAATGGACGGGCGCGCCTGGACGGCGACAGAGCTGAGTACCGTGGCGGGCGTTGCTTCTTCCACCGCCAGCGCGCATCTGGCACGTCTGGTGCAAAGCCGTCTGATTTCCTGCCTGTCCCAGGGGCGGCACCGTTATTACCGGCTGGCCGGTGGTGATATTGCGCAGTTGATCGAAACCATGATGGGAGTGTCATGGCGGCGTGTTGCGGCACCAGAACCCAGCACGCCCGCCGATATGCGTTATGCCCGCACCTGCTACGACCATCTGGCGGGGGAAGTTGCGGTACAGATCTATGACGCAATGCGCGATGCGCAGTGGATAACGACAGATGGCGCTGCGCTGACCGATACCGGCAGACGACACCTGACTGAACTGGGGATTGAACCCGATGCCGGTACCCGGAGAAAACACTGCTGCGCCTGCCTGGACTGGAGTGAGCGACGATTTCATCTTGGTGGCTATATCGGTGCCGCTTTTTTCCAGCACGGCGAAGCGCAGGGATGGTTTGTCCGTACGCCGGGTTACCGGATGGTCACGATCACCCCGAAAGGCAGGATGATGCTGAACAGACATTTCAAGCTGGCCCTGTAATTCCTCCACCCTGAACCTGTGAAAAACCTCTCTTGCTCCTATAGCTGAACCCTTTTGTCTATTATAAGAAATGCCCCCACCGGGATGATCCCACCATGACATAAGGCAACCCATTATGAACAAGACGTTTGTATTAGCACCCGACTCCTTCAAAGAGAGCATGACGGCGAAGCAGGTTTGCCTCGCGATGGAGGCCGGGCTGAAGCGCGTGTTTCCTGATGCCAACTATATTCACGTTCCGATGGCGGACGGCGGCGAAGGCACTACTCAGTCACTGATTGATGCCACGGGGGGTGAGATATTCACGCTAGAGGTGACCGGCCCGCTGGGTACCCCGGTGGAAGGCTGCTACGGCATTATGGGCGGTGGCGACATTGCGGTGATTGAGATGGCCTCGGCCAGCGGCATCCATTACGTTAACCAGCACACTAAAAATCCTTTGCTGACCACCACCTGGGGCACCGGGGAACTGATCCGCGCCTGCCTGGATAAAGGCATCAGGAAGATCATTCTGGGCATCGGCGGCAGTGCCACCAATGACGGCGGGGCCGGAATGGCAGAAGCGCTGGGCGTGCGTTTCTTTGATAAACAGGGTGAACGTTTAGCGCCCGGTGGCGGCGCACTGGGTGATTTACACCGCATTGATATTTCCGGGCTGGACAGCCGACTGGCAGAGGTAGATATTCAGGTGGCCTGTGATGTCACCAACCCGCTATGCGGTCCGCAGGGTGCATCGGCGGTGTTTGGTCCGCAAAAAGGGGCAACACCTGAGATGGTCGCCACCCTCGACCATCACCTCGCTCATTATGCTGACGTTATCTCGCAGCAACTCGGCTACGAAGTGGCAGCAACGCCAGGAGCCGGAGCCGCGGGAGGGCTGGGTGCCGGGCTGATGGCCTTCACCCACTGTACGCTGCGTAAAGGTATTGAAATCGTGGTTGAGTACAGTGGTCTGAGCGCGAAGTTGGCCGGGGCTGATTACTGCTTTACCGGGGAAGGCCGCATCGACTTCCAGACACGTTTTGGTAAAACGCCTTTCGGTGTAGCACAGACCGCCAGACAACATCAGGTTCCGGTCATTGCAGTTGCTGGCAGTATTGGCGATGATGTCGGCGCGCTGTATGACGCTGGCATTGATGCTATTTTTGGCATTATCCCGCACGCGGCGGCAATAGAATCGCTGTTGCAGGAAGGCACAACCAATATGGAACGCACCTGCGAAAATATTGGCCGACTGATAAAAAAAACAGCGGCAGGTTCTCATTAATACCCGATCACTGGCATCAACGCGCCAGGATAACGACGGGTGACATTTAACCAAGGACGTGATCATGTCTGAAGTATTGAGACGCACCAAGATTGTTGCCACGTTAGGCCCGGCGACAGACCGGGATAATAACCTCGAAAAAATTATCAAAGCGGGCGCTAACGTCGTCAGGTTGAACTTTTCTCATGGTACCGCCGAAGACCATATTGCCCGCGCCCAGCGCGTGCGTGATGTCGCCAGCCGCCTTGGTCGTCAGGTGGCGATTTTAGGCGATCTCCAGGGGCCGAAAATCCGTGTTTCGACCTTTAAAGAAGGTAAAGCCCTGCTGACGGTCGGCGATGAATTTATCCTCGATGCCCTGCTGGACAAAGGCCAGGGCGACAACCAGCGCGTGGGTATCGACTATAAATCCCTGCCCGATGATGTGGTGCCCGGCGATATTTTGCTGCTGGACGATGGCCGCATTCAACTGCGCGTACTGCGCGTGGCGGGCGCGACGATCTCTACCGTGATCACCGTGGGCGGCGTGCTGTCGAACAATAAAGGCGTGAATAAGCTGGGCGGTGGTCTCTCCGCCAATGCCCTGACCGAGAAAGACAAAGCCGATATTCTCACCGCCGCCAAAATGAACGTCGACTACCTTGCCGTCTCTTTCCCGCGCAGCGGTGAAGACCTGCGTTTCACCCGCCGTCTGGCGCGTGAAGCGGGCTGTAAGGCGCTGATTGTGGCAAAAGTAGAGCGTGCCGAAGTGGTGGCAACACAGGAAAGCATGGACGATATGATCCTCGCCTCCGATGTCATTATGGTGGCGCGTGGTGACCTCGGCGTCGAGATTGGTGATGCGGCGCTGGTCGGGGTGCAAAAACGCCTGATTGCGCGTTCACGCCAGCTTAACCGCGTGGTGATCACCGCCACCCAGATGATGGAATCGATGATCACCAACCCGATGCCAACCCGCGCAGAGGTGATGGACGTCGCCAACGCCGTGCTCGACGGCACCGATGCCGTCATGCTGTCGGCTGAAACCGCAGCGGGCAGCTTCCCGGTAGAAGCCATCACCTCCATGCATAATATCTGCCTGGGTGCGGAACGGGTGCCGGGAACGAACACCTCTAAACACCGCCTGGACGTTGAGTTCAGCAATATCGAAGAGATGACAGCGATGTCTGCCATGTACGCGGCAAACCATCTGACCGGGGTGAAAGCCGTCATTGCCATGACCGAATCCGGGCGCACGGCACGTATGATGTCGCGCATCACCTCGCGCCTGCCGATCTTCGCCCTCTCCCGCCATCAGTCCACGCTCAATCTGACCACGTTGTATCGTGGTGTCACGCCGGTGCTGTTTAACGGTCATGCCGAAGGCGTGCAGTCGGCGCAGGATGCTATCGCTATTCTGCGTGAAAAAGGTTACCTGGCCTCGGGCGATCTGGTGATCGTCACGCAGGGAGACAGCGTTGGCCAGATTGGCAGCGCCAACACCTGCCGTATTTCGATCGTCGACTAAGTCCACTTCTCTCTGCGGCCTCTGTGCCGCAGCGCCGCGCAGGACCCGACTGCGCGGCGTGCATTCGTCAGTTATTCCGGAGTCCGTCAATGAGTGAATCTCTGTTCGATGCCAGGCTTGCCTGTTCCATCGTCGACAGAACCATGCAGATCATCAACTGCAACGTCAACGTGATGGGAGCCAATGGACGCATTATTGGCAGCGGCGACCCGGCGCGGATCGGTGAAATGCATGAAGGCGCATTGTTAGCGTTAACCCAGCAGCGCGTCGTCACCATTGATGATGCATCGATGCACTCGCTCCACGGCGTGAAGCCCGGCATCAATCTGCCGCTCAAACTGAATAACCAGACCGTTGGCGTCATCGGACTGACCGGGGACCCTCAGGGGCTGATGCAGTTTGGTGAACTGGTGCGTATGACCGCCGAAATGATACTCGAGCAGGCGCGTCTGCTGCAACTGCTGGCCCATAACAGCCGCCTGCGTGAAGAGCTGGTGTTAAGCCTGATCCGCAACAGTGGGAACACCGCAACCGCCAGTGAATGGGCACAGCGCCTCAATGTGGATCTGCAACAGCCGCGCGTGGCCATGGTGGTGGAGCTGGAGAGCGGGCAGCTCGGCGTCACCAGTGCCATGAGTGAACTGCAACAACTCCAGTCTTTACTGCTGGAAAGCGGGCAGGATGATCTGATGGCTATCGTGTCACTGACGGAAATGGTGGTCCTTCGCCCCGCTCACCTGCATGCCGAACGCTGGGAGCCGAAAGAGCATAAACAGCGGATGGAGCGGCTTTATCAGCGCCTGCAACAGGGCAGCTCACTCAAAGTACGCCTGGCATTGGGGAACTTTTTCCCGGGAACGGGCGGCGTTGAGCGATCGTATCGCACGGCAAAAGCGGCCATGAAGGTGGGTAAGCAGCGTATGCCAGAGGTGCACTGTTATGATTATCAGGACAGTAAGCTGCCAGTGCTGCTGGACAGTTTAGCGGATGGCTGGCAGGCGGCTGAGCTGGTCAGCCCACTGAAACGGTTAAAAGCAATGGATGAAAATGGGGTTTATCGCAGAACGTTACGTGCCTGGTTTCGTCATGATCTGCATGCCAGCACCACGGCAAAAGCCCTCTATATTCACAAAAATACCCTGGACTATCGGCTGAAACGCATTGCCGACCTGACCGGGCTGAATCTGAGCAAACTGGACGACCGCTTCCTGCTGTATGTGGCCGACCAGCTTGATAATGACTGACGGGGAACGGCAGATACCGCTCCCCGGTTCAGATTACTTCAGGCGGTAAGCCACTACCGAGTCACCGGCTTTGGTGCCGAGCGAACCGTGACCACCGGCCGCAATCACCACATACTGCTGGTTATCGCTGCCCATATAGGTGGCAGGCGTGGCCTGGCCCCCGGCGGGCAGTTCGGTCTGCCACAGTAACTCACCCGTGTTGACATCGTAAGCACGGAAGAAGTTATCGGCCGTTGCACCGTGGAACACCACATCACCTGCGGTGGTTAACGGGCCACCGTGTGCCACCATCCCCATTGGGAAGCCAATCGGGAAGCGTCCCGGCAGGAAGCTGGTGTTCAGGTTCTTGGTGGTGCCCACGCGGCGCAGCCATTCGGTTTTCCCGGTTTTCAGGTCAACACCGACCATGCGGCCCCACGGCGGCGCGATGCACGGAATACCCAGGCTGGAAGAGAGCTGCTGAATATGAATGGCGTAATCACCTTCAAAGTTCTCATTCCAGTACGGCGTACCGTCTTTGGTGAACAGACGCTTGTCCGCCGTTGCCGCCGAACGTTTGATCAGGTTGTATTTGTAAGCCAGACGCACCGGTGAAGCGATCAGGATCTGACGCTCAGGATCGACCGCAACAGAACCCCAGTTAAACACCCCGATATTGCCCGGGAAGATAATCGAACCGGCTTCGGTCGCTGGCGTCCACGGATTGCCGTCATAACGCAGTGACTTGAAGTCAATACGGCAGGCCATCTGGTCAAACGGCGTCAGGCCCCACATCGCTTTTTCATTCAGCGGTGCCGGAATAAAGTTCAGCGCAGAGACGGGCTGCGTTGGGGAATATTTCTCGCCGCTGATGCCCTGCGTGGAAACATCAATCTGATTAATCGGGTACACCGATTGGCCCGTCAGGCGGTTAAGCACAAACAGGTTGCCGGTTTTGGTCGGCAGGATCACCACAGGCTGTTTCTGGCCCTGATAGTCGATATCCAGCAGCGAAGGCTGTGACGGATTATCGCGGTCCCACAGATCGTTTTTCGAGGACTGGAAGCGCCATTTGAAGCTACCGGTTTTCAGATCCAGCGCCACCAGGGTGTCGCGGAACTTCTCGGTGTTGCTGTTGGCATCACGCGCAATGCCCACTTCATCCGGCGAGGCATTACCAAACGGCACATACACCAGGCCATTTTTCAGGTCAGCACTCAGCGTACCCCACGCCACCGGCGTATCCTGCGGATAGCTTTGGTCGGCGGCAATCGGCTGGGTGTTTTCCGGGTTGGCCGGGTCGAAGTTCCACACCAGACGGCCAGACATCGCATCATAAGCACGGATCACCCCAGATGGATTTCCAGTATTGTAGCCGTTGTCCATGACGGAACCGCCAACAATAACCAGGTTACCCGCCACCAGCGGTGCTGCCGTTTGCATCAGAGCATGCGGGCGCACTGTGCCCATATTGGCATGCAGATCCACCACGCCGTTGTTACCGAAGTCAGCACACAGCTTGCCGGTATCCGCATCCAGCGCGATCAGTTTGGCATCGTTGCTGGCGTTATAGATACGCTTGCGGCAAAGGGCGGGCTGGGCGGGAGTACTCTCTGCCTGTACCGCGCTGCCGTCATAGTAGCTGACGCCACGGCAGGTCTGATGCTGTTGCAGATAAGAGGCATCTTTCGCTGGCTGATACTTCCACTTCAGCGCACCGGTTTCCGGGTTCAGCGCATGAACTTCATTGTGCGGCGTACAGAAATAGACGCTGTTGTTCACCTTCAGCGGCGTCGCTTCAAAGGTGTATTCCGTGGCATCTTTTTCCGCATCGCGCACATCGCCCGTATGGTAGGTCCAGGCCACATCCAGCTTGCTGACGTTATCGCGCGTGATCTGTTTCAGGCTGGAGAAACGCAGGCCGTTGGTGGTGCCACCGTAGGCCGTCCAGTCACTGCCCGCCACCTCGGTGTCGCCGCTCTGGCGCTGGTTGGTAATGTTGCCTGCCTGTGGCAATGGATCGTAAAACATCATCCCCACCACCAGCGCCACAATCAGAATGACCGTCGTGCCGAGGAAGGGATGAAAACGGCGCCCTTCTTTTTTGTACAGTGGGCGAACCACCCAGGGCAACGCCAGCCACAGGCCGATCAGGCCAATGATGTCTCCGCGCGGGATCCACTGCCATTTGTCAAAGCCGACTTCATAAATCATCCACGCCAGTACCATCCACATTAATAAAGCGTAGAGAGACAAAGCGATTTTTTTATTCATAAACAGCGTGATAGCCGTGACCAGCAGGCCGAGGCCCATCAGTGCATAGAACGGCGTACCGCCGATCAACAGCAGTTGTGTACCCATGTAGAGCATCGCGATCCCGACGATTGCGATGACAATACTGGTTATCTTGTTAAGCATTGGTATCCCTTAGTGTTAAAGTGCGCAATTATTATCTGACAAATAATTACAACGTACTTACACTAATTTAACTAAAAAAATCTGATATAAAAACAAAATTATTTTAATTGTTATCGGTAACTATTTCGGTCAGGGCAGAGTTTTGCCCAACGTCAGTTTTACGAGCCTGCTCTGAAAGTTGTCATTTTCTGCCACTTTAGCGCCCTGACTTCATCCTTTCTGTCGCACCTGCGTTTACAATCCAGGCAGATTTATTGTGTCTGGCACTTGAAAGTACGAAATGAAACGTACACAATACACGGAGGTAATATGACACTCACAGAGGTGAAGAAGCAGGCAATCAACTGCCTCAGGCAAGATGCTTATGACCATGAAGTCCGGCGGGATCTGGACGTAAAAAACCTGTTTGCGACGGGCGTGGTGGATAAGGTCTGGGTTGCTGAACTGATCAGGAAAACCAGCGGGTCGGGGTATCATTGCAGCCCTCATCATCGGGCCCCTGACGTGGATGTTCATATCTGTCGCAGCTGGAAATGCGGCGGCTGGTGGTACGTTAAATTTTATTTTATGGAACCTGATATGATTTTTATCAGCGTGCATCTGTAACAAGGAAGAGGTGACCATGAGAATTGTCAAAGAGGGCGAAACACGGACGCTGCTGTGCCATAACTGCGGTAAAACATCTGCCACCTACCGGGTACGTGATGTCGCATTCAGCGATAAGCGTGGCACGGTGAAAAATATTCTCGCCGCTGTCTGCGACCGCTGCGATGAGGTGGCCGCTATCCCCGCGCAGTCCACCGCGCGTATCAAAGAGGCCTTCGAACAGTCCAGTTCCCCGCTGGAAATCAGAGTGCCGGTACACTACCTGGATATTCTGTATGTTGCTACGCAGAAGATTGATACCACCCTCAGCGAAAACTTCAACAAGGCGTTGATCCTCTGGTATCTGCATGCGCTGACCAGCGGCCGTTATCCGCAGCAGGAACTGAAAACATTGCTGAGCAGCGACATGGCGGATGCGAAAGCGTCAAGACGCCTCTCGATGAAAATCACGCAAAAGCAGCAGGCGGAACTCAACCAGCTGATGCAGCAGCAGGGGATGAAAAAAACCTCTGATGTGGTGAAAGCGGTGATCCTGAAAATTCATCAGGACCTGGTGCTGGAGCAGGATCTCAGCGGCCTGCCAGAGTTACGCAATATGGCTGCCGCAATCGCCTGATCAATCGCGGCCTCTGTGACACCTGTATCACCTGCCCGGCAGTCGTGCGGGCAGTTCAAGGCTGGTGCGGAAATCTTCGCCGCGGTAATCCTCATCCAGCAGATGACGTTTGCGCAGCTCCGGCAGCAGGCCATTAATCAGCAGATCTTCCTGGTCTGGCTGCCCCAGCCCGTGCAGCGAAATCACATCCAGCACACCTGCGTGATAGCGCTGCTCAATGGCATCGGCCAGCGATTCCGGGGTTCCGGCGACAAACCAGTGTCCGGTCTCTTCGGCTTCAATAATCAGCTGACGCAGCGTCAGCCCCTGGCGGGCATAGCGGGTAAAAATTTCTGCACGTCCACGACGTCGGTTCACCTGACGCGTATCCGGCAACAGGGATTCCGGGATCGTCCGGTCGAGATCCAGATCCTGCAAGTCAACCTCCCCGCCGAGCATATCCGCCACCTTCAGTCGTCCACGCTGATAGTCAATGCGTTGGTGCTTCTCTTCCAGCCGTCGTGCCACATCGGCCGGATTTTCACCCATAACTGAATGGAAAGAGTTCATGATCAGCGGGGGCTGTTCGCGGCCTGCCAGCAGCGCACGCCGCCGAACTTCGGCCACAAACGTACTGGCATCATCCAGCGTGGGCTGCGAGGTGTAAATCACTTCGGCATAGCGGGCGCCGAGGCTGATCCCCTCCTCCGACTGCCCGGCCTGGAACTGTACCGGACGATGTTGCGGTGGCGGGGGCACATTCAGCGGCCCCGCCACGCGGAAGAAATCACCGTGATAGTTAACCGGGTGCAGCTTACGCGGATCAAGGCTGACGCCACCTCCGTTTCTGCGCTGCACCGCGTCCCGGTCGTTGGCGTCGAACAAGGCATTAATCACTTCAATAAATTCGGTGGCGCGGGCATAACGCGCGGCCGGAGAAGGCAGCTCGCCCCCGCCAAAATTCTCCTCACCGACCGAGGAGGTCACCGCATTCCAGCCCGCACGCCCGGCGCTGATATGGTCGAGCGTACCGATCAGGCGCGCCAGATTATACGGGTGCTGGAAGGTGGTGGTGACGGTGGCTATCAAGCCTATCTGGCGGGTCACCTGACTTAACGCCGCCAGCGTGACAATCGGGTCCTGGCTGCCGGTGATCCCGGCCAGCCCGGCGGGATCGCTCTGGAGCAGATCGGCGGTAAACAGCCCGGTGATTTTTTCGCGTTCAGCGGTTTGCGCCAGTGACACGGCGCGCTGAATGCCAAAAGTGCGGTCGGTGTCGTTGGCGGCGTAAATCACGCTGCCCGCGCCCACTAGTGTTTTCAGTCGTCTGCGGTGTTGAGTCGTCACGTTAAGTCCCTTATTTCAGCCAGGTCAGAGGCTTAAAAAATAAAGGGCTGAGGTTTTTACGCCACTAAGAAAAACGAATGTGGTTGGGTGAAATTCAGCTAAGACGCTTTAAGGTGGGTTCAGGCACCGCTAAAAACAAACAGGGGCTGACGAGAATCTCGCCAGCCCCTGCTTTCAGGCAAAGAACCTTAACGCACAATCAGGCCTAACAGGATGCCGACGGCACCGAAGTCAGAGTCACTGAAGGTGGTGTTCGCCAGACCGATGCTGCCCAGTACCGGCAGCAGGAACACCGGAATAAAGGTAATCAGCAGGCCGTTGGTGAAGGCCCCTAGGATGGCACCACGGCGCCCACCGGTGGCATTACCGAACACCCCGGCAGCAGCACCGACGAAGAAGTGCGGCACCACGCCCGGAATAATCACCGTCATATTCAGCGCGTACAGCAGGAACATGCCCAGTACCCCGGCAACAAAGCTGCTGAGGAAGCCCACCAGCACCGCATTAGGGGCATACGGGAACACCACCGGGCAGTCGAGGGCCGGTTTCGCGTTCGGCACCAGCTTGTCAGAAATCCCTTTAAACGCCGGAACGATTTCCGCAATCACCATACGCACACCCTGCAGCACGATGTAAACCCCGGCGGCAAAAGTGATGGACTGCATCAGTGAGAACATAAACCAGTTTTTGCCACCCGCGTTCATCTCTTTCACCGTTGACGGGCCCGCCACCAGACAGGTGAAGATAAAGATGAAGAACATGGTAAAGGCAATCGCCACTGGCGTATCACGCAGGAACAGCAGGCTTTTCGGTACTTCCATATCTTCGGTGGATTTCTCTTTGTTACCGAATTTGCTGCCGATCCAGGCAGACAGTAACTGAGAAATCGCCGAGAAGTGACCAAATGCCACATCGTCTGAACCCGTCACCTTCTTCATATACGGGTGGACAATCGCCGGGAAGAACACCATCGACACGCCAACCACCAGCGAACCGACCGCAATCAGGCTGGCGCCTTTCATGCCGGCAGTCGCGAGGATCACCGCCACCATCATCGACATAAACAGCGTGTGGTGACCGGTCAGGAAGATGTATTTCCACGGCGTGAAGCGGGCAATCGCAATGTTGATGACCATCGCGAAGAACATAATCATCGCCATTTCAGTGCCGAAGCTCTTCTGCGCCACAGCAACGATCGCTTCGTTGTTCGGCACCACACCCGGAATACCGAAGGCATGGTGGAAGATCGCGGCGAAATCGCCCAGTGAAGAGACAATCAGCCCGGCACCGGCCCCGAGGATCAGGAAGCCCATCACGGTTTTCACTGTTCCTTTGATCACTTCCGTGGCCGGTTTTTTCTGTGCCACCAGACCGATCAGCGCAATCAGCCCCACCAGAATGGACGGCTCAGACAACACATCACTCATTAAAAAACGGAAAAATTCCATTTTTGGCTCCCTTATAACGCGCCGAGTTCGGTCAGAGCTTCAGAGATACGCTCTTTCATCGCCACTTTGTCTACCATGTTTTTCAGGGAGACAATTTTACCGCCTACCTGCTGAGCCACGAGCTGCTCGGCAATATCAGAGGTGCCCACGAAGATATCGCTGGCGGTGCCTTTGGCTGAACCGAGGTCGACATGGTCGACTTCTGCATTCACGCCCAGATCTTTAACGATTGATTTAATGCTCATTTCCATCATCAGGCTGGTACCAAGACCGTTGCCACATACCACGGTGATTTTCATTTTTTTTCCTCTGGGAGAATTAATAGCGTGAAATAATGGATAAAATTTGTTCGACCTCTGTCGCTGCGATCAGCGATGCCGTATCTTCAGGGGTATCAAACAGATGGGCGAGCGCGGTAATAATGCCGATATGGCTGTTACTGTCCGTTGCGGCCAGCACAATCAGCAGATGCACCGGGTCATTCCCTTCTGAATCGAAGTTTACACCCTCGCGGACCACCGTCAGGCTGACGCCCATTTTGTTTGCGCCGTCTTCAGGACGTGCATGAGGCATAGCGATACCGGGGCCAACCACGTAATATGGACCAATCGCCTCGTGTGAGCGGTAGATAGCCTCGACATAACGGGCTTCAATGGTGCCATTATCGCGCAGCGGCTGGCAGGAAAGTGAGACAGCCTCACGCCAGTCAGTGCAGGCAGGGATAATCTGAACAACGTCGGCTGTCAGTAATTCTTTAAGCATGTGTGTCACCTCTCTCTTAATCGCCCGAGCAGAGTAGTGTGAGACTCATCTGATTAATGTGACGAACATCTAAAAAGATAACGCTAACTGTTATAACTATCATTAATTGTGATCGGCTTATCATCAGCCGGAGAATAATTTGTTGCCAGACGTCGGCAACGGCACACTGACGGTGAGAATGGGTCAGGCATGCCTGACCCCTGGGTTAATTTCGTGGGGGCGAGGTACACCTCACCATCACATGCGCGTTGATAATGGGTCAGGCATGCCTGACCCCTGGGTTAATTTCGTGGGGGCGAGGTACGCCTCACCATCACATGCGCGTTGATAATGGGTCAGGCATGCCTGACCCCTGGGTTAATTTCGTGGGGGCGAGGTACGCCTCACCATCACATGCGCGTTGATAATGGGTCAGGCATGCCTGACCCCTACGCTAATTTCGTGGGGGCGAGGCACGCCTCACCATTACATATACTTTTGTAGGGGCGAGGCACGCCTCGCCCGGCCCTGCCGGAACCAGCAAAGAAGGAGAAACCAGGATGCGCAAGCGTCGCAGTAGCGGTCGGGTGACGCTGCAGGATGTCGCCGATTATGTCGGCGTCGGGGCCATGACCGTGTCGCGCGTGATGCGCACACCGGAGCTGGTGTCAGACAGTGTTCGTAACAAAGTAGAACAGGCCGCCCGCGCACTGGGCTATCAGGCCAATCCGGAAGCCAGCGAACTGGCAGCCGGGCGCAGCGACCGCGTCACCTTGCAGGATGTCGCCCGCCATGCCGGTATCGGCCCGATGACGGTATCGCGCGCGCTGCGCGATCCGAGCCAGGTCTCTGAAGCCTCGCTCATCAAAATCCAACAGGCGGTCGCGACCCTCGGCTACGTGCCCAATCAGGCCGCCAGCACGCTCGCCTCGTCCCAGCTGCATACCGTGGCCGTGCTCTACCCCTTTCAGCACGATCGTGCCAGCACCCGCTTTGTTCAGGCACTGCAACAAACCCTGAGTAAACAGCCTTTCCAGCTGATTATGGCCTGCCATGAATATCATCAGTACGGTGAAACGCCGCTGGTGGAAAAACTGCTGCAAAACCGCCCTTCTGCCCTGGTACTGTTCGGGGCGCAGCTCTCCAAAAAGACCTGCGACCTGATTGAATCCGCTGAACTGGTGACGGTTAACGTCTGCGGCGCGGAGCGTTTTTCTGCCGATATCACCCTCGATATCGCCATCAATGATGCGGCCGAACGCCTGACGGCGCATCTGCTGGATAAAGGCTATCGCCGCATCGGCTTTATTGGCGCGCACACGGATAACCGCCTGCACAAACAGCAGCTGAACGGCTGGCATAAAGCGATGCTGATGCACTATCAGAATGCGGACCTGATGATCACCGTGCCGGATGCGCCAAGCCTGGAGTTTGGCCGCTATGCGCTGGGGCAGCTACTGCAAAATCAGCCGGATCTGGATGCGATTATCTGTAGCCATGAAGAGATTGCTTTTGGTGTACTGTCTGAGTGTCAGCGGCGACTGTTGAAGGTACCCTATGATATGGCGGTGGCCTGCCTTGATGGCTCGGCTAACTGCGATCACACCTTTCCGGCGCTGACCTCAATGCGACTGAATTACGAAAAGCTGGGCCAGCAGGTGGGCCAGCAGCTGATGGCGATGCTGGACAATGCCCCGCAGCCGCAGGAAGAACAGGTGAGATTCAGCCTGGAACCCGGTGCCAGCAGCTAACATACCCTGAATAATTCGAGGTGCGTTGAGGCGGCAAGAGAGCGAATCCCGATGAGCTTACTCAGGTAAGTGATTCGGGTGAGTGAACGTCGCCAACAAAGAGGCAGCTTGAAGTATGACGGGTATAAATTAAACGATGCAAGGAGAGACCATGACTTATCCCGTAGCGCGATCCCTGACCGTCACCGAAGCGCTCGACAGCCTCGAAAACCATTACAACGCGGCAGTTGATGCCCTGCGCGACGCCATCACGGCGTTTATCGCTGACGGCAGCCTGCCTGATGCCACGCAGCGCGCAGCTGGCCTGTTTGTTTATCCGCAGCTGCGCGTCACCTGGGACGGCGTGGCCCCCTCCCAGCGCCTGACCCGTGCCTTTGGTCGCTTTACCCGCGCAGGCAGCTACAGCACCACCATTACCCGCCCGGCCCTGCTGCGCCACTACCTCAGCGATCAGCTCACGCTGCTGACCCAGGAGTATCAGGTGCAGATTGACGTGCTGCCATCGCAGCAGGAGATCCCCTTCCCGTATGTGATTGACGGTTCCGGCCTGGCGCTGGATCGCAGCATGAGCGCCGGGATCGCCCAGCATTTCCCGACCACCGAGCTGTCGCAGATTGGCGATGAGAATGCCGACGGACTGCTACCGCCGGGTGAAACTTTCCCGCTGTCGCACTTCGATGCCCTGCGCACCGACTTCTCGCTGGCACGCCTGCGCCACTACACCGGCACGCCGGTGGAAGATTTCCAGCCCTACGTGCTGTTCACCAACTACACGCGTTATGTCGATGAGTTTGTGCTGTGGGCCTGCGAGCAGATTGCCGACCCGACGTCACCGTATCTGGCGCTCTCCTGCGCGGGCGGCACCACCATCACGCATGATACGCCGCACCCGGAACAGACAGTGTCTGACCTCGCCTGGAAAAAACACCAGATGCCCGCCTGGCACCTGATTGGCAAAGACGGCCAGGGCATCACGCTGGTGAACATTGGTGTGGGCCCGTCGAATGCCAAAACCATCTGTGACCATCTCGCCGTGCTGCGCCCTCATGCCTGGCTGATGATCGGCCACTGCGGCGGACTGCGCGAGAGCCAGACCATTGGTGACTACGTGCTGGCGCACGCCTATCTGCGTGACGACCATGTGCTGGATGCCGTGCTGCCGCCGGATATCCCCATCCCGAGCATTGCCGAAGTGCAGCGCGCGCTGTATGACGCCACCAAGCTGGTGAGCGGGATGCCGGGTGAAGCGGTGAAAGAACGCCTGCGTACCGGCACCGTAGTGACCACCGACGACCGCAACTGGGAGCTGCGTTATTCGGCTTCCGCGCTGCGTTTCAACCTCAGCCGCGCCGTTGCCGTCGATATGGAAAGCGCCACCATCGCCGCCCAGGGTTACCGCTTCCGCGTGCCTTACGGCACCCTGCTGTGCGTTTCCGATAAGCCGCTGCACGGCGAAATTAAGCTGCCGGGCCAGGCAAACCGCTTCTATGAAGGCGCCATTTCCGAGCATTTGCAAATTGGCATTCGCGCCATCGACCTGCTGCGCGCCGAGGGCGACCGCCTGCACTCGCGTAAGCTGCGCACGTTTAATGAGCCGCCGTTCAGGTGATGACCGATATATAGGGTAAAACCGCTTATGTCTTTGAGGTCGGAGCGGTATGGATGATTTTGGAATGCTGTCCCGTGGGGGATGGCATTTTTTTTGATGTGGGAGTTAGTGGACTGATGGCGGCTTAGAATGAGGAGCGGGCATGATACCCTCGGGATAGTTTGGAAACAGTGTTGTCCCATCCCCCGTATTGGCTGATGCTTTCCTTAACAGGATGCTTTATGTTGGTCACACTCATCCTGCAGGGTATAACCATGATAACAGTAGAGAAATCAGATCCATTTTCTTCAGAATCCCATCGATTAATCGAAATGCTGTCAGTAGAACTTGCCGCTATTACTGGTGATAATGGCAAAAGCAATTTCACCGTTGAAGCAATGAGTGATGACAAAGCTTTATGGGCATTAGCAAAGAATTCTCATGGCAAAGCTATAGGATGCGGTGCTATACGGCCATTAACGCAAAATATCGCCGAGCTTAAAAGAATGTTTTCAGACCGAAGTGTGTCAGGGATTGGCGGTGCCTTACTCACTTTTCTTGAAAAATCGGCAAAAGAGATGGGATATACAGAACTTAGGCTGGAAACCCGACACATGAACTATCGGGCTGTAAATTTCTACGAGAAAAATGGTTATATCCGTATTGAGAATTATGGCCCATACATAGGCAGGACAGAAGCTGTCTGTTTCTCAAAGCCATTGCGCTGATTGTATTTAGCGGATCTGACGTCAGCTTTTGGCAAAAAACCGTCAGTCAAAAGAACCCGAGTATTCGTGAAATATTGTCAGTTACGATTTAGCAGCAAAAATCATCCTGGCGCTCTTACCGTCATTCGGCAAAAATATGCCACTGAGTAATTTACTGAGCAGGCCTGGAATGATTCTAAACTCAATGATGTGGCTGGCATCAACACTGCTGTTTTTCGCCTGGATCTTTGGTATCACACTGAAGAATCCTTTCCGCACCAATGCGAAGCATTTTGTCATCCTGCTGGTCGTGCACCTTACGCTTAGCTTTGCTGCGATTGCGCTTAAAAAACATGGTGTCGTCGTTTTGCACAAGGGTGACAGTTCATGGCTGCGCCTGAGCCTGGGGCTTCTGGTGAAAAGCTATATGGTATTAGTGATGATCATGATGACCAGTTTTATGATTGCACTAGCCAGCAGAGGCGCGCAACAGATGACGCATTTTCATAAAACTCACAATGCGGCCAACCTGCACCGTAACCCGCTGAAATTTTACCTGCGGCAGGAAAACGCCATTGTCTGGGTCTATCGCCTGTTATTTCTCGCGGGTGGCGTTTATATCCTGTGGGCCATATGGTTTCGGTTGCCGTTTTAGGGGATGGATGAATACGATAGACCCAAGCCAAAACTCTGTGTTTACCTGCTTCACTGATAGCCCCCAGCGGTATGGAAGGGGTCAGTTTGGATATCGAAAATTATTGTACGTTAAGGTGATTTTTTGTACCTCTGAGCTGTTGTAGAGCTTAACCACTTTGACAGGCAGTTTTGAGCGAGGAGCTGACGTTATGCGATTAGTCGTTGAGCTGCTTGTCTAAAGACGTGTATGCTTTCTGTCCACTCTAAATTTAAAGGGACACATATGCCATCTACATCAGGCTCACCTCAGTTGTCATATATTGCAGAAGGAAAAGGCCCACTGGTTATAATGCTTCATGGTCTTCTAATGGACGGAAAATCTTGGCGAAATAATGGATTATTCTCCTTATTTAGTCCATTTTTTCACGTTGTTTGTCCGGACCTTTTAGGCCACGGCGAAAGCGTAAAACCGTCAGTGCCAGAATTATATACACAACAAAATCAGGCTTTATCCATTGTGAAAATTATGGATGAGCTGGGCTATGAGAAAGCGCATGTTATTGGGTATTCCTCTGGCGCATGGGCAGCATTAGGGCTGCTAAACCACCATCCGGAACGGCTGCATTCTGTCGTTTTAGGCGGATGGGATTTAAAGAATGGCCTTCCGGAAACGCCTGAAGGCAAACTTAGTTTTGATATGTTTATGTCTTATGCAAGAAGCACAGCACCAGAACTTGTCTCTGGGCTTTCGCTGGATGATCAAGAAAGTGTCAGATGCTTTTTCAATGAATTAAGAAAGTATTCTGAAAAAAAAGAAGCTTTATTTCCTTATAAGACACCAATTTTACTTTGGGCCGGAGCCAACGACCCTTATAACTCTCCTATGGCTGAGATAGCGCAACAATATGGTTTATTGATGACCCTTGGGAAAGGAGATCATTTGAGTGAATTTAACAAGCCTGACAAAGCATCAATAAATGAAATTTTCAAATTTATTGAAACGCAAAAGGGTTCAATGTCATCTGCCACTTGTTCATAAAATAATAAATTACGGTAGTTGGGATGATGTCCGCTCCTGGCACACAGCAGACACTCAACAACGCACCAAAATCTGACTATTACCACCGGCCCACCCTGTTACACCCGCACCCCGTTACACCTGTCACACTCCCCCGCCTTGTCCCCTCCCCTCCCAGCGCCCTCCTCACTCTACCATCTAAAAATCAACAACTTACCCACCACCCAATTCCTGGCACGCTTTTCGCACTATGCAGCCCTGAGTTCCTGATCCGGCCGCATTAGTGGCAATGGACAGGATGTTGACCAATCTCAAGGGAAAAGAAGATGAAAGCAGCACGTTGGTATAAAGCGCATGACATCCGTATTGACGATATTGAAGAACCCCAGGTTTCTGCAGGCAAGGTAAAAATCAAAGTGGCATGGACCGGGATCTGCGGCAGCGATTTGCACGAATACCTCGCCGGGCCGATCTTTGTTCCGGTCGATAAACCGCATAAAATCAGCCACGATATTGCCCCTATCGTTATGGGCCACGAGTTCTCTGGCGAAGTGGTCGAAGTCGGTACCGGTGTCAGCAAATTCAAAGCCGGTGACCGTGTGGTCGTCGAGCCGATCCTTGCGTGTCGTGAATGCGAAGCCTGCCGCGAAGGCAAATACAACCTGTGTGGTGACCTGGGCTTCCACGGTCTGTCCGGCGGCGGTGGCGGTTTCTCCTCCTTCACTACCGTGGATGAGCACATGGTGCACCGTATGCCAGACGGTCTCTCTTACGAGCAGGGTGCGCTGGTCGAGCCTGCCGCCGTGGCGCTGCATGCGGTGCGTATGAGCAAGCTGAAAGCCGGTGACAAAGCGGCGGTATTTGGTGCCGGCCCTATCGGTCTGCTGGTGATTGAAGCCCTGCGTGCTGCGGGTGCCTCTGAGATTTATGTGGTGGAACTGTCACCGCAGCGTGGCGAGAAAGCGCGGGAGCTGGGTGCCAACGTGGTGATTGATCCGAGCAAACAGGATGCGGTTGCCACCATTCGTGAACTGAGCAAAGGCGGCGTGGATGTCGCATTCGAAGTGACCGGCGTGCCGGTGGTGCTGAAGCAGTGCATCGACAGCACCCGTTACGAAGGCGAAACCATCATTGTGTCTATCTGGGAAGGCGAAGCCTCATTCCACCCGAACAAAGTGGTGCTGGCCGAGCGTAACGTCAAAGGCATCATCGCTTACCGTCATATCTTCCCGGCGGTAATGGAGCTGATGACCCAGGGCTACTTCCAGGCTGAGAAGCTGGTGACCAAGCGCATTGAGCTGAAAGATCTGGTAACAGAAGGGTTTGAAGCGCTGGTGAAAGAGAAAAATCAGGTGAAAATCCTGGTTCGTCCACCGCAGTAATCCTCAGGCTGTGCTGGCCGACCAAATGAAAAGGTCGGCCATAACGGCCAGAGGTACCCCATAATTATTTTAATGGGATCGTTCAGCTCCGTTATTCTATTTCCCGTATATAGTCATCGGTTTTCACTGAATATTCCTTTGGAGCAAAGGGCATAGGCATACCATTCACCATTCTGAATTCAGAAATGATATCTCGACGATATTCCCTTTTCTTTGTCGGTGAGCGTAAAGCTATATCAACATTGATCTCGCCATCATCCGGGAAGTGATAGTAAGACGGTGGAATACACAGCTGATTATCAGCGATCGGCAAGGCAGGAAACTCTCTATTGAAGCCAGACCTCTCAGGCGCACTTCTCTCTCTGATCGAAAGAAAATGTACGTAATAGTCACCTGGATTTTTAATCTGGAAACAGAATCCAGCCTGAGACTTTGAAACCTGCCCGATTTCAGGCAATGGCGTGTAATCGCCCAATAATCCGCATCCCGTCAAAAGTGAAGTGAGTAGCACGGGAAACACTATTTTTTTCATCTTCATTACAGACTCCACGGGAAGGATCTCAGCGTGTGCTTATACTGGCTGATTAAATCCGCATCAGATAAGTCTTTACAGTTAGTACATAAAGTATTCGAATTCCAATCCTCTCGTCCATTGAAACGCGTAAGTAGATAATAATCTGCAATAATTTGTGCTTGCTGTTCCATGCCATAAACGCTGAGTGGCCAACTGCTTAAGGTATATTGATACTTTGCTGCCCAACTCAGCAGCCCTCTTAATTTAACCCTCATACCGTGCTGGAACTGTCATACGTGAGACAGCTCATGAATAAAAATGTGCTGATTGCTTATACTGGCTTTTGAGAAGTCCGGGTGGTAATAATTTCGGAAATACATTTCTCCATTGGGAGACATGGAAGTGTTCTTATTCTGTAGTCCAAAAAAGAAATAACTCCCTTTATGTACCCACACTTTCGAGTAGTTAATTGTCTCGCGAAAAATATCTTTGGCCATTTTGACTTCACCTGGTGTCATCAGGCGCAAGCTGCCATCCTTCATTTCCTTATCAATCATTACTATTCCTTAGTTTTTCCATGATTATCGCCAGCCAAGGATAGCATTTGTGTGTGCTGTTTAACGTTTGCGAGGGTTAATTTGTCAGTCACATAGCAGGAAAGCGAAACGCTCTTGATGATGACCTGAACCATTGTGCAGACCATCACCACGGATAATGTCCGCATCCCTGCGGGCCTCGGCACCCTGCTCAACATCATGGGCAGACCGGAAAAAATGGTCACCCCCTGAGGTATCCCCATAAAACAAAACAGCGATTAATTGGTAGTGGCTGACCTTCTTTTCCGGTCAGCCAGTGACGCAGACCTCGCCTGCGGTGCATACATTCAGGCCGGTCCGACCGGAAAAGAGGGTCGGCCCCTACGAAAGTTCGGATGCCGTGGCGGTTTTAAACCCACAGTGAGCACTCTATTTTCAGACCAGAGGCAGAATTATCAGCCACTAATATTTGTGGGGATACCTCAGTGGTCACCCCCTACCCGTCCAGAGTTGTTTTCGGTTTGGGTGTTGACCTCGGTTTTGACGTTGAGGCGGCATTCAGCAGCGCTGAGGAAGCGCAGTGAACCAGGACGAACCGCCAGGACGGCGGTGAGAGGGAGAGCCGGCACAGGGATGTGCCGTCACGACCATTCCGTCGGTGAACGAAGCAGCCGAAGGTATCCACGCAGTGGACGCAGCGCCTGCCGCAAAGCCCGGGTCCCCAGGGTGGGGGCGACTGCCCACCCTGGGTCGCTCAGCCCGCGCAGCGGGAAAGCGAAACGTCCTTGACGTTGACCTGGACCATCGTGCAGGCCTGCATCACTGGCGGGCCGGGAAAGCAGGTGGCGGCAAATAATACAGGTCTTGTTTTGTGGGCATACCTCAGTGGTCACACCCTACGGTTGGGCGATGATATAACGCGTCATGGGATGCTTACGTCATCCTCGCGATCAGCGCGTCAACCACCTCATCACGCAAATACGGATGCCGGGCTGACAGCCTCTGCGCCACACTGACCGTTTTTGATGCCTGATAAAAACGCCCGCTTCCCAGCGCCGCCTCAAACTGATTCGCATGGCGATGTGCCGCCGCTAAATCACAGTCCACCAGCAGAACCGCATGGGCCAGTACCACATGGCGACGCGGAGCATCGGCATCACTGTCAGGGATTGCCCGCCAGTATTGTGCCGTTCCGGCGATTTTCCTCGCCTGCTGCCCTTCGCCACAGGCGAGGTTAAAGCGCCCGTCGCAGAACGATCCTTCCACCGCCTGCCAGCCCGTCACCACGCCCAGCGCACCCAGCGCATCACTTAAAATCGCGCACAGATGACGATACACCTCTTCCGCAGCCTCACCGAGGGTACGCGCGATCGGATACGCCAGGCTGAGGTTGATGATGCCCGGCCCCTGCGGCACCAGCCCGCCGCCGGATTTACGCAGAAACACCGGGCATCCGGCAGCAGCAAACTGCTCGCGCACCTGGTCCAGCGCGGTAAAACGTCGGTAACTTGAGGGCACCACCAGCGACTGCGGTCCATACCACAGCTGTGCCACCTTGTGGCCTGCAGCGGCCAGCGGAAACAGCCCGTCTTCAGCCTCGGTCGGGTCCGCGCAGTACACTAGTCGTCCCTGCGGCAACATAAACGGGCCGTCACCTGCTACCTGAACGCTTTTCTTCATCGTCATCTCTTCCCGTTACGCAGGCTGAGTGTTGGGCGACTGAATGCCATATCGCTGCATCCGGCGGTACAGCGTCATCCGGCTGATGCCCAGCTGGCGCGCCACGGCGCTGTGGTTCCAGCGTGCGGCACGCAGGCAGGCCACCAGCTGTTGCCCTTCGTCCGGCAGCGCCTGCACCTCTTTCGGGCTTTCCTGAACTAACGTTAACGGGGCAGTAATGCCGATGCCGTCAGGCAGATCCCCCGCTTCAATCTGGTTAGCGTCGGCCATCGCCACCGCGTAGTCCAGCGCATTGCTCAGTTCACGCAGGTTACCCGGCCAGCCGTGCTGATGCAGGCACTGACGCGCCGCTGCGGACAGTCGGGCTTTGCCCGCCAGCATGTTGTCGATTAACCAGTCGAGATCCTGACGGTTGCGCAGTGCAGGCAGGGTGATACGCGCCCCCTGCAAACGCCAGAACAGATCGGCGCGAAAACGCCCCTGCTCCACCAGCTCCTCAAGCACATGATGTGAAGCCGAAATCACACGGATATCCACCGCAACCGGGCGTGAAGCCCCGACCGGCAGCACCTCCTGCTCGGCCAGCACGCGCAGCAACCGCGTCTGCATCTCCAGCGGCATATCACCGATCTCATCAAGGAACAGCGTGCCGCCGTCGGCTTCCTGGACCAGGCCGCGCCGCGCTTTGCTGCCCGCCCCGGAGAAACTGCCCGGCAGATGACCAAACAGCACACTTTCAATCAAGGTCGCGGGGATCGCGGCACAGTTCACCGCAATAAACGGCTGCCCACTGCGCTGGCTGGACTGATGGAAAGCGCGGGCAAAATACTCTTTGCCGCTGCCCGTTTCCCCCTGCACCACCAGATGCAGCGGCGCACTCAGTAAGCGCGAGGCACGCTGTAACTGCTGCTGCAATGCAGGATCGCCGCCCGTGAGGGCCGCCAGCGGCGCAGGCAGTGCGGCGGGCGTGGTGATCGCCGTGCGCTCCGGGCGGCGTGCGGGCTGCACCGCCGTCACATACAGCCTCTCACCGCTGCGCAGCCGATCCAGCGTGCCCTGACGACCGCTGGCGCTGGCCAGCCAGTCCGGCAAACTGTCTATCGAAGTATTAAACAGCTGTTCAATCGGCATCCCGAGCAGCATGCTGCGGCAGTGCGGCAGCGGCGCATCAATGCCCAGCTCTTTCTCCAGCATCCGCTGCGCACGGTGGTTATGCCCGATCACCCGGCCATCGGCATCAAAAGCAATAAGGTAATCCGGGCTGACCTCGACAAACGGCGAGGACGGGCTGAGTTTCAGCACCCAGTCGGCACGGTGGCGATGCTCAAACCAGGCATTTTCAATCTGGTGGGCATGCATCCGCGCAATCTGTAACGCCAGCTGCTGGCCGGATTTCGGCTGCGGCGAGGTCAGTGCGGAGATATCCAGGATGGCGTTAAGCTGCCCCTGCGGATCGAACAGCGGCACGGCCGAACAGGAGAGTGCAATATGCGTGGCATCGAAATGGTCGTTGTGATGTACGGTCAGCGCTTTCCCGGTCGCCAGCGCCGTGCCAACCGCACAGGTGCCCGCCCAGGCTTCCGACCATTGCGCCCCCAGGAACAGGCCAGCGCGACGCAGGCTGATTTCAGCACTGTCATCCCCCAGATAGTCCACCGTCACCCCGTGGGCATCCGTCAGCAACACCACATAGCCCGCCGGAGCAATCTGCTGGTATAACCGGCTCAAACCGTGCCGGGCAATATGGCGAAACTCTTCAAGATGCTCGCGATGCTCTCGCAGCTCCTGCCAGGGGAGAATGCGCGCCGCCTGCATACGGCTGGGATCAAGTCCGTGACTTTCCACGCAGCGTTGCCAGGAGTCACGGATCGTCTGGTCATACTGACGCTGCACCAGATGCCGGGCATCTTCGCGGGTGCAGGCAAGCACGGTGGCAATATGTTCACGCTGACTCTGATTCACAACACGCTCCTTTTGAACCGGTAAGACAGTAACAGCAATGAAAATCCGCTCACCACCTGCCAGAGGGTGATGGGATAGACCGCCGCACGCTCAATGATGCCGATCGGCAACGCTACGTACGGGATGAGCACCATACAGAGTAAGCCGACCATTCCCAGCAGCAGGCTAAACCCGGCATACACAGGTGCGCAACGGCGCAACGCCAGGCCTGTGGCGATCAGGCACAGATTACCCCCGCCAATCGCCATCACCGCACCTGCCTGATGCAATGTCACCCCATCAGCTTCCCCACCGCTGTGGAATAGCGCGATCATAACGCCGCCAATGCCATGCAGGCCGCCTGCCAGCAACGCCACCCACCCCATTCCCCCTGACAGCTGCGGCCGCAACAGTAAGCAAGCCAGCAAAAACAGCACGCCTTCCACCGCAAATCCGGCATTCATCACGTTATGCAGCGGTGAGCAAATCTGCGGCCCGCATTCAGGAATGCCGAGATCACTAATATAGTTGTGGCTGTAGCGATAGGCCGGATGATGCCAGGCCAGCGCGCTGGTACGTTCGGCCAGCAGATACAGCAATCCCCCGGCGGCGAAACAGCACGCGCCTGCACGGCTGCGGCCCGATAACTGCGACATGTTTCTCTCCTGTTACTGGCAGCATTCAGTCTGACAGAGCGTCAAAAAAAAACCACCCCGGCTGGGGTGGTAAAAGATGATAATTCGCTGGACGAGGCGTGTACGCGTCACCTCGTCGTCAGACGATTCGCGGCTTACCAGCGATAGTTCACCGATGCCACCACATTGCGGCCTGAACCATAGAAACAGGCTTCGCTGTTGCTACAGGATGCCACGTAGTGTTTGTCAGTCAGGTTCTGCACATTCAGTTGAACCGTGGTGCCTTTCAGGCTGGAAACTGCCTCGCCCAGTTCATATTTTGCCATCGCATCGTACAGCGTGAAGTGCGGTACTTCGTTGGTTCCGGTGCTGTCCGCCGGGGCATCACCGGTGTAACGCACACCCGTACCTACGGTCAGCCCACTCAGAGCCCCATTCAGGAAGCTGTAGCTGCCCCAGGCCGATGCCGCATGACGCGGAATGCTGGCCGGGGTACGTCCAAGTTGAGCGGTTGTGTAAGTCTCTTTTGTCACCGCATCGGTATAGGTATAAGCCGCCATCAGTTTGACTTCCGGCAACGGCTGGGCATGCACTTCCATTTCCACGCCGTTAGAGTCAACCTTACCGATCTGCTCGTTGTAACCGGTCACCGTATTCGCCGAGGTGATGTTTTTCTGAGTGATATCAAACACCGACACGGTCATCACGGTATTGGAACCCGGCGGCTGGTATTTCACCCCCACTTCGGTCTGCTCCCCTGTTGTCGGCTTAAACGGATCGGTTCCCGGTGCGCCATTGCTCAGGTTCGGTTCAAACGAGGTGCTGTAACTGATGTACGGCGACAGACCGTTATCGAAGGCGTACAACAGCCCGGCACGGCCGGTAAAGGCGCTGTCATTATTCTTCACGTCGGTGCCGTTCAGGCGGTTAATCGTACGGATTTGCGACCAGTCGTTGCGGCCGGACAGGACCAGGTTCCAGTTATTCCACTCCATCTGATCCTGCAGGTAGACCCCAACCTGATGCAGCTGCTTCACGGTGTTAATGCTGGGGGTAAAATCATCCTCATTCACATCAACACGACCAGGATTTGCCCAGTCGAGCTGGTACTGGGTCGAGGTATGGCGTGACAGGGTGCTGGCAACGCGGCTCCAGCGATAATCCAGCCCACCGAGCACGGTATGGCCGACATCACCGGTATCAAACAGCCCTTTGAGGTGGTTATCGACACCGAATTCGTTCGTCATCACCGTTTCATGTTGCGGGCGACGTTCAATGGTGTGGTCGTTGAGGTCGGAGCTGGTGGTGTAGACCATATATTTATAGTCTTCATCACGATGGGTATAGCGCAGGTTCTGGGTAAACGATAGCGCTTCATTGAAGCTGTGGTCAAATTCGTAGCCAATGGAGGCCTGTTCCCGCTTGTTACCATAGTAGTTCGGGTCGTTGATATTCAGGTCATACGGGATATACCCGGTGCTGGCTTCTTTCAACGTCCCGACCATCGGCAGGAAGTTACGCGATCCGGCTTTCGGGTCGTTCTGGTAGCTGGTTAACAGGGTAAAGCTGGTATCGGCATTCGGCAGCCAGGTGATGGCGGGCGCTATTGCCACGCGTTCCTGTTTATTGTTTTTCACTTCTTCATGTCTGGTGCTGGCAATACCGTTAAGACGATAAAACAGCGTGTTGTCATCGTTCAGCTTACCGCCAAAATCAAAGGCCGCTTCGCCCAGATGATGATTGCCGGTGCTGAGCTGCACTTCGCGAACGGCTTCAGCCGTCGGGCGCTTGCTGGTCATGATCACCAGGCCACCCGGGCTGACCTGGCCGTATAACACCCCTGCAGGGCCATGGACCATCTCCACGCGCTCCAGCAACCACGGGTCAACCTGCCCGGCTCCCCCGCTGGAGCTGGAAAGACCAAAGTGCAGACCATCCAGCAGTTTTGGCGCGTAGCGGAAGCCACGGCTGATAATTTCGTCGTTACGGTTGGAGTTACCGCGATAGTTGGTCACCACACCGCTGGTATAACTGAGGGCATCGGAAACCGATGCTGCCGCCTGGTCATCCATCTGCTCGCGTGTCACCACCGAAATCGATTGCGGGGTTTTGCGCAGCGGGGTGGGGGTTTTGGTGCCTGAAGCGCTCTCTTTCGCCACAATACCACTGTTTCGCCCCGTCACGCTCTCCTGGGACTCCGCCGTCACCGTCAGCGTGTTGTCAGTGGCGGACTGCGCCAGCGGCGCCGCCAGCAGTGAAGACGCCAGCAACAGGCACAGGGTGGTATTTCCAGAGTGTACTGCCACACCAGGGCGCGCCTGGGTTTTTATCTTCTTCAACATAGTTGTGTTATCTCGTCTGAAACAGCCTTGTCTACGAAAGAAACCAGTAAAGCCCGCCAACCCATTAGATTTACTGATTGGCCGTAGCTAACTTCAGGAATGGCACGGATCATTAACGTCCGAACGCACCCTCTGCTTATGAAAAAAAACCTTACTAAATGAAGAGTTACCTCTTACCTGTGTGAAGTTCCGACGCATACTAATGCAAATGTAAATCACTCTCAATAACATTTGTATTAGCATTTCTTATTACACAAATAACTGGCATGGACGATAAAAAGTAACAACATGTAAACTAAAGAAAAAATCAGTGTGATTTATAACGGTTCGGCTAAACAGACTGGCGTCAGAAAAAAGCAGGACGTGCGGTGAGGGAACGATCAGGTAAAAAAATAGCCACCCCGTCTGGGGTGGCTAAAAGGATGATAATGAAGCTTGTCAGGAACGCGGTTCTCTGTGGAACCCCGCTTTAGTTCAAAGTGGCGACGAACGCCCTGCTCTACCCATTACCAGCGGTAATTAACAGAAGCAACAAACGTACGGCCTGCACCGTAGAAACATGCCCACTGACCCGCACAAGATGACACATAGTGCTCATCCGTCAGGTTCTGCGCATTGAACTGTAAGGTGGTCCCTTTCAGAGTCGGGACAGCCTGGCCCAGTTCATATTTCACCATCGCATCGTACAGGGTGTAATGCGGCACATAGTATTCGCCGATATCATCACCCGGAGCTTTACCCACATAACGAACGCCGGTACCCATAGTCAAACCATTCAGCACACCATCAAGGAAGCTGTAACTACCCCAGGCTGAAGCAGCATGACGCGGGATAGCATTTGGGCTGTGACCGACTTTATCCGGATCTGTTGAGCTCTTGGTCACCACATCGGTATAGGTATAAGCGGTAGTCAGCTTAATTTCCGGCGTTGGCTGCACATGAAGTTCTGTCTCAATACCCTGAGAGTTGACCTTACCAATCTGCTCGTAAGCACTGGTCAGACGGTTATAAGAGGTGACGTTCTTCTGGTTAATATCAAACCAGGAGACTGTCATCATCGCATTCACGCCCACTGGCTGGAATTTCACCCCGATTTCCGTCTGTTCACCGGTGGTCGGTTTCAGCGGATCGGCACCTGCCGCCGCCTGCTCCAGCACCGGTTCAAACGAGGTGCTGTAGCTGACATACGGTGAAATACCGTTATCGAATGCATACAGCAGTCCGGCACGCCCTGTGAACGCGCTGTCATTATAAGTGATATCTGAACCCCCGGCTGTGAGGTCCTTGTTGCTCACCTGCGACCAGTCATTACGACCTGACAGCAGCAGGTTCCAGTTATTCCACTCCAGCTGATCCTGGACATAAACACCGTACTGGTTCAGGGATTTCTTGGTATGGGTGGCCAGCTCCAACAAACTTTCATCAACCTCTACACGGCTCGGGTTGCTCCAGTCCATCGGGTAACTGCTGCCGTAGTCACGATACAGTTTGCTATCAATATGCGAGTAGCGGTAATCGAAACCGCCCAGGACGGTATGCTTCACTTCACCGGTATCGAATAGCCCTTTCAACTGATTGTCGACGTTGAATTCGTTAGTCATCGCCGTTTCATGCTGCGCCAGACGCGTCAGTGTACGGTTGCCGTCATCCACGTTGTAGACCAGATATTTGTAGTCTTCATTGCGGTGGCTGTAACGCAGGTTCTGGGTAAACGATACCGCTTCATTAAAGCTGTGCTCCAGGCTGTAACCGATAGAGGTCTGTTCACGCTTTGACTTAGTAAAGTCAGAGTCGCTGACGTTCAGGTCATAAGGAACATAGCCAGCAGCGGTAGAATAGAGCGTCCCTGCGCGTGGCAAGAAGTTACGCGAACCCGCTTTCGGGTCATTCTGGTAGCTGGTTAACAGCGTAAAGCTGGTGTCTTCATTTGGCAGCCAGGTGATCGCTGGCGCAATCGCCATACGCTGTTGTTTGCTGTTTTTCACAAACTCATTCTGGGTGCTGGCAATGCCGTTCAGGCGGTAGAACAAGGTGTTGTCATCGTTCAGCTTGCCGCCGAAGTCCACCGCTGCCTCACCATAGTGGCGATTACCGGTGCTGAGTTGCACTTCATGAATACTTTCTGCTGTCGGGCGCTTACTGGTCATCAGAACCAGCCCACCAGGGCTCACCTGGCCATAAAGTACCGATGCCGGGCCATGTACGATTTCAACACGCTCAAGCAACCATGGGTCGAGTTGCCCAGCCCCGCCATTCTCAGAAGAAAGACCGAAATGTAATCCATCCAGCAATTTCGGTGCATAACGGAAACCACGGCTGATCACTTCATCATTACGGTTCGAGTTTCCACGGTAGGTTGCTACCACGCCACTGGAGTAACTCAGTGCATCAGCCACTGAGCGAGCATCCTGATCGTCCATCTGATCGCGCGTCACCACAGAAATGGATTGCGGGGTTTTACGCAGCGGTGTGGCGGTCTTGGTGCCTGAAGCGCTCTCTTTCGCTACGATCCCTTTGGTCGGGGCGGTGACGCTTTCCTGGGTGTCTGCGGTGACCGTCAGCGTATTTTCGGCTTCGGTGGCTGCCTGCACGGCGGGCGCCATCAGCAGGGCTGAAGCCAGTAATAAACGCAGGGTGTGTTTGTCTGAACGAACTGCAATGCCTGGTGTTGCCTGTTTTTTAATCTTATTAAACATGTTCTGGTATCCCGTCTGAACAGATTTGCTGATAAAAAAAACCCGTTAAAACCCGCCAATTGATAAGGAGAACTGATTGGCCGCGGTGAAATGTGAGAATCACGTTTGCCACTACTTTCGTCGATTCTTCTGCCCTTCTTAAGAAAACCGATATTTACGTACAACTTACAGGCCCTTAAGAAAGTTGCGACGCATCTTATTGCAAATGCAAACTATTCTCAATACTATTTGTATTAGCGTCATTTACTGTAAGAGAGATTAAAGTCCCTCCTTTTAAGTAATTAAATGTAAATTAAGGAAAATTATCGTGACAACACGGCACACATTATGGCCGATGCGTCAGCCCGCAGGTCATGCGGCACAGCTGCTGGCCGCCGATAACGTGGGTGAAGAGAGCTGGTGGCAGCACATTGCGCAACATGGCACGCCACTGGTTGAAGCCTTTGCTGAAGGAACAGTCCGGATGAACTATTTCTGGCGTGACCCGGCAGGTGACGAAACCCGCTCTGCAATACATCAGGTTTATGTGGATATTAACTGCGTGACCGACCACCACAGCCCGCAGCCGCAAAGTTTGCAACGCCTGGCGGGAACCGATGTCTGGCACTGGTCAACGGAGATTGATGAGCACTGGCGTGGCAGTTACAGCCTGATCCCGGTAAACGCTGAGCAACTCCCCCCCGCTTTTAGCACCGATGACGACACACGCCGCAAACAACAGCGCGAATGGTGGATATCTCTGTTCCCGCTGGCGATTGCCGACCCGTTAAATCGCAGCTGTGCCCACCTCAACAGCCGCGGGCACGCGCTGTCGGCCGCGCATATGCCCGCGGCGCCGGACCAGTCTGCGTGGCACGCGCTGGACAGCGGACAGCCGATACACCCCGATAACCACCAGCTGCAACAGTTTACCTGGGACAGCGCCCTGCTGGGGAATCAGCGCCGTATCTGGCTCTATACCACGGGCAGTACAGCGACCCCAGAGCAGCGCCCGCTGGTGATTCTGCTGGATGGACAGAACTGGGCAGACGGACAACCGCTTTATTCCGCGCTGCATGCCGAAACCGACAGCGGCCATCTGCCCGCCGCCTGCTGGCTGTTGATTGATGTGATTAACGGTGACTGGCGCGAAAAAGAGCTGCCCTGCAATGCTGAATTCTGGCAGGCGGTGCAGCAGGAATTGCTGCCGCTGGCGCGCAGCCGTGTGGAATTCAGTGAAGAGGCCGACCGTACCGTGGTCGCCGGGCAAAGTTACGGCGGCCTGGCGGCGATGTATGCCGGGCTGCACTGGCCCGGGCGCTTTGGCCGCATCCTCAGCCAGTCTGGCTCCTTCTGGTGGCCAAACGTCCGCCTGGTCACCCACTTTTCCGAAGCCGGTGAGCAGGAGATGGGCTGGCTGACCGGGCAGGCGATCAAGGGTGTACTGCCGGCCAGCCGCTTAAAGATCTTCCAGGAAGCGGGCGATCGCGAAGCCGATATGGCCTGGGTTAACCAACAGATGCGTCAGGCGCTGCTCCCGGGCGGGCATGACATTAATTTCCGAATTTTCTCCGGCGGGCATGATGCCCTGTGCTGGCGCGGCGGGCTGCTGGACGGCTTACGCTGGCTACTCGCCGACTTTATTACACCTCCCTATTCTGGAAAGACAGGTAATTAACATGACCGAACAACAAAATCCCTTCGACGATGAAACCCTCGACTTCCTGGTGCTGCTCAATGCACGCCAGCAATACAGCCTGTGGCCAGCGTTTTCCGACGTTCCTGCTGGCTGGAAGGCCGTGAGCGGCCCGGATACCCGCGCCGAATGTATTCGTTACATCGAAGAAAACTGGCACGACATGCGCCCCGCCGTGCTGAAAACGGCAGGTTAGCCAGCCCGGGTCGACCGGAAAAAAGGTCGCCCCTACGGGATCAGTTTTTACCTCTTACGACAGGAATTGCCACCGTGTCAGAAGCTCAGATCATGCCTGAAATACAGGCCGAATTTACCGAATATCCGCTGGTTGCGGCGCAGCCGGGGATCTGGATCGCCGATCAGATCGCCAGCGCAAGAAACACCTTTGCCGTTGCCCACTACAGTGAACTGCATGGCGATATTGACCGCCCGATGCTGGATAGAGCGATCCGCCAGGCGATGTCCGAAGCCGATACCGTGCAGGCCACCTTTGGCCTTTCTGATGACGGCAGCGCCGTGCAGCGACTCCCTCATACGCGTACCCCAGAACAGGTACAGCCTGTTGAATGGGTTGATTTCAGCCCACGCAGCGATGCCGTGCAGGCCGCGCACGACCTGATGCAGGCCGATCTGGCCGCCGATCTGCCCGCAGACGGTGCCCGCCCGCTGTACCGCCAGCTGATGATCCGCGTGAGTGACGATCGCTGGTTCTGGTATCAGCGCTACCACCATCTGATGCTCGACGGCTTCAGCTTTGAGGCCCTGACACGCCGCGTGGCAGCGATCTATCAGGCGCTGCGTGCGGGTGAAACACCGGCGGCATCGCCGTTTATCTCCTTTGGCGAAGTGGTCGCTGAGTATCAGGCCTGGCAGCATTCACCCGCCTGTGAACGTGCCGCCCTGTTCTGGCAACAGCACGCAGAGCACTTCCCGACGGCAATTTCACTCTCCAGCGAAACCTTCCCCGCCAGCGCCCACGGCGCACCGTTAAAACAACAGGTGACCCTGCCCCCGGCGCTGCTGGCGGCGCTGACCCTTCAGCCTGATTTGCAGGAGAACGCCCCGGCAGAAATTGCCAGCGCCCTGCTGGTCGCCTATCTGGCACGCATCAGCGGTGAATCCCGCCTGAGCATTGGTTTCCCGTTTATGCGCCGCATGGGTTCCGCCGCGCTGGCCGCCACCGGCCCGGTTGTCAACGTTCTGCCGCTGCTGCTGGATATTGAAGACAGCATGACGCTGGCCGATATCAGCCGGGCCTTACAGAGCGAGATTAAACAGGTTCGCCGCCATCAACGTTACGAGGCAGAACAACTGCGCCGTGACCTCGGTCTGGTCGGCAGCAGCCAGTCGCTGTATGGCCCGGTGATCAACCTGAAGGTCTATCACGACAGTCTGTCCTTTGACGGCATTGATGCCATCAGCCACACCCTGGCCATGGGTCCGGTGGACGATCTGGAGTTTGAAATCGGCTTCCAGCGCGGCCAGTTGCAGGTCACGCTGGTCGCCAACGCCGAGAAATATGATGCGCAAACGCTGGCCTGGCACGGTGAACGCATTGCGTTCCTGGCAAACCAGCTGGCGCAGCAGCCACAGCAAGCGCTCTCCCGCCTGGCGCTGATTGCCGACGATGAACAGCAGCAAATTACCCGCTGGTCTCAGGGGATCAGCGTCACGCCGCCGGAAGGTGTGGTGTCGATTCTGGCAATGTTACAGCGCCAGGTGGACGCGCAGCCGGATGCGGTCGCCGTGGCCTGCGGCGATATCAGCCTGACCTACGGCCAGCTTTCTGCCCGTGCCATGCAGCTGGCTCGCGAGCTGATTGCGCGCGGCCTGGGTGCCGAAGACGTGGTGGCTATTGGTATCCCGCGCTCCGTTGATTCGCTGGTGGCGATCTTCGGTGTGCTGGCCAGCGGTGCCGCCTATATGCCGCTGGACCTCGACTACCCGCGTGAGCGTCTGGCGCTGATGTGCGATGACGCGCAACCGCAGCTGCTGCTGACGCACAGCAGCACCGTGGCCCAGATGCCGGACGGTGAGTATCTCTGTATTGATGATGCTGCCGTACGGGCCGTCTGTGATGCGCACGTTGCCACCCCGGTGAGCGACAGCGAGCGCCGTGTTGCCCAGCGTGGTGAACACCTGGCGTATATGATCTACACCTCCGGTTCCACCGGGCGCCCGAAAGGCGTGATGAGTACTCACGCCGGACTGCTCAACCTGTTTCTTTCCCATCAGGCTAACCTGTTCGGCCCGGCGATTGAGCGCTTCCATCGCAGCCAGCCGCGCCGTATGCGCACCGGACACACCGCCTCCTTCTCTTTCGACTCCTCATGGGAACCGCTGTTCTGCATGATGATGGGCTGCGAGCTGAATATCTTCGACGAAGAACTGCGCCGCGATGCCTGGGCGCTGTTGCAGAAGATGAAACAGGTGCCGGTTGACCTGCTGGATATCACCCCGTCCTTCTTCTCACAGATGATTGATGCCGGACTGTTTGAGCCGGAAAGCCATCGTCCGGCGTTTGTGATGATCGGCGGTGAGGCGGCGACGCCAACGCTGTGGAAGCTGATGCAGCAGCACCCGGAGCTGGAGATCCATAACTATTACGGCCCGTCTGAGTACACCATCGATACCCTGGGTGCCAGCGTGATGGTCTCTGACCAGCCGGTGATTGGCCGCCCGGTCGGTAACACCCAGGTGTGGCTGCTGGACAGCAAACTGCGTCCGGTTCCGGTCGGCTGTGTGGGCGAGCTGTACATTTCCGGTACCGGGATTGCCCGTGGCTACCTGCGTCGCCCGGATCTGACCGCCGCCCGTTTTGTCGCTAACCCGTTCCTGGAGGGGGAAGTGATGTACCGCAGCGGCGATCTGATGCGCTGGCGCAGCGATGGTCAGCTGGCCTTTATCGGCCGCGTTGACCACCAGATCAAGGTGCGTGGTTTCCGTATTGAGCTGGGCGAAGTGGAAAATGCGCTGGTGGCGCTGGATGAGGTCAGCACCGCCGTGGTGATTGCTCAGCCTATCGGTGCCACCAACCGCCTGATTGGCTACTGCTCGGTGTATGACGATGCCCTGCGTGCCGACGATCAGTTATCCGCAAAACTGCTGGCGAAACTGGCAGTCACCCTGCCCGACTACATGGTGCCCGCAATCCTGGTGGTGATGGATGAACTGCCGCTGAACGTGAACGGCAAAATTGACCGCCAGGCCCTGCCTGAGCCGCAGCAGGTGGCATTTAAACCCGGACGCGAGCCGCAGGGCGCACAGGAAACCCTGATCTGCCAGGCCGTTGCTGACCTGCTGGGAATGGAACGCGTCGGCGCTGACGATGATTTCTTCGCGCTGGGCGGGGACAGTATTTCCGCGATGGGGCTGGGCACGGCCGCCCGCCGTGCGGGTTATCTGCTGCGTCCGCGCGATATCTTCGCCCAGCGTACCCCGGCACGTATGGCACAAAATATGCCCCTGCTGACCACCCGCACCGCCGTCAATAACGTGGCGCAGCACGGTGCCATCAGCGGCTTACCCATCCTGCAATGGTTTAACGAACATGGCGGCATTAATCAGCGCTTTGCGCACGGCGTGTTCCTGCAGGTCCCTGAGGCATTGCAGCGTGCTCACCTTGAGCAGGCACTGACCACGCTGAGCCGCGCACACCCGGCGCTGGCCGCCTTTACCCGTGACGGGCAGCTGGTGGTGGGTGAACCTCGTCCTGCCGGATTTACCCGCTGGGTCACCGCCCAGCCGCTGCATGATGCCCCGGAAGCCTGCGCAGAAGATGCCTTCGACGCCGCCGTCACCCGCCTCGACCCGGAGAACGGCGTGATGATGCAGGCCACGCTGCTCCAGCAGAACGAGCGGGCCTTTGGCCTGGTGCTGGTGATCCATCACCTGGTGGTGGACGGTGTGTCCTGGCGTGTACTGCTGGATGAACTGCGTCAGGCAGCGGAGGCCGCCATCAGCGGCACCCCGCTGACCCTGCCGCCGGAAGAGACATCACTGCATGACTGGTCCGCTGCGCTGTTAAGCAACGTCTCCCGTCGTGCCGCTGAGCTGCCTTTCTGGCAGAGCATGTTGCAGCATCCGGTGCCGCTGCTCGGCCAGCGGGCGCTGCATCCGCAGGATACCCACAGCGAACTGAAAGAGAAGCGTACGCTGCTCGACGGGGCGCAGACCCAGGCGCTGCTGAGCACGCTGCCGCAGCAGTATCGTGCCAGCGTGGAAGAGACGCTGCTGTGCGCACTGTCACTGGCGCTGATCGACCGCTTTAAGGTCAGCCAGCTGCGCTACACCCTGGAATCGCATGGCCGCGCCGAACTGGCGGGTGACCATGATTTGGCCCGCACCGTTGGCTGGCTGACCGCAGAGTACCCGTTGCTGGTCACGCTGGATGAAGGCGATAGCGGCAGCCTGCGCGATGCCCTGCGCGCGGTCAAAAGTGTGCTGCGTGCCGTGCCGGATCGTGGCGTTGGCTACGGCCAGCTGCGCTATCTCGATGCGGTGCGTTCCACCCAGTTACAGCCGCTGGCACAGCAGCATGCGCCGGAAGTGCTGTTTAACTACCTCGGGCGTTTCAGTGCCGCAGAGGGCCTGTGGACGCCACAGCGGACGCGTAAACATTTCCGCGATGCCTTTGCGGTACATCAGTCACCTGACATGCCGCAGCTGCACAGCCTGGAAATTAATATCTTCGTGGATGAAACCGGCGCGCTGCCGCAGCTGGCGGTTAACTGGGGCTGGCTGAATGGGGTATTCAGCGAGCAGGATATTGATGCCCTGCACCTGGCGCTGGCCGGTGCCTGCGATGCGCTGAGCGATTTCGCCCATCGTCATCCACAGGAAGCGGCGGATACCTTAGTGGCCGCCGAGGTCGCCATTGACGGAGTCAGCCAGCAGGATGTCGTTCAGCTGGGTGAGCGTCATGGCCCGCTGGCCGCTGTTCTGCCGCTGCTACCGCTGCAAAAAGGGTTGCTGTTCCATGCCGCCACCGCCGACAGCAGCGGCAGCTATAACTCACTGACGCGCCTGAGCTTTAGCGGTGCGCTGGATGAGAATCGCCTGCGTGCCGCACTGGATGCGGTGGTCCGTCACCATCCGCAGCTGGCGGCCCGCTTTGACAGTGAACAGGCGCTACAGCCGTTACAACTGATCCCGGCTCTCCCGCAGGAACAGTCGCTCTGGACGCTGGATCGCCACGTACTCCCTGCCCTGTCAGCCGCTGAAGAAACCGAGGCGTTACTGGCGCTGGAGAAACGCGAGCTGGCACGGGATCTGTTCAGCCAGCCGGTGATGCTGCATGCACTGCTGGTGCAGCATGCTGACAGCGAGCGCTTTACACTGATGCTGAATGCCCATCACCTGGTGGTGGATGGCTGGTCAACGCCGGTGATCTTAGGCGATCTGTTTACCGCGCTGTACCACGGCCCGCAGGCCCTGACGCCGCACCGCTTCAGCTACGCGGATATCGTGCGTCAGTTAACCTCGCGTGATGCCAACGCCTCCCGCCAGCTGTGGCAACAGGTGTTGCAGGATTTGCGTCCCACGCTGCTGTTTGGTGACGATACCCATAACGGTCCGGTGCACGACCTGGACCTGGTACTGGAACCCGAGCTGGAACGCGGCCTGCTGGCACTGTGCCGCAGCCGTGGCCTGACGCTGAACAGCGTGATGCAGGGCATCTGGGGAATGCAGCTGGCGATTGAAAGCGGCCACCAGGACGTGGTGTTTGGTTCACCGGTTTCCGGTCGCTTCGGCCAGATTGACGGCCAGGAGCAGCACGTTGGCCTGTTCAGTAACACCCTGCCTGTGCGCGTGCGTTTCGACAGCCAGCGTCCGCTACTCGATCAGCTGGCCGATCACCAGGCTCAGCAGATCCAGCTGATCGAACATGACGATCTCGGCCTGGGTGAGATCCAACAACTGGCCGGCAGCGGTACGCTGTTTGACACTCTGCTGGTGGTGGAAAACTACCCGGATAACGCCGATCTGTTGCAGGGCCACAATGGCCTGTGCTGCGACCATATCGGCAACCGGGGTTACACCCACTATCCGCTTACCCTGCTGGTGCTGCCGGGTAAGCGTCTGCATCTGCTGATGGAGTACCGCGATGCGGTGCCACATCCGCAACGCTTTGCTGAGCGCCTGCTGATGCTGATTGCCCAGTTGGTGGCGCAGCCCGACCTGCCGCTGGCACGCTGGCAGCTGCAAACCCCTGACGAACAGGCGCTGATTGCCAGCATCAATAACACCGCTTACCCGGTGGCCGCAGGCACGCTGCAAGGGGCCATTGAACAGCAGGTTAACCGCACGCCAGACGCGCTGGCCCTGCTGGACAGCGAGCATCGTCTGACCTATCGCCAGATGCAGCAGCAGGCACGTCTGCTGGCCGACCGTCTGATTGAGGCCGGGGTACAACCGGGTGATATCGTTGCCGTTGCCCTGCCGCGTTCGGTACGCCTGAGCCTGGCACTGACCGCCATTCTACAGGCCGGTGCCGCCTGGCTGCCGCTGGATACCGGTTATCCGGACGACCGTCTTGCGCTGATGGTGGAGGACTCCCGTCCACGCCTGATTATCAGTGAAAGCACCTTAGCCGCACGCTTTGCAGTGATGGGGCGGATTCTGGCCTTTGATCGGCTGGAAGACGAACAGCGTCAGCCGACGCATCCGTTGCCTGCCGCAGATCCACAGCGTCCGGCGTATGTGCTGTATACCTCCGGATCGACCGGGCGCCCGAAAGGCGTGGTGGTCGGTCAGCAGGCGATTGTTAACCGCCTGTGGTGGATGCAGGATGAATACCCGATGGAGGCGAATGACGTGGTGTTGCAGAAAACACCGTGCAGCTTCGACGTCTCCGTGTGGGAGTTCTTCTGGCCGCTGATGGTCGGTGCTCAGTTACTGATGGCACCGCCGGAAGCCCATCGCGATCCGGATGCGCTGGTACAGCTGATTGAAGATTATTCCGTGACGACAATGCACTTTGTGCCTTCGATGCTCGCCGCGTGGGTCACCGCGCTGGAAAGCCGTGACGGCAGCGACAAAGGGTGCCACAGCCTGCAACGCGTGTTCTGTAGCGGTGAAGCCCTCTCCTGCGATCTGGCCGCCAGCTATGAGGCGCTGATCGCGGCACCGCTGCACAACCTCTATGGCCCAACCGAAGCCGCCGTTGATGTCACATACCATCCGGCCAGCGGCGAAAGCTTGCGACAATGCAGCGGCGCAGGCTTGCCGATTGGTTACCCGGTGTGGAACACGGAACTGCGCATCCTCGACGGGCTGCTGCGCCCGGTGCCGCTCGGCGTGGCGGGCGATCTCTACCTGTGCGGCGTGCAGCTGGCAGACGGCTATCTGTATCGCGCCGACCTGACGTCGCAACGCTTCGTCGCCGACCCGTTTGCCGACGGTGAACGGATGTACCGTACCGGGGATATTGCCCGCTGGCTGGAGAACGGGGCCGTTGAGTATCTGGGACGCAGTGACGATCAGCTGAAAATTCGTGGGCAGCGTATTGAGCTGGGCGAAATTGAACAGGCATTGTTAACCGTTGATGGCGTGGCACAGACCGTTGTGGCCGCCCGTGAACTGGGCAGTGTGGCATCCGTGGGTGCCGATGCGCGTCAGCTGGTGGCGTGGCTGATCGCACAGCCCGGTGTCACACTGGATACCGCCGTTGTGCATCAGCAAGTGGCACAGCGCTTACCGGCGCATATGCTGCCCGTCAGCTATGTGCTGACGGACCACTTCCCGCTCAGCGCTAACGGCAAGCTGGACCGTAAGTCCCTGCCGTTGCCGCAGACGCCGCAGTCTGAAGGTCGTCCACCAGAGGGCCTGCATGAGCAACTGCTGGTGACCTTGTTCTCCAGCCTGCTGGCGCGTGACACGGTCTATGCCGATGATGACTTCTTCGCGCTGGGGGGGCACTCGCTGCTGGCGATGCGCCTGGCCGCCGAGCTGCGCCGTCGCCTGCCACAACCGCTCTCTATCGGGCAGATCATGGCCGCACGTAGCGTGGAAAACATGGCACGCCTGCTGGATGACAGCGCGCGTGGCGTGAACGCGGACAACCGTGCCAACGGCGAAAGCCTGCCGTTCCGCAGCGGTACAGGACCGGTGCTGTTCTGTATTCACCCGGCTTCCGGCTTTGCCTGGCAGTACTCCGGCATGATGCGTCATCTCGGGGGCAATTTCCCGATTGTTGGCCTGCAATCGCCACGCCCGAACGGCGTGATTGCCCGCTGCGCAAGTGTGGATGAAATGTGCGAACGCCATCTGGCGACGCTGCGCAGCATTCAGCCGCACGGTCCGTATCACTTACTGGGCTACTCGCTGGGCGGCACCCTCGCCCACGGTATTGCGGCACGTTTGCAACAGCAGGGAGAACAGGTGAACTTCCTCGGGCTGCTGGATACCTATCCGCCGGAAGGCCAGGACTGGACCAGCCCGTCGGAAGAGGATGCGCGTGCCGAAATGGCGCGCGAGGAGGCCGAGTTTATGGCCTCCACTGATGACGATGCGCTGTTACTGGCAGAGAAGGCGGAAATGTTCAGCACTATCGTCGCAAACTATGCCGATGCGGTTGAGCGCCTGAGTACCGCCAGGACACCACGCTTTGAAGGGCAGGCCACGCTGTTTGTGGCGAAAAATACCCTGCCTGAGGGAATGGATGTGAAAGACAGCTGGGCGCCTTATCTTCAGCAAGTGCAGATCCACGAACTGGCCTGCGAGCATATGGATATCCTGTCACCGGAAACGCTGGTGACGCTGGGGCCATTGCTGGCTGGGCTGATGGAGGCGTGCCAGGACCTGGCGTAAAGAAGGGGGACCGCCCCGCAGCGGGCGAGGCGTGCCTCGCCCCTACAGCAATACCCGTAGGGGTCGGGCATGCGCGACCCTTGTTATTCCGCACCGGGCGAGGCGTGCCTCGCCCCTGCAGCAATACCCGTAGGGGTCGGGCATGCCCGATCCTTGTTATTCCGCACCGGGCGAGGCGTGCCTCACCCCTGGAACAATACCCGTAGGGGTCGGGCATGCCCGACCCTTGTTATTCCGCACCGGACGAGGCGTGCCTCACCCCTGGAACAATACCCGTAGGGGTCGGGCATGCCCGACCCTTGTTATTCCGCACCGGACGAGGCGTGCCTCGCCCCTGCAGCAATACCCGTAGGGGTCGGGCATGCCCGACCCTTGTTATTCCGCACCGGACGAGGCGTGCCTCACCCCTGGAACAATACCCGTAGGGGTCGGGCATGCCCGATCCTTGTTATTTCGCACCGGACGAGGCGTGCCTCGCCCCTACAGCGATACCCGTAGGGGTCGGGCATACCCGATCCTTGTTATTCCGCACCGGACGAGGCGTGCCTCGCCCCTGGAACAATACCCGTAGGGGTCGGGCATGCCCGACCCTTGTTATTCCGCACCGGACGAGGCGTGCCTCACCCCTACAACGATCCCTGTAAAGGCTGATGATAACGCCCGCACGGCACGATCATCGGTGTATGTGATACCGGATCGTCAATCACCACGCTACTCATGCCAAACACCTGCCGCACCAGCTGTGCATCCACAATCTCAGCGGGTTTACCCTGGGCGATAATCTGCCCTTCCTTCATCACGATTAAGTGGTCGGCGTAACGACAGGCCTGATTCAGATCATGCAGCACCGCCACCAGCGTATGCCCGTGCTCCTGATTTAACTGACGGAACAGATCCAGCAGCTCAATCTGGTGGGCGATATCCAGCCAGGTGGTCGGTTCATCCAGTAACAGCAGCGGCGTCTGCTGCGCCAGCACCATCGCCACCCACACGCGCTGACGCTGGCCGCCGGACAGTTCATCCACGCTGCGCGCGGCCAGTTCACTGATGTTGGTGGCCTGCATTGCCGCCGCCACCGCCTCACGGTCGGCTTCACTCCACTGCTTCAGTAAGCTCTGATGTGGATAGCGTCCACGTGCCACCAGATCGGCCACGCTGATCCCCTCCGGGACAATCGCATGCTGTGGCAACAGACCCAGCTGGCGGGCAAGCGCTTTGGTGCCCATCTGATGAATATCATGACCATCAAGCAGCACCTGCCCGCTACGCGGTTTCAGCAGGCGGCACAGGGCGCGTAACAGCGTTGACTTGCCGCAGGCGTTAGGGCCAATAATCACCGTAAACTGGCGGTCGGGGATCTGCACGCTAAGCTCACTGGCGATCACTTTTTGATCGTAGGCCAGCGTCACGCCAGCGGCCTGAAGACGGGGGGATAAAGAAGTATCCATGATCAACGTCGTGACTCCCTGATAAGTAACCAGATGAGATAAACACCACCGATGCTGACGGTAACAGCCCCCACCGGCAGTTGTACCCCGTTAAACGCATGCTGAGCGATCACATCGGCCGTCAGCAACAACAGCGCCCCGGTGGTGGCGGCGGAAAAAAGCGGCACCGCGCTGGCACCGGTCAGGCGGCGGGCAATCTGCGGCGCGGCCAGCGCAATAAAGGCAATCGGCCCGGCGCTGGCGGTGGCAATTGCCGTGAGAATAATGCCGCACAGCATCAGCCACAGACGGCTGGACTCAGCATTCACCCCCAGCGCCCGCGCACTGTCGTCGCCCATTTCCATCAGTTGCAAACGGCGGCTGAGCGCCAGCGACACCATAATGGTCAGTGGCACCAGCAGCAGCGCAGGCTGCCCTTTCGCCCAGGTGATGCCGTTAAGCGATCCCGCCCCCCACAGCGCAGCACTCATGGCACTCTCCAGCGAGGCGCTGACAATCAGCCAGGTATTGAGCGCCGACAACACCGCGCCCACGCCAATCCCGACAATAATCAGGCGGAAACCCACAATCCCCTGGCGCCACGCCAGCAGATAAACCAGCGCCGCCGAACCAATACCGCCCACCAGCGCTCCGGCGGCAATCTGATAGTAGCTGCCGCCAAAGCCGATAATCATCACCAGCGCCCCGGTAAACGCCCCGGTATTAAAACCCACCACATCCGGGCTGCCGAGCGGGTTTCGGATCGCCGACTGGAAGATCGCCCCGCTGACGCCAAGGCCCGCCCCCAGCACCAGCGCCATCACCGCACGCGGTGCACGCCACTGTGCGATAACGGTCATAAATCCGCGAGGCCCTTCCCCCTGCAACGCCTGCCACACCTGCCCCGGGCTGATGCTCAGCGTGCCGTAGCACAGCGCAAACAGCGCCAGCAGTGCAGCGAGAACGATCAGCGTCAGGTTCGCCCACAGCACCCGGGACGCCAGGCGCAGATTGAGCCAGCCGTCAGCACGGCCGATCAGTAAGGTTTTACTGTGCATCCTGTCATCCTTAATGTTTGCGGCTACGGACTAACCAGATTAAGACTGGCGCACCGATCAATGCGGTGACAATCGACACCCGCAGCTCACCCTGTGCCATAAAACGCCCGGCAATATCGGCGGTCAGCAACAGCACCGGGGCCATGAGAAACGAATAAATCAGGATCCAGCGCTGGTCGGCCCCCACCCACCAGCGCGCAACATGGGGCACCATCAGGCCAACAAAACCAATGGGCCCCACCAGCGCCGTGGCCGATCCACACAGCAGCATCACCGACAGCAGCGCCAGCAGGCGCACCAGCAGCACCCGGGTGCCGAGCGCGGCGGCAATGTCTTCACCCATACTGAGACTGTTCAGTGAACGCGATGCCGCGAGTGCCAGCACCGCGCCGACGACTATCGCCGGGGCCACCAGCATCAGGTTCGCTGAGGAACGGATATCCAGCGTTCCCGCCTGCCAGAAGCGCAGCTGGTCAAAGGTCTGCGGATTAAGCAGCGACAGCGACGAAGTCAGCCCGCCCAATACCGCACTCAGTGCCACCCCGGCCAGCGTCAACCGTACCGGATTGACCCGGCCACCGCTCAGTGTGCCAATCGCCCAGACCGCCATGCTGGCAATCAGCGCGCCGCCCCAGGCAAAGCCAAGCCAGCCTGCCATGCCGCTGACGCCAAACAGGGTAATGCCAATCGCCATCGCGAAGCTGGCCCCGGCATTGACGCCGAGAATGCCGGGGTCTGCCAGCGGATTACGCGTCAGTGCCTGGATCACCGCCCCTGCGCCGCCCAGCGCCAGGCCTACGAGGATCCCGGCCAGCGTACGCGGCAGACGGGCATTGAGAATAATGATGCTATCGGCGTTAGTGATCTGGCCGGACAGACTCTGCCACACCAGGGCAGGCGCGATGGGTTTGGCCCCAAGCATCAGACTCGCCAGGCTGACCGCCGTCAGTAATATCAGACAGATGATGACACCCGCGCTGCGCGAAAGGCCTTGCGACAACGGAGCAGATGGGGGGGAAGCTTGCTGCAATGACATCCCTGAGAGATCCTCTTCATATGCAAATGAATATGAGTATTATTATCATTAACGTTACTAACCAAATATGTTACCATGCGCCCCGCCAGAAAAACATCGGCATCCTTACGCGCCGCACCGGACAGCATTCCGGCCGCCAGGCATTGAGCCCTATTAACTACATGGATACTCATGGCAAAGCCCTCCATTCTGCTTGATTTCAGCCTGCTGAAAAATAACGCCCATTTCCGCGCCATCTTTTGTGCCCGCATGCTGTCCGTGTTCTCACTCGGTATGCTGGCAGTCGGCGTACCGATTCAGATCCAGGCCATGACAGGCTCCACGCTTCAGGTGGGTGTGGCCGTGATGCTGGATGGCATCGGTATGTTTATCGGATTGATGCTGGGTGGCATCCTCGCAGACCGCCTCGATCGTCGTAAGCTGATTCTGTTTGCCCGTGGTACCTGCGGCATCGGCTTCGCGGCCCTCAGTCTGAATGCGTTTCTGCCGGAACCCTCTTTGTGGGCACTATATTTGCTGGCCGCCTGGGACGGTTTCTTCGGGGCGTTGGGGATGACGGCATTAATGGCGGTGATCCCGCTGCTGGTCGGGCGTGAGAACCTCGGCGCGGCCGGTGCGCTGAGTATGGTGACCGTACGTCTCGGGGCTATCCTCTCCCCGGCCATTGGCGGGGTGATTATTGTGGCGGGCGGCGTGGGCTGGGCCTTTGCCGTGGCGGCTGTCGGTACGCTGGCAACGTTAATCCCGCTGGTGCGTCTGCCGTCGATGAAGCCGGAAGTGCAGGAGCCGGAGCATCCGCTGCGCGCCCTGGCCAGCGGCGTTCAGTTTGTCTGCCAGCAGAAGGTGGTGGGTTCCGTGGTGCTGCTGGGCATGCTGGTGAGCATCGTCGGCGCGGTGCGTATTCTGTTCCCGGCGCTGGCTATCAGCTATCACGCTGACGCTTCGGCGATTGGTCTGATGTATTCCGCCGTGCCGCTGGGGGCCATGATTGGCGCCTTTACCAGCGGCTGGGTACCGGGTTATGCCCGTCCAGGTGTGCTGGTCCTGATCAGCGCCACCTGCGCGTTTCTGGCCATTGCCTCACTGGGGCTTTACAGCCACTTTATCCCGGCCCTGCTGGCACTGGTGGTGTATGGCTACTGCAACGCGATCGCTTCGCTGCTGCAATATATGCTGATTCAACACCATACCCCTGACGCTTTGCTCGGTCGCGTGAACAGTCTGGGCACCGCGCAGGATGTAACCGGGGATTCTGTCGGTGCTCTGGGATTAGGCGTGTTAGGTAAGCTGTTTACGCCAGTGGTGAGCGTACTGTCATTTGGCGCGGTGGCCGCAGGCGTAGCGCTGGTGCTGGCAAGCCTGGTCGGCACCTTGCGCCGGGCGACAATGTCACCGCCGGAGGAGGCAGGCCCGACTGATGAGCAGGACCCGGTGACCAATCCGTAACCGGGCATCATGCGACTAGCATGAAGAGTGCTGATGCCGGTGAAGAGCGTAATGAGGCCAGGTTCAGGTCATCATCCACAGGTCTTCACTGGCTGACCATCGGTTTCGTCATAGCAGGCGGGCACGACCTGCGTGATATCAATCGTTTCGCGGACCCGGCTAATATCGTACGTTGCCTGCATCGCCAGCCAGAGACGGGCCGCAATGCCCAGCCCGGCTTCCAGTCGTACCGCCATTTCAGGGGTAATAGCGGTTTTTCCTGCCGCCGCTTTGCTCAACGCCGAGGGGGATACCCCGAGGTTTCCGGCCAGCGTCCGCAGGCTGACGTTATAGTCCTCAAGATACTCGGTAATCAGGCTGCCGGGATGCGGGGGGGTCATCATAGCCATTAGTGGTAGTCCTCCAGATTAAGTATGTAAGCATCACCGTCTCTGAACTCGAAAGTGATACGCCAGTTGGCACGAACAGTAATGGCGTAAAGATACTGCCTGTCGCCTTTCAGCGGATGGAACCTGAAGCCAGGGTAGTTTCTGAATTCTTCTACCGACAGGGCTTCGTCAAGAACCAGCAGACGCGTTCTGATCCGTTCGGCATCTTTGGCCTGCACACCACTGGGATTTCCTGTTTCGAACAGTTTTTGCAATCCCTTATGCTTCCAGCTTTTGATCACGGCTAACACTCCTTGTTTCCTTCCGGGAAACAGTATAACAGTTGTTTCCCGGAAGGAAACAGCTTTCCCGGCACGATCCTCTGAATTGTATCGCGAGTAAACCCGGCCATCGCCGACTGACCAATAAGGCGATTCTCATCACACTTTTCAAAAAAGCCGCGTCTTGCCTGCGTCGAACCGTCAAGTTTCCCCCCTGCACGCCGTTAATCCGATCAGCATTTTCAAAATTCTATCCGCAGTCTGAATGACATTTCACTCTCACTTTTTTGCTGTGTCATCAAACCGGGTAGCTGAATCGATTCAATTACAATATATATTCTGCGCCATGCCGGTTTTCACGGCCGCTGGCTGACCTTCAAGTTGCCATTTTAGGGGTGTCCATTTATGCAATTCAAAAATACCACCGTACGAACTCAGCTCCTCCTCGGGTTCGGCGTGTTAGTGGTGATTGTGCTTGCCGTCGTTCTTCTCGCGATGAACGCCCTCAGCAATGCGAATGACCGATTCAAAACCCATGTGCAGCAGGTGGCGGCACGTGAGTCCTCCGTCAATCTTATTCTCAGCGGTGTGAAGGACAGTTCACTGAGTCTGTACGGTCTGGTGCTGGTCAGTGAGGCCGCCGACATTGAAGCCGGTAAAAAACAGGTGGCCGCAGCAGAAGAGAAAACCGCCGCAGCGCTGACTCAGTTACAGGCAGCCATCAAGCAGCACACTGACGTAACCGACCAGGATCGACAGTTTGTTTCCGCCATCGCACAGGCGGAAGAGGGGTATCGCCCCATTGCTCACCACATTGTTGAGTTAGCCCTGGCGGAGAAAAAGGCGGAAGCGATTGACCGTATGAACCGTGAATTACGCCCTCAGCTCACCACCTTATTGACCACGGCGAATCAGTACCTTAAATACAGCACCGAGCGCGCGGCGGAGAGTCTGAGTACCGCAGAGAGCGCCTATCAGCAAACGCGGATTATTTTCATCGCGATCAGCCTGCTGGCGCTGAGTCTGGCAGTGATTCTCGGTGCAATGATCATCCGCTCCCTGTTCCGTGCCTTAGGCGAAGAACCGGCCATTTTAGGTCAGGTCGTTCAGCGCATTGCTCAGGGCGACCTGAGCCAGGTTAACGGCGCGGTCACTGCCCCGGCCGGTAGCGTGCTGGCTGCCCTGGGTGAGATGCAGGAGAAATTGCATAACCTGATCAGCCAGGTGGCAAACTCGGCTGAGAGCATAGTTTCCGCGTCAGGTGAAATTACCCTGGGCAATGAAGACTTAAGCCGCCGCACCGAAGCGCAGGCCTCTTCACTGGAGCAGACCTCTGCCAGCATGGAGCAGTTAACCGCCACCGTGAAGCACAACGCCGATAATGCCCACCAGGGAAATCTGATGGCGACCAGTGCCTCTCAGGTGGCACAGCGTGGCGGCAATGTGGTCGAACGTGTGGTCAGCACCATGCACGACATTGCCAGCAGTTCCGGCAAGGTCACCCAGATTATTACCGTCATTGAAGGGATTGCTTTCCAGACCAACATCCTGGCGCTTAATGCGGCCGTGGAAGCCGCCCGCGCCGGTGAGCAGGGCCGTGGATTTGCCGTTGTGGCCGGTGAGGTTCGCATCCTCGCCCAGCGCAGTGCCACCGCCGCGAGGGAAATCAAAAACCTGATCGATGAGTCTGTCGAGCGGATCAATACCGGTTCTAAGCTTGTCGATGAGGCGGGTAGTACCATGCAGGAAGTGGTCAATGCGGTTAAGGGCGTTAACAGCCTGATGGCCGAAATCACCCTCGCCTCCAGCGAACAGCACACGGGTATCGATCAGGTGAATAAAGCCGTGGTCAATATGGACGAAGCCACGCAGCAAAATACCGCCCTGGTGGAAGAGAGTGCCGCCGCTGCCGCCAGCCTTAAGCAGCAGGCTTATTTATTGCTGGAAGGGATCTCTGCGTTTGATATTTCACGTGCAGGCCGTCTCAACGATACAACAGCAGCGATGCGCTAAGGATCTGAGATGAAAATAACCTGTGCTTTTGCTCTCGCCGCGATGGTCAGTTCAGCGGCGTATGCCAGTAACGACAGCATCACTATTGGCCTGATCACTAAAACAGATACCAACCCCTTTTTCCTGAAAATGAAAGAAGGTGCCATGCTGGGCGCTACCGTGCATGGGGTGAAACTCCTGACGGCGGCAGGCAAAGAAGACGGCGATTATCCGGCGCAAATTCAGGCCATCCAGGAGATGGTGGCCGCAGGGGCGACCACTCTGCTGATCACCCCGAGCGATGCCAAAGCCATTGTGCCCGCACTGGATGAAGTGCGTGCCAAAGGGGTGCAGGTCATCGCACTGGACTCCCCGACCGATCCGATGACGGCGGTGGATGCGCTGTTTGGTACTGACAACTATAAAGCCGGGCAGCTGATTGGCGAATATGCCAAAGCCGCCATGCCGTTAAAATTTTCCGGACAGCCACTGAAGATTGCCATGCTGGATTTATCGCCCGGACATTTAGTCGGGGCAAGACGTCATAATGGTTTTATGAGCGGGCTGGGATTAGCGGCAGCAGGTGCCGACTCCAGTGAGCTGTCGGTCACCGCTGAAACCGTCTGTGCCGGTTTTTCTCAAGGCGCCGAGAAGGAAGGCTATGAGGTAATGGCCAGCTGCCTGAAAAGCCATCCTGATATCAACCTGGTGTATACCATCAACGAACCGGCCGCTGCCGGCGCGTACAAGGCCTTACAGGAAGCCGGTAAACAGGCGATGATCGTCTCGGTCGATGGGGGCTGTGCCGGAGTGAACAACGTGCGTTCAGGGAAGATTGCTGCCACAGCGCAGCAATATCCCTTAACCATGGCAGCGATGGGCGTTGATGCGGCGGTGGCTTACGCCCGGCACGGTAAGAAAGTGTCCGGGTATGTGGATACCGGTGTCACACTTATCGCGGATAAACCGATGCCCGGCCTGGCAAGCAAGGATACCCAGGCCGGGCTGAACGCCTGCTTTGGGGCGAAATAACGCGACAGCTTCCGGCGGACGTCGGTCAACCGGAAGCCATCACCGTTCAGCCGTCATCCCAGACGGCTGGCAATCAGGCGCAGCTGTTCGGCTATCTGTTTTAAATCCTGCTGCTGCTGACCTGCTGCTGACGTTGAGCTGCGCACCACCAGACGTGCAGGCAGAATGGAGGATGAGCGGCTATGGTCATCCTCGCTGGCCTGTAAAATACGCTGCACTGCCTCTTTTCCCTGTAAGTCCAGGTCCAGCGACACGGTGGTCAGCGAGGGATGGAAAAACGCGCTCTCATACGTGTCATCATACCCCACCACGGACACCTGCCCCGGCACGGTTACGCCCTGCTGATGCAATGCACTCAGCACGCCTAAGGCCATCTGATCGTTCCCCACCAGCAGCGCACTGAAGTGCGGGGTTTCACGCAGCAGCTGCAAGATGCCGCTGTAGCCGCTCTGCGCATCCCAGTTACCGTGAATAACGCTCACCGGGGCCAACCGGTAGCTCTCCAGTGTCTCGAGCCAGCTCCTGAGCCGCAGCCGCGCCGAAACGGAGTGCTCTGGCCCCGCCAGCAGCGCAAACTCACGGTGCCCCTGTTCGTAGAGGTATTTCACGCTGGCACGGGTGCCATCCGCCGGGTTAAACGAAACGTTAAACACCGAACAATAAGGGTCGACGTCCAGGAACAGGCAAATAATGTCCTGGTTCTCTTCGACGATTTGCTCGGCACAGGCGGTATCCAGCGGAACGTTAATAATCACTTTGTCGACCAGCTGCGATTTCAGCTCGTTGATCGACTCCTGCAAACTTTGATTGACGTTCTCACCGATCATGGCGATCAGCACCTGATACTCCGCCGCATTGGCGTAGCGCTTAATCGCCGCCGCCACCTGAGAAGGGGCATGGAGAGCCAGAGACGTGGTCACCAGACCGAGCGTGGTGCTCTGTTTTCCCACCAGCTGTTGCGCAAGGCGGTTAGGCACATAGCGCAGCTCCTCTATCGCCTTTGTTACCTTGCTGCGCGTACCTTCCGAAACGTTCGCAGACTTATTCAGCACCCTGGAAACCGTTTGATAAGACACCCCAGCGCGACGGGCGACATCTTCCAAGGTGGCACTCTTTGATTTCATGGTTCGCTTCCCTGTTTACAGATGGCCGGATTGTATCACAGTGCAAATGACGTTCAGGTTAAGTCGGTCACACTGTCAAAAACCCACAGTAAAGTCAGACGTTCACATACATAATTCGGTGATCAACTTCACCAATCGTTACAAATAACGGGTAAATACTTGCACTAAATCACACAATTTCGTTACTCCAATTGCTTCACGCTCATCGTGAGGCGTTTACTGTCGCCATCGTGTGAACGTATGACAAATATAAACAGAGGGTGACATGAACACAAGACTGACAGCGACCGCTGTGGCACTTGCCGCAGCACTGACTTCTCCTGCATTCGCAGCCATCGACAACATTGATTTCCACGGCTATCTGCGCGGCGGTGTGGGCGTTTCGCGCGATGGAGGCATGGAGGAGTGGCAAAAAAATAAGATTGGTCGTCTGGGTAACGAAGCCGATACCTACGGTGAAATCGAACTGGGCAGCGAAGTGTACAAAAAGGATGACGTCAGTTTCTATGTCGACTCAATGGTCAGCATGTTTTCCGACGGCTCCAACGATAATGAAACCACCTTCGGCGACGACGCCCAGTTCGGGCTGCGTCAGCTCAACCTGCAAATCAAAGGCCTGATCCCCGGGGATAAAAACGCCGTCATCTGGGGCGGTAAACGCTACTACCAGCGCCATGACCTGCATATCATTGATACCAAATACTGGAATATCTCCGGCTCCGGTGCCGGTATTGAAAACTACACCTTTGGCCCAGGCGCCGTCTCCGTCGCCTGGATACGCGGTGATGCCAACGATGTTGACTACCGTGCCGACGGCGATAACGACGTGAATATCAACTACCTCGATGTCCGTTACGCTGGCTGGAAGCCGTGGAACGGCGCATGGACAGAGTTCGGTGTGGACTACGCCATGCCGAACCCGACCAACAAACAGAAAGAGTACGGCGAACTGTATGACGCGGATAACGGCGTGATGGTCACCGGGGAAATCAGCCAGGATATGTGGGGCGGCTATCAGAAACTGGTGCTGCAATACGCCAACAAAGGGCTGGCGCAGAATATGATCTCGCAGGGCGGCGGCTGGTATGACATGTGGAACGATACCCGTGATGCCAAAGGCTATCGCGTGATCAACACCGGCCTGCTGCCGATCACTGATCGCCTGTCGCTGAATCAGGTCGTGACCTGGGGTTCCGCCGATAACGTCACCGCGTTCACCGATAAAAGTACCCTGCTCTCCCTGGTCGGGCGCGCCCAGTACCAGTTTACAGACTATGTGCGCGGTATCGGTGAAGCCGGGACGTTTATGCAGAAAGATCAGAACAAAGACGGCAGCGACTACAAACAGGCCGGGCAGAAATATACCCTCGCGCTGGGCCTGGCCGCGGGTCCGGAATTTATGTCACGCCCGGAACTGCGCATCTTCACTTCTTACCTGAATGACTCCGAGCAGGGGAACAGCTTCCAGGACGGCACGGCCAGCAACACCTGGAACTTTGGTGTGCAGGTTGAAGCCTGGTGGTAATGCCCTGATCAACGCCTTCATCATCATTGGATAAGCACTGGATCGTTAATTTGGATAACCGTCACCGGTTATCCATTTTTTTATGGCTGACGGAAATAGTGTGCTTCCATCAGCTGACGCAGACGGTCAGAGCGCGTGCCAAAAATAGCATGCACTTCATGGCCCAGAATCACCACTCCCGTTGCCCCTGCCTGCTGTAACCCGCTGGCATTCACTGCCGCCACCGATTTCACCGTGACGCGCAGTCGCGTGAGGCAGGCATCCACCTGCACGATATTCTCGCGCCCGCCAAAGCAGCTCATTAACTGATCCAGCAGCGCACACTCCGCTGCGTCGGCTTCCTCCGGGGTTTCCTGCCGGCTGAAGTAATGCTTAAACGATTTCAGACTGACCATATACCTCTCCTTTCAGACATAAAAAAAGCGGGCTTGCGCCCGCTGGTGAACAGCTGTTTACAGCGGCGCGCGCAGCACGCGGCAGCCCCACGGCGGCATGATCTGCTCGCCGGAGAGCGGCACACCGTCAATCAGATCGCTGATACCCGCAGGCAGCGTGACCGTCTGCGTCTGCGCCGTGAAGTTTTGCAGGAAGATAAAGCTGGACTCGCCGTCGGTGCGGCGTTGCGCGGTCACCCCCGGAGGCAGGTCCACCGCCAGCGCACGTGGCAGCGCCAGCCTGGCAATCAGGGCACCGTAGAAATCCCGATGGAAAGCCTGGTCATTACGTGAGGCGATATACCAGGCCTGCCCGGCGCCCACGTCGTTAACGGTGACCGCCGGTTGGCCGGCATAGAAATCGCTTTGGTAAACGGCCAGCGCGGTTGCCCCTTCCAGATGAATATGTTCGCACAGCTCACGGGCCTGATAGCTGCCGCGCAGGCCCAGCATGTTGCCTTCGACAGCACATACGCCGTTGGTTTCGTCGTCCGTCAGGCTGTCGATCTCTTCCGCCCAGATCCCCAGCAGCGGCCGCAGCGGCCCCGGGAAACCGCCCAGATGGCAGAGGTCGCTTTCATTGACCACGCCCGTCCAGTAGCTGGCGACAAACTGCCCGCCCTGGCGCAGATGTTGCTCCACGCGGGCGGCAAAGCCGTCGCGCACCATATACAGCATCGGGGCGATCACCAGCGCATACCCGCTGAGGTCAACATCGGCATTGATCACGTCTACTGCCACGCCCTGCTCCCAGAACGTGCGGTAGTGTTCGGCCACCGTGCGCTCATAGTGCAGGCCGGTATTGCGCGGCCCCTGGGCATTGTCCATCGCCCAGCGGCTTTCCCAGTCGAAAACGATCGCCACTTTCGCGTCAACGCGGCTACCCTGCACCGGGGCCATTGCTGCCAGCATCCGACCCAGTTCGCTGACTTCGCGGCCAATACGCGTATCCAGATGCCCGACGTGGTCAATCACCGCACCGTGGAACTTCTCCACCGAGCCGCGGCTTTTACGCCACTGGAAATACTGCACCGCATCCGCCCCGTGGGCCACGGCCTGCAATGAAGAGAGAATGTGCATCCCCGGTTTTTTCAGCTTGCTGGTGGGCTGCCAGTTGGTCGCCCCCGGCGTCGACTCCATCAGCACAAACGGTTGCCCCTGTTTCAGGGTGCGCATCAGGTCGTGATACATGGCGGTATAACAGGCCAGCGTGGTTTCATCCTGCTCGTTATGCCAGGTCGGGTAGCTGTCCCAGGAGATAAAATCGAGCGGCTGCGACAGCTTCCAGTAATCGTAGTCGTAGAAATACTCCATAAAGTTGGTGGTGGCAGGCAGGTCCGGGTTGGCCGCTTTCAGCGGTTTGATCTCTTCGGTACAAAAGTCGGTGACCTGATCGGTCATAAAGCGCCGCCAGTCGAGATTCAGCCCGTGAATCGACATTTCACCCTGCGGTGCAGGGGATACCACCTGCGACCAGTCGCTGTAGGTATGGCTCCAGAAATCACTCCACCAGGCGTGGTTAAGCTGCTCCAGAGTGCCGTAGCGGCGCTGCAACCAGCCGCGAAAGGCCTGCTGGCACTGCCCGCAGTGGCACTCGCCGCCGTATTCGTTGGAAATATGCCAGCCGATCACCGCCGGATGGTGCGCATAGCGCGCCGCCAGTTGGCTGTTGATCGCCCGAACTTTTTGCCGGTACAGCGGCGAAGTCATGCAGTGATTATGCCGCCCGCCGTGCAGCGCAGGCACGCGATCGCGCCCGGTGCGCAACACTTCCGGATACTTTTGCGACATCCACGCCGGGCGCGCGCCGCTGGGTGTGGCCAGAAACACCCGAATCGACCGCTGATGCAGTTTTTCAATCACGTCATCCAGCCAGCCGAAGTCATAGCGCCCCTCTTCCGGCTCCAGTTTCGCCCAGCTGAAGATGCCAACCGACATCACATTGCAGTTCGCCTGCTGCATCATCGCGACGTCATCATCAATGATGCCCGGGGTATGTTGCCACTGTTCCGGGTTGTAATCCGCGCCGTGCAGCAGCGTGTTGACCCCGGCAAAGAGCGGTGGAAATCTAGTCATTGCGGTTCCTCTGAGGTGTCAGTGACACCGGCCCTCAGGCCTGTAAATTAATGAAATACCTGAATTGACGGCAGCACGTTGCCCTGGCAGTCAAACAGCGCCTGGTTTTCACGGGCGTTGCCCTGCTTCCACTCGTCGTGGATATACTTCATGCCTTCCGGCGTCGCCCAGGTGTTACCCGGCACGGCAATCCACGTCGGTTCCCAGTAGACCACGCCCTTACCGCGGTGATTCGGCACCGCCAGCACCGCCTGCATCAGGTCGTGCAGATAGGCCGCCTGCCCCTCAACGGTGGCCGGGTAGCCGCCATCTTTCTCTTCCTTCGCCTGGAAACTGTTTTCGGCGCTGTCGCAGTTTTTCAGCGTGTATGCATAGGCCGCTTCCACCACCATCACGTCTTTCTGATAGCGCTGGCTGATGTCGTCCATATTGGCTTTCAGGGCGCTAATCGGGCCGTTCCAGTAGGTGTACATCGACAGACCAATCACATCGAACGGCACCTGACGGCGGGTGATCTCATCGAACCACCAGCGGAACATGTCATTTTTGGTGCCTTCAGCCAGGTGCAGCATGATTTTGACCTGGCCCGGATCGCTGAGGTTTTCCCGCACGCCCGTGATGCCCGCTTTCAGCAGGCCCGCCAGACGGTCAAACTCCCCACCGTTCTGCCCCCAGCTTTTCCCTTCCGGCCACAGCATGCCGCCGTTCAGCTCGTTGCCAATCTGGACGATATCCGGCAGCACGCCCTCGGCTTTGAAGCGGGCAAGGGTGTCGCGTGTGTAGTCATGCACGCGCGTTTCCAGCTGCGGGAAAGTCAGTTTTTCCCAGGCTTTCGGTTTGAACTGCTTACCCGGGTCGGTCCAGAAATCACTGTAGTGGAGGTCCAGCAGGATCTGCATCCCGGCGGCTTTGGCACGTTTCGCCAGCGCCAGGGTAGTGGGCAGGTCGTTGGTGCCACCGCCGTAGGCTTTGCCGTTGCTGTCATAGGGGTCAACCCACAGGCGCAGGCGAATAGTATTGATGCCGTTGGCTTTCAGGATGGCAATCGGGTCCTGTAGCTGATGGTGGGCGTTATAAAATTTCACCCCCTGCTTTTCCAGTTCCGGCAGCGTGGAGATATCAGCCCCTTTGACAAAATCGGCCGGCACCGGGCCGATGGGACGAATCACAGGCGGATTTGCGGCGAAGAGAGGCGTCGCCCAGGCCATTGCCAGGGCGAGTAACAGCGTTTTAGGTGTCATGGTTTATCCCTTTGTACTTCCTGAGGTCAGGCCGGAAACGAAGTATTTTTGCAGCGCCAGATAGAGCACGGCGACCGGTACGGCAATCAGCACCGCCCCGGCGGCGTAAGTGGTGTAGCTGGCCCCCATTTTCTGCGAGACCAGGTTGTACAGCCCGATGGGCAGCGTGAACTGATCCGGGCTGCGCAGAATGGTGCTGGAAAGAATGAAGTCCCCCAGCGGGCCGGTGAAGGAGAACAGCGCCACCACCGCCAGAATCGGCTTCGAAAGCGGCATGATGATCTCGATAAAGATACGGAAGTTCCCTGCCCCGTCCATGCGCGCTGACTCATCCAGGTCCTTTGGAATCGCGTCCAGGTAACCCTTCATCAGATAGGTGTTCATCGGGATCATGCCACCAACGTAGATCAGCACCAGCGCCAGATGGCTGTTGATCAATCCCAGCAGCTGCGACAGCACAAAGATGGCAATCAGTGCCGAGAACTGCGGGATCATCTGCAACAGCAGAAACAGCATCAGACCGTTCTGCCGTCCCTTAAAGCGAAAGCGCGAGAATGCATACGCGGTGCAGCTCACGCTGATTAAGGTCAGCACCATGGTAAAGAAACTGATTTTCATCGAGTTCCAGTACCACGTCAGGTACGGCACCGTGCCGTTAAACAGGTCGCGGTAGTGCTGTAACGATGCGTTCTCAGGAATAATCGAACTACTCAGCAGACTGTTGCCCGCATTCAGCGACGCCCCGACCGTCCACACCAGCGGGTAGATAATGATGGTCGAGACCACCAGAACCACCAGCCAGGTGAGCGACAGACGCAGCCATTTTTCACGTTTAATACTGACTGACTTCGCCATAACGGTTCCCTTACGCCATCTCATCTTGTTTAAACGATTTGGTGGCGCGGAACTGCCACAGCGCCAGACCGACCACAAAGATCGACAGCAAAATCGTAATGGTTGCGGCAATCGCATACTGCGATGACGACATGGTCAGCTTGTAGATCCACGACACCAGAATATCGGTGCCGCCTGCGTTTGACCCTGCCACCGCCGGACCGCCGTTGTTAAACAGGTAGATAATGTTGAAGTTGTTAAAGTTGAAGGTGTACTGCGTGATGATGATGGGCGCAATGGCGTACATCACCAGCGGCAGAGTGATGGTTTTCAGACGCGTCCAGGGCCCGGCACCGTCCATCATCGCCGCTTCATACAGATCGTCAGGGATCGCCTGCAATACGCCGGTCGTCATGGCGAACACAAACGGGAAGCCCAGCCAGGTCTGCATCATAATCAGTGCGGTTTTGGTCCAGAACGGATCGGTCATCCATGCTTTCGGCGCAATGCCGAAGAAATCGAGGATCGCATTGTTAATCACGCCAAAACTGTCGTTAAACATGCCGGCAAACACCAGGATAGTGACGAAGCCCGGCACCGCCCACGGCAGGATAAAAATGGTGCGGATCAGCGGTTTAAAACGCAGGTCTTTCTGGTTCACCAGAATCGCCAGCATCACACCCACCGAACATTGCAGCGTGGTGGCCAGCAGCGTCCAGACCACGGTCCATTGCAGCACGTCGAAGAAGGTCGAACGCCAGATCGACAGGGTGAAGATATTGACGAAGTTTTTCAGCCCCACCCAATCCACCAGCTTCGCGGGCGGCGTGTGGTAGAGGTTATAGTTGGTAAAGGCGATGGCGAACCCAAACAGGATCGGGAACACCACCACAAACACCAGCAGGAAAAACCCCGGCGTGATCATCAGGTACGGGAACCCCTCTCGCAGCAGCAGCTGATACTGCTTACGCACCCCGTGCAGCGGTTTGCCTTCATCACGGCGGCAGCCGTTCAGCCAGGCATCGCGCAGCGACAGTCCCCATATCGTCAGGCCAAAGGCGATAATCAGGACGCTGATAATGCCTTCTGCCAGCAAAAAGATGGAGTTATCGCGGGGGACTTCTTCCCCCAGCGTTGCCAGCCCCCACAGCCCGTGCTGGAGGAAGTTATGAAACACACCGTAAAAGCTGGTCAGCAGGATCAGATAGCAGAGCCCTTTTGCCCACTGGCGGTGGTAAAACTGGCCAAAACCGGGTAACAGCGCCAGCAGCACGCCTGCCAGAGCATGCTGGCGTGAGCGCTTGTGCAGCGTCAGTTTTTCACTGGGGGAAATCATCACAACCTTTTCCTTATTTATTCAAACCGCGAGCGGCAGGGGCTTACTGGTTGCTGGCCTGCATCGCTTCAATCTGCATGGCAATCTGCTTCACCGCATTATCCAGTGCGACCTTTGGCTCCTGCTTGCCTGTCACGCTCAGCTCCAGTGCCGCATTGGCCGGGCCCCACACTTCCTGCATCTCCGGCACACCCGGCATCGCAACGGCACGCGCCGCCTGCACCGCCACCGCATTGGCTTTTTCATCATTTTTAATCAGCGGGTCATTCATCAGGGCGACGACCGGCGGAATTTCCTGCGTTTTCTGGAAGCGCTCTTTCACATACTGCGGCTGGTTAATAAACTGGATAAACTGCTGCGCCAGCGTTTTATCTTTACTCCAGGTGGACACCACATAGCCTTTCACACCGAGGAAGGAGCTCATGGGTTTGCCGTTAGGCAGCTCAGGCAACGGCGCCACGCCATAGTTGATGCCTGCCGCCTGGTAAGGCTGGAATGCCCAGGGACCATTGATCACCGCCGCCGCTTTTTTCTCGGTAAACAGGGAGTCGATGGCGTTCAGACCGTTGTCACCGAGGATGCCGCTGGGCAGCAGCCCCTGGGTGAAGAAACTCTTGAGATAGCTGACCGCGTCTACGCTGCCCGGTGTGTTCAGCCCGATGTCCAGGGTGTTGAGCCCGCCCTTGCCGTCCTGGCCAAAGATATAACCGCCCATCGGGGCGATAGCCCCCCAGCTGTAATAAATCTGGTCAAATTTTGCCAGCAGGCCATACTGCTTCGCCTCGCGCTGCTTCTGCGAGAAGGCACGGTACTCATCCAGCGTTTTAAACGGCTGCGGCAGCAGATCTTTGTTATAAATCAGCACCAGAGTTTCGACGGCTTTTGGTACGCCATATACCACTTTATTCTGAATAAACGCGGCCATCGCTGATGGGGTATAGGCCGCCTGCTGTGCCGCATCGACAGCCAGCGGTGACAGCAATCCCTGCACCACCGCGCTGCCCAACTGGTCATTAGGGATCACCAGCACGTCCGGGCCAATCCCCGCCGGGCCATCAAGACGCAGCTTCTCTATCTGCTGGGCAAAGGGCATTTCCTGCACTTTGACTTCAACGTTGTATTGCTTCTGAAAATCAGCAATCGCCGTTTTGATACCTTCGGATTTTTTAATATCTTCCCAGACGGTAAGTTGCTGCGCTGCGTGTGCAGCCTGCCCCAGAGCCAGAGCAGACAGAAGCAGAGTGATGCCGGTTTTGACTTTCATTGCTGACCTCATGTGAAGGTATAACATTTAACTGTTTTTCAATCCGCTGAATTTCTGACCTACACATCGCAAGCCCCATATAGCGTCACTTGCAGAAGGGAGAGTGTCACAGCGCGTGATGTCATACGCTACGCGGAACAGCGTCACTCCTCCACCCTGTTCTCGCTAATATGTGATCAATATTACAGAAATCAAAATCGACTCTAGGGTGCTCTGCATCAGGGGTTTATAGTCACGCCAGACGCCACAAGGGTTAGCGTGTCACAAGATAAATTGTAATACGTAATACATTTATTATTTAAATCCCCCTTTCGATGAGGTTCCGCATGTCCAGCATCAGACTGAGAAACGTGTCCAAGCGTTTTGGTAAAACAGAAACGCTCAATAATATTCATCTGGATATTGAAGACGGTGAGTTCACCGTCTTCGTCGGTCCCTCTGGCTGTGGTAAGTCCACCCTTCTGCGGTTGATTGCCGGGCTGGAAGAGGTCAGTGATGGCGAGATCCTGATTGGCGATGAGCTGATGAACGATGTGGCGCCCGCCCATCGCGGCGTGGCGATGGTGTTTCAGTCCTATGCGCTTTATCCACATATGACGGTGGCCGAAAATATGGGTTACGGGCTGAAAGTGAACGGTGTGGCGAAAGAGAAGATCCGCCATCAGGTGGAGATGGTGTCGAAAACCCTGCAACTCTCCCATCTGCTTGAACGCAAACCCAAAGAGCTTTCCGGCGGCCAGCGCCAGCGCGTGGCGATTGGACGGGCTATCGTGCGTAATCCGCAGGTCTTTATGTTTGATGAGCCGTTGTCAAACCTGGACGCCGAGCTGCGCGTCGATATGCGTCTGCATATCGCCAAACTGCACCAGGAGCTGAAAACCACCATGGTGTATGTGACCCACGACCAGATTGAGGCGATGACGCTGGCGGATAAAATCGTGGTGATGAACTACGGCAAGCTGGAGCAGGTGGGGTCACCCATGGAACTGTATTACAACCCGGTGAACCGCTTTGTCGCGGGCTTTATCGGTTCACCCAAGATGAATTTCCTGCCTGCACGCGTGCAGCACTGCAGCGTTCAGGGGCTGATCGTTACGGTGAATGAGGGGGCGAACACGCTGACGTTGCCTGCACCTGCACGCCTGTTGCAGCCGGGTGAGGAACTGACGCTGGGTATCCGTCCTGAGCATCTGCGCATCAACAGCGATGCGCCGTTACAGCTGGATTTTCACTGTGAGGTGGTCGAACGGCTGGGTAACAATACCTATCTGTTCGGGCAGATTTACGGCTACGACGGCTTTAAGATGCTGCTGCCGGGTGATGTGCATTTCCGCCCTTATCAGATGCTGCGCCCCGCGTTCTATCCGCACCAGTGTATGGTGTTTGATGGCGACGGGCTGCGCATCAGCGCCGATATCCCCTTACCGCAGGACCAGGCAGCCATGACGGGATGACCGGAAAAAAGGGTCACCCCGCTTCGCGTAACGGTAGCTAACCCGTTACGTTATTAAGATACAAGTGGCCGCCCCCTAAGAGATCCCCACAAAAATGAATGGCTGATCATTCGGCTTCAGGTCTGAGGCCAGTTTGAGCACGCCGGATCGGCAAAAGACGCATCCATGCGGGCCTCGGCACGCGGCGTCCCTGCCGCGTGACGTCCGGCTTACCTCAAACTGGCCCCATCCCCGCAGAACGTCTGCTCGCTGCGGGTATTACAACCCCCACCACGTGACAGTCTCTGCGGATTGATTTGAATCAGGGTTTTGGATCTGGGTTTTGACCTGGCTTTTGACGTTGAGGCGGCATTCAGCAGCGCTGAGGAAGCACAGTGAACCAGGACGAACCGCCAGGACGGCGGTGAGAGGGAGAGCCGGCACAGGGATGTGCCGTCACGACCGCTCCGTCGGTGAACGAAGCTGACGATGGCACCCGCTGAAAGCGGGCGATGCGCCTGCCGCAAGCCCGGATTCCAAAGGGCGGGGCGACTGCCGCCCTTTGGTCGCTTCGCCCGCGCAGCGGGAAAGCGAAACGCCCTTGACGTTGACCTGAACCTGAACCTGAACCAGCGTGCAGACCAGCGTCACTGGTCGCCCCTCTGTTCCCGTTTCATCCGCTGACAATCAGAACCAGGCTTCCCACATCGCACCGACGTTAAAGGAGTCGAGCTGCGTATTATCATCGTTGCCGTTGATACGTGCGGTACGCTTGTTATCCACTTCGCCCCCCGTGACGTAGAAGCGCAGCATCGGACGGAACTCCGGCCCCATATCAATGGAGACGTTCTGCGACAGCGTCAGCTTCCAGCCGTGGTTATCGCCGCCCTGATCGTAATCAACACGCTGATAACCCGCTTCCAGCCAGGTGGAGTGCACATCGTTCCACCAGTACATCGGGCGCACGATTGCCCCGTAGTTACGGCGATCATCCGTGTTATCCGCTTTATTCGCGTAGTCGTGGAAGGCCAGCAGATACTCCACCTGCGCCTGCTGCGTGAACTTGTAGTTCCCTTCAAAGCTGGCATAGATCGCCGTCAGCTCGTCGGTTTTATTAAACACGCTGTTATCGGCGTTGTTGGAGTAACGGGTGATCACTTTGTTCACGCCGTTTTCGCCTGTGTGGCTCAGAACCACACCGCCCTGCCAGGCTTTCAGACGCTCTTCACTTTCCACCGCCTTGGAATCAAAGCCGTAGTTGGCGTACAACTCCAGATCCAGCGGGCCGACCTTCATGCCGTGGATTTTGGAGGTGACCGCATAGTTACCTTTGTCGCCAGTGCCCGAGCCGCCGGTACAGCTGATGCGTGACGGGTTGCCATCTTCGTCCATCACTTCAGGATTACAGGACTCTACAGCGGCCACTGTCGCCACATCAAACTTCACGCCGCCGAGTTCGAAGTTTTTCACCCCCGCACCCTGCCCATCATGGTTCATCCAGAAGTAGTCGTTAATCCCCTGCTGTGGACGCTGGTGGAAATCACGTCCGGCCCACAGATACGCATTGGGGTTCGACTCGAACAGATTCGTGACGCCCGCGTAGGCTTTTTTGAGGTTAACCTCATCGCCCCAGTGATCGATCATCACGTTAACGTCCCAGATTGCGCCGTTATCGCCTTTAAAGGCTTTGGAAAGCTGGAACTCACCGCCATTGCCTTCATTGCCCAGACGGCCTATCGCAGAAGAACCATTATAGGAACCGTCGACGCCGACAAACTTCTGGTCACCCCCCTGGAACTGTGCACCGTAGCGAGCGTAGCCCGTGAACTGCACGCCAAACGGAATTGCCTTGTCAGGCGACTGTGCCGTAGTTTGTGGCTCAGTGATCACATCCGCTTTTTTAGCCATGGCACTGTCGGCTTTGGCCTGACGTTCTGCCAGGGCTTTATCGACGGCAGTGTCTATTTTGACCTGACGTTCGGCTAACGCTTTATCCACGGCTCGCGCCACGATGGCGTCGATTTGTGCCTGAGTAAATTCTTGTGCAACGACGGATCCAGAACAAAGGGCTGCCATGACCGCCAGCGTCACGGGCAATTTTTTAAATATTTTCATAATTATCTCAATATTACCCAGCCGTGGTCTTTGCGCGTCACAATGCCGCGCAAAGACGTGTGCGTGAGCGATGTTATTTTGGATAATAACTGTCTTGTTATGGTTTAAATAATACCAACCCCACTACCATAACCAGCAGTTTATTTTATAATACACAGAGGTAAAGACGGATTAATATATTCTGGTAATTAATTTCCTCACTGAATGTTTGATTCTATCGCTGATAGAGATGGATAATTTCTTCGGATAATTCACGGGCCAGTAATGAGGTCATCAGATGATCCTGCGCATGCACCATAATCAAGGTCATCGGCTGCCGGGCTTCTCCGGCATCCTGCTCGATCAGTTTGGTTTGCATCTGATGGGCCTGCCGCGAAAAGCCATCCGCTTCCTGCAACAGGGCTTTCGCCCGGGTAATATCCCCACCACGCGCGGCATGCAGGGCTTCAAAGCACAGGCTGCGCGACTGTCCGGCGTTGACGATGATATCCATCACTGCCTCTTCTAAATCAATCATCATTATCCCCTTCTTCATTAAATCCATGACGGGCGGCGGTGCGGGCAAACCACTCTCCGCTTTTTTTCACCGTGCGCTGCTGCGTGGCTAAATCGAGCTGTACGAAGCCGTAGCGATTTTTATAACCGTTGCACCATGACCAGTTATCAATAAAGGTCCACATGTGGTAACCGAGGCAATGACTCCCTTCACTGATGCCTTTATGCAGCCACTTCAGATGCTCAGATACAAATTCAATGCGGTAGTGGTCATTAATCTGGCCGTCATCAACAAATCGTTGTTCATTTTCCACGCCCATGCCGTTCTCGGAAATAAAGCAGCGCGGGTTACCATAATTCACACGTAAATTAGTCAGAATATCGTAAATACCCGGCTCATAGATTTCCCAGCCGCGATACGGATTCATTTTACGACCGGGCATCTCGTAATTATCAAATAACCACTCTGGCATAAATGGCGATTGCAGATTCACGGCGCTGTCCCGGCACTTGACGCGGCGCGGCTGGTAATAGTTAATCCCCAACAGGTCGATCTTACCGTCAGCGATTAACGCCCGGTCCCCCGGCTGGCAAGCCGGAAGCTGATCGTAGCTTTGCAGCAGGACCATCAGATCGGCCGGATACTCGCCGCGCAACACCGGGTCAAGGAAGCTGCGGTTAAACAGCATGTCGGCATGGTGGGCCGCTTTCACATCCGCCGGGTTCTGCGAACGCGGATAGGACGGCGTCAGATTCAGCACAATGCCAATTTCCCCCGGGTACTGCCCGGCACGAAATGCACGCACTGCCTGCGCATGGGCCAGCACCGTGTGGTATGCAGCGGTCGCTGCCCGCTTAAAGTCCACTACGTTCGGGTAATGGAAGTCGTAAAGATATCCCCCTTCCACCGGGACAATCGGCTCGTTGAAGGTGAACCAGTGCAGCACGCGGTCACCGAACAACTCAAAGCAGAGGTTCGCATAGCGACTGAAAGCCGCCACCACGTCCCGGCTTTCCCAGCCACCCTGCTGCTGCATCGCCATCGGCATATCAAAATGGAACAGGGTGATAAATGGCTGGATCCCCTGCGCCAGCAGTTCATCAATCACGTTGTTATAGAACGCCACCGCTTCCAGGTTAACCTCTCCCGTGCCGTCCGGTATCAGACGGGACCAGCTCAATGAGGTACGGAAACTGTTGTGGTTGAGCTGCTTCAGCAGGGCAATATCGTCACGCCAGTGCTGGTAAAAGGTCGAGGTATCCTGCGGCCCCACCTGCTGGTGAAAACGCGTTGGCTGTTGGCGGTACCAGGCATCCCAGGTGGTTTCCCCACGAGCGGGCTGGCTTTCCCCTTCGGTTTGCAGCGCAGAGCTGGCGCTGCCCCACCAGAAGTCTTTGGGAAATTGATATTTCATCGTTGTGTTCTCCATGATGTTCAGTTGCTGCTGACGGTGCCGCTTAACGGTGCGCTGGCCTGGGCTTTCTGCTCTTCGGTTTTCATTAACGAGCGCTCATAGGCGCGCAGGAATGGCAGGTACATCAGGGCCGACATCACCATACAAATCAGACACATCACTACCGGACTGAACGCCCAGTTAGCTGCCCAGGAAGCCCCGATTGGCGCGGGAGTGGTCCACGGCGTCAGCGACACCACCTGCGCCAGCCAGCCCAGTTTGGTCGCGCCATACGCCAGGCAGGCGTTGATCATCGGCACGCAGATAAACGGGATGAACAGCATCGGATTCATAATGATCGGTGCACCGAACAGGATAGGTTCATTGATATTGAAGAAGCTGGGCACCACGCCCATTTTGCCGATGGTACGCAGATGAGTCACGCGGCTGCGCAACAGCAGGAAAGCCAGAGGCAGTGTTGAACCCACACCGCCGATCAGCAGGTAGTGATCCCAGAAGCCCTGTAAATAGATATGCGGTAACGCCGCTCCGGCGGCCAGCGCAGCCTGGTTGGCCGACAGGTTCGCCATCCAGAACGGGTTCATAATCCCGGTCACAATCAGGGCACCGTGGATACCGGCGAACCAGAAAATCTGGCACAGCAGCACCGACAGCAGGATCGCAGGCAGTGAATCCGATGCCGACACCAGCGGCTCCAGCAGGTGCATAATCGCCTGCGGCATAATCATGCCGGTTTGCGCTTCAATAAACAGATTCAGCGGATGCAGCGTGCCCATCACCACCACCACCGGGATCAGGATTTCAAAGGAGCGCGCCACCCCGGTGGGTACTTCTTTTGGCAGGCGAATGGTAATGTTGTTCTGCTTCAGCCAGGCATAGACGCGCGTCGAGTAGATCGCGGTGATCAACGCGGTGAAAATACCCTGCCCGGAGAGATACTGCGTGGAGATATGACCATCCGCATAAGGGGCCGCCACCAGCAGAAATGCCATAAACGCCAGCAGACCGGACATCACCGGGTCAAGATTAAACTGCCGCCCAAGGCTGGCACCAATCCCGACAGAGATGAAGAAGGTCATCACCCCCATGCTCAGGTTAAACGGCAGCATCAGCTGTTCACGGTAGGTCAGTGAAAAATCCAGCCAGCCACGCGCAAAGCTGTTGGTGGTATCCGCCGAAAAGGGCGGGAAGATAAACACCAGCATAAACGAGCCGATGATCATAAACGGCAGCGCGGCAGTGAAGCCATCGCGGATGGCGATAACGTATTTTTGCTGACCCAGACGCCCCGCCAGCGGGGTGATGGATTGCTCGATAACGGCAATCATTGACTGATATAGCGAACTCATATGAACACCCTTTAGTTTGCTGCGTTAATCAACGACAGCGCGAAGTCCAGCACCTTGTCACCGCGCTGCATGCCGTAATCCATCGGATCGATGGGTTGAACCGGAATACCCTGCGTGGCAGCCTTTTCTGACAGTGTTTTCAGCATATATTTAACCTGTGGCCCCAGCAGCACCACCTGATAACGGGGAAACTGGGTATCGAACTCTGCGACGCCATACGCCTCAATGTCCACCTCCAGCCCTCTTTCATTGGCGGCCTCCACCATTTTTCTCACCAGCATACTGGTGGACATCCCGGCAGAGCAGCACAGCATAATCCTGACCATAATCCGTTATCCTCGAAATGTAATAGAACGTAAATGTGGAAACGATTGGACACCATACGGAAACCGTTTTCCATTTAAGGAAAACAAAAATGTGATACTCATCATAAACGCAGGTGTTAAAGGGTTTTTTCCTGGATTCCCATCACAAAAATGCGGTCGATATGGACAGTTTTGAGGTGATATGGAAAATCGGTTTCCATGAAAATGCAAAGCCGCTATACTGGCAGTGGCGATATTTTGCGCCATTCTTGCGGTATTTTTTGCAGGCTGTTACCGGGTGTCAGGGGAGAAAAATGTCAACAATCAACGATGTATCGCGTTTAGCTGGGGTGTCTAAAGCCACAGTATCACGGGTGTTGAGCGGATCGCGCGGAGTGAAAGAAGCCAGTCGCCTTGCGGTGCTGAAAGCAGCCGAAGAACTCAGCTACCGGCCAAATGTTATCGCGCAGTCACTACTGTCGCAGTCGACGGGCTGCATTGGCGTGATCTGCGCACAGGAGAATATTAACCAGACCACCGGTTATCTCTATGCACTGGAAAAACACCTCAGCCAGCATCAAAAGCATCTGCTGCTGCGTTTCGCCAACAGCAAAACGGGCGTGATGAATGCGCTGGATGAACTCTCCTGCGGCCTCTGTGATGATGTATTGATTATCGGCGCACGTTTCCCGCTGAATATTACGGATGACAACGTCATCCTGATTGACTGTGTCGCTGCCGACACGCCAAACAGCATCCAGTTTGACCATGCGTTTGCCGCAGAGACCGCCTGTAATTATCTGATCAGCCAGGGCCGCCGTCAGATTGCCCTGATCCATCCGGAGGCCAGCGGTCATACCGATCAGGTGCTGCTGGGCTATAAGCTGGCGCTGGAAAACAACTTTTTGCCGTTTAACCGCAATCTGGTGTTTATGGATTCCACCACCTCGTCCGTTGCGGTACAGGTGCTGCTGAATAACGCCACTACCGTTAATTTCAACGCCCTGCTGGTGGCTGACGAGCAGGAAGCACAGCGGGTGATCGGCCAGCTGCAGGCGTTTAATAAAACCGTACCGGGTGACATTATGATCTTCAGCCTTGCCGGTTCGCTGGATCTGCCGGGCATTCCGTCCATTCCTTCGATTGAATACTCCATGGATGCGATGGCAGCACGTATCGTCAGCTGGCTGACAGAGAAAACCCGCGACATGCTGGGTGCATGCGTGCTACGCGGGGATTTGATTATTCCTGATAGCCGCAAACGCTAAGAAATAAACAGCCTGTTTGCGAGAAAGAACGCTGATACCTTGCAATATAAATGTAAAAAAATGTAAAACTCCATTTACATAAAGTTAATTCCACTGACAAAAGTACCCTGTCTGCCAGCAAAACATCAGAAAACGCGTTATTTCATCAGAAATAACGCGCATCAATCTTATAATCAGCCCCCTTATTAACATTAAAAAAACTTTAAAATCAACACACTAAATCCCATCACTGCCCAATAAAAGTCATTTTTAATGAAACCGCTCTCACTGCCGATAAAATCCTGCAGGCACGTGTTTTACCTCCGGAAGCAGAATTATTTCAATAACACTAATTATGTTTAATAAAGGACTTAATATGATTATTTTAAAATTTAACGACTTTTCAATAGGTAAGAAACTTTTTTCAGGATTTATTCTTTTAATCTGCATTATTATCGGTATATCAGGTTACGGTATTTACGCGTTAAAAACGATAGAACATAACTCAATAAAAACAACGCTGACCAATGATATTGGCAACCAGCTGGATGCCGCCCGGCAAAACCGTTTGATTTACATGCATACGGGTGATGATGAGAAAATGAAAGCGAACGGCGATGCCATTAAATCGATGCAAACGCTGATTAAGGATGCCAGTCAGTTCACCTGGCGCGGAGAAGCTCAAAAGCAGTTTGAACAGCTCAGCGCCAATATTGAACGCTACAGTGAGTTACGAACTGACTATTACGATAAAAGCCGCCACAGTAATCAACTCGCTAAAAAACTGCTGCAACAAAGTGATAATCGCTTTCTCCCCAACCTGCAAGATGACTTAAAAAATACCGCATCGGATAGTGACTCTCTCGATAAAATTTTTGATTTACTCTTCGCGTTTTCCCTGCTCAGTGAGGCTGGCAACACACTGATCGCAAAGCATACTCCTGAAACCATATCGGACTTTGACGCATTATATCGCCGCACTGAATCGCTGTATAATGACAGCCTGGCACAATGGCCAGAGGCGACAAAAAACGTATTGACCCCGGTATGGATGCGCTACGAGGCTTTGAAAGCGAGTGCAGAAACGTATTTATCTGCCATCGCGAAAACACAACTATCTGCCGACAACATGGCCCAGGGTGCTAACGAACTGAACACCACTGCAGCCACATTAATTGAAATGCAGACGGAATATAACACCCAGGTAATTTCTCGCACGATCACCATTATCACCCTCCTTTCATTACTGGCGGTGTTTACCGGGCTGGTCACCGCTTGGGCGATCACGCGTAAAATCACACGACCTGTGAGTGAAAATCTTGCCCTGGCACAGCGCATTTCCAGTGGCGATCTTACGGCTCAGATCACCGCCTCCTCCAAAGATGAATTGGGTGAGCTAACCCAAACAATGGGCGCGATGAATACCCGTTTATGCGACATGATCTCGGGCATACGTGAAAGCGTCAGTCACTTAGCCAGTGCCTCATCACAGATTGCCGCAGGGAATACGGATTTAGCGTCCAGAACGGAGCAACAGTCCGCCGCCGTGGTGGAAACCGCCTCCAGTATGGAGGAGCTCACCTCGACGGTACGCCTTAACGCCGATAATGCCTTGCAAGCCAGCAAGCTTGCTGCCAGCGCCAGCGCCGATGCCCGTAAAGGGGGTCAGATCGTCAGTGAGGTGGTCAGCACCATGAATGGCATCGCAGGTAGCTCAAAGAAAATCACTGAAATCATTAGCGTGATCAACGGTATTGCTTTCCAGACCAATATTCTGGCATTGAATGCCGCTGTCGAAGCCGCCAGGGCCGGTGAACAGGGGCGCGGTTTTGCCGTTGTTGCCGGTGAAGTCAGAACGCTGGCGCAACGCAGCGCAGATGCGGCGAAAGAGATAGAGTCGCTGATCAACGAGTCGGTAGCACGTATTGGGACAGGGACTGAACTGGTGAATAAAGCCGGTGACAGCATGGGAGATATCGTCAACTCCGTGAGCCATGTCAGCCAGATTATCGATGAAATCTCTAGTGCCTCTCACGAACAGCGTCAGGGCATTGAACAGATAGGGAAAGCCGTGACCGAGATGGACTCGACCACGCAGCAAAATGCGACCCTGGTTCAGGAATCGTCTGCCGCCGCTATTTCGCTGGAGCAGCAGGCAAAGAAACTGAGTGAGATGGTCGCTATCTTTAAGATCAACACCAGCCGGGTGCATGAAGGCGAGTTTGTTGTCGGATCCTCAAGCCATAACCCCCTTCCCCTCCGCGCACAAACGTCTAAAGCCCTTGAGGAAGAGTGGACCTCGTTTTAAACCGACTACGCCCCGGCGAGTGTGAATAAGATCATCGTTGTCAGGTTCCCCCGGATACCGGGAGAGCCTGACAGCACGTGCTACTCGCGCCAGCCAAGGCCGGGCGCCACATGCTTGAGGATTGCTTCAATAGTGTGCGCGCAGTAGTCCACACCCAACTGGTTCGGCACGGTTAACAGCAGGGTATCGGCTTCGGCGATGGCTTCATCCTGCGCCAGTTGTTTAATCAACTGGTCCGGTTCTGCGGCGTAGCTGCGGCCAAAGATGGCGCGGGTTTTCTCATCGAGGTAACCCACTTTGTCCCCTTCTTTGCCGCTGTTGCCAAAGTACGCACGGTCCATATCATTCACCAGCGCAAAGATACTGCGGCTCACCGAAACACGCGGGGTGCGCGTATGTCCGGCGGCTTTCCACGCTTCCCGGTAGGCGCGGATCTGTTGCGCCTGCTGGATATGGAAAGGCTCACCGGTTTCATCATCTTTCAGCGTTGAGCTTTGCAGGTTCATCCCCAGTTTCGCCGCCCAGACGGCGGTAGCATTGGAACCGGCCCCCCACCAGATACGGTCACGCAGCCCTTCCGAGAACGGCTCCACGCGCAGCATCCCTGGCGGGTTCGGGAACATCGGCTGCGGGTTTGGTTTGGCAAAGCCTTCGCCACGCAGCACATCCAGCAGCACTTCGGTGTGATGACGCGCCATATCCGACTCGTTTTCCCCTTCCGCAGGCTGATAGCCAAAATAGCGCCAACCGTCGATCACCTGCTCAGGAGAACCCCGGCTGATGCCCAGCTGCAAACGCCCACCGGAGATCAGGTCGGCAGAGCCAGCATCTTCTGCCATATACATCGGATTCTCGTAACGCATATCGATCACCCCGGTGCCGATCTCAATACGGCGTGTTTTCGCGCCGATGGCGGCCAGCAGCGGGAACGGCGAGCTTAACTGGCGGGCAAAGTGATGCACGCGAAAATAAGCACCGTCCGCACCGAGTTCTTCAGCGGCGACCGCGAGATCAATCGACTGCAACAGCGCATCGGCCGCCGAACGGGTGCCGGACTGCGGCGAAGGGGTCCAGTGGCCGAACGACAGAAATCCAATACTTTTCATGGGGGTATCCTGTGGGGTGAAACAAATGACGATTGATTAGCAGTATATACCCAAAATAATTCGAGGTGCAGCCAACGCATCTGCGGCTCGAAGTCTGACGGGTGGATTGTAATGAAAAATGAAATCCCGTATAAAAGAGCCCTCCGAGGGGTGTCCTGTATGGGCTGAGATGGCGTAACAAGCCGAACCCTTTGAACCTGATCTGGGTCATGCCAGCGAAGGGACGGGTTGGCAGTTACCTCTGCCCTGTTCACACCTCCGCGTGCCCGGATCTCCACTTAAATGAGGGGATTCAGTGTCTAAAACTATTCAGCCTGTTGATTTCAGCCAGGGTCTGTACGGACGTTTACGCCAGCAGGCCGGTAACGACTGGCAGGACTATGTGGCGCACCCGTTTATTCACCAACTCTCACGCGGCACGCTGCCCGAGAGCGCCTTTCGTCGTTATCTGACGCAGGACTATCTTTTTCTGATTCACTTTGCCCGTGCCTGGGCGCTGCTGGTCAGCAAACTGCGCACGCTGCCGGAAATGCGCGCGGCGACGGCTTCGCTGAACGCCATTGTGGCTGAGCTGCCGCTGCACGTTGGCTACTGCGAAAGCTGGGGGCTGAGCGAAGCGCAAATCATGCGCGAACCGGAAGCGGCGGAAACCATGAACTACACCCGCTACGTGCTGGATATCGGTCACTCGGGTGATGCGCTGGATCTGCTGGTGGCGCTGCTGCCCTGTGTGGCGGGCTACGCCGAGATTGGCCTGCGCCTGCTGAACGCCCCGGAGACGGTTTTACAAGGCAGCCCTTATGCCTCCTGGATCCGCAACTATGGTGATGCAGACTATCTGAACGGCGTTCGTGCCGCCCTCGGTTTACTGGAAACGGTCGGTGAGCAGCGCGGGGCCGAAAGCCGCTTCACCGCCCTGTCTGAGATTTTCACCACCGCCACGCGCCTCGAGTCGGCATTCTGGCAGATGGGACTGAATGCGGTGCACCGGACATGAACCCACCCGGCATTGAGGTGCGCGATCTGACGCTGTGCTTCGGCCCGCGTCAGATTTTCGACCGTCTCAGTTTTACCCTCCCGCCGGGGCGATTTGTTGCCCTGCTGGGGGCCAGCGGCAGCGGCAAGACCAGCCTGCTGAAGATTATCGCCGGGCTGGCGAAGCCCACCTCCGGCACCGTCTGCGGTAGCGATGGCCTGCCGTTGCCCGGGCGTATTGCTTATATGGGGCAGAAAGATCTGCTTTATCCCTGGCTGTCGATCAGCGACAACATCACACTGGGTGCGCGTCTGCGCGGCGAAAACGTGGATGCCGCCTGGGCTGCCCATCTGCTGGAACGCGTCGGACTGCACGGACACGGCAACGACCTCCCTGCGGCGCTCTCCGGCGGCATGCGCCAGCGGGCGGCGATTGCCCGTACGCTGTATGAAAGACGCCCCGTTGTCCTGATGGATGAGCCGTTCTCCGCGCTGGATACGCTGACGCGGGCCAAAATCCAGACGCTGGCCGCTGAACTGCTGGCCGACCACACCGTATTGCTGATTACCCATGACCCGATGGAAGCCTGCCGTCTGAGTCACCACCTGCTGGTGTTGTCTGGTTATCCTGCCGGGATCGACGACACTCACACCATTGGTGGCCAGCCGCCCCGTGCGCCGGATGATGCTGACGTGCTGAAAAGCCAGGCCGAACTGTTGCAGCAGTTGCTGAGGGCCGCAGAATGAGCGGAAAAATCGCCACCAGCGCACGTGGCGTCATGATTTTTACCGGGCTGCTGCTGCTGTGGTGGCTGGCCACACTGAGTGATATTCCCGCCTTTTTGCTGCCGTCGCCCGCCGCTGTTGCCCGCGCGCTGTGGGATGGCCGCGCTTTCCTCGCGTATCACAGCCTGGTTACGGCCTCAGAAGTCCTGATCGGGCTGGTGCTGGGCGTACTGCTGGGGTCGCTGCTGGCGATCGGCATGATCTTCTCCCCCCGCCTGCAACGCTGGCTGATGCCCGTGGTGCTGACCAGCCAGGCCATTCCGGTGTTTGCCCTCGCGCCACTGCTGGTGCTGTGGTTTGGCTTTGGCATCAGCGCCAAAGTGGCGATGGCGGTGCTGGTGATCTTCTTCCCGGTGACCTCTGCTTTCTTTGACGGGCTGAGGCGGGTTAATCAGGACTATCTGGACCTTGCCCGCACCCTGGGTGCCTCACGCTGGGCGCAGCTGCGCCATGTCCGGCTGATGGCGGCGCTGCCTGCTTTTGGCTCCGGCCTGCGCATGGCGGCTGCCGTGGCACCGATTGGCGCAATTATCGGCGAATGGGTGGGTTCGGCCGAAGGGCTGGGTTACGTAATGCTGAATGCCAATGCGCGCATGCAAACCGATCAGTGCTTTGCCGCGTTGTTTATCCTGGTGCTGATGACCGTCTTACTCTGGATGGCGGTCGATGCCCTGCTCCATCGCCTGATCAACTGGGCACCCGAATAATGTTGATTCCCCTTAAATCTGAAAGGAACACAGAATGATGATGAAAACCTGCGCTGCCCTGCTGTTAAGCGGTGCCTGCTCCACCTGCGTCATGGCCAACGAGAAACTGACGCTGGTGCTCGACTGGTATATCAACCCGGACCACGCACCGATTATGGTTGCCGATCAGATCGGGGCATTTAAGGCGGAAGGGCTGGACGTGAAGATTGTCCCCCCGTCCGATCCTTCCCTGCCACCGCGCCTGGTCGCAGCGAAACAGGCGGATCTCGCCATTACTTATCAGCCGCAGCTGCACTTTTTCGCCGATGAAGGCCTGCCGCTGGTGCGCGTGGGCACGCTGATCAATACCCCGCTGAACACGGTGATGACGCTCGATAAAAGCATCACCTCACCGGCAAAACTGAAAGGGAAAACGGTGGGTTATTCCGTGAGCGGTATTGAACAGGCAACGCTGACCACCATGCTGAAGCAGGAGCGCGCCAGCCTGAAGGAGATTAAGCTGGTCAACGTTAACTTCCAGCTGACCAGCGCCCTGCTGGCCGGGCAGGTGGATGCGGTGATTGGAGGTTACCGCAATATTGAAGCGCAAGAGCTGAAGCTACAGGGCAAAGATCCGGTGGTATTTAACGTTGAGGATTACGGCGTTCCGGCCTATGACGAGCTGGTGATTGTGGCGAATCGCGATAGCGTCAATGAACCGAAGGTGAAGAAATTCCTCGCGGCGCTGAAGAAAGGCAACGACTATTTACAGGCCCACCCGGAAGAGAGCTGGCAGGTGTTCGCCAAAGCGCACCCGGAGCTGAATACCGAGCTGAACCATGTGGCGTGGCAGAAAACCCTGCCGCTGTTTGCCAGAGACCCGGCGGCACTGGACGTGAAACGGTATGACGCTTACGAACAGTTTTTGTTGAAGAATAAGCTGATTAAGAAGATCACGCCCGTTGCGCAGTATGCAGTTGAGTTGCGCTAATCGACTAAAACCCTGACGCACCCCCTCAACAGGGTTCGACCGGTAAAAGGTCGAACCCTTCGCAGGCATTAATCTGTCATGATGGACCTTCAGTTCCGGGTCGCCAGTTCCAGCCAATCTGCGCAAATCACCGCTCGCCAAAGATAATGATAACCATTACCATAAACCAGCGATTACCTACCCGGAGCCAACATGAACGCAACGTCCCCTGAACGCATCACCACTGACTGCTGTATCGTAGGCGGCGGCCCGGCCGGACTGATGCTGGGTTATCTGCTGGCGCGCGCAGGCGTGCAGGTGACCGTGATCGAAAAACACGGCGATTTTCTGCGCGACTTCCGGGGTGACACTATCCACCCCTCCACGCTGCAAATCATGCATCACCTGGGCCTGCTGGAGGAGTTACTCAGCCTGCCTCATCAGCGTGCCCCGCGTTTACAGGCAGAAGTAGGGGGTGAAGAGGTCACGCTGGCCGATTTTTCCCGCCTGCCGGTGAAATGCCGCTTTATTGCTTTTATGCCACAGTGGGACTTCCTCAATTTTCTGGCGGCGAAAGCGTCTGCCCTGCCCGCGTTTACCCTGTGCCAGTCCACCGCATTCAGCGAATTACTGTATGACAATGGCAGCGTATGCGGCGTGCGCGCCAGCAGCAACAGCGGCACCTGCGACATCCACGCACAGCTGGTGATCGGCTGTGACGGACGGCATTCGCTGGTCCGGCAGCAGGCCGGGCTGACCGGTCGCTCGTTTGGATCGCCGCGCGATGTGCTGTGGTTCCCGCTGGATAAACGCGATGAGGACCCGGAATGGAATATGGGCCACAAAGGCCCCAAACAAAACTTTATCATGCTCGATCGCGGCAGTTTCTGGCAGTGCGGCTACTCCATTACCAAAGGTGAGTTCGGGCCAATGAAGGCCGCAGGAATCGAGGCGTTTAAACAGCAGGTTGCCGCCGTGGCGCCCTTTCCGGCCGCCAGGCTGGCAGAGATGACCGACTGGCAGCAGGTCAGGCTACTCGATATCCGCATCGACAGACTGGATGCGTGGATGAAGCCCGGCGTGCTGTGCATCGGGGATGCCGCCCATGCGATGTCGCCTATCGGCGGCGTTGGCGTCAACCTCGCGATCCAGGATGCCGTTGCCTGCGCCAACATTTTGACGCCCGCGTTACGCCAGGGGAAAGTCAGCCTGCGCCTGCTGCAAAAAGTGCAAAAACGCCGCCATTTCCCGACCTGCGCCACGCAATTTATCCAGATCAAAATGAGCGGAAAAAAACGCAAAGAGGGCGAATCCAGCCCGCTGCCGCGTATCATCAAGCGCTTTCCTTTCCTGCCTTATGTTTTCGGCTGGATCATCGGGCTGGGTTTTCGTCGTGAGAAGCCGCGCCGCTTTAAAACCCCATCCTGACAAATCCCGTCACGATTTTCGGGTGCGCCGTTTACATTCTGTTTAACTTTCGTTTACTCTCCGGCCAATAATAATGATAACAATTATCGTTTATTAACTGGCCGGGATATTTGTACCATGACAACGCTGAAAACCTTACCCGCTCTGCTGTTGGCGACGCTGCCTTCACTGGCATTCGCCACCACTTACCCGCTGACCGTCACCGATATGGACGGGCAAAAAGTGGTCATCAACCATGAACCGCAGCGGGTGATCCTCCAGGACGGACGTGAAATCCTCAGCCTCGCCTTACTTGACCGTGACAACCCTTTCCAGCGTGTCGTCTCCTGGAACAACCTGATGAAAAAGCAGGATACCGGTAGCTGGAACCTGCTAAAAAAACGCTGGCCGGACGCGGAAAAAATCCTCGATATGGGCTTTTCTGACCAGGGTGAGGTCAACCTTGAAACGGTGATCGCCAAAAAACCAGACCTGATGATTGCCCAGCTGCGCGCCAAACCGGCGCTGAAACAGACCGGGGTACTGACTCAACTGAGTGCGCTGAATATCCCGGTGCTGTTTGTTGATGATGAGCTGCACCCGGTACAGAATACCGCGGCCAGCATTACCCTGCTGGGCAAGGTATTGAATAAGGAAGACAATGCCCGCGCCTACACCGATTTTTATACCCAGAAACTCAACGCCATTCAGGCCGCGGTCAAAAACGTATCACCTAAACCGAGCGTATTCGTTGAGCCGATTGCCGGGATAGGCGGCGGCGGTGAGTGCTGCTTCACCCACGGCCATAACGGCTGGGGCGCGCTGATAGAAGCTACCGGCGCGAAAAATATCGGTTCCGATCTGTTGCCCGGCACCAGCGGCACCATCGCGGTGGAAAAGGTCATCAACCTGAACCCGGATTACTACGTGATGAGTGGCTCGAAGCGCGGGGGTAAAACCAGCCCGGTGATCCCGCTGGGTTACAACACCGAGGTGAGCGAGATTAAGGCCAGCTTTGACAACCTGCGCAATCGTACCGGGGTGAAAGATATTCCGGCGGTAAAAGCAGGCAAAGTGGCGGCGGTGTATCACCACTTCTATAACCATCCGTACAACATTATCGGCATTGAGATGCTGGCGAAGGACCTCTACCCGCAGCAGTTCAGCCAGACGAATCCGACCGCTGACTATCACTACATTATCCGCACCTTTACTAAGCTGCCGGATGAGCCGATCAATATCGAATATCATCCGCAGTAAACTGCCTGCATTGAACTCGTCAATCGCGCTGAAATTCAGCGCGATTTTTTTATTTCAAAAAAAACAATTATTTGTACTTATTCGTGTACAGCTTTTCTTGCGAGGTAGTCACTTGCCTGTCTGTTGTATTTAAACTACAGTTAGAATTATCAAGGATGAAATATCACCATTGACGAGGTAAAGATATGCACAGTAAAGCAATTGAACATGATACTGCCGTTATCGACATGCTCCGTGAGGATCCCGGATTCGCGCAGGTTTACCTGCAAACAGCACTGGAAGATATTTATGAAGACGGTGGCGTCGGTGCTTTTCTGACCGCCCTGCGCCACGTGGTCAATGCCCGTGGCGGCATCGGTGAAATTGCGGCTAAGTCCGGTCTGTCCCGTGAGCAACTTTACCGCACGCTTTCCGAAAAAGGGAACCCGACCATCAAAACACTCACGGCGATCACCCGCGCAGCAGATGTGCGTCTGTTTGCCAAAGCGGCGGGTCAGGCAAGTTAAGCAGGCCATCCTGGGCGGACATACTGCTGAATGCGGGGGTGAGCTGGATCACGCTGATGCCCCACAAAAATCGTTTTCTTTTCAACGTTTTTTTGTGTTAAGACAGTCAGGACACTCAATTTTTCATACACTCATGTATTCACCATTTCATCCGCAGATCACTGAGAAGAGAGCGGTTACTGAGTTTTATTACTGACCTGACAACCAATGGGTTGTTGGCGGAAGATAAGGGAAAAAGAATGCCAATGATATTCGGTGAGTTATCTGGTGCTCCATCATGGGTGCCTGCTGTATTGCTCGTCACGCTCTCATTTGCAGTGGGTTTCCTGGCCCGATTTATACTTTTAAGATTCATCCGATACTGGCAGAGTCGTGACAGAAAGCTCTTCAAATCACTTGAAAAGCATCTTCGTGGATCAATGTTTCTTTTCATCCCCTTACTGTTAATCAATGTAGGGGTTAATTATATTAATGTTAATCCGAACTCACTTTCTTTTATAAGTACAGTCATTAATATATTTATTATATTATCATTTTGCTCTATTTTAATCCGCTTGACTAATGTCGCGCAGGATATGCTTTTTATTCGCTATGACATTAACCTTTCAAATAATCTTCGCGCCCGTAAAATTCGCACGCAGATAATGTATGTCAAAAAGGTCGCTATCGTATTACTGGTGCTATTCTGTCTTTCCCTGGTGTTACTGAGTATTCCTGGGGTTCGAAAATTCGGCACCACAATCCTGGCCGGTGCTGGGGTGGCGGGGATCATCATTGGTTTTGCCCTGCAGAAGTCGCTGGTTAACCTGTTTGCCGGCATTCAGATCGCCTTCACGCAACCGATAAAAATTGATGATGCCGTGGTGGTTGAAAATGAATGGGGATGGATTGAGGAGATCAATCTGACTTATGTTGTTGTGCGTATCTGGGACCTGCGCCGACTGGTACTGCCCATCACCTACTTTACCGAAAACGCCTTCCAGAACTGGACGCGTAATAACGCACAAATATTAGGTTCTGTTTTTCTTTACCTTGATTATTCCATGCCATTAGATCCTCTGCGTAAATATTTTGAAAAAGTCCTCAGTGAAACAAAGCTCTGGGATCAACAGACTCAGGTGCTCCAGGTCACCGATACGACTGACAAAACCATGACGATCCGATTATTAATGACGGCACAGAATTCCCCCACGGCCTTTGATTTACGCTGCCACGTGCGGGAAAAGATGATTGAGTTTATTCAGCAGAATTATCCGCAAAGCCTTCCTCATGTGAGGGCCACACTGACCGATTCTGCTGTGCGATCCTCCGACGTTTCGTCTTAAATCGCCTCTTCTAAAAACGCAATAAATGCTCTTACCTTTGAATTCAGCGCCGAACGTTCGTTGACGCAGGCATAAATATTCATCGGTGAAGACGCGATGTCGCTCTCACCGCTGAGGCCTGAGCAGAATAAAGGGGTGAGTCGCCCCTTGTCGATTAACGGCTGGGCAATAAAGCTTGCCAGACGGGCAACCCCTCCGCCGCTTTCTGCTATTTTTGCAATGATATCAATATCATCACTGACAAATTCGGGATTAAGTTTCGCGTTAACAGGTTGTCCATCGACGATAAATTGCCAGGGGAGAAAACGTCCGTCGGTGGGATAACGAAAAACCAGGCAGGCGTGCTGGCTAAGTTCTTCGGGAGTCCGGGGAGTGCCCGCACGCGCCAGATAAGCGGGGGCGGCGCAGAATATAAAGGGTAATGAGGCGATTTTTCTGGCAATCAGCTGATCGTTGAGCTGCGCCTCAATACGAATACTGACGTCGACGCCTTCCAGACGATGATCGACGTTACGATCGGTACTGATCAGTTCGATATCAATATCAGGGTAAGACGCTTTGAACGCAGGCATTAGTGGAGCAATGACGTACCGACCAAATGCAGCCGTCGTCGCGATACAAAGTGGGCCCTGCGGTTTGGTTTCAATGGCAGCAGCCTGCGAGGCGAGGTCAATATCATGAGGAATGTGACGTACTTTCTCGAAATAACGTTGACCACTTTCGGTTAAGGTCATGCTGCGGGTGGTGCGTGATAGCAGACGCACGCCCAGATGAGCCTCAAGCCGGGAAAGGCTCTGGCTCACCGCCGCCGGGCTCATTCCTTTGGCACGCGCCGCTGCGGCGATACTGCCGTTCTCCACCACGCGGATAAAATTACTCATCAGCCCCAACAGATCCATAGTGTTCCCAATGCCTCATTCGTCACTTTTACTTAATAATGATTAAAGCATAACGGCTCTACCGCCGTCCTGGTTAGCTTGTTAGGTTAGTGGCCGTTTCCCCCTCCCTTGATAAAACAGGATAATGTAATGACGAATGCTGTCGCCAGGAATACCCCACGCGTGCGCCTTCCAAAGCACACTTCACCCTACATCTTTGCGCTTTATATGGCGACCATCATGGCATTTATGATGAGCCTGGTCATCACTCTCGCGGAATTTGGCATGGGGCCACATTACATGGAAAGTGTGATGAATGCGTACAAGGTTGCCATGCCTGCTGCCTTTGTCTGCATACTCGTTGTGCGTCCGATTGTTATCCGGCTGGTCGGATTAACGGTTCACGGTCACTGAGCCCTTCCCTGTGCCCATATCCTCCTGCCAGATTAAGGCCCGGACACGACGCATCTCCGGGTGACTCAGCGCTACCGTCCTCATACAGGGGACGGGTTAGCGACACATCAGATTTTCAATGTATCAATGACCACTCTGAGCGCAGGTGACACATTGCGATGAGGATAATAAAGGAACGAACCTTCCATCCGCTGGCTGTAAGGCCGTAAGGTTCTGATAAGCGTCCCTTGCTCCAAATCCTCAGCCACCAGTTCCTCAGGGACATACGCCAGTCCCAGCCCCAGCCTGGCTGCCTTTGCTTCCATATAGCTGTCAGAAAAGGCCCATTGTCCCTGTGGCCGGTGCGTGATCTTTTTATCGTCCTGATTAAGCTCCCACTGGTACAGACTGCCGTCGGCAAACTGGTAGGCAATGCAGGGATGCATCACTAAATCAGCCGGGGTTTGTGGAAAACCATAGCGACGAAAATGCTCGGGCGTGCCCACCACGACCATCTCCATATCCGGGGTAATACGTACCGCCACCATGCCACTGCCCACCTCCGGCCCGAGACGGACACCGGCATCGAATCTCTCAGCAATAATATCGACAAACCGGCTTTCACTGATCAGCTCAAGTTCGATATCCGGATAGCGTTGTTTAAAGACGGCCAGCTTCGGTAGCAGCACTTTATCAATAGCATGCTGGCTGGCATTGATGCGTACCGTACCCGAGGGGATACTCCGATAATATGCCAGTGTTGCAAGGCCCGTATCTAAAGCATCAAACCCGGATTCTACGGTCTGATAGAGCCGTTCCCCTGCCTGCGTCAATGATAATTTGCGCGTGGTTCGAACCAGAAGCTGTATCCCTAACCGCTCTTCAAGTTCGCGCACAGCGCGGCTGATCCCTGATTGTGCCAGCCCAAGCCGACGCGCTGCGGCGGTAAAACTCCCCTCTCGCACGACCAGCATAAACAAGTAGAGATCATTATAGTTCTCGCGTTTCGCCATCAGTGTGTCCTCAGCGTATCTGGCCAAAGGTGCCGCCACGACCGCCTCTGAATTCATAACAAAATGATATTAATCTTAGCATTTTAGCCCGGCTAATCAGCACTATTTATGCCCATTATAATCAGCACATTGATATCACACACCGCAGCGTTGTCCGTATGAAACCTGTACCTGTCTCATGTTTTCAGGGGAGTTTTTAATGCGCGTTTTCACCCGTAAACTGACCGCCGCAATGCCAGCCCTACTGCTATGCGCATCAATATCAGGAACAACAACGATGAGTTATGCTGACACAGCCCATCCGAATGCCCCCGTTTCAATGGAAGAAAAATGGGATAAAACTTTCGCTCTCAGCAGTGAAGTTGATCATCGCAAAGTGTCATTCCAGAACCGGTATGGGCTCACGTTAGTCGCGGATCTTTACCTGCCCAAAAATCGAGGGGAACGCAAACTGGCTGCGATTGCCGTGAGTGGTCCCTTTGGCGCGGTGAAGGAACAATCCAGCGGCCTGTATGCGCAGACGCTGGCAGAACAGGGATTTGTGACACTGGCATTCGACCCCTCTTATACCGGCGAAAGCGGTGGCTACCCGCGTAATGTCGCCTCTCCGGATATCAACACCGAGGACTTTAGTGCCGCAGTTGATTTCCTTGGGTTACAAAAAGAGGTGGATCGCAACCGCATCGGTTTACTCGGCATCTGTGGCTGGGGGGGAATGGCGTTGAACGCGGCAGCCATGGATACACGCGTTAAAGCGGTTGCCACCAGCGTGATGTACGATATGAGCCGGGCGATGGGGCATGGCGTTGGCGAGGGCAAAGACCGTTATTCAACTGCCGATCGCCGCGCCGTTTTGCAGTATCTTAATGAGCAGCGCTGGAAGGATGCGGAAAACGGCACTATCGCACACGCCGGTCATGATATTTATGTGGATAAGAACGGTAGCGTAAGCACTTCAGCGCGTATTCTGCCGGAAGCGTTACCCGCAAATCCAAACCCGATACTCAAAGAATTTTTCGATTATTACCGGATGCCGCGCGGTTTCCATGAGCGTTCCGTGAACTCCACTGGCGCATGGACGGCGACAACGCCCTTATCCTTTATGAATATGCCGCTGCTGAGCTATGCAAAGGAAATCACGATCCCAACGTTGATCGTGACAGGTGAAAATGCACACTCGCGCTATTTTGCAGAGGATGCCTATAAAGCCGTTGGCAGTAACAAGAAAGAACTGGTGATTGTCCCTGGGGCCAACCATGTGGATTTATACGACAATGTCGCCGGTAAGATACCGTTTGTCCGTTTTGAACAGTTCTTCAAAACCAGCTTGAAATAAAAACCGTCCTCCTCAACCCGTCAAAGGCCACCCACATCGTGAAGGTGGCCTTGATGCTTGATCGTTATTCTGTGAATAGCGTCCGTCCCGGTTTGCCTTAACAGAGCCGGAGCGATCTTCAGAGATGCTGATAATGTCCACACTGAGTCTTAAAACACCACAACATGAAGAACCTGCACACTGGAACGGCGTTTTTGCCATGACCTTGTGCGTGTTTGTACTGATTGCATCAGAATTTATGCCGGTCAGTTTACTGACGCCTTTAGCCACAGACCTGGGCGTAACGGAGGGGCTGGCGGGCCTGGGAATTGCCATTTCCGGTGCGTTTGCGGTCCTGACCAGCCTGACACTGTCTGGCCTTGCCGGAAACGTTAATCGTAAGCATCTGATGCTGGGGATGACGGTTCTGATGGCAATATCGGGAGCCATTATCGGCCTGGCCTCCAGCTACCTGGTTTATATGGCAGGACGAGCCCTGATTGGTATCGCGATTGGTGGGTTCTGGTCAATGTCTGCGGCAACGGCTATTCGCCTTGTGCCAAAGCATCAGGTCGCCCGTGCGTTAGCCATTTTTAATGGCGGTAACGCGCTGGCGACTGTCGTGGCGGCGCCGCTTGGCAGCTATCTTGGGGCAAGCATTGGATGGCGCGGCGCTTTCCTGTGCCTGGTCCCAATCGCGGTTGTGACCTTCATCTGGCAGTGGGTTAGCCTGCCCAACATGGACAACAATAAAAGTGACGCATCGCGCGGATCGGTGTTTCGTCTTTTCAGGCACCCTATCGTGACAACGGGCTTACTGGCCTGCGGATTATTCTTTATGGGGCAGTTTGCGTTATTTACCTATGTGCGCCCCTTTCTGGAAACAGTAACCCGGGTCAATACGTCCAGTTTGTCACTGATTCTGCTCACCACCGGTTTCATGGGGGTGGTTGGCACGCTGGTCATCACCCCATTCCTGAACAAGCGGTTTTATCCGACGTTGATTGCCATCCCTTGCCTTATGGCCTCCATTGCCGTGGGGTTAATATTGACCGGACACGGCGTCTGGGCCGCTACGCTACTGTTAGGCTGCTGGGGGATGCTTGCCACTGCAGCGCCAACGGGGTGGTGGATATGGATCGCACGGACGCTGCCAGGGAATGAAGAAGCGGGAGGCGGGCTCATGGTTGCCGTCGTTCAGCTCTCTATAGCCCTGGGTTCAATGACTGGGGGGATGGTGTTTGACCACCTCGGCTGGCAGAGCGCTTTTGCACTGAGTGGCCTGTTACTGATTAGCGCAGCCGGGCTGACATTTTTCACTTCACGTCAAACACGCTGCGCACTTTAGATCGTCCAGCGTCTTAAATCGCCTCTTCTAAAAACGCAATAAATGCTCTTACCTTTGAATTCAGCGCCGATTGCCAGGGGAGAAAACGTCCATCGGTGGGATAACGAAAAACCAGGCAATACAACCGAATTTTTCATGGGTGGGTAGAAAAACTTGGTCTCGAAGATGCGCTTTACAGCACACATTCCATGAGAAGAACAAAACCTTACCTGATCTACAAGAAAACCAAGAATCTCCGGGTGATTCAACTTCTGTTGGGCCATAAGAAACTGGAAAGCACAGTCCGTTATCTGGGCATTAAAGTCGATGATACGCTAGAGATCTCTGAATCGATTGAAGTCTAAGGTTGTCAGGGCTGCAACAACAGCCCTGTGCCAGAAGCGGACGTTGCTAATCCCCTGACACACGCTTAAACAATTTGCAGTGCAGCTTATTTCTGTTCCTCATGCAAAAAGAGCATTAACTGAAAGATGTCACTTAACTCTCTCATGTATATCTACATCCACACATAGTCATCAGGAAAAGGATGAATGAAGATGCTGAGAGGTAAAAGAGCTGTTATTACCGGTGGAGGCGGGGGATTTGGCCAGGCGCTGTGCGTGTGGCTGGCACGAGAGGGCGTCGAGGTGGATTTTTGCGCACGGCGGGCTGAAGATATTCAAAAAACCTGCAGCATCATCGCTGCTGAAAGCGGCATTGCAAAAGGGTATATCTGTGATTTAACCCGGCCTGAATCCCTTTCTCAGTTTTCTTCACAGTTGTTAACTTCAGACAAGCCTGTAGACATTTTAATCCTGAATGCTGCTCAGTGGTTGTCAGGGAGATTGGACGATCAGCCTGACACAGAAATTATCAATACCGTCAGTTCAGGCCTGACAGGTTCGATTCTACTGACTCAGGCTCTGCTGCCTGGGTTAAGACGTTCAGAAAATGCTGATATTGTCTCAATTATATCTTCATGTGGGATCCCGAATTTTACGGATTCTATTGCCCACCCAGCCTTTTTCGCCAGTAAACACGGGCTTAGCGGGTTTACAACTAAACTGGCACAGCAGTTACCTGAAGAAAATATCCGTGTTACCGGGTTGTACCCTCCGGATTTCGAATTGACAGGGTTAGATACGTCTGTCGATAGTCAACCCAGAATGGGAGAACGTTTAATGAATGGACGATCGATCTGGGAAACGATTCGTTTTGTGCTGACACAACCGCGTAGTTGCCATATAAGTAGCATCTACTTTCAAGGTCCAACTCGCGAAGATCTTAACGCCAGGAGCTGAACTGGGTGACGTTGAGCAGAATACTCAACGTCGCTCCTCGCTCACAGCGGACCACTCGCACCATCATGTCTACATCGTGCCAGGAGAGGATATTGATTAATCCCTGAGCCAGGGCTACTCAGTCCGGTAAGCAACCCTTTAGGGCTGAGTAGCCCTGGCGATCGGTGTGGGGCAGAATCTGCGTTCAACAGAAGTGACAGGAATGTCTAAACGAGAACGGGTTCATGTCTCTGGAGGATGCACGGTGCAAAATCGGGGCCTGGCGCATACACTATAACCAGAGTCGTCCTCATTCTGCACCGGGCTGGATGACGCCCTGTGAATTTGCCGAAAAATCTGCCGGTTGCCAGAATATGCAGCCAGAATGAAGTGATCTGTTCCCTTTGTTCAGTGCTGGCTTTCGCAGTTTAGGCCCTGCAGCACGGTGTCTCAGCATTGCCTTACTTTCTGCTCAGTCTGTATGCATGAGGTCGCCGGGGTAATTAACCTCCGGCAGACCACGTTAACGGCAGACGGATAACTATTTAGCGCCACTAATCCCGGGAGAACCATCATGTCCTCCCTCATTCCCGCCACTGCCACCCTGACCGCCGACGCCGCCAGGACCCGCATCGCCTCCGTTTCCTCCATTACCTGATCCGTCACCATTACCGCCGTTCCCTCCGTTTCCTCCGTTCTCACCTCCATTACCGCCATCGCCGCCATCTCCGTTGCTGCCAGAGCCAGCATTCCCTCCGTCTCCGCCGTTTCCTTCACCGCCACCGTCACCACCGTCGCCACCATCACCGTCTGCCCATGCCGCCGTGCTGAATATTCCGGCCGCCAGAGAGGACGTTACAGTGAATACGGCAATGAAAGGTCTCAGTAATGCTGAGGTCAGAATAATGAGGTAAACAACTTTCATGAGAAGGTTTTTCATATCATCCTCTGCGTTATAAATTATATGCCGCCACCATCACCACCATCACCACCATCACCACCATCACCACCATCACCACCGGATGAATTATTCCCGCTTCCTCCGTTGCCACCATCCCCTCCATCGGCTCCGTTTGTGCCTCCATTTCCACCATTTCCGCCATTTGAGTTGGAGCCTGTCCCAGCATTGCCGCCGTTACCGCCATCCCCTCCGTTTTCACCCGGACCACCGTCCCCGCCGTTTCCACCATCAGAAATCAGTGATAAGGAATCAGGAAAAGGGGTCGGGTATGCCGGAGAGGCATAACCGTAGTGAGTTAAAACCGCCAGTATCAGCGTGGAGCACCTTAGTACGGTACGGCATCGTTTACAGATGTTCTGACTGGTCATTGTTACCTCCATCACCGCCAGCACCTCCGGGCGCATTGTCTGTTGACCCACCATCACCACCGTTTCCACCATTAGCGCTACCGTGTGTATTTTTATGATGTTTGTGGTGTTTGTGATGGGTTTCATTCGCGGCGCCTGCGCCATTTCCCCCATTTCCGCCGTTACCACCTGAAGCAGAGCCGTTACCGCCGTTACCTCCGTTCAGACAGCCTGTACCAGGCACGCCGTCTTTACCATTTTCTCCGTCAGGCGAAGTGCCGTTCCCATCCTGTCCGTTCTGGCTCTCACAGGCAGACAGCTGGATAGTGTCCTGCGGGAGTGTCTGACTGAATACCGGCAGGGAAAGGAGCAGCCCTGCAGACAGCGGAAGAAAAATCAGAGTGTTGTGTAGCTTTGACATAAAAGTTTCATCCTTTAATTAATGGCCGCCTTCATTAGGCGACCATTTTTAGTTAGATTCTGCAGCCTGATTACGCTCCGCCGCCGTCACCACCATCGCCACCGCCGTCGCCACCATCACCGCCGCCGTCACCGTCTCCGGAACCATTGCCATTAGCTGAGCCATTGCCAGTACCGTTATCATTACCACTGCCGTTCCCGTTACCGCTGGCGCTGTTATTTCCTCCGTCTCCTCCAGGACCACCAGGAGAATTGGCACCAGAACCCCCGTTCCCGCCGTCACCGCCATTAGCATCGCCGACAAGCAAGAAGGTATGTGGGGAGTGATCCGTAAACGGTTCGTTATGTAAGGGTGCGGCGACAGAAAGTCGCGTCGCAGAGAGGACAAAAACACCTAAAGCAAGAATTAATTTTTTATGTCTCATAATCCATCCTTAAAGGTAATAAATACATGAGATAATCGTTGGCCCACCCCGTAGCTAATGAGCTACTTCATTAAAGTTAAATTAACTGGAAAATAAAAACCATGGAGTGTAATGAAACGTTTTTCGTTGTTTTAGAATGTTTTTTTAATTTAAAAAGAAAGTTTATAAGCTTTCAATGCTAGGCTAAATTATTGATATTAAACGACATTTAATGCTAATGATTACTCTGTTAACAATTTACTCTTTTCATGAAATGATACATATTACATTTTTATTAAGCGCTATTCTTAACAGCAGTAGTAAGTGACAACCCTAAATTCAAAAAAAGCAGAAGCAAATATCATTATTATATAACCAGTCTGAATCTGAGGTATTAGGCGACAATTACTTTGGCCTGTTTGTAATCTTAGCGTCATGTTTCTTCTTCCCATGGAGAGGTTGTGACGCTCAACATCAGACAGGTCGATTTTTCCATAACTCAACGAAATAAAGGTCTTACTCAGGAAGTGTCGGCGGCAACTACCGGTATCTGTGTCCGTTTCGGACGCCGAATCGAAAAAGGCCTGTGGCGACAGGCCGGGGGCAGGTCAGACGGCTATCTGTACTTTATTGTGAACCAGCCGTATCGCCAGCCGGCGTTTCATATGAATAAAGATATGCACCAGAAACCCTATGCACTTATGCGTGTAAAAATAGATGAAAAGCCGTTCAGTACCAGATAAAATTTTGCTGACATATTCAGCAAACCAGCAACCCCCATTGCTTTAGCCTGCGTCTGGCGTTTCAAATTAAACGTGAGTTCATCATATTAATGGAGTATTTATGAAAAAACTGATTCTTGCTTCGCTGCTTCTCTGGCCTGTATCTCAGGTCTCGGCAGCAGACTGTGACAATGCAGAAACCCAGCTTGAAATGAACCAGTGCGCGAATGCAGATTACAAGAAAGCTGACAAGGAATTGAATTCTACCTATCAGCAGGTTCTGAAATCCACCTCTGGAGAACAAACAGCACTTTTTCGGAAGGCCCAGAAAAAATGGATCGAATATCGTGATGCTGATTGTCAGTTTCAGACTTTTGCATCGCGTGAAGGTTCCGTTAATTCAATGAATATCGGGCTCTGCCTCAAGGCAAAAACTGAACAACGTACCAAAGAACTGAAAGACATGCTTAGCTGCCCTGAAGGTGATGTGAGCTGTCCATTATGAAGAATTCGCATTGATCCTTTAAATGATATTCGAATTCGACCCGGGCAGAGTTAGTGCGATTATGATTTTTCTGTATTGCAAATTATGTCCGCTCTTCGCTCTGGCGGACATATTAACCCTTAGAGGGCCTGCTTCGTGCCAGATGCAAACATTGGAATATTGTATAACAAGAAAACCGCGCGCGAGCCACAGATGCTTTCGGTTCTGGAGTTATAAAGATTTAACACATTATGGTATTTAAGGCGATTATTATGTCTCTATTAACCACGCTTGTATGACGAACGCGACTCAGAAACACTGCAAGGAAGGAACAATTACCTCTTTGAAAATATCTCTTTGATTATTAAATTGCATGTATTAATAACTAACAGATTTGATGGATAATTATGACCAACTCATTATTTAACAGACCCGGTGTTATTGCACTTATGCACTTTGATGATGGCAGAACTATCGAGTTCAGCATGGGTGTTGAAGATATGCTGACCGGTGTACCAATCAATAAAAATAGCATATTCGATCTTGCTTCAGTATCAAAGCAGTTTACAGCATTCAGTATTCTTCTCCTGGAAAAAAATGGATTACTGAATTTAAATAACAACCTCTTCGACTTTATTCCAGAAGTTAAAGCCCTTCCAGATAATATAACACTTGAAAACTTAATCTATCACACCTCTGGACTCCCGTGTCTTTTTGATATTGCTGAAGATAAAGGTGTTGACTATTACTCACCATTTAAAACCAAAGATATAATCAAAGGAATTAGCGAAAGGAAATATTTAAAATTTACTCCCGGAACCAGGTACGAGTACAGTAATACTGGATATATTTTACTTGCTCAAGTGGTTGAAAAAGTCTCAGGACTAAGCTACCCGGACTTTGTTAAAAAGGAAATATTTTCACCTCTGGATATGAATGATTCCTTTGTTTCCGATGGGGTTTCTATGGAGAAGGAATCTGTCAGCGGATATCAAGAAAAAGATAACAATATATTTTTCCCTGTTCACAGCCCATGGGGCGTTACCGGAGCAGGCCTTGTACACTCATCTGCTAATGATTTAATGAAATGGGGACTGAATTTTTCTTCGGGTTTGGTCGGAGGAAAGGAGTTGATAAGAAAAATGCTTATCCCTCTTCCCCTGACTACTGACACCAACATTATGATTGAAGACCATAATTCATACTGCTTTGGCATTGAACTCGATGAGGATAAATCAGGGAAAATTTATTGTCACCAGGGTTCTACGTTTGGAAGAGAAACATATTTTTTGCGCTCACAGGAAGCAGCCTATACTCTGGCAGTATTATCAAACATCGAAGATTATGATGTCTGTTCAATAGCTGTAAGATTGTTTAATAACATGACTTCAATAACTGCATGAAAAATATTTTTTCTTATCTGGCTCAATGATAAGGGCATAAGTTGCACGTCCGCTCCTCGCTCAAAAGGGACAGCCATACTCAAATCTCCCACAATGCAGGAGATTTGAGTATGAACACGTCATCGTGGAACAAAGGCCGTATCGTAGGCCAAAAAAGACCACTTCAGATATCTCATATCTGGGGGATCCGAATCAGGCTTGAACTGGAAGGTAAGACGCGCGATTTGGCTCTGTTCAATATGGCCCTGGACAGTAAGCTACGAGGCTGCGATCTGGTAAAACTTAAAGTATCTGATGTTGCATATGGCAGCTCTGTTTCAAGCAGGGCAACGGTGTTGCAACAGAAAACCGGTAGCCCTGTGCAATTTGAGATAACTAAAGGGACAAGAGAAGCTGTTGCTGCATTGATAAAGCTTGGCAATTTGCACAGTAATGACTTCTTGTTTCGATCTCGGGTCGGTACTAATCAGCACATATCAACCCGGCAATACAACCGGATTTTTCATGGGTGGGTAGCAAAACTTGGTCTCGACGATGCGCTTTACAGCACTCATTCCATGAGAAGAACAAAACCTTACCTTATCTACAAGAAAACTAAGAATCTCAGGGTGATCCAACTTCTGTTGGGCCATAGGAAACTGGAAAGCACAGTCCGTTATCTGGGCATTGAAGTCGATGATGCGTTAGAGATCTCTGAATCGATTGAAGTCTAAGGTTGTCAGGGCTGCAATAGCAGCCCTGTGCCAAAGGCAGACATAGCTACAGAGTTAGGGTGTTAACCTGGGTGAGGTTAGCACATCTAACTCTATTCTTCTTTCTTGCTCGACGTAAAATAACGGCACCTAAGCCATTACTAGATGTTTAACCGATTGTAAAAATAATATAAAAGATTTAATGTTAAGAATCGAATCGCAGTGAAAGTGCTAATTTTAGTTAAGTTATAGATAACCAATTTATTTAAAGCTAAGGTTGGGGGGGGAATGCATAGAAAAATAGCGGACTTACTGTCTTTTAAAAAAACATACTCGAAGTTTTCGTTGTGGCAGTTTTAATTGCTTTGGGCGTGAACATACTATCATCAGGGATTGTTGTATATTTCGGACTCTCATTTTTGACAATGGTTATAGTTGGCTCTCTACTAATGACTTTAGGTTCCGTAATTTTCCTACGCAACGCTTACCCAGGAATAATGGAAAGTATGACATCAAAGGAGTGGTCTGCTTAGATATAGAAAGCAAAGAGTTAATATCAATTGAAGGTTATGACTTCGCAGAGGAAGTCAGTCATTACTTAAAAGGTTTGTGTGCTGAAAATAAAGCCATCCATAAATTATGGACTGAAAACCCAATTGGTTTTAGTTATGATATTCAGGGTGGCATGGTAACCATGAAAAAAGCAAAGCAAATGACCTATATATTGAAGCAATAGAATGCTATGTATTGAAAATGCTCGCGCTACATTTAAGCAGTCATTTTAATGGCAATAAGTCCATTTCTGAGGATTATTTATTAATGTTAGATAGAAAGAGTATCCCCGGTGTTCTTATGCAGAATAGATTTATTGATACTTTCTCTAGACCCATGGACGAACGCGAGCAATTTATTGACCATGGTCCTTCACCATCTAAAGGTAAGATTGTATATGCGCATGGCAAAGGATGCGCGATTTTTGACCATTTTGAAATGGTTCTTCCCAAAAGCAGTTCGATCATAAGAGAGAGAGACTCCAGCATAAGTGTTATTACCAAAAGATTTAAAATAAATTATCGACCTTTGTTCGAAGGATGGGGTGACAATCTACCAAGAAATTTTGAGAAGCTATCCTTAGGTAAGGAACTTCATTCATTGTCAACATATTCCGTGAGATTGATGGTTACTGTGGATTTTAATGTTTGGTCGTTACTAACAACTAAAGGCTGGGAGTATTATTGGTGGCTTGATTCCTTTTTAGGTAAATTGGAAGAATCATTTTCAAAAAAATCATTTTTTATCTAAAATTTCCTGGGAGCAGAATGCTGCAATGTTTCTTATGGCTGAAAACAAGGGCAGAATGCAACAAAAGAGCGAAATTTTAAACAAAGTTGAAGATCAAAAATAGTTGTGATATTTAACATACGAGCACGCTAGGAAAATTATTCCATTTATAACAGAGCAGCAGTGATGGACAGAACACAGCCCCGGGCGGCAGCTTTTTGCCGGTCCGGTCCTTAGCGGCCGCTGAGACTAGTGGGCAGTGAGCGCACCGGCGCGAGCTAGCTACAAGTGTTGGACGTTGCCATCAGACACCAGCCGTGAGGCCCGAAACGCCGCAACTGGCGGTTCATGCCGGATAGCGCAGTCCCGGTAATCCGTTCAGTTATTAAATGGCATAGGGTTCGAGAGTCAATATTGTTGACTGGCTCATATCATCCGATTAACCCGGATTAAATGAGGGTGCGGGTATATCGAAACTCCGCACACCTAATTTTGAAAGAACTTAGAACTGGTCTATAACTTGTTTTTGATTTTAGCTGCGATTAGTAAAGCATACAAACAGCCTTGTTCTAGCCTCCCTTGATATAAAACATCATGTATCAAACTTTTCAAATGCTGTTCTTTCAGCCTTAGTTTTCCGGTCGCTAATGCGGCGGCAAACTCTAACGCTGCATATCCGTATGGACGGTTATGTCGGTTAAATAGCTTTAATAGAAACTCACTCATTACTAAACTCAGGTCGTAGTCAAATGAATAGTCAATTTCATTTGGAAGACTGGCTCTTAATATGCAAGCCTGAAGGATATCATCGTTAAAACGAAGGAAATTTTCAGGTGAAAGCACTACAGATTGATAATTATCTGACTTAAGACATAATTCAGCTACTGAGTGCTCTCGAGCAGCTTGTAACACAGATGCAATTGCCAGCAAAACAACACTCTGATTTATTTCAGAAAGCCTATTTTCAAGCGTTTCTGAAAAAAACACAAAACCACTCGTTAGCTTTAATGGGATATTAGCTGTATTAGGAAGAAGTCTACTCCTTGATTCTTTAACAACCTTTTGAAGTAAGGCAATGGATTGACTTTCTTCTTCAGATAGTACAGGACCATCTTCACTTAATGATAATGAGTTCAAATATGCAACGAGGCCTGTTAAATCACTCCAGGAGTCAGACATTATGTCAGGCCCTATGGGTAGGGTTTTCCAAGCTGAAAAACCATATTTTCTATCCATTGCGTTCTGAACTAAGAATCTTTTAAGCCGGCTCCACTCTTCCATTGTCTGCGAAATAACAACGCCGGTCAGGAAATGACGAGGAATGACACGAGGTTCATACTCTCTTAAGCTTCTGCTTATTTGCCTTAATTGACCGCCATCTCCTGTGAACGCAGAAACCACCATCACTCCAGAACAGTCCATTAATGAGTCATGTTTTAAATCATCTGCTTCAATTAGTGATAGACCTTTCTTGCTCTGTCTCAATTCATCCAACAATTTTTTAACTTTCGCAGCAAGTAGTTCTGAAGCACCATCTTTTTTATACACAATGGTAGAGATAGAAGCCGCAACTTCCCATTTGAGTTCAGCCTCAAGCCATTCATTAAATGCTTTACATTCCATTAATGCTTCTGGTTTCAAACTTAGTACTGGAACGGATGATGAAAATGAATCTAACTTAGTATTAAGATCATTGAGACCATTAAAAGCAAAAGTATTTAAAACATCTTCAAGCGCATCTGGTTTATGCCGGATGCCTAGAATAATTTCTCTCGGCTGCTTTGCTTTGGATGTGAATTGTTCCCCAACCAGTTCAATTTCAGTTTCATGATTCTTAGTAGAATCAGTTTTTTTCTGAATATCTTTCTCAAGAGGGATTATAATTGGTGTGGAGCATAATTTGTTGCGAAGACTAACCTCGGCAAGAGTAATAATTCTTTTGTGCGAAAACCCAGATTTGACGAGTAACTTTGCCATTCCACCAGAAGTAGATGCAGAAATGATAACTAAATAGTCATCTGCAGGAGCGTTAATCTCTCCAACTTTTTCATACGAATGGAAGTTAATAATTTTAGCATCTGATCCTGAAAATTTTAGAGCTTCTTTTACTATTCCATAAATTCCCATCGAATCAATGAACACGCTTTTCAACTCATTCCATGCTATCTCTTTTGAAGAAAGACATATCCCTCTGGCAATGAATTGCAACTCTGCTTCATTTCGTGCAATTTCTTTTGCCTGAATGAATAGCTTACTGGTTGTTCCTGAAGGATGTCTAAAACTATGACCAGAGGGAGCAACATGTAATATCTTATTTTTTACGGCAAGACCATTCATACCGGAAAGGTATAAATTATAATAATCACTTTCTTTTAAATAAATTGATCCTTTATTAAATCCAATCGAGCCATCTAGTTTCAGCCCATCCTGACTCATTGAGATAAAAAATATTGATTTAGCAGATATACCAGTTCCTGGACCTAGTCTTGGTAAAAAAGCTTTATTTTGAGATAAATCACTCCATGCATTAATCACTTTCGACTCAATAGTTGTAGAGTAAAAAACAATTATAGCGTCAGGTAGCGTATTGCTACCTCTTATTGAATCTGTTAACTGCTCATAAAAGTCAGAATTATTCTGGATTGATTTATCTGAAAGATAAATACAAAGAAGATCGAGATCATGATCACTGCTTGCATGTGCGATGTTAAAATAAACTGTACTGATCACTTTCTTTCCTTAAAGGCACAATTACAGAAACGACTGTTCCAGCAACTGGGGATAACTCCCTGTTTGACCAATCATCAAAATTCATTAGCTTCTCTTCAAGTAATTCCACTTGTTCTGTTGGATTTGTCATCCAATTATCTTGATCTTCTTTAGTGAAACAGTTGAATATGCATTGCCGTCCCGTACGGATACGTATCAACCCGCCAATTTTACTAAGCTGAGTTAATATTGTGGGGTAGCCATGCCCAGCACCCACTTGATTTTTAGATGAAAAATTCTTCTCTATACATTTAAGAAGACCTTTTCTCTCTTCCTGATATGACGCATTTTTATATTTATCACCAAAAGCCCTTCCCGTTATGCCAGGACCTGTATCAAAAAAACTAATTTGGAAACAACGAAATTTTTCACGCGTTCCTTCATCATTATTCTCTGAACGAGAATCCCAGTAATCAAGTAGCCTCTTATGTCCGCTATAATCCCTCTTGTAAACTGATGCATCCATTTCGATAAAGGAGGTAATCATACCCTCAACGTGACTAATATAGTCCTGACCATACTCGTCTCGACAAGCATGTTCCTGAGTATTTTTAAACAACTCGTTGGCAAATACACCAAATGCATCTAATAGACCAGAATCAAGGAGGTTGAAATCGCTTGTGGTCACCAACTTTAAGATATCAACAATTGTTCTGCTCATTGCGGCTGGTGATTTCACAGCCAGGGATTTTTTTGCAGTAAAAAGGGGAGACATATATTGTCGTTCTGCACCACTAATACAGCAAATATCTATAGTCCTTCCATTAAGAACCTTAGCAAAATCCTGATTGTCTGTTTCAACCATTTTTTTTGTCGCATAAGGCAGGATATTTCTTCTTGAAATCACCCTTCCCCCAAGGTTGACCCCTGCATCATTGATCCTTAATGCTGTCAGCCCAGGAGCATAAGTGCATAGTTCACTCAGGGTAGACTCTTGGTTCTGTGTTGCATTCAGATGCAATTGTTGGTCTTTTGATTTCTTAGCGATAGTTACAAGAGCCTGAAGCCGAGCTGCATCACGAAGAGCCCCATGGCGTTTACTAATTGCTTCTGCTGAAAATCTTACAATGGCATCTTCCTGCGCCCTATCTATAACATTTTCAATATCTTCTAATGTTAATATTCTTTCATCATGAATGGGGGTCATTTCAGGTTCCCACATGTGTTTAAGTCCATCTAATGAATCTCATTAGGCCCATTTAAACATTTGTTGCTGTGATCATACTGTTATCGGTTCATTCGACAGTTATTTCAGTAAAAATGTTAAAAATCATGTAGATCCATTTTCTGTAGTGTATGGCATTGCAGCGCCCCTTACCAATGGTTTCTCACTAGTTCTGGATCTTTTCGAGCAATACCATCATTGAAAAACAGAGCTAAATTTATAACAACATTTAGTTCATCAGCCATTTGACAATATAATTAAGTGAACCTGCTAGCAAGACTACGACCGCATTTGCTAACGAGTGTTGACCTGTTCCCAGTGAATTGATACACGGCGTTGTTAGCGAAATCCATGGCGACTCAACTACGAACGTCTGCTGATCGCTCACAGCTGACCTTCCTCTACTTGCGTCAGCTCGCTCAGTGCCAGGAGCAGACCTTAGCGATTTGAATAAGTATGGATATTATACAAAACCTGGGTAACGGACAGGTTGCCCGGGAAAAGAAGCTAAAGCGGCACAATGTTTTCCACGACATGCTGGAAAACATAGGGATCGGAAAGTAGTTCAAATTCTTCGTCATCTGGGTAAGTCACCGCGACGTGATAACTTTCTCCGGCAAATGCCTTAACCGATTGCAGATCTTGCCAGTAAGTAGCCAGAAAAAAATGCTCCCAGCCACCCTGGGTCTCTCGACGCACACAAGCGCCTCTGTTCCCAGATATGCTTTTTGAATGCTCTACACCTGTTTTCTCAAGGTGTTTCGCAAAAGCTTCAGCATATTTTAGTGGAACACAACCGTGCCAGGTCCTTACAATCATTAGCGTTTCCCCTTTTATTGGTAAGAATGTAACCATACCATCGGAAGTCACTTTATGGCGTATTTTCCAAATAACATCTCTTGTAACTCAAACACTAATTATTAGGATCAGCCAGCTTCCTCTTACTCCCCCGCCCCTCACCTCCTGAATTTTCCCCCTGGCCCTTCCGCCCCATGATAAGGTTGAAATCACGCAAACTGTCACAGGATAAACAGGCAAAAATGGGCGAAAACGCGATACATGAGTGGCACAGCAACGCTTACCTGATCAGCACCGACAGCGAAAAGTTAGACGCGGTGGCAATACACCAGTATCTGACCCGATCAACGTGGGCTGCCGGAATCGATAAAGATACCGTGGCGAACGCGATCCGTCACAGCCTTAACTTTGGCCTTTATCATCATGGGGTGCAGGTGGGGTTTGCCCGCCTTATTACGGATTACGCCACCTTTGCCTACCTGTGCGACGTCTACGTGCTGGAAGAACATCAGGGCCAGGGGCTGGCAAAATGGCTGATGCAATCCATCCACAGTCACCCGGTTTTTGTCCGGCTCCGCAGGATCACGCTATTCACCACCACCGCGCCCTGGCTGTATGAAAAGTTCGGTTATGAGCCTGTCAATAAACCGAATTATGCATGGGCGATAACCCGGCCTGATATCTATCATGTCAAAGCGCAGTAACCACTCGTCCACAGAAAAATGAACGGGTATCAAAAGCGCGGCTTCTGATCGAGAGAGAAATGCTGCCCGTGAAAAAACTGGCCGCAGAATGCGGCTTTTCCGGGCCGGACGTGATGCGGCGTGTTTTCAGCCGGCTGACTGGCGTCACGCCTGCGGTTTACCGGAAAATAATAAGACGGTAATAACAGACGTTGCGCACGCGACGGGCACAACAATCGCCTGCTACAGGACTTCAACCCGCTCGAATTCTTCTGCAACCAGCTCCATATCCTCCTGGTATGTGCCCTCTCTTGAGAAAAATGCTTTATGCTCTGTCCTCCAGTATTTCAGGCTGAGATCCCCTTCGCCCTCCTTCTTTGCAAGATCTTCAGCGACATCGCAGAAGCGAACGATACGCAGCGAAATAGTCCTGATGACGCATACCGGTTCGTCTCTGCCGTTAAGGATGATGCTGTAACCGCCAATGGTGGGTGATCCCTCTTCGTTTTTAAACGACGAAAGCGATCCACACGATGCCGTTTTTTTCCCTTTAATTACCAGTTCAGCCAGTTCAGCCAGTTCATCTGCCATTTCTGGCGAGTCCCCAAATGCCCATGCGATCGCGCCCGGGTACTTAACGGTTAATTGTTCAATCATGCTCATCACTAAATCCTTTTTAAACAGATTTTTGAGTCTACATTAGCCAGCATCAGCCCCTCACAATCAAGACCTGACATGAATGTTTACGATGGGGCCGTTCAATATTAAAGGTGACCCATGCCGTGGCGGTGTTACCCTCCACTACGGATCCCCTCCTCCCCAAAACGAATGCGCCGATGGCTGATATGGTCAATCAGCGCTTCATCGTGGCTGACCACCAGCAGCGCACAGTTCTGCTCTGCGGCGACCTCGACTAACAGCTCAATGGTCTGTTGCTGGGTCAGCAGATCCAGCCGCGAGGTGGGTTCATCGGCAAACAGAAACACCGGGTCGAGCAGCAGCACGCGCAGCAGGGCAAAACGCTGCAGCTCACCGCCGGAAATCTCACCGGGATAACGGTCCAGCAGCAGCGGGCGCAGCTTCAGTCGTTCCATCAATGGCGCAATGCGTGCGCCGTCCAGGCGATGACGTTTCACCACATCACTTAATGCCTGACGCAGCGTGACACGCGGGGCAAAAGCCGACGGCGGGTCCTGGAAAATCTTCTGGTATTTCACCGCGGCTAACTGGCGGTCGCGCACCACATCCCCGCTGTCAGCGGCAAGCAGCCCGAGCAGGATATCGCCGAAGCTGCTCTTGCCACAGCCGCTGGGGCCGGTAATGCCAATCACCTCCCCGGCATGGACGCGCAGTGACTGGTCGCTGAACAACTGACGGCCTCCGCGCGTGATACTCAGGTTATGGGCTTCCAGCACCACGTCACGCGCGTGTGCAGCAGGTAAACGTGCGGCCCAGCGAGCCGGATCGGCAGCCAGCAACGCCTGGGTATAAGGATGCTGCGGCTTCGTCAGTACCTGCTCTGCACTGCCGCGCTCGATGATTTCACCGCGCAGCATCACTGCCACTTCACCGCCGATCTGGCGGGCCAGTTCGATATCATGGGTGATGGTCAGCAACCCACCGCCTGCGCGTACTTCCTGCAACAGCAAGGCGATCACTTCATCACGCCGCGCCACATCCAGTCCTTTAGTCGGTTCATCGGCGACAATAATGTTCGCCCCACCCGCCCGCGCCGCGGCAAAGGCCACCCGCTGGGCCATCCCGCCGGACAGCGCCTGCGGCAGGCGGTCGGCTGCGGCGACCACGCCCAGCGCATCCAGATCGCGCAGGGCGGACTCGCGGGCCGGTTGTGCTTTCATGCCACGCAGAAAGCGGTAGCTCTCGGCCACCTGCTCGCCTGCACGCATGGTCGGGTCCAGCGCCAGCCACGGCTCCTGCGGCAGAATGCCCAGCCGATGCCCCCAGAAGGCACGCGCCGGACGAGAAGCCAGCGGCAGCGCCTGACCATCAACGTGCAGCGTGCCGCTGGCCTTCAGTCCGGCGGGCAGCGTGCCGATCACCGCCTGCGCCAGCAGGCTTTTACCCGATCCGGTTTCCCCTAACAGCGTAAACGGCTGCCCGGCACGCAGCGTAAACGACAGCGGCTGCACCGGTAAATCGCCGCCGCTAACGGCCGCCTGTTCAATATCCATCAGGATCATGCTTTCTCCCTGCCTGCCAGCAACAGCAGGCTTAACACCAGTAAAAACACCACCACCACGGGCTGCAACAGCGCATATGGCGCTTCTTCATAATAGGGCTGCAGCTCGGTCATCATCAGCCCCAGCTCCGGGGTCGGTGGGCGAACGCCAACGCTCACAAAGCCTAACGCAGCAATCGCCATAATCGCGCTGGCCGCCCCAAAGGCCGCTACGGTCAGCACCACGGGTGCCATCTCCGGCCACAAATGACGGCGGAAAATCAGCCACTGACTCAGACCCAGCAGACGCGATGCCTGTACGGCGGGTGAGCTCAGCAGCGGGCGTGCAATAGCACGACTGATACGGAAATACTCCACCCACAGCAGCAGAGAAATCCCGACATACAGCATCACGGCCGAGTCAGGCACCAACGCGGTGAGCAGCAGCACCAGCAGCAGGCCGGGCAGCGCCAGAAACGCATCGGCCAGCAGTGAGACGCCACGATCCACCACACCCCCGCGCCAGGCTGCCAGCACGCCCAGCAGAATGCCGGGGATCATCGCACTCAGCACGCTGACAAAGGCCAGCCCCAGCGACAGGCGGATCGCCGCTGTCAGACGGGCAAACAGGGAGCGCCCCAGATGGTCATAACCGAAGGGGGCACTGAGGTCAGGCCATTGCAGTGCCAGCATCAGCTTCTGCCGCACCGGGTCCTGCGGCCACAACAGCGGCAGCACAAAAGCAAACACCACCAGCAACAGTAACAGTGCTGCCCCAGTCCGTTGCGCCAGCGAACTGCGGCGCACTATCGTCATCATCATGCGTTTTTCCTTCGCGGATCGAGCCAGTAACACAGCCCGTCACTGAGTGCGTTGAGCAGCACAAACATCAGCCCCATAACCAGTGCCGTGCCCTGAATCATCGGGACATCGCGGGCAAAAATCGCATGCACCAGTGCATGACCAATCCCCGGCCAGGCGAACAGCGTCTCCACCACGATCACGCCTTCAATCAGGTAGATAAACTGAACGCTGAGGTACGTCACCAGCGGCACGCTGACGTTGCGCAGACCGTGCCGCCAGAACAGCGTGCCCTCTTTCAGCCCTTTGGTGCGGCCAAACTGATACCAGGCCGAGTCAGTCACCTGACGCATGGCGTTGCGCGCCACCCGGCTGGACACTGCTGCCAGCCCGAGGGCCAGCGTCAGGGCGGGCAGCAGCACATGCTGCACATCGCCATAGCCGGCCGCAGGTAGCAGCCCCAGGTTGAGCGCAAAGATCACCACCAGAATCAGCCCCAGCACAAAGTGCGGCAGCGCACGCAGCGTGGTGGAGATCGCCAGCAGCGCACGATCCAGCTTCCCACCGGGGGACAGCCCGGCCAGAATGCCGAGCGGCGGGCCGAGCAGCAGTGACAGTAGCAGCGCCACGGCCGCCAGCAGCAGGGTCTGCCCCAGCTGATGACCTATTTCTTCCATCACCGGCGCACCGGACACCAGCGAGTTACCGGGATTGAAGTGCAGCAGTTGCACAAACCAGTCTGCCAGCGCCTGCCAGGCCGGGCGATCCAGCCCCAGTTCTTGCTGAACCGCGCTGGCCGCCGCCGCATCAACGCGGTCATAACCGTAACGCCCCGCCGCAATACGGTAGGCAATATCCCCCGGCAGCGAGCGCATCAGTACAAAGGTCAGGCCGCCGACCAGCAGCGCCACCAGTCCGGCCTGCAACAAGCGGTAGCCCAGCATGCGTATCATTCAGCCCACCTCATTTTTTCCAGTCCGAAGGTGCGCTCAAACGGGTCCAGCGTGGCACCACTCAAACGTTTAGACACGGCGGCGGTCTGCTGATACCAGGCCACCGGAATGGTGGGCAGATCGGTTTGCAGAATGCGCGTTAACTGCTGACGTTCTGCCTGGCTTTTCGTCGGGTCGCGGCCCTGCACCAGGTCGGCCAGGGTCTGATTGAACGTGGCGTTGCTCCAGTTCATTGCGCCCCACTCTCCGCCCTGTGGTGGATAATCCTGCAACAGCGTACCCAGTGGATCTGGCGTCAGCGCAAAGTTACGTGCCACCAGCGCCAGCGCCAGCGTGCCGTCATGATGCTTCGCGGCAATTTCCCCGGAGTTGGTCGAGTTGATCGCCACCTGCACGCCCACTTCACGCAGCTGTTGCTGGATGGCCGCCGCGATCAGTGGCAGCTCCGGGCGGTCAGGATAGGTGGTCAGCGTCAGGGAGAATGGCTTGCCGTCACGTTGCAGCACGCCGTCTGCTCCCGGTTTCCAGCCAAGCTCCGCCAGCAGCGCCTGGGCCTGCTGCGGCTGATTCGCCAGAGGCGTCAGGCTGGCGTTATGCCACTGTGCCACGGAAGGAGGAAACAGCTGATCGGCTGCCGCCGGATAACGCAGGATGGCACGTGCAATGCCCTGACGATCGAGCGCCATGCTCAGTGCCTGGCGCACACGCACATCATTCAGCAGCGGATGCCCGGCATTGACTTTCAGCAGTACGCTGCGCGGGATCGAGACTGACAGCAACTGCACGTTGCGGTTGTTTTTCAGACGGCTGCGGCTGGCAGGATCGAGATTCAGCACCATATCGGCATTGCCACTTTCAGCCAGCAGGGCACGGGTTTCCGCGCGACCCACGGCCATGTAGCTGGCCTGCTCAATGGCAGGGGCTTTGCCCCAGTAGTCGTGGAAACGGGTCACGGTCAGCTTCTGCGGTGCCTGCAAGGAGGTCATCCGGTACGGGCCGCTACCGATAATCTGCACGACTTTGTGCGCGGCATCGTAAGAAGCAGGCGCCAGGATCTGAGCACGGTTTTCCGCCAGCATACTGAGCAGCGGCGTAAACGGCTGGCTGAGCGCAATCACTACCTGCCCTGCTTCGGCGCGGATGGCGGTGACCGGAGCTTTATCCAGCAGGCCGGGTTTACTGCGTGAGACTTCCAGCGCATTCACCACACTCTCAGCAGTCAGCGGACTGCCATCATGGAATTTCACGCCAGGACGCAGGGTAAAGCGCCACTGCAGACCATCGTCAGACACCGTCCAGCTGGTCGCCAGGCCAGGCAGCGGCTGCCCGGCGCTATCCGCGTTGACGAGGGTTTCGACAATCGACATTTTCAGGAAAATATCGCCAGACAGCGTCGGGTCAGTGCCTTTGATTTCGAAGGGGGCGACCAGCGCGGCGACCCGCTCAGGGGCTGCGCTGGCCGGGGCGGCAACGGCCACCAGCATCAGGGCCAGCAGCGGCGAGCGTAAAAATTTGTGCATCCGTTATCAATCCTTTATCCAGAGAAAGGGAACAACGCAGGCTGACGCCCGCGCTGCGGATGATAACTGTTACTTTATAACATTACAATTGACAATCTATGGTTACAATTCCCCGTATTTAACGGGGGATTCTGTGTACCTGGAGATAACGCCTGCCACGGGACGACCGAAAAAAGGTCTTCCACTGAGGGATCCCCAGCCATTTTTGTCGCTGGCAGTCTGGCTTCAGGTCTGAGGCCAGTTTGAGCACGCCGGATCGGCAAAATCCGCCTCCCTGCGGGCCTCGGCACGCGACGTCCTGTCGCGTGACGTCCGGCTTACCTCAAACTGGCCCCATCCCCGCAAGATAGCGCTCGCTGTAAATTTTAAAACCCCGACTGCATGGCGATCTTTCGTAGGGGGCGATCATCTTTTCCGATCGCCCCGTAACTCCGGATTGGCGTCCTGCTCAACATTACGGGCAAGACGGTATCTACGCGCCCTGAGTTGTTTTCGGGTTGGGTGTTGACCTGGGTTTTGACGTTGAGGCGGCATTCAGCAGCGCTGAGGAAGCACAGTGAACCAGGACGAACCGCCAGGACGGCGGTGAGAGGGAGAGCCGGCACAGGGATGTGCCGTCACGACCAGTCCGTCGGTGAACCGCGCTTGCGAAGGCATCCACGCAGTGGACGCAGCGCCAGCCGCAAGCCCGGGTCCCCAGGGTGGGGGCGACTGCCCACCCTGGGTCGCTCAGCCCGCGCAGCGGGAAAGCGAAACGCCCTTGACGTTGACCTGGACCTTGACCTGCACCATCGGCAGGCCATTACCACGGGGCGACCGGAGAAAAGGGTACCCCCTACGGTTTGAGGTGACCCGGATTCAACGTCTCAGATGCATATCTGCCCTCAGCGTCACTCTCCAGCGGCCTGACCTGCGCCGTCATCACCCCCTGCCCTTCGCCATATTTATGCTGTAAGGCCCGCTGCATTTCATGCAGGATTTCGCCATCCAGCTTGTAGTGACGCAGGTAGATCCACAGCGTGAGAACAAAGAACACCAGCGGCAGGCCAATCATAATCCCCTGCATCCCCATGATGGTGCTGGCTGACTGCTGCGCGCCCGGAACATACCCCACCACACCCAGCATCACGCCAATCAGCAGCCCGGCAAACGCGGCACCGGCTTTCACCACCATGGTTTGCACCGAGAAGGCGATACTTTCAATGCGAACGCCCAGCGCGTAGTCGCCATAATCCACGGTATCCGCGACCATAATCACCAGCATCACCCAGAAGAACGCCCCGCCAATGTTGACCAGAATCCCGGACAGTGAAATCAGCGTCGCGCTCTGTGGCGCATACATGCCCACCACCAGCAGCAGCAGACAGCTCATCACCGGCAGCACCGAGGCGCTAATCCAGATCGCCCGCCGTGAGAAGCGCGCCACCAGTTTCGGGAAGCAGAGGATGGCGATCAGGTTGGCGATCCCGGCATACATCATGTACCACGGGAACAGCTCTGCCCGGCCCACCACATAGGTGAAGTAGTAGATGGCAAACGCAGTGATCACGTTATGTGCCAGATTCCAGGCCAGCGCCATCAGCAGCAGCGCAAACAAGGGGCGGTTGCGGAAAATCATACTGAGTACGGCTTTAATGGTGGTCTGCTCTGGCGCATTCGGCACGGCAGAGGAAGAGTATTTCTCTTCGATATTACGCAGCGTGATGATCGCAGAGAGGATAAAGAACACCACCAGGATCAGCGAGAACAGCATAAACCCCTGCCCTTTGTTGCCGTCACCCAGGTAGTTCACCAGCGGCAGACCGATCACCCCGGTGGTGTAACCCGCAAGACTGGCGAAGAAACGCGGCCACGGGATCAGCGCTTCACGTTCCCGTTTGTCGAGGGTAATGCAGGGCACCAGCGACCAGAACGGCACGTCCATCAGGGTATAGGTAAAACCCCACAGCAGATAGGTCGCCCAGATCCACGCAATCAGCGCACCGCCCTCGAAGTTATGCGCACAGAAAACGGAGACCAGCACCACCGAATTGCTCAGCGTACCAATCAATATCCAGGGTTTAAACTTGCCCCAGCGGGTGCGGGTGCGCTCAACAATCCAGCCCATCACCGGGTCAAAGAAGGCATCAAGAATGCGCGCCACCAGGAACAGTGAGGCCACCATACTGACCGATACCCCAACCACATCGGTGTAGTAGTACATCAGATACATATAGATAATGCCGATGGCAAAATCCTTACCGAATGCCCCCAGCCCGTAGCTGATTTTTGTTTTTACCGAAACTGTCATCGTGATTAATCCCTGCCAGTGTCATCGTAAATGGCGACCGTAAGTGGCCGCCACGAGCCAAAGCGCTGTACCCGTTTCAGGGATTAACGGTAAGTGGGTAACCAGTCACCGTGAGCGGCGATCAGTTCGTCGCACAGCTTCACCGTGTCATCAATCGACAGTTCAGCAGAAGTGTGCGGGTCAAGCAGCGCAGCATGGTAGATATGCTCTTTTTTATGGCTGATGGCGGCCTCAATGGTCAGCAGCTGGGTATTAATATTGGTGCGGTTAAGCGCCGCCAGCTGTGGCGGCAGGTCGCCGACATAACATGGCGTCACACCCTGACCATCCACCAGACACGGCACCTCTACGCAGGCCTGGGACGGCAGGTTGGTGATCAGCCCGTGATTCAGAACGTTGCCGCCAATCTTATACGGCACATCGGTTTCCATCGCTTCAATCATCCACGACGCGTACTCGTGGCTGCGCGTATGGCTGAGGTTCTCGTTTTGCGTCAGCTTATCGCGCTGCTGATGCCAGCGGTCGATCTGCTCAATACAGCGACGCGGATATTCATCCAGCGGAATATTAAAACGCTCAATCAGCTCGGGATAGTTGCGCTTGATCCAGTACGGCATATATTCCGCATTATGTTCGGAGGACTCGGTGACGTAATAGCCAAAGACGCGCATGATTTCGTGACGCACCATATCGTCATGTTTATCCGTCAGGGCCAACGCGCGGCGTTTGATCTCCGGGTAAATGTCTTCGCCATCACGGGTAATATTGAGCAACCACGCCATATGGTTGATACCGGCAATCTGCCATTTCACACCGTCCATCGACATATCAACGGACTTCAGCAGTGTCTCAGCACAAACCTGCACGCTGTGGCACAGGCCAACGGTTTTAATCCCCGTGTGTTGCAGCATGGCACCGGTCAGCGACGCCATCGGGTTGGTGTAGTTCAGCAGCCAGGCATCCGGGCACACCGCTTCCATATCACGGGCGAAATCCAGCATCACCGGAATGGTGCGTAATGCACGGAAAATCCCGCCAATACCGAGAGTATCGGCAATGGTCTGGCGCAGTCCGTACTTTTTCGCGATCTCAAAATCAGTAATGGTGCAGGGATCGTAGCCGCCGACCTGGATGGCGTTAATCACATAGCTGGCCCCCTGCAACGCAGGGCGGCGCTGCTCCACGCCGGCGTATTTCTCAATGCGAGCTTTGCCCTGGCACAGATTGGCATTGAGATTATTCAGCATCAGCCAGGAGTCATTAAGCCGTTCAGCGTCAATGTCATACAGGGCGATATCCACCTGCTGCAACGCGGGCGTTGCCAGAATATCCCCCAGTACATTCTTCGCAAATACCGTACTGCCTGCTCCGAGAAACGTAATTTTCATTGTTGTGCCCTTTTGAATCCATGAGGTGAAGTTGCACTCACTTTAGGCAGCAGGCGCACGGCTGCCTATGTCATTTTTTGACATTGATATGGTGAAAAACGACCGCCAAATCGAACTGTGATCTGGCTCGCTAATTACCGTCCCCGACGAGCAAAATAACGGTGCAATGTCACAATCCGGGTTTATTTCACGCAACCAGCTGACAATTCACTGCTGTAATGAGCTGAAAAATAAAAGGAAGATGCCATGCAGAAAGATATTCACCCCGATGACATTGCCCAGTTCGGTCTGAACATTTATCAGTACGGGCATGAAGTCTGCGCCAGCCAGCACAGCTATGGCCCCGCAGTGCGCCAGCACTATCTTTTACATTATGTGATACGCGGCGGCGGGACGCTGTTTAGCGGCGATCGGCGCTGGCCCGTGCGTCAGGGGGAGGCGTTTCTTATCCATCCGCATGAGATCACCACCTACACCGCCGATAAACAGCGGCCATGGGAATATATGTGGGTGGAACTGGATGGATTGATTGCGTTGAGAAGCCTGGAAAAATGCGGGTTACGCCGTGACATGCCATTGTATCGGCCAAAAGAGACGCTTTCTCCCTGCCCTGCCTACCCCTATTTGCGACAACTGGTGGCGCAGGACCCGGTACATTCGCTGCGTATCGCCGGGTTAACCTGCCTGTTTCTTGATGCATTAATCGCCAACGCGCACCACGAGGACGGTGAGGAAACCCGTTGCGGAAATAAACACCTGGACAGTGCCATTCAGTTTATTGAACGCCACTACCACCGTAATCTCGCGATTGGCGAGGTGGCAGACCACTGCAATATTGACCGCAGCTATCTCAGCCGCCTGTTTCAGCAGCAGTTCGGCTATGGTCCGAAACAGTATCTGTTGTTGCTGCGGATGGAGGTGGCCACTTCGCTGCTCTCTGACCCCAGCCTGCCAATAAAAGTAATAGCCTATTCATTGGGTTACACCAGTCAGATGCAGTTTGCCAAGGTATTTCAGCAACATTTTCACTGCTCCCCTACGCAGTGGCGGCGCGAGAAAGCCCGCCCGGCCTGATGGGTGGCTGAGATTCTGCCATACTCTGTGGCACTGCCCGGCTACGGGCCGGATTCTCATCACCGTGAGGCGCCCGATGAATACTGAACTCAGCCCATCCCCTGCCTACGGCCAACTGCACAGCGCCCTGCTGGAACAACGTTCCCGGGTGCAGTCAGCAGAGGTAATTCATACCATTAATCGTGCATTACTGGCCGGAGAACGGGTCAGTGCAGCGTTTTATGACCTCAGCCAGCTTAAGCTCCTGCAACAGCGAAAAATTTTGCCGCTGATCACCCCAGAAACCGAAGATGAAGTGGCCGCTTTTATTGCTGCGCTTAACCCAGTGGTTCCTGCCGCGCTGGTGAATGAAGCCCAGTTTTGTGAGCTGCAGCAGCGTGTCAGCCATCTGAGTGAGCACTTTCGCTGGCAGCATGCCAGCCTGCCGCTGGTGCAGAATGCGCTGTTTGTCCGCACCTGGCACCACTGGCAGCAAACGCTGGAGACCCTGTTCAGCGCGGGCGATAATGCCGCGGTGTTTACCCGGCTTGAGCAGGTATTGAATGATTCCAGCGGTAAGATCCCGGTGCTGGGTGAAGCGCGTGAACTGTACCGGGCGCTGGAAGGATTACTGGTGAGTTGCCGCCAGAAGGCGGAAGAAAGCAGCGGCGAGCAGGATGCACTGGCGGGATATGTTGCCGCCGCCGACATCGCCACCCGGGGGATTATCACCTTTGGTGCCACTGCTGAGGCGGTATTACGCGGCCGCCCGCTTCCCACGGAGGCACAGCTGAAAACCCGCATTAAAGAGCATCACACCAGCGTCACCGAGCGCATGCATCCGTGGTTTTCAACAGTGTAGTCAGCCCGCTATTATTCGATAAAAGTGGCAAGCGGAATGCTGAACCGTTTCGCCAGCGCTCTCATATGTTCCAGCGTTAAGGCCCGCTGGCCACTCATGATCATACTCACCAGCGAGCGGCTGCCAATCTCCTGTTGGAAGCTGCTCTGGTTCAGGCCATGCTGATCCATTAAAACCCGCAGTACTGCCAGTTCGCGCGGTGTTGCATCAATACGCGCATTAAAATCCGCGAATGCCGGTGCAACATTTTCCCAGGCGGAAATTTTCTTCGCCAGAATATCGATCAGTGGATTTTCATCATCGTGATCGATCAGGTACTCCACCAGCACCAGTGCCTCTTCATAATCATGTGTGGTTGCTTGACGACCAAGGAAAGGAATCGCATGAATCAGTGCAGCACTGGCACTGAGTGCGGTATGAAATTTTTTTTCTGCAACCCTCATTCCGGGTGCCTCCGATAGTAGTCCGTTAACCTGTCGTATTCATCGTGCATAACAATATGCTTAATAAATACATTTTGTGTCTCAAACTTGATATAGGTAATGATGCGCAGGTGGTTCCCTGCGGCATTGATGACCCACCATTTACGCCGATACTTGAATCTGTCCAGTGAGGCAAACTGGGCTTTCAACTGCTCAGGTGTAATGTAATCCCTTGAGTTCAGTACCCTCCAGATATCATCAAGCGAGAGTGCTGCGTTCGGATAGCAGCGGGCAGCCTCGATAAACGGTCGTCTTGAGATAACATGCATAGATCCCTCTTCGTTATCATGGTTGCAAAGTATACAGACATCCCTTCATGGTCACAATATGTGAACAATTATTTTATCGCAGACCGCTTTATCTGGCTATTTGCTGACGGCGATTTTGCGAGGCACTATTTGTAAATCTGCGCCTCAGGCGCTACTCTGGCGGCGGTTTCCACTGAAAATGATGGATATAGATTCACTATGCCAGCCCCCGCCAAACGTAAAAACGATCCGGAAGGGTTAAAGAAACGCATCCTTGCCAGCGCCCTCACCACCTTTGCTGAATTCGGCTTGCAGGGTGCACGTATGGAGCAGATTGCCGAGGATGCACAGACCACCAAGCGAATGGTGGTGTATCACTTCACTAATAAAGAGCAGCTGTATATCGAGGTTCTGCACCTGGTGTATCGCGAGATCCGCCAGCATGAGACCGGCCTGAATCTGGCCGAGATGTCACCAGGCATGGCCATTGCCCGCCTGGCGGAAGCCAGCTTCGATTATCACATTTCGCATCCCGATTTTATGCGGCTGATCTGCAGTGAGAACCTGATGCGTGGCCGCTATATTCGCCAGTCAGAGACGATAAAAACGCTGAACCAAAGCGCGCTGGATGTACTGGATGCGGTACTGATACGCGGAAAACAGAGCGGAGAGTTTGATCCGCATGTCACCACCGTGGACGTTCACCGCCTGATCAGCAGCATCAGCTTCCACAACGTCGGCAACCATTACACCTTCCATACGCTGTTTGGCGGCAATGAAACCGAACAGCAAAGCCTGGCGCGTAACCGCCGGTTAGTGGTGGATGCCACGCTGCGTTATCTGCGCCCTGAGCGCTAATCTCTACAGCCCATTTAAATCGGTACAACTCACAATTACCCCGCTATGCCCTGAGGTATCCCCACAAAAATGAATGGCTGATCATTCGGCTTCAGGTCTGAGGCCAGTTTGAGCACGCCGGATCGGCAAAAGACGCATCCATGCGGGCCTCGGCACGCGGCGTCCCTGCCGCGTGACGTCCGGCTTACCTCAAACTGGCCCCATCCCCGCAGAACGTCTGCTCGCTGTGGGTATTACAACCCCCACCATGTGACAGTCTCTGCGGATTGATTTGAATCAGGATTAAAGAAGGTGGCTGCCAATAATGCAGGTCTTGTTTTGTAGGGATCCCTCAGCGCTATGCCCTCATAGCGGGGTTTTTCGTCTACGCTTAGCGTCTGGCTGAACTGCCTGCCATCGCCCTCCATTCACCCGTTATTGTCCTGAACAGGAACTGTCAATGACTCGCGAACCGACCGACTATCCTCGCCGTCAGCCACATCTTTCCCCCCAGCATCCCCTGGTGTGGAACTGAGCACAGAATGCCACGCTGGCATGCCGAAGTGCAGCCGCATATGCATGGGAGAAGCAACCCGATCCTGATGCCCGCTATTACACGCTGAATAAGCTGTGGTGGAACGCTGTATCGTAGGGGTCAGACATGTCTGACCCGGGCGGGGCTTGCCCCACCCCTACAAACAGAGGGTCCTTACGCTATTTTTCTGGCGTAAACAGCGGCACGGGTTGCCCGCTGATATAGCGTTTGCGTAGTTTCGCCGAGAGATGGTCCATGATCATTACGATCACGACCATGATCAGGGTAATAAACATCACCACATCCCAGTTCCACAGGCGCATATTTTCGGCATACACCAGGCCGATACCGCCAGCGCCGACAAAGCCCAGCACGGCCGCTGATCGGGTATTCGACTCAATTTGATACAGGCTCAGCGCCAGAAACGCCGGGAATGACTGGGTGAAAATACCGTAACGATGTTTTTGCAGGCTGTTGGCCCCCACCGCATTTAACCCGCGTCCTGGTGAACGTTCCACGGCTTCATGCCCTTCCGCGTAAAGTTTCCCCAGCAGCCCGACGTCCTGCATGATAATCGCCAGCACCCCGGCCAGCGGCCCCATGCCGACAGCACGCACGAAAATCAGCCCCCAGATTGCCATATCAATTCCGCGCAGGATATCCAGCAGGCGACGAACCACCAGCGCCACCGGACGCAGCACAGGCGTGGCCATCACGTTGCGTGCTGCAAGAAATGACAGCGGTAAGGCCAGCAGTGTGGCGGTGATCGTACCGGCGAAGACAATCGCCAGCGTGATAAAGATCTGGCTGAAATAGTAGGCAAACGGCCAGTTCGCCACGTCATGCCAGACAAACATGCGCATAAAATAGTGCGCCAGCTGGCCTAAGCCAATAGTGAGCTGCTGCCAGCTGATGCCAAACAGGGTGAAGAAAAACACGTAGTAAAGCAGGATGGCTGCCGCAATCAGCCCGATGCGCCTCAGGTAGCTGCGCTGAATGGCAAACAGCGCCTGATGCTGCTGCTTCATGCCTTCCAGCTTGTCACTGCCGATTAATCCCATCATGAGCGGTTTCCTTCCACAACACGCTGACGCACCCGTCCGGACACCATATCCAGCAGCGAGACCACCACAATAATCAGAATCAGCGTCATACTGACCTGGTCATAACGGTCCAGTTTGATGTTGGTCATCAGCTCCTGGCCGATGCCCCCCGCCCCCACCAGTCCGAGGATCGTGGACTGACGGAAATTGACCTCAAAACGCATAAAACCATACGAGAGAAACACCGGTTTGACCTGCGGCCAGAGCGCGAAACGCATACGCTGCAACGACGATGCCCCGCAGGATGCCAGGCCGCGCACCGGTTTATCTGACGCACTTTCAATCGCTTCATAGAACAGTTTGGTCAGGCTGCCAATGGTGTGCAGCGCCAGTGCCAGAAAGCCCGGGATCACGCCAATACCAAACGCCATAACAAACATCACTGCCCACGCCAGTTCCGGCATGGTACGCAGGAAAGCCACACAGGTACGAATGGCGAAACTCACGCTGCGCGGTGTTTGGGTGTTGCTGGCAGCGAAAAAGGCCAATACGCCCGCCACCATCACCGATGCCAGGGTCGCGGCCAGCGCCAGTTGCAGTGTTTCCCAAATCAGCGGCAGCTGAATAGGCAGACGATAGCCCCAGTAAGCCATTGAGCCTTCCGTATGGCTGTCGGCAAACAAGCGTGAGGCGCTCAGCGTGGGCACGGTTTCCGCGAGGTAATCGAAAAAGTGCGGCAACGACACCCAGATGGTGTGCAGATTAAATTCCGCCATCTGGCCGGAGGCGAGGTACAGCACCAGCAGCGTCAGGGACCACAGCAGCGTGTCGCGCTTCTGCTTACCGCGGATCTGCTGGTAATAGCGTTCAAAATCGGGATGTGTCATGCGGATACCTGAGTGAAGGGTCGACGGCAGTCGACCCTTATCAGCGGAGAAGAGAACGGGTGATTAACGGGCTTTGGTCAGCGCACGTTTCATATCGATGATCGCCTGATAATCAGCCACGGTAGCCGGGCCGATATGCTGGGCGCCACCCACGGCTTTGACGAAGCAGCTGTGATGTTCGGTATCCAGCTTTTTGATAGCCGTGACCAGCTTCGCTTTAAAATCAGCAGGCAGCTTGTTGCTCACCAGCACCGGACCGTTCGGGATCAGCGGTGACTGCCAGATGATACGAATTTTCTTCATCAGGTCCGGGTTACCGGCACGGATCATTCGGGTGAATGCACCGCTGGTGTAACCGGTGTTGTAATCGCCGATCATCGAGGCCCAGGTCACTGCGCCTTCGAACTGACCGTTCAGCACGCCCAGTACATCCTGCTCGTGGCCGCCGGAGAAGGTCACGCTGGAGAAGTGGCCTTTGTATTTGTCATCCACCGAACCGCCAAACTCTTTCTTGAAGCTTTCGTTCGGGATCAGGAAGCCGGAAGTGGAATCCGGGTCGGCCATACCAAATGATTTGCCTTTCAGGTCGGCCAGTGTTTTGTACGGACTGTCCGCTTTCACAACGACAACAGAGTGATAGCCGCGTGATTTATCGGCGTCATCCACCACAATGCCAACCACATCGACAGCTTTCGGGTCATTGATGTAGACCGAGGCATACGATGACGGTGACATGCTCAGCACCATATCCACTTTGCCGCCGATCAGGCCCTGGATCACACCAGAATAGTCAGACGAATTACGCAGTTTGGTATCAACGTTCAGCTCTTTATCGAAGAAATCTTTCACGCACTGGTTATCACCAATCTGCTGCGTGGCATTCTGGCCGCCGAGGATACCTAAATTCAGTTCTTTCGGTGCGTCAGCGGCAGAGACGTTAGCTGCCATCACACTACCGATTACTGCTGCGAGAATCATTTTTTTCATTGCTGAGTTCCGTGTCCCATAAAAGTGTTATTACCCGTCATGCCTGCGGTGTGACCGTCAGCCGTGATGGGCATCGTTAAGTTCAGAGTTTTCGTCGCCATACAACACATGCAAAAGATCATCGGTCAGTTCTGACGGATGGCCGTCAAACACAATGCGGCCCTTAGCAACGCCAATGGCACGCGTACAATATTCTTTCACCAGCTCCACCGAGTGCAGGTTCACCATCACGCTGATGCCGTTTTCACTCACCTGACGCAGCACATCCATAATGCGCCGGGTGTTTTTTGGGTCGAGCGAGGCAACCGGCTCATCGGCCAGCAAAATCTTCGGGTTCTGCATCAGCGCGCGGCAGATCGCCACACGCTGCATCTGTCCACCGGAGAGATTTTCTGCCCGCTGCAAGGCCTGAGGCAGCATGTTCAGCCACTCCAGCAGGCCGATGGCGCGGGCACGATCGGCATCGGGGAAGATTTTAAAGAAGGATTTCAGCGTCGAGGTCTGGCTCAGACGGCCCAGCAGGACATTGGTCAGCACATCCAGCCGCGGTACCAGGCAGAAATCCTGGAAGATCATGCCGCACTCGCTGCGCCACTGGCGCATCTGCCGGGTATTCAGCTCAACAATGTTCTGTTGTTTGCCATGATCATTGAAGTGAAGGATGGCGCCTTCGCTGGCCGGGAGGGTGCCATTCAGCACATGCAGCAGCGTTGATTTTCCTGCGCCGCTGCGACCAATCACCGCCACCAGTTCACCGGCGTGCAGGTCAAAGTTAATGTCCTGCAAGACGCGCGTCTGTGTGCCGTATGATTTTCCGAGTCCATTCACTGCCAGCACTTTTGCACGATGCTCCGCGTGGGGGATCGCCTGCTGCTGGGGGGCAATTTTTAACAATGCCTGTGCCATGTGTTGTCCATTATCAGGTTGCGCGTTATCCGCTGTGCGCCCTATTAACCACCTGTGCGATGAAAGTTTAATGACAGAGGGGTGATGGAAGCATGACAGACCGAAAAGGGCACTGAGCAAATTAACAAAGATTGAATGTTTATCCCCTCCCGCCGATAACCCTGTGGACAGCTAACTCTAATAATAAGGTCCACCATGTTTTCCACTATTGCATCAGGTATCACGTCACGCCTTGCGTGGCAGAAACGCACTCACTCTTCTGCCACGCTTGACTCATTAAAAGACTCTATCGCCATGATCGAATTCATGACCGATGGCACCATCATCACGGCTAATAGCTTGTTTCTTGAGAAAATGGGCTACGAACTGAATGAGGTGGTCGGGCAGCATCACAGCCTGTTTTGCACGCCGGACCTGTTGGCGTCGCGCCAGTATCAGGACTTCTGGATGCGGCTGAATCGCGGGGAAAGTTTCAGCGATAAATTTCTGCGCGTGGCGCAAAATGGCCGTCCGGTGTGGCTCGAAGCCAACTATGTACCGGTGCGGGATCGTAACGGGCGCGTGTTCAAAATCATTAAGCTCGCCACCGACATCACGTCGCACATTATGGATGCCCAGGAGCAGCGGGCAATGACCACGGCTATCGAGCGCTCAATGGCGGTGATAGCCTTTAACCTTAAGGGTGAAGTGCTGAAAGCTAACGATAATTTTCTTAAAACCATGGGATATCGCGCCAGTGAAATTATCGGTGTACATCACAGCCAGTTCTGTTCCGCAGCGGTACGCAGCAGCCCGGAATACACACTGTTCTGGCAGAAGCTCAACCGCGGTGAGTTTATTTCCGGCCAGTTTCAGCGCGTCAACAAGCAAGGCTCTACCCTCTGGCTGCGCGCGACCTATAACCCGGTGTTCGACGACAGTGGCGAGCTGTATAAAGTGGTGAAGTTTGCCACCGATGTCACCGCCCAGGTTGAGAAAAACCAGCTAGAGCGTGATGCAGCCCAACAGGCTTATCAAACGGCGCTGCAAACCAGCGAAAGCACAAAACGCGGTGCCAGTGTGATTGCCAACAGCGTGCAGACCATGAATGAACTGGCAGGTGAACTGCACGGGATCTCTGGCGATATCACCGGGCTCGGGGATTCCTCAGACAGTATCGGCCAGATCGTGACCAGTATTCGTCGTATTGCCGATCAGACCAACCTGCTGGCCCTCAATGCGGCGGTGGAAGCCGCCCGCGCAGGCACGCAGGGTCGCAGCTTCGCGGTGGTGGCCAACGAAGTGCGCACGCTGGCGCAAAACATCAACCGCGCCACCACCGAAATCGAACAGATGGTGCAGCAAAATCACCTGCTGGCGAGCAAAGCGCAGAAAGGCATTACCTCAAACCTGCAACGTGCCGATCGCGGCGTGGAGCTGGCGCAGGAAGCCGGCGGCGTCATCGCTGATATACGCGACAGTTCCGACGATGTGCTACGCGCCATCGGCCACGTCACCGCCGCGTTAAAGAGCGATTAAGCGTCGTCTCATCAACCTGCACAACGGCATTATCACTCCGGCAAAAAGGCCGACCCGAAAAGGTCGGCCACTGCGAATAATCAGATCTGTTTATTGATAAGCCGCATCAAAGAAAGCCTTTTCCAGCGTCACGGCGCGCAGGAAGAAATCCTCACACTGCGCCTGCTGTGCCGGGCCAACACGGTCGAGCTCCTGACGTAAAAAGGCGACAAATTCGCGGAAATCGGGGTTATCGTGCAACATAATCCACTCGGCGTGAACAAAACTGGCAGGCAATGGCAGCGGGGCCTGTGACGCCCAGTCGAGGTACAGCCACTCGGCGACATTGAGTACGGTCAGGATCACCGCATAGGAGCGCGTGGCAGCGGCCTCCAGCATGATCGCCTTGAATCCCGCAGTGGGAGAAGTGTCCGGTTCGGCGTCGCGCTGCGCGGCGCTGACGTCCAGCGCCTCAAATGCGCGCAGAAAATAGGTGTTCTCTTCACCGGAGACAACCCCGGCGCAGCGACCAAAGCGCAGGCGGGCTGCGGGGCTGTCGGCACTGGCAATGGCCGATCCGACTAAGGTGAGGAAGCTGTCGAGAAAACGGTGATCCTGGGTGAGGTAAGTGCTCATCACCTGGCGATCCACGCTGCCATCATAGAGCTCGCGAACAAAACGATGCGTGACGGCCTGTGTCCAGATGGGCTGGCTCAGTGTACGGAGTGTGTCGGTAAAACGAGTGGTCATCAGGTAGTCCTTATAAGCAGACTACCGGCAAAAGAGAGGTAAGTTGCCCCATCCCTTCGCCGGCATTATCCGGATCAGGTGTTAAGGGTCATCGCGCTGAATCTTTTACGATTTCTCAGCCAGTTGCCTGGCTCCCCCTGGAGGAGGAATTAAGTCAGGAATTTTCCGGAACGTCAATGTTGCTGACGCGGGACATTGGGCGAGGCATGCCTCACCCCTACAGAATGTGCAGTTCAGTGGGTGTTGCATTACGGGACGCGGGCGAGGCATGCCTCACCCCTACAGAAGCGCAGGTCAGTGGGGGTTGCATTACGGGACGCGGGCGAGGCATGCCTCGCCCCTACAGAAGCGCAGGTCAGTGGGGGTTGCATTACGGGACATTGGGCGAGGCATGCCTCACCCCTACAGAATGTGCAGTTCAGTGGGTGTTGCATTACGGGACGCGGCGAGGCATGCCTCACCCCTACAGAATGCGCAGGTCAGTGGGGGTTGCATTACGGGACGCGGGCGAGGCATGCCTCACCCCTACAGAATGCGCAGGTCAGTGGGGGTTGCGTAGGGGCGGGTCATGACCCGCCCGCCGTCAACGGGGCGGCGTTAACAACGCCGAAAAACCCTGTAACGTCTCACTCAATGGCCCATCATTACTTAACGTCATACACCCTGCCGCCACCGGCTCTGCCGCACGCTGCAACCGCTGTTCAATGGCGGCTTCATCCTCGCGACCGCGCTGGCGCAGTCGCCCGGCGAGGATCTCCGCCGACACCTGCAAACACACCGGCAACAGCCGCTCACCGTAACGCTGACGGGCAGCCGCCAGATGCAGCCGTGAACCGTTCACCACCACATCCAGCCCACTTGCCAGCCACTGATCGATCTCAATACCCAGCCCGTAGTAAAAATGATGCGCCTGCCAGTCGAGGGCAAACAGACCGTATTCACGCCGACGTCGGAACTCATGCTCGCTGAGGGCGATATGGTTTTCGCCCCCGGCGCTGGCGCTGCGGGTGATATAGCGATGCGCCACAATCATCCGCTCCGGTGCGCATTCACGCAGCGCCAGTAGCAGGCTGTCTTTGCCGGAGCCGGAAGCGCCCATCAGCCAGATCAGCCGCCCCATCAGAACACCTTCCTGCCCTGCGCCCACACCGACGATACATAGACCTGATCGCGGTGCGCACGCACCAGCACCAGATCGGCCCGTTTGCCTTCATCAATCACACCGCGATCGTCAAGGCCGATGGAGCGGGCCGGGTTACGCGTTACTAACGCAATGGCCGCAGGCAGCGTCATGCTGTGACGTTCATCGGCGGCAAGGCGGAATGCCGCATCCAGCAGGCTGGCGGGATAGTAATCCGACGAGAGAATATCCAGCAGCCCCAGCTGTGCCAGCTCGCTGGCCGCCACGTTGCCGGAGTGCGAGCCGCCACGCACAATATTCGGCGCCCCCATCAGTATCTGTAAGCCCATTTCACGCGAGGCGCGTGCGGCCTCTTCGGTGGTCGGGAACTCAGCGATAACGCTGCCTACCCCTTTCGATTCAACCACGTGTTCATAGGTGGCGTCATCGTGGCTGGCCAGCGGAATGTGATACTGACGACACCAGGCAGAAATCGCCTCACGGTTCGGCGTGGACCAGCGGGCCGCCAGGCTTAGCTGATCGGCCTCGTACTCATCAAGCTGCCGATCGCTGAGCTGATATTTGCCGCCAAAATAGGTGCGCCACGCCGCCAGCGACACATACTGGCGCTGCCCCGGTGAGTGATCCATCAGTGACACCAGCGACAGTGCCGGGTTACACATCAGTTGTTCAAACAGCGGCAGCGTTGAGTCATGGGGCAGTTCACAGCGCAGGTGCAGGCGATGTTCGGCACGGTTCAGGCCGTGCTTCTGCGCATGGCGAATCGCATCGATCATCTTGTTCAGATTCTCCATGCGGTGGCCGCCATCGCGCACATCGCCCACGCCAATCGCATCCAGCACCGTGGTAATGCCGCTGGCGACAATCAGCGCATCATGGCTGCTCATGGCGGAGTGCGCAGGCCAGTCCACCTTCGGGCGCGGGGTAAAGAACTTATCCAGATTGTCGGTATGCAGCTCGACCATGCCGGGCATCAGCCAGCCGCCCTCGCCGTCAATCGCTGCCGGAAGCTGGCTTTGTGTGTCAGAGAAGGCGCGGATCACGCCATTTTCACAGGCCAGCGATCCCTCGACCACTTCATTTTCCAGGATCAGTTTGACGTTATTGATGATCATTCGGCGTGCTCCAGAGCAACAGGTTGCATCACATGCAGACGGTCAGCGATGCGATCGCGCACCGCGTTATCATGAAAAATGCCGACAATCGCCGCGCCGCGCTGGCGCGCCTCTTCAATCAGCGCCACCACGGCAGCGCTGTTGGCGGTATCGAGTGAGGCGGTCGGCTCATCCAACAGCAGGATCGGAGAGTCGGCAATAAACCCGCGCGCAATATTGACGCGCTGCTGCTCACCGCCGGAAAACGTCGACGGTGCCAGTCCCCACAGGCGCGACGGCACGTTAAGGTGGCCCAGCAATGCTTTGGCACGCTCTTCGCTCTGGGATCGCGACACACCACGCTCCAGCAGCGGCTGCATCACTACCTCCAGCGTGGAAATCCGCGGGATGACGCGCAAAAACTGGCTCACCCAGCCAATCGTATCGCGGCGAATGCTGAGGATCTGGCGCGCCGGGGCGCTGACAAGGTCAACCCACTGCTGCTGATGATCCACCCAGATATGCCCGCTATCCGGCAGATAGTTCGCATACAGCGAACGCAGCAGCGTGGATTTACCGCTGCCCGAATGACCGTGCAGCACCACGCACTCCCCGGCAGCCACCTGTAAGGAGGCGTTACGTAACACCACCAGTTCTGCCCCCTGCTGATTGTGCATCACAAAGGTTTTTGACAGATTTTCGACACGCAGTTTCAGATTCATAATGATTCCTGTGGGGAGTATTTAAACAATGGATGAGACCAGCAGCTGGGTATACGGATGATGCGGATCATCCAGCACCCGGTCGGTCAGGCCACTCTCCACCACTTTCCCCTCTTTCATTACCAGCAGACGGTGTGCCAGCAGACGCGCCACACCGAGGTCGTGGGTGACAATCACCACCGCCAGATTGAGATCGCGGACCAGGCTGCGCAGCAGATCCAGGAGTCGCGCCTGCACCGACACATCCAGCCCGCCGGTGGGTTCATCCATAAACACCAGCGTCGGATGCGTCACCAGATTGCGGGCGATTTGCAGACGCTGCTGCATGCCGCCGGAGAAGGTGCCCGGCAGGTCATCGATGCGCGACAGCGGGATCTCCACATCCTGTAACCACTTCCCGGCGGTTTCGCGGATCTGCCCATAGTTACGCTGCCCGACCGCCATCAGGCGTTCACCGATATTGCCCCCGGCAGAAACCTGCGCCCGCAGGCCATCCATCGGATACTGATGTACCACGCCCCATTCGGTGCGCAGCAGACGGCGGCGTTCGCTTTCGCTCAGGGCATAGAGATCCTGGCCCTGATAAATAATCTCACCCTGCTGCGGTGCCAGCCGGGCCGAAATCGACTTCAGCAGCGTGGTTTTACCGGAACCCGATTCCCCGACAATTCCCAGTACTTCTCCCGGAAAGAGCTCAAAGGAGACGTCACTGAACCCTTTGCCCGGCGCATAGAGATGCGTTAACTGATTGACCGCCAGCAGCGGTGTTTCGCGCGTCATGATGGATTCTCTTGTTGCTGATGGCAGTAGTCGGTATCGGAGCAGACAAACAGGCGCGAACCCTGATCGTCCAGCACCACTTCATCCAGATAGCTGTCGCGTGAACCGCACAGCGCGCAGGGTTCATCCCACTGCTGTACGGTAAAAGGATGGTCGTCAAAATCGAGGCTTTCCACTTTGGTATAGGGCGGCAGCGCGTAGATACGCTTCTCGCGTCCTGCACCAAACAGCTGGAGCGCGGGCATCATATCCATCTTCGGGTTGTCGAATTTCGGGATCGGTGACGGGTCCATCACATAGCGATCGTTGACCTTGACCGGATAGGCATAGGTGGTGGCGATATGACCGTAACGGGCGATATCTTCATACAGTTTGACCTGCATGATGCCGTACTCCTCCAGCGCGTGCATGGTGCGGGTTTCCGTTTCACGTGGCTCGATAAAGCGCAGCGGCTCCGGGATCGGCACCTGATAAATCAGGATCTGATCTTCCGTCAGCGGCGTTTCAGGAATGCGGTGACGCGTCTGGATCAGTGTGGCGTCAACGGTGCGTTCCGTGGTGGCGGCACCGCTGACGCGCTGGAAGAAGCGGCGGATAGAGACGGCGTTGGTGGTATCGTCAGCGCCCTGATCGATCACTTTCAGCACGTCATGTTCGCCAATCACGCTGGCGGTGAGCTGAATACCGCCAGTGCCCCAGCCATAGGGCATCGGCATCTCACGTCCGCCAAACGGCACCTGATAACCGGGGATCGCCACCGCTTTAAGGATGGCACGGCGGATCGTACGTTTACTCTGTTCATCCAGATAACCGGGGTTATAACCGCTTAGTTCAGTCACGCTGCTTCTCCTGGTATTCCGCCCGCAGGCGTTTCAGCAGTTCCAGTTCAGCCTGGAAATCGACGTAATGCGGGAGTTTCAGGTGAGAGACAAACCCCGCCGCTTCAACGTTATCCGCATGCGATAGCACAAACTCTTCGTCCTGCGCCGGGCTGGTAATGCGTTCGCCGTGTTCGTCGGTTTGCAGCGCACGGTCCACCAGCGCCATCGCCATCGCTTTGCGTTCTGCACGACCAAAGACCAGCCCGTAGCCCCGGGTAAAGTGCGGCGCATCGTCCGCCGGGGTGGTGAAACCGTTCACCATTTCACACTCGGTCAGCATCACTTCGCCAATTTCCAGTGCAAAACCCAGCTCTTCAGGGACGATTTCGACGGTGACCGATCCGGTACGAATCTCTCCGGCAAAGGGGTGGGTGCGCCCGTAGCCGCGCTGCGTGGAGTAGCCCAGCGCCAGCAGAAATCCTTCGTCACCGCGTACCAGCTGTTGCAAACGCGCTGAACGCGGCATCGGATAGGAGGGCGCATCGCGGGTGATATCCAGCGGCTCGCTGCCATCGTCCTCTTCGCGCAGCGCCAGCCCTTCGCGCGTCATCAGGTCAAACATATGCGGGCATTCTGCTGCCAGTGGCTGTTCCGCACGCGGTGTCACGGGCGCTTTGCCTTCGGCCAGCAGGGTGAAATCCAGCAGACGATGGGTGTAATCATAGGTCGGCCCCAGCAGCTGTCCGCCGGGCAGATCTTTGTAGACCGCAGAGATACGGCGCTCAACGCGCATCGCACCGCTGTCCAGCGGCAGGCTGTCGGCCAGCCGTGGCAGCGTGGTGCGGTAGGCACGCAGCAGAAAAATCGCTTCGACCAGGTCGCCACTCGCCTGCTTAATGGCCAGCGCCGCCAGCTCGCGGTCGTGAATACCGCCTTCGGTCATCACGCGGTCAACGGCCAGGCCAAGCTGCTGGTCAATCTGTGTGCAGGTGAGTTCCGGCTGGTCATCCGCGCCACGGCGCAAACTCTCCTGAAGCTGATGGGCGGCGGCTATCGCCTTCTCGCCCCCTTTCACCGCGACATACATCAGCAGACCTCCACGTCAGTAGTGCGCGGCAGCGCCATCATGTTTTCACCACAGGTGAAGATCAGGTCAATGCCCTGCGGGAAGCGGTGGCGGCGATCGCGCAGGTAACTCAGCACGCTTTCTGGCAGCTGCGGAGCAATGGCGCGGCGCTCCTGCAAGCCCGGGCCGCGCAGGCGCAGTGTCAGGCCGCCGCTCAGGGCCGGTACGTCAATAATCAGCGTGCTGCTTTTCTCCGGTGACACATTATCGCCGGGGGAGAAACTGTCGATGCTGGTGCCGGATTTGGCATGCAGCAGGGCAAACGGGGCATCTGTGCTGTCGGTGATCGGTGCACCGGTGTGGAACCGCAGATTGCTGAGCAGGGCATCATCGCGCAGCGCTTCGTCAATCCACAGAGGCGTTTCGCGATCCACCAGCGTCATCATGACCGCCGTTGCGGCACAGGAGGCGTTGCCCCAGGCGGGCAGCGTCGGCAGCGATACCATCACGCCCGGTTCACTCATCGCCTTGAGAATACGGCGGAAGGCGCGCTGAGCATCAGCAACGGGATGGCTAAAACTGGCCAGTAAGGTCATGCGTTATCTCCGCGAACAAGGGTAAAGAAGTCGACCCGGCTGCTGGCCACTTCGCGCGAACGCAGCGCCAGCTGCTCTGCACGCAAGGCCGCCAGCGGTGCGATAATCTGCTGATATAAATGCGGTGAGCTGTCACCCTGCAACAGAGCATCCAGCAGCGCACAGCGTTCGGCGTGGACTTTGTCGCGCCCGAGAATGTAGCTGTATCCACAGAGTCCGTTGGCCAGGCGCACCACGGCGCGTGTCACGGTGGTATCCCCAAGAATAAAGCGACGACCGGTACCGCCCATTCGCGCCTGCAAACGGGTCAATCCGGTTTCCGGTGCGCGCAACAGTTGGTAGTCGGTGGAGAGATCGGCGGGGCAATGCGCCAGCAACTGTTGCGGCTGGCTATGAGCCAGCACGGAAAGCCAGTGCTGACGTGCCTTATGTGCTTCCATTTAGTGCTCCAGCGTCAGTTCAATCATATCGGCACGCGTCAGGCTGACGGAGTATTCCGCCATCCGGCCGTTGTCGGTACAGGTATTCAGGGTGCGTACGCACAGCAGCGGCGCATGCAGGGAAACTTCAAGCAGACCGCTCTCTTTCGCCTGCGCGCGGCGGGCGGTAATGCGTGTCTGTTTACGCGTCAGCCCGGTAGTCAGTTGCTGACGGAGAAAATCGTGCAGTGAGCCACTGCTGAACTGTTGCAAGTGCGGCCACCACGTCAGGTCGGGCAGATAATGGTTGATCACGCAGACCGGCACGCCGTTGACCCGGCGTAGGGTGCGCAGATGGATCACCGTGTCGCCTTCGTTGCAGGCCAGCGCGGCGGCCACTTCGGCATTGCAGGGGCGCAGCACCGCCAGCAGGCGTTCACTGGTGGGATGGCTTCCCTGTTCCATCAGGTTCTGACTGAAGCGTGCCTGGGCATGGAGCGGGTAGTTATAGGGGCGCATCAGCACCAGTATCCCCACCCCCTGACGGCGCTGTACCAGCCCTTTATCCACCAGTTCATCCACTGCGCGGCGCAGGGTATGGCGGTTGACGGCATAGTGCGCCGCCAGCTGTTTCTCTGAGGGCAGGTACTCGCCACAGCGATAACGGCTGCGCAGTTCATCCTCCAGTTGCGCCGCAATGGCCTGATATAAAGTGGTCGGATGTCTGGATAAGTTGAGCATAAAAAAATCTCCACAGAACAAAGCCGGTTAGCGGGGTTATTTGCGTTAAGGTCCCTGCTACTGATGGCAGTTACATTGAAGATGTTGTGTGACAGTGCGGTTAACGCCAGATGAAGGTTTTTAAAAAGTGCGGGGAGTGTGTCAGGATAGGCAACGTCAGAGTCAGCCAGAAGGATACAGCGTGGATAACGAAAGCGAGATCGTGCAGGCCGGGGCCGTATTGAGCCAGAAACTGGCAGAGCTGGGAGCGGTGGATTTTCTTTATCTGCGCCAGAATAAGCGTGCCCCGGAAGTGGCGCTGGTGCTTTCCAGTCATTCAGAGGAGTGGATCAGCGACTATCGCGATCGCCGCCGCTATCTGAAAGATCCGGTGGCGCTGGCCGCCCGGCAGCGCATCTCACCCTTTAACTGGCAGGATTGCACGCGCCCCAACGCCGGGCTATGCGATGCAGGCAGCCAGTGCCAGCGGGTGAAGGGATTTACCTTTGCGGTTCACGACGAGCAGCAACAGATGTCACTGCTGAGCGTGATACGCCGCCACGACAACCTGACGTTTTCCCACGACGTGATTTCCCGGCTGGCGGATTTGCAGATGCTGTTGATCCTGCTGCATGAAAAAACCCACCTGCGGCGCGAAAACAGCCCGGTGCTCTCGCCGCGTGAGCAGGAGGTGTTGCTGTGGAGCAGCCGGGGTAAAACCTACGGAGAGATCGCTATCATCCTGGGGATTCAGCTCAGTACCGTGAAGTTTCATATCGCCAATGCCACGCGGAAACTGGGCGTCAGTAATGGGAAACATGCGATTCGCCGGGCGCTTGAAATGAACTATCTGCCCTCCCCCCTCTACTAAAGGCTAGCTGGACGCAGCGGCCTCAGGCTCTACACTCGTATTCACTTATCTCTTTTCAGGAAACGTTATGTCGTCGTCTCCCTCCCGTCTTCCCGTTGCCGTGTATACGCTCGGCTTTGGTGTTTTTGCGCTGGTAACCAGTGAGTTTCAGGTTGCCGCACTGATGAATATTATGACCACCGACCTGCATATCACCCTGCCGATGACCGGCTATCTGATCACCGTGTATGCGCTGGCGATGGCGATTGGCGGCCCGCTGCTCGCCCTGTTGCTGCTGAAACACCCGCCGCGCCGCAGTCTGTTGATCCTGCTGACGCTGTTTATTGCCAGTCAGGCGCTGGGGGCGGTGGCGGGCAGCTATCTGCCGCTGGTGATTGCGCGCATTCTTACCGGTGCCGTGGCCGGGGCCTATATTGGCTGTGCGGTCAGTACCGGCGTGAAGCTGGTGCCCGAGCAGCAGATCCCGGCGGCGATTACCGTGGTGCTGGGTGGACTGATGATCGGTACGGTGATTGGCCTGCCGCTGGCCAGTTTTATCGGTAACCTGGCGGGCTGGCGCGTCAGCTTCTGGTCGGTGGTGGTGATTACGCTGCTGGCGCTGTGGCTGACGCACAAAACGTTGCCCTCCACGCTGGCTCCGGATGACATTAATCTGAAAGAAGAGCTGCGGGCACTGAAAAATCCGACGCTGTGGCGTGCTTATTCCACCAGTCTGCTGATTATTGGCGCGACCTTTGCGGGCTTCAGCTACTTTACGCCGATCCTGAGTGCGCAAACCGGCTTTAGCAGCGGCCAGGTCACCGGGTTACTGCTGGTGTATGGCATGGCGACCGTGCTGGGGAATGCGGTTGTGGGGCGTCTGGCCGGGCGCTATGCGTTGCCGGTCATTGCCTGCGGTTTACTGGCGCTGGTGGGCTTTTTCGCCCTGTTTGCCAGCTTTATTCAGCTACCGTCGGTGGCGATAGCCTGCGTTGTCGGCGTGGGTCTGTTCGGGGTAACAATGAACCCGGCGATGGTGACCCGCGTGATGGGTGCGGCCGGTAATCGCCAGTTGGTGAATACGCTGCATACGTCGATGGTGACGTTCGGGCTGATGCTGGGATCGTTGCTGGGCGGGCTGAGTATTGAATATGGCTTCGGCCTGAGCGCCCCGCTGTGGATCGGTGCCGGGATGGCGCTGTGCGGGCTGTTAACGCTGCTGCCGGATGTCAAAACATCACAGCCTGAAGCCTGTCGCGAGTGAGGTTACGTCAGAGACGACCGGAAAAAGGGTCGTACCCTGATGGCTTCCCAGTCATTTTTTGTCGCTGACAGTCTAACTTCAGGTCTGAGGCCAGTTTGAGCACGCCGGATCGGCAAAATCCGCATCCCTGCGGGCCTCGGCACGCGGCGTCCCTGCCGCGTGACGTCCGGCTTACCTCAAACTGGCCCCATCCCCGCTGAATGGTTGCTCGCTGTTAGTTTTAAAACCACCACAACATAACGATCTCTGCGGATGAATTTGAATCAGGATTTTGGGTTTAGACCCAGGTTTTGACGTTGAGGCGGCATTCAGCAGCGCTGAGGAAGCGCAGTGAACCAGGACGAACCGCCAGGACGGCGGTGAGAGGGAGAGCCGGTACAGGGATGTGCCGTCACGACCAGTCCGTCGGTGAACCGCGCTTGCGAAGGCATCCACGCAGTGGACGCAGCGCCTGCCGCAAAGCCCGGGTCCCCAGGGCGGCGGCGACTGGCCGCCCTGGGTCGCTCAGCCCACGAAGTGGGAAAGCGAAACGCCCTTGACGTTGACCTGTATCTTGACCTTGAGCGTCGTGCATACCATCATCACGGGTCAAGTCCGCCACCAGAGGCAATGTCGGTCTTGTTTTGTGGGGATCGCTCAGGGATCGCCCTCTACCGAGTCCAATGCCCGTCAGCCTGCGGGTTTGGCCTGCTCTGCGGTGAGTGCAGCAATCCGGGTGATCACCCTTACCGCCTGCTCCATATTATCGAGTGAGGCAAACTCATGCCTGCCGTGATAGTTATAGCCCCCGGTAAACAGATTCGGGCAAGGTAAACCCATAAACGACAGTTGCGCACCGTCCGTGCCGCCGCGAATCGGTTTCACATGCGGGGTGATGTCACAATCGCGCATCGCCTGAAGGGCCAGCTCGATACTTTGCGGGCACGCTTCCACCTGTTCACGCATATTGTAGTAACTGTCTTCAACCACCAGCTCAATCGCCGCCGGGGCAGGCAGCGTTTTCTCTAAACGGTGGGCGATAGCTGCCAGCCGTTGTTTACGCTCGTCAAAGCCGCTGCGGGCAAAATCGCGCACGATGTAGTGCAACTCGGCGCGGTCCACACTGCCTTTGATACCATGCAGATGGTAAAAACCTTCGTAACCGGACGTCTTTTCCGGCACCTGATCTTCCGGCACTTCACGATGGAAACGCATCGCCACATCCAGCGCATTGACCATCACGCCTTTTGCCGTTCCCGGATGGACGTTATTGCCAGTAATTTTTACCGTAACCGAAGCCGCATTGAAGTTTTCATATTCAAACTCCCCCATCCCCCCGCCATCGACGGTATAAGCCCAGTCGGCGGCAAAGGCGGCAACATCAAAGTGCTGGATACCTCGGCCAATTTCTTCATCGGGAGTAAAAGCAACGCGCACCTCGCCGTGCGCCACTTCTCCGGAGGTGAGATGGGCCAGCGCCGTCATAATCTCGGCAATTCCGGCTTTATCATCTGCGCCCAGCAGCGTTTTACCGTCCGTGGTGATCAGCGTATGCCCGGTCAGCTCATGCAGTACCGGAAACATCACCGGCGACAAAATTTCATCGCCAATTCCCAGGGCAATATCACCACCGCGATAATTCTCAATCACCTGCGGGTTAACATTTTTCGCAGTGAAATCCGGGGACGTATCCATATGGGAAATAAAACCGATGACCGGCGTCGGCCAGCTTACGTTTGACGGCAGCGTGGCCATCACAATACCGCGTGGGCTGCAGGACACATCGCTCAGTCCCAGCGCACGTAACTCATCACACAATCTTTGCGCCAGGCGAAGCTGCCCTTCAGTACTGGGAACCTGACGAACGTTACCTTTAGATTGCGTATCAAAAGACACATAGTTTAAGAAGCGATCAAGTAAGTTATTCATCTGTCTTCCCTTTGGATGCCAGTGCTTATTATGGATAGCGGAACAATGTTAAATATTGTTTCAGGTCAGTTTAGTACGCTGGCGCAGCATTAACGTTGCGGATAATGGATGAGATCATGAAAACGCACCGGCTCCGTGCCCGGATTGCGGTAGGCATGGGCGCAGTCAGCATGAAAACGCACCCCATCCCCCGCGGAAAGGCGCTGCCACTGACCATCAACCTGTAACTCAAGCTCGCCCTCGATGACAATGACATGTTCGACCACACCGCGTTCATGGGCGTCGGATGCACTGGATGCCCCGGAGGCCAGCTCAATCACCAGCATTTCAAAATTCAGGGCGGCATCGAAAGGAAACAGCGGGAACACCTGCATCGTACTGTCAAAGGCAGTGTAGCCCTGCTGACGCTGGTGCCGTGCCGCACTGTCAACGGCTGGCGGATCGATAAAGGCAGAGAATGGCAAGTTAAAACCCGTTGCGATTTTCCACAGCGTTGCCACGGTCGGGCTGGATTCCGCGCGTTCGATTTGCCCAAGCATCGCTTTACTCACGCCCGTGGCATCCGCGGCCTGGGTCAGACTCCAGCCACGTGCGCTACGCTGGGTCTTCAGGGTTTGCGCCAGATGGTGTTGCAGACTGTCCACGTTGTGATCTCCTGTAAGCATGAAACGAGTATAACGCCTTGTGCGCTATAACGCACGATGCTACCTTGTACGTTATAACGCACATTGGTCTGCCTCTGCCAGGACACTCGCTATGCGCCCACCGCTTACATTAAGTCACCTGACGTTTCCTGCCATCGTCGCCGGATTTGTTGCCGTGCTCGTCGGCTACACCAGCTCTGCGGCGATTATTTTCCAGGCCGCAGCGGCCGCCGGGGCCACCGCGTCTCAAACGGGCGGCTGGCTGACCATGCTTGGGCTGGCGATGGGCCTCACCACGCTCGGCCTCTCACTGTGGTATCGCACGCCGGTACTCACCGCCTGGTCAACACCCGGCGCGGCATTGTTGGTGACCAGTCTGCCCGGCACATCACTCAATGAGGCCGTTGGCGTATTTGTCTTCGCCTCGGCGCTGATCTTTCTTTGCGGCATTACCGGACTGTTTGCCCGCCTGATGAATGCCATACCGCAGGCGATCTCTGCCGCGATGCTGGCAGGAATTTTACTGCGGTTTGGCGTGGATGCATTTGCCGCGATCCAGGTTAACTTCGCCCTGAGCGGCACCATGTGCCTGGTCTATCTGCTGTCACGCCGTCTGCTGCCGCGCTATGCCATTATTCTCACGTTGCTGGCCGGGTTAGGCATGGCGGCACTCCAGGGCAATATTCATGCTACGCAGACGCAGAGCCTGGTGATGCCGGAATTTATCATGCCGCACTTTACGCTCGAAACGCTGCTGGGCATTGGCGTACCGTTTTTTGTGGTCACGATGGCATCACAGAATGCACCCGGTATCGCCACCCTCAAAGCACACGGCTATACGCTTCCGGTGTCACCGCTGATCGCCTGGACCGGGCTGGTGGCACTACTGCTGGCCCCTTTCGGTGGCTTTACCGTGTGTATTGCCGCGATTACGGCCGCGATTTGCATGGGACCGGAGGTGCACAGCGATCCGCAGCGCCGTTACTGGGCCGCTGCCGCTGCCGGGGTGTTTTATTTACTGGCAGGGGTGTTTGGTGGGGCGATTAGCGGCCTGTTTACTGCGTTGCCGCTGGCACTGATCCACACGATTGCCGGGCTGGCACTGCTGGGCACCATCGCCGGGAGTCTGCAACGGGCATTAAGCGATGAGAAACAGCGAGATGCAGCGGTGATCACTTTTCTGATCACCGCCTCGGGCCTCACCCTGCTTGGCGTGGGTGCCGCGTTTTGGGGATTAGTCGGCGGAGTTATCGCCCACCTGGTCTTCTCGCTGGCCAAACGCTGAAGGCGCATCGGCACCGGTCAGCACCGGTACAGCGATGTTTTTCAGCAGGTCATGAACCCATTCCGGGACCACTTCGCTGGCCAGTCCGTACTCTTTTTCTTCAAACTCGCTGCCCACCTGGCTCGGTTCCAGGTTCAGCTCCACGGTATGAGCCCCCTGCAAACGCGCTTCATGGACGAAGCCTGCCGCCGGATAAACGTGCCCGGAGGTGCCAATCGCCACAAAATAATCGGCCTGCGCCAGCGCCTGGTAAATTTCATCCATCTGCAACGGCATTTCGCCAAACCACACCACGTGTGGGCGCAATACGGACGGGAACTGACAGCAATGGCAGCGATCGTCGGGTTTCACATCATCCGTCCACTGCAGGATCTGACCACTGCCGGCGCAACGCACTTTTAACAGCTCACCGTGCATATGGATAACGTTACGGTTTCCGGCGCGCTCATGCAGATTGTCGATATTCTGCGTCACCAGCAGAAAGTGGTCACCCAGTGCTGCTTCCAGTTCGGCCAGTGCCAGATGCGCCGCATTAGGCTGGATATCATTCTGCTGCAGCTGACGCCTGCGGGCATTGTAGAAATCCTGCACCCGCTGAGGGTCGCGGGCAAAACCTTCCGGCGTGGCGACATCCTCCACTTTGTGCTCTTCCCACAGGCCATCGGCTGCGCGGAAAGTCCGGATGCCGGACTCAGCGGAAATCCCGGCCCCGGTCAGCACCACCACACGCGGCAGCGGATGACGGGCAATTTCGATATTGCGGTCACGTTCGAAAATGCGCTGACGAAAACGCTGGTGAACCTGGCGTCGGGTCTTCTTGTAGCGTGCCAGCCTGAGGCGGCGACGGGGTGTGCGCATCATCAAATCCTCTAATCCTTAATATGCAGGAATGGCGCACCGTACGGTGCGGAACCTGTCCCTGATAATAACGGGTGATTAACCCGGGTGCACTGAGAGTGTGCCGATAAACGTGATATCCACCCCAGGAAAATCCGCATCCTGAGAGTGAGAGACCGCCCTCAATGCCCTCGTGTTTTTACTGCCCACTCAGTACCCGTGCCGGATCGATACGGCTGGCCCGGCGCGCCGGATACCAGCTTGCCAGCAGACTGAGTAACAGCGACGTGACCAGGACAATCCCGACATCACGCCAGTGCAGCTCTGACGGCAGGAAATCAATAAAGTAGATATCCCCGGAAAGGAAATGGTAACCGGTCAGCGCTTCAATCCCATGAATGATCGGTGTCAGATTGAACGCAGCCAGCACCCCCACCACCACGCCGCTCACGCTGCCCACCAGTCCGGCAAGCAGGCCATACCAGACAAAGATAGCGCGGATCAGGCCGTCTTTCGCCCCCAGGGTGCGCAGTACGGCAATGTCGCTGCTTTTATCTTTCACCGCCATCACCAGGGTGGAGACGATATTGAAACAGGCCACGCCAATCACCAGCACCATCGCCAGATACATAATCGCGCGGATCATCTGGATATCACGGTACATATAACCGTAAGTGCCTACCCAACTGCGAATGTACACATACGCGTGGGTGACTTCGCCCGCCTGACGAACAAGGCTGACCGCATTGAACGGATCAGTGGCTTTGATGGCGATGCCGGTAACACTGTCCCCCATGCCCAGCAAATGCTGCGCATCCGCTAACGGCACCAGCGCCAGACTGTGATCGAGCATCCCGCTTAACTTTAAGATACCGCTCACTTGCAGGCGCACGCGCTTGGGCTGCAACAGTTTGTGCCCGGCATCGCTGTTCGGGATCATAATCGTCAGCCAGTCGCCCTGTTTTACCTTAAGGCTGTTGGCGACGCCCTGCCCCAGCAGGATCTGTTGCTTGCCCGCGCCAAAGTTCTGCCAGGCATCGCCCTGCACATAGGAGGGCAGCGCACTGAGGCGGCTCTCCTGCTGCGGGTCAACACCTTTCACCTGCACGGCCTGCAACTTGCTGCCGCTTTCAATCAGCCCGGTGAAATTAATGTAAGGTGCTGCCGCTGCAATACCTGGGATCTGTTCCATTTTCGGCACCAGCCCCTGCCAGCCAGTAAACGGCTGGTTGACCGGCTCAATTTCACCGTGTGGCACGACGGCCAGAATGCGGTTATTCAGTTCACGTTCAAAGCCATTCATCGCGCTTAGCCCGACGATCAGCACCGCCACGCCCAGGGCAATGCCGACCGTTGAGATCACGGAAATCAGCGAAACCATGCCTCCGCGCCGACGACCACGGCTGAATCGCAGGCCGAGCAGAAGAGAGAGAGAACCCGCCATCAGAAGCTACCTGCCAGTTTGACCTGGTCACTGAGCTGCCCGTCGCGCATTTCCATCTGACGACGCATACGTTTCGCCAGATGCAGATCGTGGGTGACGACCAGAAAAGCCGTGCCCTGGCGTTGATTCAGCTCGTTGAGCAGGTCAAAGATGGCATCGGTGTTACGCGCATCGAGGTTACCGGTCGGTTCATCGGCCAGCACCAGGCGAGGGTTGTTGACCAGCGCACGCGCGATGGCTACACGCTGACGCTCACCACCGGACAACTCTGACGGACGGTGTGCAGCACGGTGATCCAGCCCGACGGCTTTCAGCATGTCGACCGCTCTCTGCTGAGCTTCGGCTTTGGCGGTCTGACCAATCAGTAGCGGCATCGCGACATTTTCCAGCGCACTGAAATCGGGCAGCAGATGGTGAAACTGATAGATAAAACCCAGTTCGCGGTTACGCAATTCGGCCTTAGCGACCGAGGACATGCTATTCAGCGACTTCCCGTCAAACACCACCTCCCCGGAGGTTGGCGTATCCAGCCCGCCCATCAGGTGCATCAAGGTACTTTTCCCCGAACCTGAGCTGCCAACAATCGCCATCATTTCACCCGGTTCTACGCTAAAGGTAACGTTGCGCAGGACATCGGTCTGCACGCTGCCTTCCTGATAGCGTTTGCACAGGTTGTCGCACTGCAACAGGATCTTGTTACTCATAACGTAAAGCCTCAGCGGGTTGAACGGCGGCCGCGCGCCAGGAAGGGTAAAGCGTTGACAACAGCGCCACGACAATCGCCGTCAGGGTAATGGTGGCAACCTGAGTCAGGGAAATTTCAACCGGTAAGGCGGCGCCATCAAGGAAGGCACCAATCACCGGCATCAGGTTATTTAACTGGCTGGCGAGCAGCACGCCGAGCAGTGCGCCGAGTAACGCACCGACAATACCGGCCGTTGCACCCTGCACCATAAACACCGCCACAATCTGACGGCGTTTCAGCCCCTGCGTTTGCAGGATCGCGACTTCACCCTGCTTCTCCATAATCAGCAAGCCCAGCGAGGTGACAATATTGAATGCAGCGACGGCGACAATCAGGCTGAGCAGCAGGCCCATCATGTTTTTTTCCATCTTCACTGCCTGGAACAGTTCGCCTTTGCGCTCACGCCAGTCTTTCCACACCAGCCCTTTCGGCAGGGTTTGCTGGCTGACGCTATCCACCTGTAACGGTTTGTCCAGCCATAAACGCCAGCCCGTGATATTCCCGGCCGGGTAACGCATCAGACGCGAGGCATCCTGCTGGTTGACCAGAATCTGATAACCGTCGACATCGCTGTTCGAGGCAAAGGTGCCAATAATAGTAAACAGACGCTGACTGGGAATACGCCCCATCGGGGTGAACTGGCTGGCTGAAGGCACCATCAGACGCACTTGATCGCCACGTTTTACGCCAAGCTGCCCTGCCAGTTGTTCACCGATGATCACATTGTACTTGCCTGATTCCAGCTGCTGCTGGCGTACGCTCACCAGATACGGCGTTAACGGATCGGCTTCATCGGGATTAATGCCCAGCATCACGCCAACGCCAACGCTGCGCGCACTCTGCATCACCACTTCCCCGGTCGTCAGCGAGGTGACGCGACTGACCCCGGAGAGGTGCAGGCTACTGGCGGGCAGTTGTTGCGGATTGATCGACCCGGTGTCGCTGGTGATCAACGCTTGCGGCATCAGGCCAAGGGTATTTTTTTCCAGCTCGTGCTCAAGGCCGTTCATCACCGACAGCACGGTAACCAGCGCCATCACACCCAGCGTAATGCCGATAGCGGAAAGCCAGGAAACAAACCGCCCGAAGCGATCTGAACCACGCCCGCGCATGTAGCGCAGGCCTATAAATAAGGCGACAGGTTGATACATGACATCCGTCTTTCTTATGGCAGTAAACAATTGGGGAGGATAATAAAGGTTAGCACTGCGTTATGGAACCACTAAGCCCCTGAGTCCGCACATTGTTTTGTCAATGGCTGAAACACTTTTCCCCCTCCTGCCTCGCGTTACGGTCCATCACCCCCCGCCACAAACCGCCTTTCTGGCGGGGTCCTCAAGTCCATTCATTACCCTTATTTCAGCGGGCTGGCCTCCCTGCGGATAGCGCAACACTCAGGATAGTCAGTTTCTTTTATGATTTAGCTCAGTGAGTTAGCATCACCAGGATTTTTCCCAAACCGCCTGACTGTGTATTTTTTTATTCGATCGCTGCTGGGTTTTGCGCTATATGTGGCATCACATAACGGCGCTGGCCGGGAAACAGATTAAAAATACTTAACTGATTGAGTAGCGCAAGTGATAGTCAGATCGTGCTTGCGCCATTCTGCTAATAGCAATACTAGGAATAGTCTTAAAGAATTGCTTTCATCCGGGTTGTCACGTATGTTGTGGGCGCGTCATTTCGCGCCAATCCCCTGATGTCGATCTGTTATCTAACTGCAGCCAGCCAGTAAACTCGACCGTCTCGAGAGTGACCCGTTTTAACCGTCCTGAGCCTAACGATGCCAAATTATAAATATAACCTCAACAGGGCCATCATCTTATTTGCCCTTGCCATGCTGCTATCCACAATCGGCCTGGAATCGCGCAATTTAGCCTCACTGTCACTGTTCTGGCCGGGTAACGCCATTCTTCTGGGGCTGCTGATCCGCTTCCCATCACTGGACAAACCCAGCACCCTGGTCGTGCTCTATTTCGGTATGCTCAGTGCCGATATCCTTTATGGTACCCAGGTGATGATTGCCGTCGGTTTGGATATCGCTAATATTCTTTTTATCGCCACCGCCCGCTGGGTGTTGCTGAGTAACCCTTTTTTCACGCGCGGACATCCCCGCCGCTTGCAGGCGCTGTTGCATGTGTTTCCTGCCTCACTGCTGGGTGCCGCAGCCTGTGCGCTGGTCGGCGCCATCGTCAGCGAGCGCTACTTCGAAGATGAGCTGTTTAAAGCCTGGTTCTCCTGGTTCTCCGAACAGATGTCGACATCGATTCTGCTATTACCGTTGGTGATCAGCCTGCCGAGACGCGATGAACTGGTACATCTGGTTACTGCCCTGCGCGACAGCAGCGTGCTACCGATACTGGCGCTGGTGCTCACCACGGTAACCGGCATTTGGGTCGGTGGCGGCGGCAGTTTACTGTTCCCATTACCGGCGTTGTTGTGGTGTGCGATCAGCTATCCGCTGTTTATTACCTGTTTCCTGACGCTGTTTACCGGTATTAGCGAAATTATTCTGGTTGCGGGAAACGTGCTGAATATTCAGGGCAAAGACGACCTGTTCCGTATTGACAGTTTGTCATCCGCGCGCCTGGGCGTGGCAGCGATGTTGATCAGCCCACTGATTGTGGCACTGAGTACCGCCTCAAACCGTAAACTGGTGGCGCGGATTACCAAGCGTGCCGACTATGATTTCCTGACCGGCGCGCTGACACGCAGCGGTCTCGCCTCCAAACTGGAAACACTGGTCACCCCGCGTAACCGCCCACAGGGCTTTTTTGGTGCGGTATTTGTCATTGATATCGACCGCTTCAAGAACATTAATGATACCTACGGCCATGCCAGCGGCGATTATGTGCTGGCAAAAACGGTGGAGTGTATTCGTCAGGGATTGCCCGCGTCAGCGCTGGTGTGCAGGATGGGGGGCGAGGAATTTCTGGTATTAATAGAAGGGATTTCACAGCCGCGCGCTTTTCTGTTAGCCAACCGTCTGCGTCACAGTATTGAAGAGAACCAGATCCTGCTTGACGGCAACGATCTCAGCGTGACGGCCAGCATCGGTATCAGCGCGCTCAATATCAATAACGTCAACAGTCTGGACGAATCGATTACCAAAGCCGATGAGCAGCTCTATATCGCCAAGAGCAGCGGTAGAAATCAGGTCCGTCCGGAATTTATCTTGTAACTACGGGTTTGGCGAGGGCTGGTGCGGCCAGACGTGATGCTGTCAGACCAGATGAGAATAAAGGGCCGACCTGAAAAGGCCGGCTTTTTTGCATTATGCTTCGTTTTCGATGCGGTTCGCTTCGATTTCAAAATCCTGGATGGTGGTATCCAGCTCATCCAGCAGGCTACCTTGCTGAGTCAGTAACTGATTAATTTTCTCTGCAAAACCTGTGTCTTTGTGCTCCCCCTGATCGAACGCCAGCCACTGTGTTGACAGCGTTTCAGTATTACTCTGAGCATAATGGCGCATTTCTTTTAGCTGCGAAGTCACGTCACGTAAGTGGTCAGTCTGCGTTTTGCTTTCGTTATCACTCATGGATATTTCCTTTCATCGTTAAAAGAAGCCTACCCTTTTTGTGACCGGACGAGGTGGAGAAAGTTCATAACCATTTTTTAACAGCCGCGAAAACGACAAAAAAAGGCCGGATTTCCCCGGCCTTAAGCTGTTGATTAATAATACGCAATTTTTCTGTCGGTCCCATTGACGTTCACAGTGATATAACCAGCAACCGTGGTGGTGGCCGGCGCTGTTGCGATCGCTGTCGCCACCGTCAGCACGCCTTTTTCATTCGCCCCCACGCCCGCCAGCCCGTTATGCAGGCTCATACGTGCCGCCGGAGAGACGGTGCCTATCGTCGTGGCATCCGTGACTTCACTCAGGTCCGGCGTAAACAGCGAGCACTCACCGGATTCAAAGCGCGTCGGTCCGGTGGATTTCAGGTTGAACATAGTATCGCCACTGGCCGCTTTCAGTTTGACCCAAATCTCCGATGTGGTCACGCCGATGCGGTTGAACTTGATATCCAGCACCGCAGGAGAACCATGATGCCGGATATCGCCGTAAATCGCGGTGGCGCAGCGAGAAATGGCCAGATAACTGGTGCCGGATGACATAGCACCTATCGGGCTTCCCGCCGTCCCGGTCACAGCATCGTTCGTCGACTTACCGATCATCTCAATAATCCATTGCTGGTTATCTTTTGGCATAAAGACTTTACCCAGCTTGTACCATTTGTCGCTGGTAGAGATGTTGGTAATTTTATAGCCGCTGTACCAGCCCGCGCGCATAGTGCCGGTCATCTGTGTACCGAAGCTTTCATCCCGACGCCAGCCGGATTCATAGCCGGACAACCAGCGCCCGGCGGCGGCGTTCAGGCTGACCGCGCCGCCGGATTGCAGATTGAGCTGGCGGATCTGCACGCGGGCATTATCCATATTCAGCGGATTGGCGCAGTCCTCCAGACTCAGGGCATCCACCAGCCACTGCCCGTTATTGAAATCCCCCGGGAAGCGGGTGTGCTCAATCCAGACGTTGCGTATCAGCCCCTGGCCAACGCGCGGCATCATTAGCGTGGCGTCACCATAGCCGCTCTGGAAGTTAGCATTCGACAACTCAATGGCCGTGGAGTGGTCCCATACGCCCTTCACCGTATCAGACCAGCCGACGTCAAAGACGCGCCCATAGGTATTGATCGAGTAGATCTGGTCGAACTTGGTATCCAGCGTATCCAGAAGCTTGACCGCCGTCCCCCCCGAATTCTGTACCCGGAAACAGGTGATCAGCACCGTCTGGCCTGCCACCATAATATTTTCAAAGAAGGGCTGCTGGTTGGTACACATCTCAGCGCTGATCGCTCCCTTATTGGCGGTGATATCCGCCGAGGCCTGACCGTTCCAGCAAATACCTTTAATCGCCGTGCGCCGTGCGTTCACTTTGAACACCGGGCTGGTGGATTTATCGGAAACAATGGTGGTACGCGGCATTCCCCCCTGGGGGTTGTCGTCACCATAGAGATAAAAGAACGGGATTTCGCTGGCGGAGAGATCAATCGGGTTGATCAGAAACTTACCGCCCGGGAAACGAACGCCAAGATCCTTGCTGCTGGTATTCACATTCTGTGCCCAGTTCAGCATCAGCTTAAAGGCACCGCTGTCGTCGGTGATACCGTCACCTTTGCCGCCAAAGTGATAGATATTCAGCTCGTCCTGGCTGTTCACCACCCGTTTCCAGAAAAATCCTGTTCCGACGGCATAGGTGCCACTGTCATCCACCGGCAGCGCCGTTGTCACGAAACCGGCAAAAGTACCACCACCACGAAAGGTGGAGTCTTTATCGTAATAACGTTTTAACAGCGCAATTTCGCCTGATTTTGATGGCGCGGTGGTGCGTAATTCAGCAAAAGAGTTAACTTCAATCATAATAACCTCCGGGCAGCGCACAGATGTCAGCCGCCTTATTCAGGATTAATAAATGGGGTTGAGTGGGATACAATAAATAACAAACTGCGTAACACCTCCTAAATAAAATAATAAAGGCGAGGCTTACTTGTTTTTACTTGCACACAATGATACCCAGAGATCGTTATGGACATTTATTTGCCTGACCGTTCTGATATCCATTAACTGTGCATCCTGACCGTGCGTGTAAATAGGTGAAAAGAGGGTGCAGGAAGAGTCAGTAATTAACTCACTGGCTATCGTCGGAGTTGAATTGTGACTGCTGCAACTTGCGACGAGCGTCAGTATCATCAAGCACAGCATTGGCCGTTTGTACACGTTTTGCCTCCTCACTGTTATCTGCCTGTTTTTTTGCCACAACGGCAATCTGCGCGGCACTTTTCTGCGCCTCGGCGACCTGGGCTTTCGCTCGCTGCTGGCTTTTGCCCACCTGCTTACCACCGAACCAGACGGCGAAAAAGGCCCCAACCACGGCAACGATCGCCAGCAGGCCATGCCAGCTACTGCTGAGTAGTGAAAGCAGCGCACTCATACCTTGCCTCCATTCAACGTATCACGCTGTTTACTGAGGTTTTTCTGTTTTATAAACTGCGCCATCACTGCCATTGCCACCATAAAAGCGCCCGTCATCCCCAGGAAATTGTGTGGCAGATAGGACTTAACATCCTCTGGTAGCGAACTCCATGCCGTTAGCGCAGCATCGGGAAAAGACTGCACCCATGCGGTCAGTGCCGACCCCCCTGACGCCAGCCAGACAGACCAGGTTTTAAACAACAGGCGCGCATGATTGACTACCGCCACCCGCCCATAATGGACTAACAGCCAGATTGCCAGTGACGTCACAGCCACCAGCGAAACAAACAGGGTAAATTTCACAGGACCTCCTGATATTGCGTATAGGTTCCGCTGCGCATCACGTCAGCATGGCGCTGGGCGCGTGTCGGAGTTTGTCGTGCCCAGAGGCTGGCCAGCATCGCTTCCGCTGCGCCGCTGAAATTCCCCGCAGCAATCAGCAACAGGGTGTTTTTGAACGCTGACAGCCCGTCAACACCCAGCTGGTAGGCCATGCTGTACAACACATCGGCGCGCGGCGTGTTGCACTGCCGCAGCGCAGCCAGAATCGAAGGACGACGGTTAATATCCTTCATCTGGCTGTTTAGCATCTCTTGTAACCAGACTTCGGCGACCGTTCGCGGCAGGCTGAAAATATAATTATCGAGCGCCGCACCTTTGGGTCCGATCTTAATTCCGCACCCTACCGTCGGATATCCCTCCGTATCCCGGTAAGGTTTCTCCTGGTATCCTTCTTCATACATTAAAATCTGAATGACTTTACTCATAGTTCACCTCACTGACAGGCAATAAAAAAAGGCTGCTTTGCCAGCCTTGTTCATCACGTCGAACAATAAAATGGCGAGTTTTTTCACAAAAGAGAAATAACAGTGACGCTTAAGAATGTTATTTAAAGGTGGATAGTGATAGTTTGAGACAGAATTTGCGTACGCAATAAATTTTCCTGATTTTTTTAATATTCTTTTTTCAATTGCGTTGTTGAGTGATTTTACCCGGAAGTGTCCTATTCGAGTTTGCAGAGCGAATCACATTCCAGTTCACACTCCAGTGCGGTGAGAACACCAGAAACAAATCCCTCAGCCGTCTGAATCTGCTTACGGATAGTCCCGTCAGCACAGCGACGACGACGGGCAATCGAACGGAGTGAAATTTGATAGAGGTAATGTGCCACGAGGATAGTGTGCTGTTCTTTATTCACGCTCATCAGCCGGCTGATACAGCCGTCGAGTATCAGGCCGTCGTTATCACTGCAAGCCAGTCGTTGATGACCACGATCGCTGACCAGGCCTCTGAAGCCCGCCGCGACAGAAGAGTAGCCCAGCCCGTGTCCACTGGCCGCCGCCCAACCGCCCCATCGTTCCAATAGTATTTTGATATCTCGCATAGCCTGCTCCTTTATCCCATGCAGGGTTGTCCGACAGCCCCGATTTATGCCAGGTGTCGGCCTGCAACGGTGAGTGTCAAAACAGTGTTTTGCCCAGATCGGCACGATCTCCCGATAGTGCGACGATGCTGGCAAAGACACCAGGACGGGTGGCCATACGCCACCGTGAAGATGAGACCAGCGATTAGGCTGGACGACCGGGTTGGTAAAGAGCGGTAAAAAATATCCCGCAATAAGGGGAAATCCGACGATATCGGTGCAACACTATCCTGCAACGTCACGTTAATACTGGACCTGTTCCCGAACCGCCGGATGTGGCCGTTAGCACCACATAGAACCCGACATGCTTTCCTGACTGGTAACAAAAAAACGCTTTTGAATGCCATTCGCTCACCATATCGATACTTATAGGTATAGATAAAAGACAATAAATAGCAAAGGCTATCATAAAAAATAATAGCAAAGCGTGTTTGACGAAAAATACGCATCGCTATAAATTCTGGTATATGAAACCGAATACACTCGCCTGGCGGCTGAACATGGCTATGACCATGATGGGAATGACACAGGGTGCTTTGGCAAAAGCATCGGGCGTATCACAGCCAACAATTTGGCGGTTGACGAAGGGTGAGGCAGAGGGATCGCGTAAGCTGGTCGACATTGCCAGAGCACTGGATATCAACGTGGAGTGGCTGGCAAACGGCGCGGGAGAGATGCGCGGAGCGGCAGCCATGAGCCCCACAGAAAAAGTTAAAAGCGGCACTACTGTGCCGCTCTGGGATGCCAGCGGAAAAACCACTGAACTGGTCGCTGTCCCCACCGGCGTTAAGGCTAAAAAGAGCTGGCGGGCCTATATTCTTGACCGAAATAGCGGTTGCGTGGAAGCAACCGCAGGCAGCGTTGTGATCATTGACGTCGATGTACCAGTTGAATCTGGAGATCTTGTCATGGCTGAGATGAATTCACGCGTCTCTGTGTACCGCTATCTGGAAGGGCCCTCGAATGGTTTTTTAACCGTTGATGACCCACGCCTGCCCGCGGTTGAGCTGGCGGGAGAAGTCCGCTTAATCGGTGTGGCTATTTTCCTTATTCGCGATTTAAGACGATAATCACTCACCTCCTGCTCCGGCAGGATTATCTCCTCGTAGTGACCGCCAGACACCCTGAACAACACAGAAACCATCAGTATTTCCTCGCGGTAAACCATCAATCCCTCTCACATCATGGGCATGACAGTGTTCATCTATCGATATAACTGAATAGGTTAGTAAAATTTTTCAGATCTTTGCCATTAAACTGCCAATTAATCCAAATTAAATATTAAAAATCAGTTATTTCAAATAAATACGCTGATAGCAAAGGTTATTTAACTCATAACATTTGATATTGATAATAACTATAGCTATCGTTTTTATAGGCGCGATTCATCAGCTGCGCTTACGAGGGTTTTTACCGCACATGGCAAGGGGAATCAGAGAACGGGTTCCTGCACCGGAGGTCTTTATGACTACGATATTTTGGAAAACGGCAGCACCATTCGGTACCTGTCGTAGCCGCTATAAGGCGCGACGTGCGGCTGCCATCGCTGCGCGTCAGCGCGAAAAAAAATTGATACGCAAAATTGGTCATCTGCTGGGTCAGGAAGAGTGTGCGAGGTTAAGTCTGAATATGCGCAGTACATTTGCCGTCGGACATCATTGCCCGCATTGTGCTTTACCTGGCCCAGGCAACCATTCAGGCTGCTCATTTTGCTCTGCGTTTGTTCAGTCGGTACCGGACAGATAAAAAAAAAGGCCGCACACTGGCGGCCTGTTTGTTTTTAGCGATCGGTATCGCTTTCGTCATCCTCACTGAGTAAGGACTTAATAAAGGTTCGCTGCGCGGGTGTTAACACCCAACCTTCCAGATCCACCGCAATCGGATGAGCACAATCCGTGCTGTCCGGTGGAGGGTCTGCAGGAACGTCCGCCTGAAGATCGGCGGGTGGGTTATGACTGTCTTTATCCATAAGTTCTGATGAAGGAACCTCAGTAAGCAAGCGCACCATCCAGATAACGTCAAACCGACGCACCGGGCCTTGTACGTTCTCTTCCTTACTCCCTCCAGCCTCCTTTTAACGATGCCCGGTTTTATTCTAGGATTTTTCAGACAAGTGATAAGTGAATTATTCTGATGTGTGAATTCGCGCAATGATTATCGCCGTGTTGCAAGGGCGTTGCAGGGCGAAGTAAAAACAGGCAGGTGCGGCAGTCGCACCTTCCCTGTCCGCTGTATTCTCTTCATTGGCAGCCCCCTGAGGACAGAGGGATCTTTAACGATATTTAACGCAATCTGATCAGTAGACTGCGTCTTCCAGTACCTGGTGAATCACCGCGGAAAGCTGGTTAATTTCGAATTTGGCCACATAACCATTCGCCCCAACTTTACGGACATGATCTTCGTTAGCACTGCCAGAAAGTGAAGAGTGGATCACCACCGGAAGATCCTTCAGATTGTGGTCGCTCTTGATGTTACGCGTCAGCGTAAAGCCATCCATTTCAGGCATTTCAAGGTCGGTTAACACCAGCGCGATCTTGTCATGGATAGATGTGCCCTCTTCCTGAGCTTCCTTATAGAGCTTTTTAATTTTTTCCCAGGCTTCCAGGCCTGTGGTATGCATCTCGGCCGGGATCCCCATCGCTTTCAGGCCCTGCTCGAGCATCTGACGGGCAACTTTCGAGTCTTCCGCCACAATCGCTATCGCGCCCGGCTTCAGCTTGAAGGTTTTCACCTTAATGTCGCCTTCTTTCACTTCACGAACAGAAGGGATGACATCATGCAGGATCTGCTCAACATCCAGCACCATGGCCATATTGTTGTTATTATCCAGGCAGGCAATGCTGGTAATGTTACGGGTACTGACACCGGATTCCGCGGCATGTACCTGGCTCCAGTCAAGGCGCACGATATCTTCGACAGATTCCACCGCAAACGCCTGCGTGCTGCGCGCGTATTCGGTGACCAGTAATAAATTCAGGCCCGTTGAGGGAGTGCAGCCCGCCACCGCAGGAAGATCGATCACCGGGATCAACTGCCCACGAATATTCGCCATACCCAGCAGCGGGGATTTCATGCCTGCCGCACGGGTGATGTTGGTCATCGGCACGATTTCACGCAGTTTAAAAACGTTAATGCCGAACAGCTCAGGCTTATCATCCTGATGAGCAGACCCCAGGCGGAATAACAAAAGTTCGAACTTATTCGATAATGCGAGATTCGCTCTCTCATCGATCTCTTTTTGAAAGTTATCCATGTCTACCTCAAGGTTATTATTCATTGTTGTCAGCCGGCGCGGAAAAACAGCACGCGCTCAGGATCGCTGTTGAAAGTTATCGGCAGTGACGAAGAAAAATACAGGGCAGATTGCAGGATTTATGACCGGGGGGGAGAAAAATATGAGAATGACATACCCCTTCCGGCGCTTATCTCCGGCACTCTGTGGTGTTAGCTCTGTGAGGGGCAAAGCAATAATACAAGTAAGAAGCATTCTTAACAAGTTAAATGATATTAAGTATCATTCGCATAGGGCTTTAGACTGTCTGAGTGTGTCTATATTGGCTGGCAGGGGCATAGCATCGGCATCAACGATGACCACTGAATAAAAAACACATTGATGACGTGTCGACAAGCGCCTGTGAGGATACAGCGCCGCTAATCAGTGACTGCTTTCACTCTCACGCGGTATGGCAGGGCTGATGGTTACCAACCCTGTTAACGACTTTGCCCCACTACTGCCCCCCACACACACCGGAGAGGGTTTTAAACGATTTTATTCAGGTACTTAACTAATTTAAACCTGCATATTCATGATGTCGCTATACGCGCTGACCAACTTATTACGCACCTGGATGCCCATCTGCATTGAGACGCTGGACTTCTGCATATCCACCATCACGTCATTCAGTGAGACGCCTTCTTTACCCATCTGGAAGTCCTGCGCCTGAGCACGAGATTCCGTTTGTGTTTCACTGATCTTGCTGAGTGCGGCTTTCAACTCTGCGCCGAAATCTGCGTGCGATGTACTGTCAGCGCCTTTACCGCCAGCAGCCTGCATTGCGGTGGTTTGCAGCGCCTGCATCACACTCTCAATACCCTGAATAGCCATGTTTTCTCCCGAACGAACGATGTGGTGATTACGATTGCTGACAAACTTAACACAATGTCAATAAGACAAAGCCCCTAAATAGCCGCATAAATCACAGCTTATCCAGCCATCGAATTTCTCATTTCAGAAAATAATGGCAGTCCATTGAGGTGGAAATTTTTTAAGCCAGCGCATCAGGGAGTCAGTTTTGTTACGACACTACACGCAACAGTCCGGTCAACTGTCAGGCAGGAACGAGTCATGAATGCAACTGTCACGCAGGATAATCCAGAGAAGAAAGGTTTGAATGACCTGTTCGCTCGCCTACGCGCCAACCCACGCATCCCTATTATCGTTGCGGCGGCCGCGGTCATTGCCATCGTTATTGCGATGGTATTGTGGGCCAAGCAGCCAGATTATCGCGTCCTTTATAGCAACCTCAGTAATGAGGATGGCGGGGCTATCGTCACGCAACTGACCCAGATGAACGTACCGTATAAATTCGACGATCAGGGTGGTGCGCTGTTGGTTCCTGCCGCACAGGTGCATGAGCTGCGCCTGCGCCTCGCTTCACAGGGGTTGCCGAAAGGTGGCGCAGTGGGGTTCGAGCTGCTGGATAAAGAGAAATTCGGTATCAGCCAGTTCAGCGAGCAGGTGAACTACCAGCGTGCGCTGGAAGGTGAGCTGGCACGTACCATCGAAACACTCGGCCCGGTTAAGGGTGCACGGGTGCATTTGGCGATGCCAAAACCCACGCTGTTCGTGCGCGAGCAGAAATCACCGTCCGCGTCTGTGACCCTGGCATTGCAGCCGGGTCGTGCGCTGGATGAAGGCCAGATCAACGCCGTTGTTCATATGGTATCCAGCAGCGTCGCCGGTATGCCACCGGGCAATGTGACCGTCGTTGACCAGGCGGGCCGTCTGCTGACTCAGAACGATCCAACCGGGCGTGACCTCAATGACACCCAGTTAAAATATGCCAGCGATGTTGAAGCGCGTTTCCAGCAGCGTATCGAAGCCATCCTGGGTCCTATCGTTGGCAACGGCAATGTCCATGCGCAGGTCACCGCGCAGATCGACTTTAATACCCGTGAGCAGACCGACGAGCAGTACAAACCGAACAGCAACCCTGACCAGCAAGCGATTCGCTCACGCCAGACCAGCAACAGCGAACAACTTGGTGGCCAGTATCCTGGCGGCGTTCCGGGTGCCCTGTCGAACCAACCGGCACCGGCCAACGCAGGTCCAATTACCACTCCCGCTAACGGTGCCGCCGGTGCCAATGGTGCAGCGGGTGCTAACGGTGCGGCGGGTGCAACTGGCGCTAACGGTGCAGCCGGTGCTAACGCGAATAATGCGGCAGCCAATGCAGCCACCAGCAGCGCTCAGAAAATCGTTCCGTCAAATACGCGTAACGATGACACGACTAACTATGAAGTGAACCGCACCATCCTGCATACCAAGATGAATGTCGGTGAAGTTCAGCGTCTGTCAGTTGCGGTGGTGGTGAACTACCGTACCGATGCCGCCGGTAAGCCTATTGCACTGAATGATGCACAGCTTAAGCAGATCGAAAACCTGACCCGTGAAGCGATGGGCTTCTCCGAGCAGCGTGGCGACAGTCTGAACGTGGTTAACTCTCCGTTCACGGAAAACAGTGACGTTGGTGCTGAACTGCCATTCTGGAAACAGCCTGCATTTATCGAGCAGATGCTGGAAGCCGGACGCTGGTTACTGGTGCTGATTGTGGCTTACATCCTCTACCGCAAACTGGTTCGTCCACAGCTGCGTCGTAAAGCAGAGCAGGAGAAAGCCGCGCTGGAAGCTGCTGCCATTACTGCTGCACGTCAGGCCGAAGATGAAGAGTCCGGAATCTCCGTCAAGCTGTCGAAAGATGAACTTGACCAGGAACGTAAATCTCAGCACCGCATGAGTGCAGAGGTGATGAGCCAGCGTATTCGTGAGATGTCAGAAAATGACCCACGCGTGGTGGCTCTGGTTATTCGCCAGTGGATGAAGGAAGAACTATGAGTCTCACCGGTACTGAGAAAAGCGCCATCCTGATGATGACGATTGGCGAAGACCGCGCCGCAGAGGTGTTCAAACACCTTGATGCCCGTGAAGTGCAGCACCTCAGCACCGCGATTGCCAACATGCGTCAGGTGTCACATAAACAGCTGACCGATGTGTTGCGCGAGTTTGAGATTGATGCAGAGCAGTTTGCAGCGCTGAGCCTCAACTCCAACGACTACCTGCGTTCCGTGCTGATCAAAGCGCTGGGCGAAGAGAAAGCCTCCACCCTGCTGGAAGATATTCTCGAAACGCGCGACACCACCTCCGGGATGGACACGCTCAACTTTATGGAACCACAGGCGGCTGCCGACCTGATCCGCGACGAACATCCGCAGATCATCGCCACCATCCTGGTGCACCTGAAACGCGGCCAGGCGGCCGATATTCTGGCGCAGTTCGACGAACGTCTGCGTCACGATGTGATGCTGCGTATTGCCACCTTCGGCGGCGTACAGCCAGCCGCGCTGGCAGAACTGACCGAAGTGCTCAATGGCCTGTTGGATGGTCAGAACCTCAAGCGTGCGAAGATGGGTGGTGTTCGTACCGCGGCAGAGATTATCAACCTGATGAAAACTCAGCAGGAAGAAGCGGTTATCGAAGCGGTTCGCGAGTTCGACGGCGAGCTGGCACAGAAAATTATCGACGAAATGTTCCTGTTCGAAAACCTCGTCGAAGTGGACGATCGCAGTATCCAGCGCCTGTTGCAGGAAGTGGAATCCGAATCGCTGCTGGTGGCTCTGAAAGGTTCCGAGCAGCCGTTGCGCGAGAAATTCCTGCGCAACATGTCGCAGCGTGCTGCCGACATCCTGCGCGACGACCTCGCCAACCGCGGTCCAATGCGTATGTCTGCGGTGGAAACCGAACAGAAAGCGATTCTGTTGATTGTTCGTCGTCTGGCCGAAACCGGCGAGATGGTGATTGGTGGTGGCGAGGAAACTTATGTCTGATAACGCGTCACTGCCTTGGCAACGCTGGCAGCCAAACGACCTGGCGCGCCCGGATCGTCCGCTGCTTGAAGAGCTGGTCTTACCCGAGGTCACTACCGATGACCCGATTGAGCAGCAGCAGTTTCAGTTAGAACAGTTGCAGGCTCAGGTCCGCAACGAAGCCCAGGGTCTGGGTTACGCCGAAGGGCAGCAGCGCGGTTTTTCTGAAGGTCAGAAAGCCGGCTATGACGCTGGTTTTCAACAGGGTCTGGCAGAGGCACAGCAGCAGCAGGCGCCATTACAGGCGCGTATGCAGCAGTTGGTTTCCGAGTTTCACCATACGCTGGAAGCACTGGATAGCGTGATTGCCTCACGTCTGATGCAGTTGGCACTGGAAGCGGCCCGTCAGGTGATTGGCCAGGCGCCTCACGTCGACGGTACCGCCCTGCTGCGTCAGATTCAGGGGATGTTGCAACAGGAACCGATGTTCAGCGGCAAACCTACGTTGCGCGTCCATCCCGACGATTTGCCCCGCGTGGAAACCACGCTGGGCGCGACGCTCAGCCTGCACGGCTGGCGTCTGCTCGGTGACAGTACCATCCATCCCGGCGGCTGCAAGGTCAGCGCGGAAGATGGCGATCTGGATGCCAGTATTGCCACCCGCTGGCACGAACTCTGCCGCCTGGCCGCACCGGGAGAATTATAATGACCACTCGCCTGTCGCGCTGGCTTGGCGCACTCGACAACTTCGAACAACGTCTGGCACAAGTGCCGGACGTCCGTCGTTATGGTCGTTTGATCCGCGCTACCGGTCTGGTACTGGAAGCGACCGGGCTGCAACTGCCGCTGGGTGCCACCTGTGTGATTGAACGTCACGACAGCCAGGGCGTTAGCGAAGTGGAAAGTGAAGTGGTGGGTTTTAACGGCCAGAAGCTGCTGCTGATGCCGCTGGAAGAAGTTGAAGGTATTTTGCCCGGAGCGCGCGTGTACGCACGTATCGCCGGCGACAAACAGAACAGCGGTAAACAGATGATGCTGGGCCCGGAGCTGCTTGGCCGCGTGCTGGACGGCAGCGGCCGCCCGCTGGACGGGCTGCCTGCACCAGAAACCGGCTATCGCGCACCGCTGAATACCCCGCCTTTTAACCCGTTGCAGCGTACGCCGATTACCGATGTGCTGGATACCGGTGTGCGTGCGATTAACGCCCTGCTCACCGTCGGACGCGGCCAGCGTATGGGCCTGTTTGCCGGTTCCGGCGTGGGTAAAAGTGTGTTGCTGGGCATGATGGCCCGTTATACCAAAGCCGACGTGATTGTCGTGGGCCTGATTGGTGAGCGTGGCCGTGAAGTGAAAGACTTTATCGAGAATATCCTCGGCACAGAAGGACGTGCGCGTTCGGTAGTGATTGCCGCCCCGGCCGATGTCTCTCCCCTCCTGCGTATGCAGGGTGCTTCGTACGCCACGCGTATTGCCGAAGATTTTCGTGACCGTGGCCAGCACGTGCTGCTGATCATGGACTCCCTGACGCGTTATGCCATGGCGCAGCGTGAAATTGCCCTGGCCATCGGTGAACCCCCTGCGACCAAAGGCTATCCGCCTTCCGTGTTCGCGAAACTGCCTGCACTGGTAGAACGTGCCGGTAATGGCATCGACGGCGGTGGTTCGATTACCGCTTTCTATACCGTTCTGACCGAAGGGGATGACCAGCAGGATCCCATCGCTGACTCAGCCCGCGCCATCCTTGATGGCCATATCGTTCTGTCACGCCGCCTGGCAGAATCCGGCCACTATCCGGCCATTGATATTGAAGCCTCGATCAGCCGCGTAATGGCACACCTGATCGATGAGACCCATTACGCCCGCGTGCGTCAGTTTAAACAGCTGCTGTCGAGCTATCAGCGCAACCGTGATTTGGTCAGCGTGGGCGCCTATGCAGCGGGAACCGACCCAACGCTGGATAAAGCGATCAAACTCTACCCTGAACTGGAAGCTTTCCTGCAACAGGGCATGTTTGAGCGCAGCACCTTCGACGATGCCAGCCTGCATTTGCAGGCGATTTTTGGTTAAGTTTCATCTGAAGTCGCATCACGCCCTGTGCCGTGATGCCGCCTGACTGGAGGGCTTTATGACAAAAACAGTCTCAGCCATTGATACGCTGCGCGATCTGGCGCACAAAGATGTGGAAAAAGCCGCCATTCAGTTAGGTGACGTGCGTCGAGCGCAAAAACAGGCCGATGAGCAGCTCAACATGCTGCTCAATTATCAGGACGAATACCGCAAGAACCTTAACAACACCATGAGCGAAGGGATAGCCAGTACCCGTTGGTACAACTATCACCAGTTTATTCAGACGCTGGAAAACGCGATTGAGCAACATCGTCAGCAACTGCTGCACTGGAATACGCGCGTGGAAAATGCATTGCGCCTGTGGCGCGACAAACAACAACGGCTGCACGCCTACGAGACTCTTCAGTCACGCGCGCTGGCTACCGCCCTGTTACAAGAAAACCGTCTCGATCAGAAACGGATGGATGAATTTGCCCAACGGGCATCATTGAGGAAAGGCGAATGATTACCTTACCAACTGCGGTCACGACGACGGCAACCACCGGCAGCGCGAAAGTCAGCAGCACCGGCGACAGTACTCTCGACAGCACCGGCAGTGAATTAACGGTGGGTGGGGAGACCTCGCAGCAGGGCTTCCTGACGCTTTTAGGCAACCGCCTGCTCTCCCTGGCCCAACAGGGTGGAACGGGTGTGGCAGTCGATGGCGTCGAGGTTGCAGCCAGTGATGACGGCAAAGAGGCTAAGAAGCCGGGCATCAGCGATCTGCTGGCCGCTCTGGATAAGCCCGATACGCTGACGGCCCTCTTGCAGCCACAGCAGGCAAAAATCGCTACCAAAGACGATGTGGCAACGGATGAAAAAGAGGCACCTGCGGTGACACTCAGCGACAGCGATCTTCAGGCATTGCAGGCGCTTTATGCCATGCTGCCGAACAACGCCGCCGTTCCCGTTGCCAGTGCTACGGCAAAAAGTAGCGATCTGCTCACCGCTGGGCTGAATAAAAGCGATAAACAATCGACGCTGAATGCGCTGAGTGCGGCCCTGGGTAAAGTGACAACGGAAGAAGGGGATGCCACTAGCGCAGACGCTAAAAACAGCAATAACGCCCTTTTGGTTCCCGTTAGTGCAAAATCTTCTGACGGCACGGGCACAGGTAAAGCGTCCGTAAATCCAGGCGCGGTGACTCTCGACCCGGCTTTTCAGCAGGTTATGAGCAACGTCAGCAAAGATATCGATAAAGAAAATTCAAGTTCTGCCCCTACCGCGACGATAACCAATAATGTGATCAGTACCGCGTCTTCATTACTTACCCCGACGTCAACCTCGATGGTAAGTGCACCGGCAACTCCTCTGCTGAATTCTCAGTTGGGAAGCCCGGAATGGCAGCAGGCACTGGGACAACAGATCCTGATGTTCAGTCGCAACGGGCAACAGACCGCCGAGTTGCATCTGCATCCGCAGGACCTGGGCAGTATCCAGATCAGCCTGAAACTGGATAATGACCAGGCCCAGCTGAGTATGGTGTCAAATCAGAGCCAGGTGCGGGCCGCACTGGAGGCAGCATTGCCTCAACTGCGCGCCTCTCTGGCTGAGAGTGGCATCAACCTGGGTCAAAGTAATGTCAGTAGCGATGCGTTCCAGCAAGGCCAGTCTTTTGCTGGTCAGCAGGAACAGCAGCGCAATAACAACGGAAGCCCGTTTAGTCTTGCTACAGAAAATGACAGTGATGTGACGCCAATTGCCGTTCCTGCCGCCCTGCAGGCGCGCGCAGCCGGCTCCAATGCTGTTGATATTTTCGCCTGACGGCAACAAACGCGTAAGCTGATGGCAAAACTCGCGTCTTTTCTGCCTATTGTTTGGCGCAAGACGCGGGATAATTTGTCATAACGCCGTGGGACAGTGGATTACGTGGCACCGCCCCCGAAAATAATCACAGGAAGTTACAGCTAATATGACTGATAACGCTAAAGCCAAAAGCGGCAAACGTAAGCTCCTGATACCGGTGTTACTCATTGTGACTCTGGTCGCTTGCAGCGTGGCGGGCTATACAGTCTGGCGCATGATGAAAACTCCGGCTGATGCCGCTGCGGCAGCAAAGCCGGAGCCGCCACCTGCGCCGGTGTTTTTTGCTCTGGATACTTTTACGGTTAATTTGATCAACCCAGATAACGACCCGGATCGTGTGCTGTACGTGGGCTTTACGCTGCGTTTGCCAGACGAAGAATCGCGTCGTCGTATGAATGATTATCTCCCGGAAGTCCGTAGTCGTCTGCTGCTGTTGCTTTCACGTCAAAGTGCCTCGGCGTTAGCGAATGAACAAGGCAAGCAGGCATTAGTAGCACAGATAAAACAGGTACTGGCACCTCCGCTGGTGCAGGGACAACCACAGCAGGTCGTGACAGATGTCCTCTTCACGGCCTTCATTCTGCGGTGATGGATATTTATGGGCGATAGCATTCTTTCTCAGGCAGAAATTGACGCACTACTCAATGGCGACAGCGATAGTGCGACAGAAGATAAGGTCAGTAGCGGTGGCGAGAGCGACATTCGCCCCTATGATCCCAATACCCAGCGCCGCGTGGTTCGTGAGCGTCTGCAGGCACTGGAGATCATTAACGAACGTTTTGCGCGTTCTTATCGTATGGCGCTGTTCAATCTGCTGCGCCGCAGCCCGGATATTTCGGTCGGCGCGATCAAGATTCAGCCATACCATGAGTTTGCCCGCAATTTGCCGGTGCCAACTAACCTTAACCTTATCCACCTCAAGCCGCTGCGTGGCACGGCGCTGGTGGTTTTCTCGCCGAGTCTGGTGTTTATCGCCGTAGATAACCTGTTTGGGGGTGATGGCCGTTTCCCGACGAAAGTCGAGGGACGTGAATTCACCCACACTGAACAACGCGTCATCCGTCGTATGCTGAAGCTGGCGCTCGACTGTTACAGTGAGGCCTGGAAGCCAATCTATCCGCTGGATGTCGAGTACGTTCGTTCAGAGATGCAGGTGAAGTTCACCAACATCACCACCTCACCTAACGATATCGTGGTTACCACGCCGTTCCAGGTTGAGATTGGTAACCTGACCGGTGAGTTCAATATCTGTATTCCATTCAGCATGATTGAACCGCTGCGTGAAACGCTGGTGAACCCACCGTTAGAAAACTCTCGCAGCGAAGATGAAAACTGGCGTGACACGCTGGTGAAACAGGTTCAGCACTCTGAGCTGGAACTGGTGGCGAATTTTGCCGAAGTATCGATGAGAATTTCACGTCTGCTGGCCTTGAAGCCTGGCGACGTATTACCGATTGAAAAACCGGACCGCATTATCGCCCATGTGGATGGCGTGCCGGTGTTGACCAGCCAGTACGGAACGCTGAATAAGCAGTACGCTCTGCGCGTGGAACACCTGATCAACCCGATTTTGAATTCGCTGAATGAGGAACAGCCCGATGAGTGATACGAATAAGCCGTCCGATGACGACATCTCTGCGGACGACCTGTGGGCTGACGCAATGAATGAACAGGTAAAATCCTCTTCCACCGACAGCGTATTTAAATCGCTGGATGTGGGCGATGTGTCCGGTTCTCTGCAAGATATCGATATGATTATGGATATCCCGGTCAAACTGACCGTTGAACTGGGCCGTACCAAAATGACAATCAAAGAGCTGCTGCGCTTGTCGCAAGGTTCGGTTGTCGCACTGGATGGATTAGCGGGTGAGCCACTGGATATCCTGATTAACGGTTATCTGATTGCTCAGGGTGAAGTGGTCGTGGTGGCCGATAAGTATGGCGTACGCATCACCGACATTATTACCCCGTCTGAACGTATGCGTCGCCTGAGTCGCTAAATGAATACCACGCAGCAGCAGCCGGTCATCCCACAGCCGGCCATTTCAACCGGCTCTATGCTCACTCAGGTGAGTGGCGTGCTGGCAGCGATTATTATTCTTATTCTCGCTTGTGCCTGGGTGGCAAAACGCTTCGGCTTTGCTTCACGACGCAGCGGCAGTCAGACACTGAATATCAGTGCAAGCTGCTCGCTGGGTCAACGTGAACGTGTCGTGATTGTCGACGTTGATGATGCGCGTCTGGTGCTGGGTGTTACTGCACAGCAGATTACCCATCTGCACACGCTGCCTGCCAAACCTCAGCAAGAGACATCCGACTCTGCGGAACCAAAGCCCGATTTCCGTCAAGTTCTCCAGTCATTAATGAAAAGCGCCGGGAAGAAAAAATGAAACGCACCCTTCCACTGCTGCTGCTCGGCCTGCTGATGCTGGCACCTGATGTTTATGCCCAGTTACCGGGCCTGATCAGCAAACCGATGGCCAATGGCGGCCAGAGTTGGTCACTGCCCGTTCAGACACTGGTGTTTATTACCTCGCTGACCTTCCTGCCAGCCATCTTACTGATGATGACCAGCTTTACGCGCATCATTATCGTTTTTGGCCTGCTGCGAAGTGCACTCGGTACACCGTCTGCACCACCGAACCAGGTTTTACTGGGTTTGGCACTGTTTCTGACCTTCTTTATTATGGGCCCGGTGTTCGACAAAATTTATACCGATGCCTATCAACCGTTCAGTGAAGACAAAATCAGCATGCAGGAAGCCATTGAGAAAGGTTCCCAGCCGCTGCGTGAGTTTATGCTGCGTCAGACGCGTGAAGGTGACCTGGCACTGTTTGCCCGTTTAGCCAACACACCGCCAATCGCCGGCCCCGAAGCCGTACCGATGCGTATTCTGCTGCCGGCTTACGTCACCAGCGAACTGAAAACGGCTTTCCAGATTGGTTTTACCGTTTTTATTCCGTTCCTGATTATTGACCTGGTGGTCGCCAGCGTATTGATGGCTCTCGGGATGATGATGGTGCCACCGGCGACCATATCGCTACCCTTTAAGCTCATGCTGTTTGTGCTGGTTGATGGCTGGCAGTTGCTGGTCGGTTCGCTGGCCCAAAGTTTCTATTCCTAACCCGGAGCCACGACAATGACACCTGAATCGGTAATGGTACTGGGGCATGATGCCATGTTGATTGCGCTGGCGCTGGCGGCTCCGCTGCTGCTGGCTGCGCTGGTCAGTGGTTTTCTTATCAGCCTGTTACAGGCGGCAACCCAGATCAACGAACAGACGCTCTCCTTTATTCCTAAGATCCTGGCGGTTGTCACCACTATCGTGATTGCCGGCCCCTGGATGCTGAACCTGGTGCTCGACTATATGCGCACTCTGTTCAGTAACCTGCCGTATATGATCGGATAATGATTCTTTTTGACAGTAGTCAACTGTTGTTCTGGATAAGTCAGCTTTTCTGGCCCCTCGCCCGTGTGCTGGCTTTGATCATGTCTGCGCCGTTACTGAATGAAAAATCCATCAGTCGTAAAGTCAAAATCGGGCTGGGTGTGATGATTACCTGGGTACTGGTGCCTTCCTTACCCCCCACTACCGTTACCTTGTTCTCTGTCGGTGGTTTCTGGCTGCTAATCCAACAGATACTGATTGGCGTATCGATTGGTTTCACCATGCAGTTTGCGTTTGCCGCCGTGCGCACAGCGGGTGAAGTGATAGGTTTGCAGATGGGATTATCCTTTGCCACCTTCTTCGATCCGAGCAGCCGCCTGAATATGCCGGTACTGGCACGCTTTCTGGATATGCTGGCCATGCTGCTGTTTCTGTCGTTCAACGGTCATCTGTGGCTGATTTCGATGGTTGCCGACAGTTTTCATACATTGCCCATCGGCGGGGAACCGCTTAACGGCAATGCGTTTATGGCCCTGACCAAAGCGGCAGGCCTGATTTTCCTTAATGGCATGAGATTAGCGCTACCGTTAATCACTCTGTTACTCACCTTAAACCTGGCCCTGGGTTTGTTAAACCGCGTTTCACCTCAACTCTCCGTTTTCGCTATTGGTTTCCCTGTTACCTTATCAATCGGTATGGTGTTCATTAGCCTGATGATGCCGCTGCTAGCGCCCTTCTGCGAACATTTGTTCAGTGAAGTGTTCGACTTGCTGGCAACGTTGCTCAGTGAATTACCCGGTAAGTAAACTTACCTATTCTCATTTTTGTGCAAAGTTATTGTTAAGCGTTGAAAATACATCTGTGTATTTTTTGGGCCATTATTTGCAGAATATCCTTAAGGAAATTCTGATAAATGCACTAGCACGATGAAAATCATTCTTATTAAAACGCACTTAGCGTATTTTATCCCCTCAAACCGATGATTTGTTGCGAAAGAGTTAACGGTTAAAAAACACTCAAACGACTGTTTTTTATGGGAATTTTATTTTTCGCGGTTTTCCTTGTTTTAAAATACATTTTCCGGCATTGTCAATGCACTCCGTGAGTCTACACTTTCGGAAAATGAATGTTTTTAAGAATCGTCCTATCAGAGTTTTCTGTTTTCTGCGCGATAGTGTGTCGATGCAGGCAGAAAGCTGCGTCAAATGCTGTGTTAAGTCAGATTGCTAAGCGGAACCTCTGCTTTTGCACTGACCCTGGTACTCAGACAGGTTTTCACCTCGTCAAAACTCAAACTACCTGTCAGCAAGGATGAATTAAGTACCCTCGCCGTCAATGGCAAGCTTTGCTAACGCTGGGTAAATATAACAAGACCGTGAAACAGAACTCTTGCTCTCGTACCGAACGCGCGTAATTCATCGTTGATTTAAACGGATAACAAATTGGTGAGGGTCGCTATTATGCCAACGATTATTATGGATTCATGTAACTATACACGGCTAGGTTTAACTGACTATATGGCAGTGAAAGGGGTTAAAAAGAAAAATATAACCTCAGTTAACGATATTGAGCAGTTACAAATAAAGTGCCAGCAGCTTCAACCCGGCGTTGTTTTTATTAATGAAGATTGCTTCATTCATGAATCCGATGCAAGCCAACGAATCAGAAACATTATTATGCAGCATCCTGATACGTTGTTTTTCATTTTTATGGCCATCTCTAATATCCATTTTGAGGAATACCTCTACGTTCGTAAGAATCTGATTATTACATCAAAATCGATAAAGCCGTCGACCCTGGATTCATTACTTAGCACGTACTTTCAAAAGAAACTTAATCTGTCACCTCGCTATTCTTCGGGCTTCGACGTACATCCACTGACGCTCAGTCAGACGGAGTCAAACATGCTGAAGATGTGGATGTCAGGTCACGACACCATTCAGATTTCAGATAAAATGCAAATAAAAGCGAAAACGGTGTCATCACACAAAGGTAATATCAAACGTAAAATAAAAACGCATAACAAGCAGGTTATTTATCATGTGGTTCGTTTAACTGATAACGTTACCAGCGGTATTTATGTCAACGTAAGATAATCATCCAGGGGAGGCTGGTACTCACCGGCCCCCCGCCTCCTATCAGATAATACTCATTTTGTGAGCCTGCTCGCACTTCCAGCCCTAATCCTTTTAGCCCGTATGCCGATGTTTTGTAGACGACCGGAGTATGACTTCGTCCCTACCTGACAGAGAGCAATGGATATGAAATCACAATTACAATCTAACGAACATCAGGCTATCAGCTTCTGGCAACACCTGCGTCTGGTTCCATTGTTCGCCGCCATTCTTGGCGGAATTTTGCTACTTTTTGCCCTGTGTATCGGCCTCGCCAGCTACTTTTTGATTCAGAGTAATCAGTCACTGAATGATGTGACGGAAGAGATTCAGGTACGTATGGCGCTTTCTAACAGTTCCAACCATTTACGTACGGCACGCCTGACCGTAGTCCACGCAGGAGCTTCCGCACGTATTGGTGAGATGGATGAGTTCAAAACCAACCTCGACAAAACTCAGGCACGCATTAAATCGGCACGCGAAAGCTTTAATGCCTATCTCAACCGCCGGGTAAAAACGCCGGCTGATGAAGCGCTGGATGGCGAACTGAAAACCCGTTTTGAGGCATATATCACTCAGGGCGTCATGCCGATGGTAAAAAGTGCTTCCGATGGGAGCTTTGAAGGCGTTATTGCCCAGGAAACTGACTACACCCGCAAGCTGGACGATGCGTATAACGCGGTGCTGTTAAAAGCCATTAAGATCCGTACCGAACGCGCGGAAGCGATTAATGTGCAGGCCGCCTCTCAAACCCGTCTCGGCTTTATTATGATGGCAGGCGCGTTTGGCCTTGCGCTGTTATTAACCCTGGCGACCTTTATCTTCTTGCGCCGGGTGGTTATTACCCCATTACGCCAGGCGGTAGAACGCATTGAACATATTTCCCGTGGCGATCTGACCGCGCCACTGCAAAACTGGGGACGCAGTGAAATTGGCAGTCTGGGGAATAATCTGCAGCTGATGCAGCAGGCCTTAGTGAAAACCGTTGGCACCGTGCGTGAAGGAGCCGTAGCGATTTATCAAGGCTCCAGCGAAATATCAGCGGGCAATACCGACCTCTCTTCCCGTACCGAGCAGCAGGCCTCGGCGCTGGAACAAACCGCCGCGAGTATGGAAGAACTGACTGCGACGGTGAAACAGAACGCTGAGAATGCTCATCATGCCAGCCAGCTCGCCTCGGATGCCTCCGGCAAAGCACGCCAGGGTGGCGATATTGTCACTGGCGTGGTGAATACCATGAATAATATTTCCACCAGCTCGAAGAAAATTGCCGAAATCACTACGGTGATTAACAGCATCGCCTTCCAGACTAACATTCTGGCACTGAACGCCGCCGTTGAAGCTGCACGCGCCGGTGAGCAAGGTCGTGGTTTTGCCGTGGTGGCCAGCGAAGTTCGCAATCTGGCGCAGCGCAGCGCCGGTGCAGCGAAAGAGATCGAAGGACTGATAGCTGAATCGGTAGATTTGATCGGCAAAGGTTCGGCACAGGTTGGCCACGCCGGTAATACGATGGGTGAAATTGTTGATGCCGTCCGTCGGGTGACCGATATTATGGCGGAGATTGCTGCTGCCTCTGACGAGCAGAGTAAAGGCATTCAGCAGGTGAGTATGGCAGTGACCGAGATGGACAACGTCACCCAGCAGAATGCCTCACTGGTAGAAGAAGCGTCTTCTGCGGCGGCGTCTCTGGAAGAACAAGCGGCGCGTCTGACTCAGGCGGTATCAGCCTTTAAATTGAATGGTGCCGCAGCAGCCACGGTAAAAACCAGCAACACAGGCAGTCAATCCAAAGCATTAGCGGCTCCACGGCCTGCGCTGGCATCCACCAGCAATGACCACTGGGAAACGTTCTGAGTCGTTGATCACAGGGCGGAGGGGCGACCGAAAAAGGGTCGCCCCGTACAGCAGATTACGAATGCGGCTCGACGAAAATGCCGTCGTCATGACCGACTTCATTAAAGAACCAGATCCCCAATGGGTAGTCCTCAAGCGCGACCAGAAACATAGTACCTTCACTGAAGTTCTCAACGGCCAGAACCGTACCTTCACGACGCGGTCCGCCATCCGTTTTCACTGTTACCCGTTCATTGACCTTCATAACCCCTCCTGCGCCATTTTTGGATGAGTTTAACCGAAAATCTCACTCTGCGCAGGCACTCACATCAATGATTAGCGACGGGCGATGACCCAGACAGCATGCACAATGCCCGGGATATAACCACATATCGTCAGCAGGATATTCAGCCAGAAGGCACCTGCAAAACCGACCTGCATAAACACACCCAGTGGGGGTAATAGAATCGCAATTACAATTCGTAAAAAGTCCATAAATTCTCCGTTATCTGTTTTATCGCACGGGATGACCCGCACAAAGAGTATAGCCAGTCTGGATTCACATCACTGTCTGCGGCGGGTAAAGCTGGGTAAAGCCTTATCCCATCAGGTTTTTTCACTTTCTTTACGATTCATAGTGAGATTTTTCACGGCGTAAACCCTTAGAATATTCTTACTGCGCCACCCCCAAAGGGGCAGACGGTGATGTCCACTCAATGGGCAGCACCTAAGTAACAAGGATTTTTGCCCGCGCAGCGCGGGCTTTTTTTTGCCCTGAATAATGTACATCCCTTCTGAATCCCTGACCTGATATCAATGGGCAAAAAAAATCCCGACCAAACCAGGCCGGGATAAAAGTGTTTCTCACAGGAAATGAAGTTCGTTACATCTGGGAATTCTTTAACGTTAGCAGACTAACCGATCCTCACGTTCGGATAAGTCTTAATACACCGCCTAATGTGTACAGCCTGAGAATTTTCGTACAGCTTAAACGACGCTAAGCTGCACCACATCTGGCTTCTTCTTCCTACCGGGATAATCACGCCCGTTATTTAACACTGTTTTTTTTAAGATAATTCCTGGAGTGAGTGGAAGCCTTGCCTCAATCCCTTCCCTACCCTTCTCAATGCGATGGCTGAGCTATACTGACGGTTCTACTGCCAAATATCACTCTGAGGTAGGGCTTATGCCGACGTTGCAGGACCCACTGATGATCGTCACCGATCTCGACGGCTCGCTGCTTGATCACCACACCTACAGCTGGCAGCCTGCTGAGCCCTGGCTGGCGCGTTTGCAAGCGCACCACATTCCGCTGGTGATCTGCTCAAGCAAAACCGCAGCAGAAATCATTCCGCTACAGCGAGCACTGGGGCTAAGTGGCACCCCTTTTATTGCTGAAAACGGTGCCGTTGTGAGCGATGGTCATGCCCGTACGCCGTCACCGCATCTTCCTGAAAGCACCGTTAACTACGCGGCATTGTGCGGGCAGTTAGCACAACTGAAGCAGCAGTATGGCTTTAAGTTCACCGGTTTTTCTGATGTGAGCGAAAAAGAGGTTTCCGAATGGACGGGACTGACGCCGCATGATGCTGCTCTGGCCAGATTGCGCGAAGCCTCCGAAAGCCTTATCTGGCGTGACAGTAGCGAACAGTTCGCCCTGTTCCGCCAGCAGTTGGAGGCCCGGGCATTGACCTTAGTTCAGGGAGGACGCTTCTGGCACGTGATGCGGGAAGGCAGCGGCAAAGGCGCCGCACTGCGCTGGCTACTTCAACACACCCTGCAGGGAGACAAATCCCCCGTCACCATTGGACTGGGCGATGGCCCCAACGATGCGCCGATGCTGGATGCCGTCGATTATGCCATCGTAATCAAAGGCTACAGTAAAAATCCCATCATCCTGGAACGTCAGGATAAACATCATATCTATCATACCGCGCACTTTGGCCCCGAGGGCTGGAGCGAAGGGCTGACGCATTTTATCACTCAGTAAACTGAGGCGATTTTTAAGGGGTAAGCGATGAGCGATTTTTACCAGAATGGCGTGATAACGAATTTTCATAATCTGACCGGACGCTCCGTAGAGACGCTGGAAAAAGATCTGGTGCGCTTTTCGCGCAAGCGCAAAATGGGGTTGATCCTGCCATCACTCTTTTCCGAACTGGAAGGTCCAGCCCTCAGTCATATTGTCGATGAACTGGCCAAAGTCCCCTACCTGTCGGAGATTGTTATCGGTCTGGACCGCGCGGACCGCGACCAGTTTCTGCTCGCTCGCGAGTTCTTTTCACGTCTGCCACAGCGACATCGTATTTTGTGGAACGATGGACCGCGTCTGAAGGCGCTGGATGCGGAGCTGGACAAAGAGGGGCTATCACCTTCGCAACCGGGAAAAGGCCGTAACGTCTGGTTTTGCACCGGCTATACCCTGGCGTCAGACAAGTCGGCCTGCGTCGCCCTGCACGACTGCGATATTGTTACCTATGAACGGGGAATGCTGGCGCGCCTGCTCTATCCTCTGGCTAACCCCGGCTTTCAGTATGAGTTCTGCAAAGGTTTCTATGCGCGGGTAGCCGATAACAAGCTCAACGGTCGTGTGGGACGGCTGCTGGTGGGACCGCTGTTACGTTCTCTGCAAAAAGTATACGGTCACTCTGACTATCTGGATTACCTGACCAGCTTTCGCTACCCTCTTTCCGGCGAGTTCGCCATGCGCACGCATGTGCTCAACGGCATCAAGCTGCCGGGCGACTGGGGGCTGGAGATCGGCGTACTGTCAGAAATATATCGCAACTACACCACCCGCCAGAGCTGCCAGGTAGAGATCGCGGATAATTACGATCATAAGCATCAGCCACTGGCAGAAGAGGACGGCACTGGCGGTCTGAAGCGCATGAGCAACGACATTGTGCAGTCGTTACTGCGCAAGATGGCCACGATGGGAGTCAGTATCACCAGTGATTCCTTCCGCGTGCTGAAAGCGACCTATTATCGCAATGCGCTGGATATGATGGAAATCTACCACCATGAAGCGACCATGAATGGCCTGACTTTCGATCAACATGCGGAAGAAGCCGCCGTCGAAACGTTTACGCAGTCGATCCTTGATGCCGGACAAGCCTTTATTGAGCGCCCGAATGAGAAGCCGTTTATCCCCAGCTGGAGCCGGGTACAATCGGCCTTTCCTGATATCATGCAACGCATTTACCAGGCGGTCGAAGATGATAACAGCGGGGACGTTTAAGGCCCGCTGCTGACGCAGTTACGGCCGGCGGCTTTTGCCTGATAAAGCCGGCCATCTGCCACCGATTGCAGGGTATCTATCTGGTACTCCTGCTGCTCTTCGCTGCTGCTCACACCCAGTGAGGCGGTCACCTTCAACGTATGAGTGGCGTCAATCAACACCTCTTTTGAGGCCAGCTTGCCGCGAATTCGCTCCGCTATTTCTACTGCCTCCTCAAGCCCGGTATCGGGTAAGACAATGCAAAACTCTTCGCCCCCTACGCGCCCCAGCACATCCACTTTTCGCACGGTCTGGGCAATGATGGCCGCTGCATGGGTCAACACCACATCGCCCGCATGATGCCCAAGCGTATCGTTCACCGATTTAAAGTGGTCAAGATCGAGCTGAATCAGAGAAACAGGCTGCTGCTGACGTTCACAGAACGCTGACACGCGTTCCGCATGGTCGAAAAAGGCACTGCGGTTTAACAGGCGGGTTAAACCATCATAGTTCGCACGCCAGCTCAGGGTTTCCTGAAGGGTCAATAAGCGCCCGATCATCCGAATGATGGCCTGATGGGACGCCAGCAGCGTCAGGCTGAACAGCCCCCACATCAGCAGCAGTATCATCATCACCCGTCCCGCTTCACCCCGCAGCCCCTCATGCAGGGTTTGCACATTAACCAGCAGTCCGTCGAAGTTTTGTAAATGCATCCAGGTGATTAACTGCATTCCTGAACGGATTTGCCCACTTTGCTCCGGGGTAACCTGGCTGAAAATGCTGGCCACCTGTGCAGCATCCAGTCCGTGTTCGTTCAGCGGTTGACCATCCGAAATCGCCACCGCGTGTTGTTGGCTATCGAACAAGATGATGCTGCCGTCCTGCCACCTGGGCAAAGCGTGCTGTAAGTACCGTTGAATGACCTGGGTGGAAAAGTCCATCGCCAGAACGCCATACCAGTATTGGTCATGGTCGACGGGCAGAGCCACCGTCACCACATCACCTTCGTTATCAACGGAACGATAGGTTCCAGACCAGCGAAGTTTACGCTGCGGGTTTTGTTCCGGGCTGGCACTGAGGAAATAAGGGCGGTTGATAACGCTGCTGTAACTTGTCGCCGTCTCGGCATGATCGTCAGGCACAGAACTCAGATAAAAACCGGCGCGCGAGATATACCAGAGACGGTAGTGGAAATCCTGTTGAGGATTGTTGAACTGCAGGATGTAGCTCATCTCCAGCGCGGCGGTTAGCTCATCGTTCAGGCGCTGTGGATCGCTGCGGTCGAGTAATGGCAGGCGCTGTACGGCAGCATCAGAAATTCCGGAGATCGGTATGCTGCGCTCGGTATTAATAGAGATGCTCCACAGCGGACTTTGCCGCTCGCCGGCAAAGACGGTTAACGCATCACGGGATTTATCGGTTTCCAGCGGATCGCCAAGCGCATGGCGCAGCATATTACGAAAGAAGAACATCTCATCAATACTTTGCTGCCACTGCCGCTCAAGGCTGCTGCCCGCCTGAGTCAGCCAGGCACGCTGGGTGGTTTCATGTGACGATTTCAGCACTATCGCTTCATGCAGGGTTAAAATGCTGGAGAAGGCAAAGACAATCGCAAAACAGAAATGAACCATGTTTTTAGGCCGAAAGAAACGCGAACTTTTGTCAGGCATCACTTAAGCATTCTCCGCCGCTACTCTTCTTGGTTTTTACACAGTTTAGACCGCTGCCTACTGCGCAGCCAGCACGCGGCGTTCGTACGACAGAGTGATGACATTTTTATTGATCTCCTTCAGGCCAAACCCCTTTCAACAGGGGGAAAATAGCGCTATTACTGTAAAGAGTATTCGCCTGAGGCCCTGCTGGTACAGGAGGTAGTAATGTCCAGATTTCCTAAAGGCAGTATTGTGCGCCATAAAACGGGACAGATTAAAGGTGTGGTCCTTAACGTCTTTGATCAGGGCGACCGATCCGCAGGATATTACATCAAGTGGGATGATGGAAACCACAGCTATCACGCTGAAAACGAACTGATATGGGCGAATATCGACCGCCCAAGAATGCATGATGGTCAACAATCACCAAAATAACGTACTGCCCCCAACAAGCGCTAAAATCAAGGTATACTCCATCTAGCTGAATCGGGCCCCCCCGGCGCGCCAGGGGTCCCGTTCTCCCTTTTGTGAAGAGACCGTCTAACTTATTATGCCTGAACTCTACCGTTATGACCTGCCGACCAGAGCAGGTGACCAGCGCCAGCTGGGGCAACTCACCGGCGCGGCCTGTGCCGTTGAATGCGCCGAAATTGTTGAACGTCATCATGGTTTGGTGATTTTGATTGCGCAGGATATGCAGAATGCACTGCGCCTGCAGGATGAAATCAAACAGTTTACCTCCCACCCCGTGATGGCACTGGCTGACTGGGAGACCCTGCCGTACGACAGTTTTTCTCCCCATCAGGAAATCATCTCCTCCCGGCTTTCCACTTTATATCAACTTCCCGGGCTGGAACGCGGGTTACTGATTATGCCGGTCAATACCCTGATGCAGCGCGTTTGCCCGCATAACTTCCTGCACGGCCACGCGCTGGTGATGAAAAAGGGACAGAAGCTCTCACGTGATAAGCTGCGTGCCCAGCTTGAGCAAGCCGGTTATCGCAGCGTTGACCAGGTCATGGCACACGGTGAATTTGCTACCCGTGGCGCCCTGCTCGACCTCTATCCGATGGGCAGTGAACGCCCCTACCGCATCGACTTCTTTGATGATGAAATCGACAGCCTGCGTCTGTTCGATATCGACAGCCAGCGTACGCAGGAAGAAGTGACAGCGATCGATCTGCTGCCCGCTCACGAATTCCCGACCGATAAAAAAGCCATCGAACTGTTTCGCACCCAGTGGCGCGAGCATTTTGATGTGCGCCGTGAGCCCGAGCATATTTATCAGCAGGTGAGTAAGGGGACGTTGCCTACCGGGATTGAGTACTGGCAGCCGCTGTTTTTTGAGCAGCCCCTTCCCGCGCTGTTCAGCTATATCCCGGCCACCACACTGCTGGTGATTTCCGGCGATCTGGAAAGCGGCGCCGAGCGCTTCTGGCAGGATGTCAATGCACGTTATGAAAACCGCCGCGTCGACCCGATGCGCCCACTGCTACCGCCTCCGACATTGTGGCTGCGTACGGATGAATTGTTCAGCGAACTGAAGCTGTGGCCTCGCGTACAGTTGAAAACCGACCTGCTGGCTGACAAAGCCGCCAATACCAACCTGCGTTATGAAACGTTGCCGGACCTCGCCGTACAGGCGCAGGCCAAAGCCCCGCTGGACACGCTGCGCCGTTTCCTTGAGTCTTTCGATGGTCCGGTGGTGTTCTCGGTAGAAAGCGAGGGCCGCCGTGAAACGTTGCAGGAATTGCTGGCACGCATCAAGTTAAAACCCACCGCTATCGACTCGCTGCCGCAGGCCGACCAACCCGGTCACTATCTGTTAATTGGTGCCAGCGAACACGGCTTTATTGACCGGCTGCGCAACCGCGCCCTGATCTGTGAAAGCGATCTGCTGGGGGAGCGCGTCAGTCGCCGCCGTCAGGATAGCCGCCGGACCATTAACCCGGATGTCCTGATCCGTAACCTTGCCGAACTGCGTCCCGGTCAGCCCGTGGTGCATCTGGAGCACGGCGTGGGCCGCTACATTGGCCTCACTACGCTGGAAACGGGGGGGATTCAGGCCGAGTATCTGATGCTGGCTTATGCCGGGGATGCCAAGTTATATGTGCCAGTCTCATCACTGCATCTGATCAGCCGTTATGCCGGCGGCGCCGAAGAGAATGCCCCATTGCATAAACTGGGCAGCGATGCCTGGTCACGTGCGCGGCAAAAAGCAGCCGAGAAAGTGCGTGACGTTGCAGCAGAGCTGCTGGATATCTACGCACAGCGCGAGGCGAAAACCGGGTTCGCGTTTAAGCACGACAAACAGCAGTACCAGCTGTTCTGTGAGAGCTTCCCTTTTGAAACCACCCCGGACCAGGCGCAGGCCATCAATGCGGTATTGAGCGATATGTGCCAGCCGCTGGCAATGGATCGTCTGGTGTGCGGCGATGTTGGCTTCGGTAAAACCGAAGTCGCCATGCGCGCCGCCTTCCTGGCCGTAGAAAATCATAAGCAGGTTGCCGTGCTGGTGCCGACCACCCTGCTGGCTCAGCAGCATTACGATAACTTCCGCGACCGTTTTGCTAACTGGCCGGTACGTATTGAGATGCTGTCACGGTTTCGTACCGCCAAAGAACAGGCACAGGTGCTGGCAGAGGCGCAGGAGGGTAAGGTCGATATTCTTATCGGCACCCATAAGCTGCTGCAAAACGACATCAAGTGGCGCGATCTAGGGTTACTGATCGTCGATGAAGAGCATCGCTTTGGCGTGCGCCATAAAGAGCGAATCAAAGCGATGCGCGCCGACGTGGATATCCTGACGCTCACCGCCACACCGATCCCGCGTACGCTGAATATGGCGATGAGCGGAATGCGCGATCTGTCGATTATTGCCACGCCGCCCGCGCGCCGTCTGGCGGTGAAAACCTTCGTACGTGAATATGACGATATGGTGGTGCGCGAGGCGATCCTGCGTGAGGTACTGCGCGGCGGCCAGGTGTATTACCTGTACAACGACGTTGAGAATATTGAAAAGGCGGCAAAACGCCTGTCGGATCTGGTGCCAGAAGCCCGTGTGGCCATCGGTCACGGTCAGATGCGTGAGCGCGAACTGGAGCGGGTGATGAATGACTTCCATCATCAGCGTTTTAACGTGCTGGTCTGTACCACCATTATTGAAACCGGTATTGATATCCCGACCGCGAACACCATCATCATTGAACGCGCCGATCACTTTGGCCTGGCACAGCTGCATCAGCTGCGTGGTCGCGTCGGGCGTTCGCACCATCAGGCCTATGCCTGGCTGCTGACGCCACATCCAAAATCGATGACCACCGATGCGCATAAGCGTCTGGAAGCCATTGCTTCGTTAGAGGATCTGGGCGCCGGATTTGCGCTCGCAACACACGATCTGGAAATTCGTGGTGCCGGGGAGTTGCTGGGCGAAGGTCAGAGCGGCCAGATGGAAACCATTGGTTTCTCACTGTATATGGAACTGCTTGAAAACGCCGTCGATGCATTAAAAGAGGGGCGTGAACCTTCGCTCGAGGATCTGACCAACAATCAGACCGAGATCGAGCTGCGTATGCCGGCACTATTGCCGGATGACTTTATCCCGGATGTGAATACCCGTCTTTCATTCTATAAACGCATTGCCAGCGCCGTGCAGCCGGGCGAACTGGACGACCTGAAGGTTGAGCTGATTGACCGTTTCGGCCTGCTGCCGGATGCGGCACGCAATCTGCTGGATATCGCGTCTATGCGTCTGGTGGCGAAAACGCTGGGTATCCGCAAGGTCGAAGCCAGTGAGAAAGGCGGTTTCGTTGAGTTTGCAGAGAAAAACAAGGTCGACCCGGTATGGCTGATTGGTTTGTTACAAAAAGAACCGCAGCACTGGCGCCTGGATGGGCCAACGCGTCTGAAATTTATCCGTGAGCTGGGCGAACGTAAGGTGCGGATGAAGTGGGTGCAGACGTTTATGCAGCAGATGCTGGAGAATGCAACGGGCTGACATCAAAAAAGGGACCATGAGGTCCCTTTTCATCGTATAGCGTCAATCTGCTGACTTACGCTTTATTACTCAGCACCAGCTGACCATTATCGTCTAACGGAATACGTGTACCCGGGTCATTCTCCATGCGGATTTTACCCTGCTGGTCGCCAATCTTATAAGTGACGTCATAACCCAGCATTTTTTCCTGCTTATCGTAGACCGTCTTACAACGCTGCTCGGTCGTGGTGTAGGTATCACGATCCTGCAACGCGCCCTGGACCTGGTTACCGCCATAGCCCCCCGCCAGCGCACCCGCCACGGTGGCAACATCACGACCACGACCGCCACCAAACTGGTGACCCAGCACACCACCGGCAACAGCACCCAGCACGGAACCGGCGATGCGGTTTTCATCCTGAACAGCGCGACGATGAGTCAGCGTGACGTTACGGCACTCCTGACGTGGATTCTTCAAGGTCTCTTTAATCGGCGTGGCTGAAAGTACCTGCGCGAACTGTGGGCTGCGATCGAACACATTCATACTGGCCACCGCTGCTACACCGAGTGCAGCCACAACACCAATACCAATACCCGCTAACATTGATTTATTCACAGGAAACCTCCTGACATTGTTACCGCGCATTCTTGATTACTGCGGCATCCTGAACAGGTGCGGCATATTCGGCGTGCGCGACGCGCCGTGGTAATTGATAGGAATTCTGCTACCAGCCGGGGATTGTGACAATAAGAATACTGGACGAAAATCGGATCAGGCATGATAAGAGAAAGTTTTTAAGAGAGTTCTTATCAAAGGGGATTAGCGGGGGGAGTCAGAAGAACGGCTTATACCACCACAGACGCTCATCCGGGAGTATAAGCCGTTTTTTCACAGCTTAGTGCAGCTTGAGGCGCGGACGGATCGCGCGGTTGATACTGCCCACCAGCACCATCAACCCGGTTTTAAAGTAACCGTGCAGCGCAACCTGGTGCATGCGGTACAGCGAGATATAGACGAAACGCGCAATGCGCCCTTCGACCATCATCGAACCGCGCATCAGGTTACCCATCAGGCTACCCACTGTACTGAAGCGGGACAGTGAGACCAGTGAACCGTGATCTTTATAGACGTACGGTTTCTGTGGCTGCCCTTTTATATCCGCCAGAATATTGGCCAAAACACGTGAGGCCATCTGGTGCGCAGACTGTGCGCGCGGAGGGACAAAACCGCCGGACGGCAACGCGCAGGATGCGCAGTCACCAATGGCGTAAATGTTCGGGTCACGAGTCGTCTGTAAGGTTGGCTCAACCACGAGCTGGTTAATACGGTTGGTTTCCAGGCCGCCCAGCTCTTTCATAAAGTCCGGTGCCTTGATCCCTGCCGCCCAGACCATCAGATCGGCATCAATAAATTCGCCGCTCTTGGTGTTCAGACCTTTTTTATCCGCGCTGGTGACCATCGTCTGAGTCAGCACGCGTACCCCCAACTTGGTCAGCTCGCTGTGAGCCGCGCTGGAGATACGCGGTGGCAGTGCAGGCAGAATACGTTCACCGGCTTCCACCAGCGTGACGTTCAACGCCTGGCTGTCCAGACCTTTATAGCCATAGCTGTGCAGCTGTTTCACCGCGTTATGCAGCTCGGCTGACAGCTCAACGCCGGTCGCACCCGCGCCGACAATAGCGATATTAACCTTATCCTGCGAACCTTCACTGGCGGAAAACTTCAGGAACAGGTTCAGCATCTCATTATGGAAACGGCGTGCCTGGTGTGGATTATCGAGGAAGATACAGTTGTCTTTTACGCCCGGCGTACCAAAGTCGTTTGAGGTGCTCCCCAGCGCCATCACCAGCGTGTCATACGCCAGCTCACGCTCCGGGACCAGAAGTTCACCCTGCGCATCGCGAATTTCAGCCAGTTGCAGACGGTTATTCTCACGATCGAGGTTGGTGAGCGTTCCCAGCTGGAAGCTGAAACCATGTTTGTGCGCATGTGCCAGGTAGCTCAGGCCGTCAATACCTTCATCCAGCGACCCGGTTGCCACTTCGTGTAACAAGGGTTTCCACAAATGGCTGTGGTTACGATCCACCAGCGTAATGTGTGCTTTCTTCTTGCGGCCCAGTTTGTGCCCCAGCTGAGTCGCCAGTTCAAGACCTCCGGCACCTCCGCCGATGATTACAATTTTTTTCATAGGTGTTGTCAAACGACCCTCTCTAAAAGTAAACCAATCGTTAACTAAAAGTTAAATAAATAACCTTAGTAAACATAGGGTTGGCGATGTTAATTCGCGAGCTGGGGCCAGAATAACACGAGGGAATTCATCTGTTCTAAGAAAATTGATCCTGGTCAATTTTATTAGCAAAACTAAGAATAGTACGAATAAAGACCCTGCATCCAGCCCGCCTTTTAGCGGGCATGAGGTCTGTTTTCGAGGGATAAAAAACGGGGATTAACCTAATGATTTGAACGCTTTGATTCGCGGAAGATGATGGGAGATATTCTTGAATTTATGCCCTTCCACTTCATCCCATATCAGCTCGTAAAAATGTTGTAACGCCTCGGCACTGCGCTGGTTATCAAGCGCATCGTCATGACGGGAAAGAATGGTCATACAGCGGTCACGGTTCTTCTCACGGAAATTGCCGACGCATTTGGTGGCAATATCAACATACTCTTCCGGGCGGTCAATTTTGCCTTCCATCACTTCCTGTGGCCACAGGTTAGGATTGAACATCACCTGGCGCACATCACACAAGAAGCCGATACGTTCAGCCCAGTAGCCGCCCAGACCAACACCACAAATCAATGGCCGTTCGTCATCACTTTGCTGCAACATCTTGTAGGTCTCTTTCAGCAGATGCTGCATATCGTGCTTCGGATGCCGGGTGCTGTAGCTGAGCAGCCGGACATCCGGGTCAATAAACTGAAGTTGCAACACTTTTTCATGGTTGCCCGGGCTGTTTGAATCAAAACCGTGCAGATAAATAATCATTGTCATCCTCACCGTTGATGCGCCGCAGGCAGCCTGAAATCAGATGCCTGCCGCCGCTTTATGTTCCAGCCAGCGTTCCTGCAATTGACTCAGTGTGGCACTGGTCTCTTTCCAGCGTGTCGAGTCACGCAGTTGCTGATGGGTAAATGAGCTTCGATGGTAAAGCTGCGTCACCCTTTCAGCATTGATCGGCGACAGGTTATCCAACACGCTCACCGCTCCCTGACGATTATTGCATACCAGAATCATGTCACACCCGGCATCCAACGCGGCCTGACCCCGCTCGGCATAGCTGCCCATAATAGCCGCACCTTCCATCGACAAATCATCTGAAAAGATGACGCCGTCAAAACCAAGTTCCTCACGCAGGACGGTTTTTAGCCAGTGTGACGAACCGCTGGCCGGGCGCGCATCAACTTCAGTATAGATAACGTGGGCCGGCATAATTGCGTCCAGCGCCTGTTCCGCAATCAACTGCCTGAAGATTGGCATGTCATGCTGGCGGATCTCGGCTTCACTGCGCGTATCTCGCGGAGTTTCTTTATGGGAATCTGCACTCACAGCACCATGTCCTGGGAAATGCTTACCCGTGGTTTTCATTCCCGCGTCGTGCATCCCGCGAATAAATGAACGCGCCATTTGCAGGGCAACCTGCGGATTCTCATGGAATGAGCGTTCGCCGATGGCCGCGCTGCCGTGACCAATATCCAGTACCGGGGCGAAGCTGATATCAATATCCATTGCAATCATTTCAGAGGCCATCAACCAGCCTGCCTGCTGGGCCAGTGCCTCGGCCTGCTCACCACGATGTAATGCGGCAAAAGCCTGCATCGCCGGCAGACGCGTAAATCCGTCGCGGAAGCGCTGAACGCGGCCACCTTCCTGATCGACGGCCACCACCAAACGATGGCGCGATGCCGCACGGATCTGTCGCACCAGCTCACGCAGCTGCGCCGGATCGTGATAGTTACGGCTGAACAGGATCAGTCCGCCAACCAGCGGGTGTTGTAAAATTTCACGCTCTTCGGCATCCAGTTCGCCGCCTTGTACATCTAACATTACCGGTCCCACACTTCACCTCTTAACCTGATGACATGCGCTGCCAGCCCTCGGCTGCCAGCGTCTTAAATTGGTGTTCACCACTTTGCTGCCAGCGTAACTCATACCAGCTGGTCGCCAGTAGATCGAGCCACGGTAACCAACGGTCAACCTGCCGTCGTAGTGGGTCATAATCAAATTGTTGCCGATCCGAATAATGGATAATCAAACGCTGCTGTTGCTGTGCATCCAGCCCGTTACCCATTATGATCGCGGCCAGTTCCAGCGCCACATCGCCATCGCCGGCGTACTCCCAGTCAATCAGCCGCAGGCGCCCGTCATTGAGGATCAGGTTCCCGCAGTGAATATCCATATGCAGTAAGGCCATCCGTAATGGTTTCGGTTCGCCCTGCCGCTGACAGCGCTTTAGCGCCCGTAGCCAGTGTATCTGGCGCCGCGCAGGCTGACTGCGCTGCCAGTAGCTCATCAGCAGCGGCAGCAGCTGTAAGGGGTATCCTGACAGCGGCTGACGGTGCAAGCGGACGACTTCATTCACCAGAGGTTCTACCCACCTGTCCCACTGCCCTGTCGACAGCACGTTACCCGGCTGCCAGGCCAGAAGCAGCCAGTCCGCATTGCGTCCATAAACGCGCGGTGTAAGGCCGCTGGCGGCCAGTTTGCGCAGCAGGCGGTATTCACGCTGGCGATCCACCCCAGGCATGGTCTGCAGCCCTGCGGCACGCCTGGCCAGCAGGGAAACTCCCTCAAGCGAAACCTGAACACTGCACCCGCTCAATCCCTCAAGGGGGGAAAAAGAACCGGCGGCTCGCGCCGCCGGAAATTGTTGCATGATCAGCCGCTCAAGGGCGGGATCAGTGCACAACGGCACCGCTACCTGACCAGATGATTTCGCCGGTCTGCACCAGCATTAACTGCATTTGCAGCGTGGGTGATTTCACATCTCCCTCCGCATTGCTGTACAGCACATACTGTGCACCCACGTAACGCGCCAGACCCACCGCTTTACTGCGTGAGACCAGGCTGTCATCCGCTGACAGACCGAGCGTCTGCTTCGCCACCGCCAGTTGTTGTGGCGTCACCAGCGTAAACTGGGTGTTATCCTTCAACGCACTTTGCAGCGCAGCCGTCGCTTTAGCACTTTGCAGGCTGCCGTTGGTGCTGTTTTTTACATTATCCACCAGCAGCACGCCGCCAGGCGTAACGCCATCCGCTTTGAGCATCTGGGCAATCAGCGGAGAAACACTGGCTGGCCAGTTGAGGGTTTGCATTTTCGGCGGCGGTGGCACGTTCTGCCCCGGCTCTGCTTTTGGCTGTTCAGGCACAGTAATCGGTGGCTGCACCGGTTCAACGGGCGCAGGGGGTGCCGTTTCCTGTTGCTTCTGAAAAAATACACAGCCGCTCAGAAAAAGCGCCAGCATCAGCACTCCTGAGCGTTTAACGATGTTGCTGTTCACGCAATAACTCCTTACAGATACAGATAGAGACGAACTTTGCTTGCCGTCAGATTACCGGTTTGAGATGAAATTTCGGCTTTACCATGAGCGGGTACCGTCAGGGTATGTGGTCGTTCAAACGGCAAGATTTCCAGCCCTTTATCATCATACCAATAGAATCGGTAGGTCACCTGGACCGGTTTTTCCTGCTGATTAAATAGTACCGTTGACGCGCGCTGTTGTCCTTCTGTCTCGCGGATCGTCGGTTCGTCGGTCGTGATCCCCGCTGACAATACTGACGATTCCATCACCAGTGACTGTGAGGTATTGATGGCAGTACGATCGCTGCTGCATCCGGTTAATGCTATCAGTAACGTGATGGCCGTTACGCTTGCCCGCATAGGATTATGTCCGTATTCGTTGGCGTTCAGGACGCCAGCATTGGGCCTAAAGGTCGGCCACCGACAAGATGCAGGTGGATATGATAAACCTCCTGACCGCCGTGTTTATTGCAGTTCATGATCAAACGGTAGCCGTCTTCAGCAATCCCTTCATCCTTCGCGATTTTCGCCGCTACGGTGATCATACGTCCCAGCGCGGCTTCATGCCCGGCGACAGCATCGTTAGCCGTGGCAATCAGCAGGTTAGGAATGATAAGAATGTGCGTCGGCGCCTGCGGGGAGATATCGCGAAATGCCGTGACCAGTTCATCCTGATAGACGATGTCGGCCGGGAGTTCACGGCGGATAATTTTACTGAAAATGGTTTCTTCAGCCATGCTATCTGTCCTTGTGTTCATGTCGTTAACGTTACCGCAGTATGAGCGAGAGAATCGTTTTCTTTCAACCTGCAACTGACTTTTCTTTGGTTAATCGCTCGGCTTTACGGCATTTCACTCTCTCAGCGTTGCCCTTCACCCTCTTTCTGTGCTGTTCATCAACAAAATGAACCGCTACTTTCGATAAAAACAAAACAGTGTTTTATAAATTTAGATGTGCGACACACCGATGACGGCCATTTTGCCACCTTCTTGCCTCAGATGGCAAAAACGGCAAGGTTCAGCCATCGCGAACGCTCTATTTTTCCAGCATCCGTATGAGTTGTCCGGAACCTGTGGCTGAAGCCACCCCACCGCGCAAGGAGTTTTCCTGATGCACACTCGTAAGATCGGACTGGCAAATTATCTCGCCTACGGTTCCGGTGATTTTCTCGGCGCCGGCACTACTGCCCTGACCGCCGCATGGCTGCTTTATTTTTACACCACCTTCTGTGGCCTGACGCCAATTGAAGCGACCTTTATCTTCGCCCTTGCCCGGGTGCTGGACGCCGTGATCAGTCCACTGATGGGCTTTCTCACCGATAACTTCGGCAGCACCCGGCTGGGTAAACGCTTTGGCCGCCGTAAGTTCTTTATTTTGCTCGGCATTCCCTGTGTGTTCAGCTACAGCCTGATGTGGGTCGGGGATATGAGCTACCTGTGGTATCTGCTCACTTATCTGCTGTTTGATATCGTCTACACCATGGTGCTGGTGCCCTATGAAACACTGGTACCGGAAATGACCGACGACTTTAAGCAGAAAACGCGCTTCTCCGGTGCCCGTATCGCCCTCGCCCAGCTATCTGCGATTCTTGCCGCCTTTTTACCGGGCATCCTGCTGGGGGTTTTCGGTAAGGACAACGCGGTGTCATTCTTCTATTCCAGCCTGGTGTTTTCCACACTCTGTGCCATCGTGCTGACGCTGGTGTGGTTCTTCACCTGGGAGCGTCCGGCCGATGCCATGTCGGAAGAGTCAAAACGCGCAGAGGAGGAGAAAAAACACCTCACGCTGGGCCAGAGCCTGAAACGCCTGTATGTCGAGCTGGCATCAACGTTACGTATCCGTATATTCCGCCAGCATCTTGGTATGTATCTCGGCGGCTACATCGCTCAGGATGTGTTTAACGCGGTGTTTACCTGGTACGTGGTTTTTGTGCTGATGCAGAGCGCGCAGCTGGCCTCCAACCTGATGGGCACCATGGCGGTCCTGCAATTTATCGCGGTGATTGGCATGATCCCGTTATGTATTCGCATTGGGCCTGCCCCGGCCTATCGCCTGGTGGTGGCACTGTTTGCCGCCAGCGCCCTCTCATACTGCCTGCTGTGGTACGCGGGTATGAGTAATAACCTGGCACTGCTGCTGTTGATTTCCGCGGTAGCGGGTCTGGGGCGTGGTGGCATCAACTATATCCCGTGGAATATTTACACCTACATTGCGGATCTGGATGAAGCCATTACCGGTCAGCGGCGCGAGGGGATTTTTGCCGGAATCATGACGCTGACGCGCAAAGCCTCACAGGCAGGTGCAGTGATGGTGGTCGGTATCGTCCTGCAACTTTCCGGGTTTGTCTCGGGCAAAGCGGAGCAGCTTCCCCAGGTCGGCCATACCATTGTCGTTATTCTCGGTGCCGGCACGCTGGTGATGCTGACATTCGGTTTTATTATCTCCCTGCGCTTTAAACTCAATCTTGCCACTCACCATACCCTGCGCGAAGAAACGCTGAAAATGCGCCAGGCCGATGGTGTGGTTCCGCAGCAGCTGACACCGGAAGCACGTGCCACCGTCGAAACCCTGACCGGTATGCCGTATGAGAATCTCTGGGGTAACAACAATGTTGGCTACCTCAATCGTCATAAACCTCAGGCAGCAGCGTTGTCAGAAACACGCGCCGCCTTCCCTTCTATCCGACCTCAGGAGCACCACGATGACAGTTTACCCGGTTAAGTTCAGCGCACTGCTGCGCCAGCCCGAATACCTGCTGCCGCGCACCGCGCTACAGCAGCTGATTGCCCGCGTCAGTGATAATCTGGTCGGCATTACTGATGAAAGCGGAGAATTTTTGCTGCGCCTGGATGATGGCCGGGTGATTGATACCAAAGGCTGGGCAGGCTGGGAGTGGACGCACGGCATCGGGCTGTACGGCATGTATCACTATTACCAGCAGACCGGCGATAAGCTGACCCTGCAACGTATCGATGACTGGTTTAGTGCACGGCTCCAGGAGGGTACACCGACCAAAAACGTCAATACTGTCTGTCCGTTCCTGACCCTCGCGTACCGCTATGAAGAAACGCGCGATCCGTCCCTGCGCCCGGTACTGGAACGCTGGGCAGAATGGGTGATGTATGACATGCCACGCACTGAGCATAATGGTATTCAGCATCTGGTCTATAACAATGAGAACCACCAGCAGATGTGGGATGACACGCTGATGATGAGCGTGTTGCCACTGGCGAAAATAGGCCAGTTGCTTAACCGTCCGGAGTTTGTCGAAGAAGCCACCTATCAGTTTCTGCTGCATACACAATATCTGATGGATCGCCAGACCGGCCTGTGGTTCCACGGCTGGACATTCGACGGCCACCACAACTTTGCCAACGCCCGCTGGGCGCGCGGTAACAGCTGGCTGACCATCGCCATTCCCGATTTTCTTGAACTGATGAACTGGCCGGAGCAACACGCCACCCGCCGCTACTTGCTTCAGGTGCTGGAAAGACAGGTGAAAGCGCTGGCGGAGTGCCAGCATGAAAGCGGGTTATGGCATACGCTGCTGGACGATCGTGACGCGTATCTTGAAGCCTCGGCGACTGCCGGTTTCGCTTACGGCATCCTGAAAGCTGTGCGTAAACGCTATCTCAGCCGCGACTATTATCCTGTGGCCGAGCGTGCACTGAAAGGTGTGATGGAACACATCAATGATGACGGTGAGCTGACGCAGGTGTCATTCGGCACCGCGATGGGCAGTGATTTAGACTATTACCGCCAGATACCGCTGACCTCCATGCCGTATGGACAGGCGATGGCGCTCCTGTGCCTGACAGAGTATCTGCGGGTCTATCTCTGAGGCATAAAAAAAGGGGCGCTTTCGCGCCCCTTCTGGTCACTATACCGTGATCATTTCGAATTACGGATAAAGTCATCCATATCGGTTTTCAGGTTATCGGATTTAGTACCGAAAATCGCCTGAACACCAGAACCTGCCACGACCACACCGGCCGCACCCAGTTTCTTCAGACCCGCCTGGTCGACTTTGCTCACATCCGCCACGCTAACGCGCAGACGGGTGATGCAGGCATCCAGATTGGTGATGTTATCTTTACCGCCGAAGGCAGCCACCAGGTTACCCGCCATTTCACTGGCGTTGCCGACAGTCTGCTCGCTGGTCGTTTCTTCACGGCCAGGTGTTTTCAAATCCAGCTTGGCGATCAGTACACGGAAAATGGTGTAGTAGACCAGGCCGTAGACGATACCCACAATCGGGAACAGCCAGATTTTGCTGCTGTTACCGCTCAGAACGATGAAGTCGATCAGACCATGCGAGAAGCTGGTGCCGTCACGCATACCCAACAGGATAGCGATTGGGAAGGCCAGACCCGCCAGGATTGCGTGGATTGCATACAGAATCGGCGCAACGAACATGAACGAGAACTCGATCGGTTCGGTGATACCGGTCAGGAACGAGGTCAGCGCGGCGGAGATCATGATACCGCCCACTTTGGCACGGTTCTCAGGTTTCGCTGAATGCCAGATAGCAATCGCAGCGGCTGGCAGACCGTACATTTTGAACAGGAAACCACCTGACAGCATACCTGCCGTTGGATCACCCGCCATATAACGTGGAATATCACCGTGGAATACCTGGCCTGCCGCATTGGTGAATTCACCAATCTGCATCTGGAAGGGAACGTTCCAGATGTGGTGCAGACCGAATGGCACCAGCGAACGCTCAACCACGCCGTAAATACCAAAGGCGACGACCGGGTTCTGATACGCCGCCCACTGTGAGAATTCCTGAATCGCAGTACCGACGGGTGGCCAGATAAAGGACAGCAACACACCGAGGAAAATCGCGGTAAAACCGGAGATGATCGGAACGAAGCGTTTACCCGCGAAGAAGCCCAGATACTCAGGCAGCTTGATGCGATAGAAGCGGTTAAACATATAGGCCGCGATGGAACCGGCAATAATCCCGCCCAGTACACCCGTGTCAGCCAGGTGCTTAGCCGCAATCTCTTCGGCAGGCAGGTGAAGGACCAGCGGTGCCACGACGGCCATCGTTTTCACCATGATGCCGTAAGCAACAACGGCGGCCAGCGCTGAAACGCCATCGTTATTGGTGAAGCCCAGTGCCACACCAATCGCGAAGATCAGCGGCATATTGGCAAACACCGAACCACCGGCTTCGGCCATCACATGAGAAACTACCGCTGGCAGCCAGTCGAAGTTGGCAGAACCAACGCCCAGCAGGATCCCCGCAATCGGCAGCACCGATACGGGCAACATCAGCGATTTACCGACCTTTTGCAGGTTCGCAAATGCATTTTTGAACATAGTGTAAAGCTCCTGAGTATGAGTGCTTTTCTTCGCGCTGTGCGCGCTGCAAAGGGGGAGGATCCTTTGCGGGTAGTGCAAAATAAGGAGCGTCTTAAGCGCTCTCGGTATTTATTACGAAGGGTAAAATAAATCCGCTCAAATTTGTTTGATGGCTATCACGTTTCGTTGAATGCGTGCCACTTCTTTAGTAAAAGTTGACGGGAAACGCCAGTTTTTTGCGCAAAAAAAATGCAGCACCCGATTTAAGGGCGCTGCACTTTACGACTTTTGCTTATTAATTACGAGCTATAAAAGAAATGCCCGCCTCAATGTCAGTCTGTCAGACGCGACATTGGCACATGAAATAAGCGCGAGAAGTTTTCTGTGGTCGCCTGCGCCATCTGCTCAATACTGACCCCTTTGACCACCGCCATGTATTCCGCTACATCGCGGGTATAAGCAGGCTGGTTTTCTTTGCCACGGTACGGCACCGGGGCAAGATACGGCGAGTCGGTTTCCACCAGCATACGGTCCAGTGGCACATGACGGGCGGCTTCGCGGATCTGTTCAGCGTTCTTGAATGTGGCAATTCCTGAGAAAGAAATATAGAACCCCATATCCAGCAGTCGGGTGGCGGTTTCACGATCTTCCGTAAAACAGTGCAACACACCGCCACACTCTTCTGCTTTCTCTTCCTGCAGGATCGCCAGCGTATCTTCGCGGGCATCGCGAGTATGGACGATCACGGGTTTGTTCAGATCGCGCCCGATGCGAATATGTTCGCGGAAAGAGGCCTGCTGACGCACCATCGTCTCTTTTTGATAAAAATAATCCAGCCCGGTTTCACCCATCGCGATAACGCGCGGGTGTGCGGCCAGCTCGCGCAATTCAGCGAAGTCATACGCCTCTTCCTGATTCAGGGGATGCACGCCGCATGAATATGCAACGTTTGGACGTTCCCCAATCAGGTCAACCATCGCTTTATAGCCCGGCAGCGTGGTCGCTACTGCCAGCATAAATTTCACATCGCGGGCAGCAGCCTTTGCCAGCACATCCGACACATCCTGGTGCAGCGTTTCATAATTCAGGCCATCGAGGTGGCAGTGGGAATCAACTAAAAACATAATGTACTCTCTAAAGCGGTGAACCGGCCGATGCCGGGTTGAGCATGGCTTCCCAGCCTAGCAGCTGATTGGTCAGTAGCAGTTCGCGGTTGACGGCGACCACATTCAGCAGGCGGTCGCGACAGATAATCCACTGGCGCAGACTGGCATCAATAGCGCTGGTCGGTAACAGGCTGGCGATACGCATCACGTCCGCCTGGCGATCGACGTTGCTGATAAACTGCCCGCCTCCCTGCTGCCATTTCACGGCATCGATCAGCAGTGAACAGAGCCAGCCAATACGCTGGGCGGCATCATCATGATGTAACGCGGGAAGCAGGCTCAGCATATCACCCTGCAAAGCATCAGGTAGCGCCTCGCAGACCCGTTGACGTTGTTGCCAGATTTTGTCGTCCAGTAACGCCAGCGCTGCCGCAGGTGCGCCCGCTGATAGGCGCAAGGCGGCAGTACGTTCACTCAGACCGGCCGCAGACTGTTTCTGTAACCATTGCAGACTTTGTGCTTCTGCGGGGGGAGCGAGGTGCCACAGCAGACAGCGGCTGCGCAGCGTCGGCAGCAGGCGCGAGGGTTCGCGGCTACTGAGTAAAAACCAGGTGTTCTTCGGCGGCTCTTCCAGCGTTTTCAGCAGCGCATTCGCGGCCGCTTCAGTCAACTGTCCGGCATCCGGCAGCCAGACAACTTTTGCCCCGCCCTGCTGCGCATGATGGTACAGCTTCTCAGTGACACTGCGCACTGCGTCAATGCCGAGCGAACTTTTGCCTTTTTCCGCTTCCAGCCGATACCAGTCCGGATGCGTTCCGGCCAGCATCAGCTGGCAGGCGTGGCATTCACCACAGCTTTTCAGGCCATCAGGCCGCTTGCACATCAGCCAGCGGCTGATCCCCCAGATAAGGGCATCATCGCCCATCCCCGGCAGCGCCTGAATCAGCAAAGCATGATGGCCGCGCTGTGCCTGATGCTGGCTGAGGATCTGACGGTAGCTGTGATTGAGCCACGGATACCAGTTCATTGCTGTTCCTGTAACCACTGGTCAAGCGTCTGGCGCAGCGAGACGGTAACCTGTTCCAGTGACTGGGTGGCATCCACGGTTTTAATACGGATGTCAGCGGCTGCCAGCGCCAGATAACGGTCACGCGTGCGGATAAAGAAGTTGAGGGATTCCTGTTCGATGCGGTCCAGCGCGCCACGGGCACGGGCACGTTGCAGGCCAATTTCAGGCGTGACATCGAGGTACAACGTCAGGTCCGGGGAAAAATCGCCCAGTACTGCCTGCTTCAGGCTGCGCATTAACTCGCTGTCCATGCCGCGTCCTCCGCCCTGATAAGCCTGCGATGAGAGATCATGACGATCCCCTACCACCCAGGCACCGCGTGCCAGCGCAGGTTTAATGACATTTTCAACCAGCTGTACGCGGGCTGCGTACAGCATCAGCAGTTCCGCCTGATCGGTGATGGGTTCATCATTTATTCCCTGCTTGATCAACTCGCGCAGTTTCTCTGCCAGCGGCGTACCGCCGGGCTCGCGGGTAAAGACAATGTCGTTAATGCCGTGGCGCTGAAGTTCGCTGACCACGGCATCACGTGCTGTGGTTTTCCCTGCGCCTTCCAGGCCTTCAATAACGATAAATTTACTGTTCATTTTTTTCCTTCATCGCCAGGCGATACACCTGTACGGCTTTATTATGGCTGGCCAGATTGGTGGTAAAGGTATGCCCTCCTTTTCCATCGGCCACAAAATAGAGGAAGTTAGTTTTATCCGGGTGCGCTGCCGCAGCTAGCGAGGCTTTTCCTGGCATGGCAATCGGGCCTGGCGGCAGTCCGTTAATCGTATAGGTGTTATATGCCGTGGGCGTTTCCAGATTCTTGCGTGTTAGCGTGCCTTTATAGGCATCACCCATACCATAAATTACCGTCGGGTCGGTTTGCAGGCGCATGCCCAGACGCAGACGGTTGATAAATACCGAGGCGACGCGACGACGCTCGTCACTCACCGCAGTCTCTTTCTCAATGATCGAGGCCATGGTCAGCATATCATTTTTGCTTTTATACGGCAGGTTATCCATTTTACCCTGCCATTCACTGTCAACCAGCGTCACCATGCGATCATGCGCACGTTTCAACAGCGCGACGTCGGTGGTGTTCGCCGTATAAAGATAAGTATCGGGATAAAACCAGCCTTCCACGGCGGCTTGTTCCCCCTCCAGCTTTAATGCCGTGGCAACCGTCGTGAGTTTGTCATCCGTCAGGGTATGTTTAATGTATGGCGCATTGCGGAGCTGACTCAGCCATTCCTGCATACGCGTGCCTTCAACAAAACGCAGGGGGAATTGTGCCTCTTTACCACTGGCCAGCAGCGCCAGCATCTCACGCACGGTCATTCCTGGCGTGAAGCGGTAGGTTCCGGCTTTAAATTTCGCCAGTTCAGGTTCCAACTTCAGCAGAACGCCAAACCACGGGCCATCAGGCACGATGTGCTTCGACTCCAGTTGAGCTTCCAGCACCACGCGGCCTGACCCCGCAGGCAGGGTAAAGATCGTTTCTTTATCAATGGTTAACGCAGAATCAGCCAGCTGGCGTGTTTGCCAGTAACCGTATGCGACTACCAGTAGCACGAATGCGAACAGCACTACTATCGTTTTTCGGAGTTTAGTCATGAAGGTCCCACGTCATTCATTATGGTGGTTGAGCAGACCAAAAAGCTGGCGTGATGAATAATGCCAGTTCTCAACCTGGTAAACCGGCAATACGGGCATCAGTGCGTTGGTGATCAGCACTTCTTCTGCCGACGCCAGTGCGTCAATCTCAGCACGGACTTCTGTCAGGGTGAAGCCCAGTTGAACCACCTGCTGCATCACCCATTGACGTTGAATGCCATTCACACCCGATGCCGTTAAATCAGGGGTAAACACCTGATTTCCCGTACGCCAGAATAAATTAGCCGCACAGCATTCCACCAGCATAGCGTCACTGTCAAGCACCAGCGCCTCATCGGCGGCAGTCTGCTCAAGCTCTGTGCGGATCAGCACCTGTTCAAGGCGGTTTAGATGTTTTATTCCTGCCAGGTGGGGATTTTTCCCCAGGCGCACACTGCTGAGTGCCAGCCGTGCGCCAGTCTGGCGTAGCGTATGATAATGAGCAGGATAGTCAGCGAGCGATATGATGCGTACCGGCTGGCTGCAGCCCGTTGCGCTGTAACCGCGTCCGCCGCTGCCACGCGTCAAAATAACCTTCAGTACGGCATCGCTACGGGTTGTCGCAGCAAAGCTCATCTCTTTTTCGAGGTTATGCCAGTCAACGGCAACGATCATAAGACGTTCGCAGGCTTGCTGTAAACGCGTCAGATGGGCCTCAAGAAACGTTACCCTGCCCTGTTGAACACGCGCCGTGGTAAAACAACCATCGCCGAACTGCACTGCGCGATCGCGGATATCGATATTGTCCCGCGTGTCACCATTGACCCACATCATGCTCACTCTCCGTTATCGTCAGTGCCAAGATTACCTGCCAATCCCGCCAGAATCATCTGATTGTCGCTCACTGACGATCAGAATAAAAAAAGGCCCGCACAGTGCGGGCCTTTCAATCGGACAGGACAAACTCAGATCTTACGGAAAATAAGCGAACCGTTGGTACCGCCGAATCCGAAGGAGTTACATAAAGTGTACTCCAGACCTTTTGTCTGACGCGCCGTGTGCGGAACAAAATCAAGATCACAACCTTCATCTGGATTATCCAGATTGATGGTTGGCGGAACGACCTGGTCGCGCAATGCAAGAATAGTGAAGATCGACTCCACCGCGCCCGCTGCACCTAACAGGTGACCGGTCATGGATTTTGTCGAGCTGACCATCACGCTGTTCGCACTGGCACCAAAGACGGATTTCACTGCCTGCGTTTCTGCTTTATCTCCGGCCGGCGTCGAGGTACCGTGCGCGTTGATATAGCCGATTTGCTCTGGTGACAGTTGTGCATCTTTCAGTGCATTCACCATCGCCAGCGCCGCACCCGCACCGTTTTCCGGTGGAGAGGTCATGTGGTAGGCATCGCTGCTCATCCCAAACCCGACGATTTCAGCGTAGATTTTCGCCCCGCGTTTTTTCGCGTGCTCATACTCTTCCAACACCACCAGACCTGCACCGTCACCCAGTACAAAGCCATCACGATCTTTATCCCACGGACGGCTTGCTGCCTGCGGGTTATCGTTGCGGGTAGAAAGTGCACGTGCAGCACCAAATCCGCCCACACCCAGTGGTGTACTGGCTTTTTCAGCACCACCAGCCAGCATAACATCAGCATCGTTATAAGCGATGATACGTGCAGCGTGACCGATATTGTGCACGCCAGAAGTACAGGCAGTTGCGATGGAGATACTTGGGCCTTTCATGCCAAACATGATCGTCAGGTGACCCGCAATCATGTTAACAATGGTCGAAGGAACAAAGAACGGGCTGATTTTACGTGGGCCACCATTCACCAGAGAGGTGTGGTTTTCTTCAATAAGACCAAGACCGCCAATGCCGGAGCCAATGGCAGCGCCAATACGTTCAGCGTTCTCTTCGGTGATTTCCAGGCCGGAATCCTGCATGGCTTGAATGCCAGCAACAATTCCATATTGGATGAAGGCGTCCATCTTGCGCTGATCTTTACGCGAGATGAATTCATCACAATTAAAATCTTTTACTAAGCCAGCAAAACGCGTTGCGTAGGCACTAGTATCAAAATGGTCGATGAGGCTGATGCCACTCTGACCGGCAACAAGAGCATTCCAGGTGGACTCTACGGTATTGCCGACAGGAGACAACATGCCAAGACCAGTCACAACTACACGACGCTTAGACACGTTCGTCCTCCAGAGAGGGAAAAGTTGACACTGTGTGGGACGTTCAGATAAAACTCAGGCGGTCGAGCGACCGCCTGGAGATGCTCACTTATGCCTGGTGACCATTGATGTAATCAATAGCAGCCTGAACGGTAGTGATTTTCTCAGCTTCTTCGTCCGGAATCTCGGTATCAAACTCTTCTTCCAGAGCCATTACCAGCTCAACGGTATCAAGAGAATCAGCGCCCAGATCTTCTACAAAAGAGGCAGTATTAACAACTTCTTCCTGCTTAACGCCCAGCTGCTCGCCAATGATTTTCTTAACGCGTTCTTCGATAGTGCTCATACTATTAAATTTCCTATCAAAACTCGCTTTCGCGATGGTTTTCGTAGTGTATAAAATGTTGAAAAAGATGCAACTAAATCCCGGCTGGTCCAACCACGATTTTACGCTATTCTGCGGCCTTTACCCCAAATAACGCAAATAATTTTCGTGATTTTCAGACCATGTACATTCCGCCATTGACGTGCAGCGTTTCACCAGTGATGTACGCTGCCTCGTCAGAGGCTAAAAATGCAACGGCATTAGCGATCTCCTGCGCGCCGCCGAGGCGACCTGCAGGAACTTCCGCCAGAATGCCCGCACGCTGATCTTCGCTCAGTGCACGCGTCATGTCGGTTTCAATGAAACCAGGTGCCACGACGTTAACAGTAATACCACGGGACGCGATTTCACGCGCCAGTGATTTGCTAAAGCCAATCAAACCCGCTTTTGCTGCCGCGTAATTTGCCTGACCCGCATTACCCATTGTTCCAACTACGGAGCCAATGGTAATAATTCGACCCGCACGTTTTTTCATCATGGCACGCATTACCGCTTTTGACAGACGGAATACTGAAGTCAGATTGGTGTCCAGGATGTCCTGCCACTCATCGTCCTTCATGCGCATCAGGAGATTATCACGCGTGATGCCTGCATTATTGACTAAAATGTCCACTTCGCCAAATTCGGCGCGAATATTTTCCAACACGCTTTCAATCGATGCGCTGTCGGTCACGTTCAGAAGCAGGCCTTTTCCGTTATCGCCCAGATAGGTACTGATAGCGTCGGCGCCACTTTGGCTGGTCGCAGTACCCACAACTTTGGCACCACGTGCCACCAGGGTTTCTGCAATCGCACGGCCGATTCCACGGCTTGCACCGGTTACCAGCGCAATTTTACCTTCGAAGTTCATGTTTCTCTCCGTGTTATTGTTCAAGCGCCGCTGTCAGGCTGGCCTGGTCGTTTACCGCCGCCGCTGTCAGGGTGTCAACAATACGTTTAGTCAGCCCGGTCAGAACTTTACCCGGACCCACTTCCAGCAGCGACGTTACGCCCTGCCCGGCCATAAATTCTACACATCCGGTCCAGCGCACTGGATTGTACAACTGGCGAACCAGCGCACTACGGATAGCTTCTGCTGACGTCTCGCACTGCACATCAACGTTATTCACTACCGGGAAGGCAGGCGCGTTGAAGGTCAGCAATTCGAGTGCTGCGGCCAGTTTATCTGCCGCAGGCTTCATCAGTGCACAGTGTGACGGCACGCTGACAGGCAGCGGCAGTGCACGTTTCGCGCCGGCGGCCTTACAGGCAGCACCCGCACGTTCTACGGCTTCTTTATTACCGGCAATCACAACCTGACCCGGAGAGTTAAAGTTCACCGGAGAGACAATTTGCCCCTGAGCAGACTCTTCACAGGCTTTGGCAATAGACGCATCGTCCAGACCAATAATCGCCTGCATCGCGCCAGTTCCTTCCGGAACGGCTTCCTGCATCAGTTTGCCGCGCAGTTCAACCAGCTTAATCGCATCTGCAAACGCCATGACACCTGCACAAACCAGCGCACTGTACTCACCCAGGCTGTGCCCTGCAAGCATTGACGGCGCTTTTCCGCCTTTTTCCTGCCAAACGCGGAAAATGGCAACAGAAGCAGCCAATAAAGCAGGCTGAGTTTGCCAGGTTTTGTTCAATTCTTCAGCAGGGCCTTGTTGCACTAACTGCCAGAGATCGTAACCCAGTGCGTCAGAAGCTTCACGGAAGGTTTTTTCCACAAGCGGATTCGTTGCAGCCAGATCGGCCAACATACCTACCGTTTGCGATCCCTGCCCCGGGAAGACCATTGCAAATTGCGTCATTGTGATTTCCTGTTAATCGCTATTTTTGCTTAATTAAAAGCGAACCAGTGCAGAACCCCAGGTGAACCCGCCACCAAAAGCTTCCAGCAGAATCAACTGACCACGTTGAATACGGCCATCACGTACCGCTTCATCAAGTGCGGTCGGCACAGATGCCGCCGAGGTGTTGCCATGACGATCGAGCGTCACAACGACTTTATCCATGTCCATGCCCAGTTTGCGGGCAGTGGCACTGATAATACGCAGGTTTGCCTGATGCGGCACCAGCCAGTCGATAGCAGAGCGATCAAGCTTATTGGCTTCCAGCGTTTCATCAACAATGTGAGCCAGTTCAGTCACAGCAACCTTGAACACTTCATTGCCCGCCATGGTGACATACGCTGGCGTGTCCTGGTTCGCACGATCCTGATTAGGCAGCGTCAACAACTGGCCATAGCGGCCATCTGCATGCAGATGAGTAGAGATAATCCCCGGCTCTTCACTGGCGCCCAATACCACGGCGCCTGCGCCATCACCAAACAGGATAATGGTGCCACGATCCTCAGGATCAAGCATACGAGCGAGGACATCAGCACCGATCACCAGTGCGTGTTTCACTGCACCATTTTTAATGTACTGATCGGCCACACTCAGCGCATAGGTGAAGCCTGCGCAGGCGGCGGCGAGGTCAAAGGAAGCGGCATCATCAATCTCAAGCATCTGCTGAATCATGCATGCTGAGCTTGGGAATGCGTGGCTGGACGACGTGGTCGCTACCACGATCAGACCGATATCATTTTTATCGATACCGGCCATCTCCAGCGCGCGCTCGGCCGCATGGAAGCCCATGGTTGCCACGGTTTCGTCCGGGCCGGCAATACGACGTTCACGAATGCCGGTACGAGTGACAATCCACTCATCCGACGTTTCTACCATTTTTTCCAGATCGGCGTTAGTCCGCACCTGCTCGGGCAAATAGCTGCCCGTACCGATAATCTTCGTATACATGTACGCTCAGTCACTCTTAGGTAATACCGCTTGAAGGCGCGCAGCAATCCGCTCGGGAACTTGCCGCCGCACCGCCTGCTCTGCCTGTTGGATCGCCACAGTAAATGCACGTTGATTCGCCGCGCCATGACTCTTAATCACGGTGCCACGTAATCCTAACAGGCAGGCGCCATTGTACTGGTCGGGATTGAGATGGCCGAACTTCTTTGCCAGACGCTTCTTGAGCCAGCGTCCCAGCAATCCCAGCCACCAGGCCTTCTTTTTACCTTCGCCCTGTGAATTCAACAGCGAAAGGAACATTCTTACTACACCTTCCATCGTTTTCAGCGTGACATTGCCCACGAAACCATCGCAAACAAGCACATCCGTCTTACCGGTGAGAAGATCGTTACCCTCGAGGTATCCAATATAGTTAAGTTCTGGCGATGCACGCAGTATTGCCGCTGCTTCACGTATCGAACTCAACCCTTTAGTCTCTTCCTGACCAATATTAAGCAGTGCCACTCTCGGTCGGTCGATGGCCAGGATTTCCTCTGCCACCACCGCGCCCATAACGGCAAATTGTACCAGCATAGCACTGTCCGAATCGACATTAGCGCCTAAGTCCAGCACCACGGTTTTCCCGTATTGCTGATGCGGTAACACGGTCATCAACGCCGGGCGATCAATGCCGTCCAGCGGTTTTAATAATAATTTAGCTAACCCCATCAGCGCACCCGTATTACCTGCACTGATACAGGCCTGTGCCTGCCCTGCTTTCACCTGCTCCAGCGCGACACGCATAGAGCTTCCACGGCTGGCGCGGATCGCCTGTGAAGGTCTGGCATCACTGGCAATAACCGATTCGGCAGCAATGATCTGCAGACGTGCCTTGAGGGCAGAATCAGCTTTGGCAAGTAATGACGTGATGGTGTCGGGATCGCCGACCAGAAGGAGATGCAGATGCGGATTTAAGGCCAGTGCCTGCAGTGATGCAGGCACTGTCACGCAGGGACCGAAATCCCCGCCCATGGCATCTATCGCCAGGGTCAAACGTGTCAAAGTAGCGCCGCGGACCGCGGAATTACTTAACGATGACCTTGCGACCGCGGTAGTAACCATCCGCAGTGATGTGGTGACGCAGATGAGTTTCACCAGAAACTTTATCTACGGAAAGAGCTGCTGTGGTCAGCGCATCGTGTGAACGACGCATGCCACGTTTGGAACGGGTTGGTTTATTCTGTTGTACGGCCATGGACCTTACTCCTATTACTTACGCTTTAAACTGGCTAATACGGCAAATGGGTTTGGTTTTTCTGCCTCTTCAGGCAACTGACCAAAGACCATGTCCGCCTCGGACACTTCACAGTGTTCAGAATCATGCACCGGAACGACAGGCAGGGCGAGAATGATTTCATCCTCAACCATTGCCAGCAGATCGGTTTCGCCAAACTCGTTGACGTTGATCGGCTCGTACGCTTCCGGCAGTGCTTCGGCCTGTTCGTCAGTGACGACCGGGCTGAAACAGTACGATACGTGGACATGCTGCGGAAAAGTCTTGTTGCAACGTTGGCAGCACAGCGTCACTGAAACTTCGGCCGTACCTTTCAGTACTGCCAGACGCTGCTCGTCAATCGCAAACGACATGACACATTCTACATCACTGTCCACACTCACTACCGACTCGGCAATCCGCTCAACCTGCTCAGGGGTGTAAACACCCTGGTAGTCCAGGCGTTTTTGAGCGGTACGAGTCGCATCGAGAGTTAGGGGTAATTTTACCTTTTGCATAGGGCGCGCATATTAACTTTGTAACGACATAGAGTCAAAGAAAAAGGCCGTTTTACGGCATCTTTCACCCATGATTCGCATCCAGTGCGGCGCATAGTTTAAAATGCCTGACACTGATTCGCTATATATTCTGGAAAAAATTATGCGCCACCTGGTATTAGCCTCCACATCGAGCTATCGAAAAGCCTTATTAGCCAAACTGGAACTGCCGTTTATTACCGCGGCGCCAGAGGTGGATGAAACACCGCTGGACGATGAAGATGCCACTGAATTGGTGGTACGACTGGCAACCGCCAAGGCGCAGGCGCTGGCCGGACGCTACCCGGACCACTTAATCATTGGTTCCGACCAGGTCTGCGTGGTGGCCGGCAAGATTTTTGGCAAACCTCTCACAGCCGCACGGGCACAGGAGCAGTTGCGTGCAGCCAGCGGCCACAGCGTGGTGTTTTATACCGGTCTGGCGCTCTATGACAGCCGCAACGCGTCACTGCAGGTGCTTTGTGAGCCCTTCAGCGTCGATTTTCGCACACTGAGTGACGAGGAAATCGTGGCCTATATCAGCAAAGAGCAGCCACTTAACTGTGCAGGGAGCTTTAAAAGTGAAGGACTGGGTATCACACTGTTCGATCGCCTGTCAGGGCGTGACCCCAATACACTGGTAGGGCTACCGCTGATTGCCCTGTGCGACATGCTGAGAAACGCCGGTGTTAATCCACTGGTGTGATGGAGAACCGAAGCACGGCATGGGGGCCTGGGTCAGGCATGCCTGACCCCTACAAAGTCCGTGTCCTTACGTAGGGGCGAGGTATGCCTCGCCTTGGGTCAGGGCTACCTGCCTCCTACAAAGTCCGTGTCCTTACGTAGGGGCGAGGTATGCCTCGCCTTGGGTAAAGGCTACCTGCCCCCTACAAAGTCCCTGTCCTTACGTAGGGGCGAGGCATGCCTCGCCCTGGGTCAGGGCTGCCTGACCCTACGTGGCGGGATACTGTTTACGCAGAATCTCCAGACAACGTTTCAGTTCGTTGTCCAGGGGCGCTTCCACACGCATGATTTCCCCGGTATTCGGGTGCGTGAAACGCAGCGCAGCGGCATGCAGGAACAGGCGTTTCAGACCGGTCCCACTTAGCTGCTGGTCAAAATCTGCTTCGCCGTAGCGATCATCAAAGGCAATCGGATGCCCGGCATGTAATGTATGTACGCGAATCTGGTGAGTACGCCCGGTGACCGGACTGGCTTTTACCAGCGTAGCCATGGCATAACGCTCTTCCACTTTAAACAGCGTCTCGGACGGTTTGCCTTCACTGTTCACCTTCACAATGCGCTCACCGCTTTGCAGGATATTTTTCAGTAAAGGTGCCCGGACCGCTTTCACATGGGATGGCCACTGCCCGCGTACCAGCGCGAGGTAATCCTTCTGCATGCCCTTCTCACGCAGTTGCTCGTGCAGCGAACGCAGCGCAGAGCGTTTTTTTGCCACCAGCAATACCCCGGAGGTGTCGCGATCCAGGCGGTGGACTAACTCCAGGAAGCGCGCATCTGGACGCAGCGCACGCAGCCCTTCAATCACACCGAAACTCAGACCACTGCCCCCGTGTACGGCAGTGCCGGACGGTTTGTTCATGACGAGAATGTGGTCGTCTTCATAAATGATGGCGTGTTCCAGTGCGGCGACTTTCGCCAGCTTAGGTGACACATTATCGTCTTCACGCTCTGCCACCCGCACGGGGGGAATGCGCACCTCATCCCCGGCCTCCAGTTTGTATTCCGGTTTGATACGTTTCTTGTTCACCCGCACTTCGCCTTTACGCAAAATGCGATAAATCATGCTTTTCGGCACCCCTTTTAACTGGGTGCGCAAAAAGTTATCGATGCGCTGTCCTGCTTCATCAGCAGAAATGGCAATAAAATGTACGGCTGGAGTATTGGTTTTCATGGTTGGCGATTCTAAATAGTGCGCTGTGATAGCGCCACCTCTTTTTCTGTGCTTAACTGACAGAGACGGTTACCGCAGGAAGTTGTGACCGGTTTTTAGACAATCTGCTGAAAAGCACTGCAATACGTTCTAAAAGCTGAGAGAAACTTCTCAACGCGGATAAAGTCACCTTGCGATCACCGCCTTAGCAATGGAATAATATCTCCGTTTTTGACGCTAAGACTTGCGAACGTAAGGGAATAGTTAGCGTGTACCCAATAGATTTCGTGTTGCAGCAAGGCAAGCGAAAGAATCCCCGGAAACAGACATAAGTCGGTATTTGGGGATGAATGAGATCAGCCAACATGGCTGCGGCTCGAAAGATGAAGGGTGAGAAATTTTGCCGGATAGCGCATACACGCAGCAATGGCGTAAGACGTATTGTGCAATCAGGCATTTAGCGGGCTGCGGGTTGCAGCCTGGACGATAAAACGGGATTGGTTCACCTGGTATTCTACTGGCGGTTCCCCCCTTAAAAGCGCTGTTTTTCCATATGTAAAACAGGCTACCGAGTTTTTGCACCCCTTTAGCTGCTGACAACCGGGAGGTTGACGGCTTTGCGATGAGACACGGGGTCATCGGTTTTCATGTCCAGCGTTACTTTGCCCGCAGCTTTGTCACTAATGTAAGAATAATGAGTAAGTTACGATGAAAAGAATGTTGATAAACGCAACTCAGCAGGAAGAGTTGCGTGTTGCCCTCGTGGACGGACAACGTCTGTACGATCTGGATATTGAAAGCCCTGGACACGAACAGAAAAAAGCCAACATCTACAAAGGCAAGATCACCCGCATTGAACCCAGCCTCGAAGCCGCATTTGTTGATTACGGCGCTGAACGGCACGGTTTCCTACCTCTGAAAGAAATTTCCCGCGAATACTTCCCTGCTAATTACAATTCTCACGGTCGTCCAAATATCAAGGATGTACTGCGTGAAGGCCAGGAAGTCATTGTTCAGATCGATAAAGAAGAACGTGGTAATAAAGGCGCAGCCCTGACCACCTTTATCAGCCTGGCGGGAAGTTACCTGGTTCTGATGCCAAACAACCCACGAGCAGGCGGTATTTCACGCCGTATCGAAGGCGATGACCGCACTGAACTGAAAGAAGCCCTGTCAGCACTGGAATTGCCTGATGGTATGGGTCTGATTGTACGCACCGCGGGTGTGGGCAAATCGGCCGATGCACTGCAATGGGATCTCAGCTTCCGTCTGAAACATTGGGAAGCCATTAAGAAAGCTGCTGACAGCCGCCCCGCGCCTTTCCTGATCCATCAGGAAAGTAACGTGATCGTGCGCGCCTTCCGCGACTATCTGCGTCAGGACATCGGCGAAATCCTCATCGACAATCCAAAAGTGCTGGAGCTGGCTCGCCAGCATATCGCCGCACTGGGTCGCCCAGATTTCAGCAGCAAAATTAAACTGTACACCGGTGAAATCCCGCTGTTCAGCCACTATCAAATCGAATCGCAGATCGAATCTGCATTCCAGCGTGAAGTGCGTCTGCCTTCTGGCGGATCGATTGTTATCGATTCCACCGAAGCGCTGACGGCTATCGATATCAACTCCGCACGCGCCACTCGCGGCGGGGACATCGAAGAAACGGCGTTTAACACCAACCTGGAAGCGGCCGATGAAATTGCCCGCCAGCTGCGTTTGCGTGACCTCGGTGGCCTGATCGTTATCGACTTTATCGATATGACCCCGGTTCGTCATCAGCGTGCGGTAGAAAACCGCCTGCGTGAAGCCGTACGCCAGGATCGTGCTCGTATTCAGATCAGCCATATTTCACGTTTCGGCCTGCTGGAAATGTCGCGTCAGCGTCTTAGCCCTTCTCTGGGTGAATCCAGCCATCACGTTTGCCCACGCTGTAGCGGCACCGGTACCATCCGTGATAACGAATCGCTGGCTCTCTCCATTCTGCGTCTGATTGAAGAAGAAGCGCTGAAAGAGAACACCAAAGAAGTTCATGCCATCGTACCGGTTCAGGTTGCTTCATACCTGCTGAACGAGAAACGTGAAGCCGTCAGCGCCATTGAAAAACGCCAGGGCGGCGTGCGTGCCATTATCGTACCCAACGATAATATGCAGACACCGCACTACTCAGTTCTGCGCGTGCGCAGTGGTGAAGAGACGCAAACTCTCAGCTATCACCTGCCTAAACTTCACGAAGCAGAAATGGCGTTACCTTCTGAAGAAGAGCACGCTGAGCGCAAGCGTCCTGAGCAGCCTGCCCTCGCCGCTTTCGTGATGCCAGATGCGCCGCCAGCACCACAGGAAGAAATCGCAGAAGTTGCAGCAGCCACTCCGGTTGCCCAGCCTGTCGCGAAAACACCTGCTGCTGCTGAGCCGGGCCTGGTTAGCCGCTTCTTCAGCGGGTTGAAAAAACTCTTCGCTGCGGAAGAGAAACCGGTCGTTGAGCCACAGCCACCTGTCGTTGAAGAAAAAACGGCCGAAGCCGCGGCTCCACGTGGTGAGCGTCGTAATAACCGCCGCCAGAACAACAACCGTCGCGACCGTAACGGTGAACGTGGTGAGCGTTATGGCGACCGTAATGCGGACCGTAGCGATCGTAATGGCGAACGTAACGACCGTAACAGTGAACGTAACGACCGTAATGGTGAACGTAACGAGCGCAACAGCGAGCGTAACGACCGCAACGGTGAACGTACTGAACGTGCACCACGTGAACGCAACAACGAAGCGCGTGAAAATGGTCGTGACGACAATCGTCGTAACAACGCCAATAAACGCAATGCACCACAGGCGGATGCCCGCAGCGAACGTATGGTTCCAGACGAATTTGAACGCAGCGAAACCTCGCAGCCACGTCAACCTCGTCAGGATCGCCAGCGTCGTCGTCCTGGTCAGAACCAGGAAGAAAAACGGCCGGTCGTGCAGGAAGAGAGCATCGTTGAGCCGATCATCGAAGCTGTAGACAATCAGGAAGTGCAGGAAGAGAACGTACAGGTGATGCCGCGCCGTAAACCGCGCCAGTTGAACCAGAAAGTGCGTATCGAAACGGCTGAACAGACCGCTGCGCGTTCGTTTGAACCGCAAGGTGAAGAAGTGACCCCGGCAGCCACGCCAGTGGTTAACGAACCTGTCGCTGAGTCTGATGACAACGACGATCGTGATGGCAACAATATGCCACGCCGTTCACGTCGCTCTCCACGCCACCTGCGTGTGAGCGGTCAGCGTCGTCGCCGTTACCGTGATGAGCGTTATCCGACACAGTCACCAATGCCGCTGTCTAACGCTGCTGCATCGCCAGAAATGGCATCAGGTAAAGTGTGGATTTCTTATCCGGTTGCTCAGACAAGCGATCACGAAACGCATGAAGAGCATGGCCATTCAGTGGTCCCTCCTTACGGTCATACAGAGGTTGAAACGCCTGTTGCAGAAGCCACTGCCGCTGTCGAAGCCGCTAATGCGGTAGAGGCTGTCGCTGCCACCGCACCTGTGGTTGAAACCTCTGAGGTTAACACTCCTGCGATTGAAGCCCCGGTCGAAGAGCAGGCAGAACCTGTGCAGCAGGCTGAGCCACAGCCAGAAAATCTGCCAGAAATCACCCCTGTGATTGCTGAAGAGACGGCTGCCATTGACGCACCGGTAAACGAAGAACCCGCCGTAATTTCTGCCGCTGACGAAGTTGTCGCGGAAGAGACTGCAGCAGAAGCGACGCCTGTGGAAGATGTTCAGCCTGAGCCAACTTTTGCCGCAGTTGATGCTGTTGCGGATATTGTGGAAGAAGCCCAACAGGCGACTGACATTGCCAGCGTTGCTCCGGTTGAAGTCAGCCCTGAAGTTGAGCAGCAGGTTGCCGAAGTGCTCCATGCACCGGAAGTGACTGCAGCACAACACACTGTGGCGACCAGCGAGCCGCACGCTCCGGTTCCTGCCCGTGACGAGCCTGTCGCGGATGCACCGGTTGCTGCTGAGCCTGTGGTTGATGCTGCACCGGTCGTTGCCAGCGCACCTGCTGTTGCAGAACCCGTGGCCGCTGCCCCCGTGCAGAGCAGCGCTCCGCATCATGCTACCGCGCCAATGACGAAAGCCCCGGCTCCGGCTTACCAGCCAGAAGCACCAAGTCAGAGCGACTGGGTGCGTCCGGACTTTAACTTTGAAGGTAAGGGGTCAGCAGGCGGTCACGCTGCAACTCATCAGGCGACTGCTCCGGCAACCCGTCCTTAATACCTGATAACGCGTCAATCAAGCCCTGGCCACCTGGCCGGGGCTTTTTTTTATCTGCTCTTCCCTCCCCGTTTACGCCAGTATCTCTGTATTCACCGATCGTTGTCGCAACGTATTCATGTCTGTGGGTATGCATATACCCGCCGTCATCAGCCTCGCGGTTCATAGACACCATTGCGTCATCGACAAGTCGTTAAAAGGATACGGGGCACACCGTTACGGGAGGGGAAATAGCAGGCAAAAAAAACCCGCTGTCAGATTTGGCTACTGACAGCGGGAGAAACTGAACGAACCCGGTTAAAGTACGTTCAAATCTTAGAGGTCAGTCTACGAATTCAGGTTAAACAGAGACAGTTTGGACATCTGCTGGAACACCGTATAAGAGGCTTTTAACGCCGCCTGCTGCATGGTGTAGTTAGAAATTGACTCCACGGTATCAGCGCCAATCAATGCTGACAGCTGATTTTTTTGGTTAAGGATAGTGTCATCCCCTTTGGAATCAAGACTGGATAACTCCTGCAGGTTTGTACCGACTTCTGCACTAACACTTGATACGTTATTTAACGCATTACGCAAGCCTCGGCCCGATTTCTCCAGTGCCGCTAACCCATCATCAATAACTGCCTGGGACGCATCGGCCAACGGCTTATTCAACGATGCGATCGCCGTGTCTAGCATGTTAAATATATTCGTTTCTGCCGTGCCATCAGCTTCTTTCACCGCAGTACTGGTCAGAGAATTGAAAATCTGTTCGCCCGTATGATTGGTGGTTAACGTCCGGCTGGCATCCACTTTCTGAGAAATAGGCGTCAGCCCCCCCTCATAAGTTGTTGCGCCTGTAGTCGCATCAGTAACAAAAGGAGGTTTGTCACTCTGATATCCCGCAAAAACATAGCGGCCACTACCATCAGTGCTGTTGGCAAGATTCAGTAACTGAGCACGAAGCCCGGTAAGCTGAGTCGCGTAAGACTGGCGATCGTCGTCAGACAAGGTTCCATTTGAAGCGGCAACCAGTGTTGTCTGAGCATTGATGATCACATCAGTTACCTGTTTAAGCGTCGTCACTTCGGTAGACTGATTTTGCGTGGCAAAAACACGCGCCGTTTTATACTGTGAAGTTTCAGTCTGCGCCTGTGAAATGACAACGGCCTGAGCGGCAGCGACAGGATCATCTTCCGGACTATTAACACGGTTACCGGTAGCGAGCTGCTCTCCCCCTTTCAGCCATGCAGACTGTGAAGTAGAGATCCCGCGCATCTGCTGATCGTAGATCATGCTGGTACTGAGTCGCATGGTTTAATTCCTCTGCAAAATTTAGCTGACAGCACTTATCAGTGACTGGAAAATAGTGGAAGCCGTCTGTAATACCTGGGCATTGGCCATGTAATACTGCTGATAGCGCGTCAGGTTTGCATACTCTTCATCCAGGTTAACCCCGGAAACAGACTGCTGCTGATTGGTAAGCTGTGTCACCACGGCTGCCTGTGTGGTATTGGTTTTAGCAAGGGTGCTGGCTTTGTTGCCCACGTTCGCAACCAGGCTGGCATACGACTCCGTCAGAGTACTTTTGCCATTGACTAAATTTTTGGTTTGTAAATCCAGCAGTTTTTGTACGTTCTCATTGTTACTTTCCCCCCCGGCCGCACTGGCAGCAGCCAATTTTCCTTCAGAGGTAATCTCAACCGCCATATTGGCAATAACGTTTTTAACGGGTTGAACGGTGAAACTATCGCCGGAGAGAGGCGTACCCGTCGGCGTCACTTTCAGTCCATCGAATGCCAACACGCCAGGCGTGGTGGTGCTATCAATGGTCGCCGTCGTATTATCAGACAGACGGGTTGCAGTCCATGTACCATTATTAAACGTTAGCTTGTAGTCCGTTGCCTGAACTTTGGTGGTGTCATCCCACTCCGCTGTCAGTTCGGCGGTGCCTTTATTTTTGGCATTTTGCAGGACTGAAGGGCCACCCAAACCGAAGAAATCTTCACCATCCGCACCATCAATATCTTTGCCGAGTTTGTGCTGGGTGTTGAAGCTTGTTCCCAACGCCATCGCCAATTGGCCGACTTGATTACGTACGTTATCCAGATCGCCGCGGAACGCCAGCAGGCCTCCCAGCGAACCGTTAGTAATTTCAGACTCAGGGATCTGAGTTTTAGCACCTGTGACAGCATCAACAGTCGCGATAGTCGTGCGTCCGGGATCAGCGCTCGATGGCACTGCCGCCAGTTGACTGTAAGTGTCGCCCTGGACCAGGGAAATCCCATTACCGATAGAGATATTGTAACTACCACCATCCTGCTGGGTAACGTTAACACCAGCTATAGCATTCAGTTCGCTGACCAGTTTATCGCGTTGGTCTAAAAGATCATTGGGCTCACTTCCCGCTCCAGCGCCTTTTAGCTTGATAATCTGCTGGTTAACGTTAGCAATCTGTTTCGCGTAGTTATTAATTTGTTCAACTGAAGCCGTAACCGCCGTATTCAAGCTGCCGTCGAGGTTGGACAGATAGGTATCAGTCACTTTGAACTGATTAACCAATCCCTCAGCTTTACCCAGAACAGCCTGACGAGAAGAGGGGTCACTGGCATTACTCGACAATGTCTGCAACGAGCTGAAGAAGTCCTGAATATTGCTTGAGAGCGTATTCGTGGTACTTGATAACATATTGTTAACATTGGAAATCTGACTATACTGGCTGGCAATACCACTGGACTGGGCGCTGGCCGCACGCAGCTGGTTAGTGATGAACTGGTCATATTCACGGTATACCGTGGAGACATTAGCACCGTTACCATAGTAACTGCCGCCACTCAGGGTACTGTTGGCCTGAGCAAGCACCGTTGTCTGGCGTGAATAACCGCCAACGGCATAGTTAGTAATGTTGTTACTGGTGGTATTCAGCGCAGCAGATGCAGCGCTTAACCCGCTCATCGCGGTATTGATTAAGTTAGCCATTTCGGGTCCTTGTTAACCGGCAACTGCAGAGCCAGCATTGACGAATCGTTTGCCGGAAGGGGGTTAACGCAAATCCGGCCTGAAAAGGTTATCGGTTAAACCGGGGCAAACTTGAGCATTTCCCCGAAAAATTTAAAACAAATCGCCGATATCCTGGCTGTAGGCTTTGACCACTTTTTCACCCATATTTTTGAACTGCTGGATCATACCCACCAACTTTTGTGCATATTTAGGATCGGTGGCATAACCCGCAGCCTGCAACGCCTGCGCGCCCTGTTCCGGCGAGGAAGCGGTCGTCACGGCCGCATAGCGTGGATTGTTACTCAGCAGTTTGACGTAGTCGTTGAGGGCATCGAAATAGGAGTCGTAAACACGGAATTTTTGCTTCACCTTTTTCGCTTCACCATTCTCAAATTCGGTGGTCATCACATCAGTGGTTTTACCCTGCCAGCTGCCCGTCGCTTTAATACCAAAGACGTTATAGCTTGGCTTACCGTCACGCGTGAGGATCTGGCGCTGGCCCCAACCTGATTCGAGTGCGGCCTGGGCCAGAATCAGGTGATGAGGAATACCACTTTGCTCACTCGCCGCCTGTGCCGGTTTTGACAGCATCGCGATAAAGTCACCATTGTCACCGGATAACGGCATCTCTGCGCTGGAGAAACGTGGCACCGCTTTACGGACCATTTGTTCCATCGCCAGCGGAGGTAAGGTGTTGATAAAGCTCTTATCCAGCGGCATGGGCACCGTACCGGCTTTCTCATCCAGCGGCTTCTGCCCTTCCATCTGTTTCACGATAAGGTCAGCCAGACCGAGGCCTTTCGCCCCGATCTCCTGGCCAATCTGCTGATCGTACATTGAGGTATAAAGCCGCGTCTGCTCGCTACTCATCAGGCCATCCTGCGGTAGCGCCTGGCGCATGCTTTTCAACATCATCTGGACAAACATCCCTTCGACCTGTTTTGCCACTTCGCGCGCATGCGCTTTCGGGTCATCACCGGCTAACCGTTTCAGGGTGTTCAGCGAGCGGCTGTCATACGCCGCGCTGCTCAGAGACTGGCTGTTGTCGCTCATCAGATAATTTCCAGTTTGGCGTGCAGGCAACCTGCGCTTTCCATCGACTGCAAAATAGACATCAGATCGATAGGCGTCGCACCCAGCGAGTTCAGTGCACGAACCACGCTGTTCAAATTCGCGCTGGCGTTAACCGTTTGCAGTGCGCCCCCGCTCTGACGCATATCAATCTGCGTTTGCGGTGTCACCACAGTCTGACCACCGCCAAATGGCGTATCAGGCTGACTGACGTTCTGCGTCTGATTGACCGTGACCGACAGGCTGCCCTGGGCGATCGCACATTGCGTCAACATCACTTCACGGTTCATGACCACCGAGCCAGTACGTGAGTTGATGATCACTTTGGCGTCCTGAATCGGAACCGAGACATCAATATTCTGGATATCCGCCAGCAGACGTACCTGAGAGGTGTTATTTGCTGTTGAGCGGATCTGCACAGTGCGGCCATCGACGGCCTGCGCCATCCCGTAGCCACCGCGGCTGTTAATGGCGTCGCTGATGCGCTGCGCCATGCTGAAATCTTCCTGGTTCAGATACAGGCTAACGATATTGCTGGTGGCGAAGTTATTCGGCAATTCACGCTCAATCGTGGCACCGCCGGTAATACGACCGCCGTTCACCTGGTTGACCTGCACGCTACTGCCACCGGCCGCAGCACTGGCACCGCCGATCAAAATGTTACCCTGCGCCAGCGCGTAAACCTGGTTATCCACCCCTTTCAGCGGGGTCATCAGCAGCGTACCGCCGCGCAGGCTTTTGGCGTTACCCATGGAGGAAACCACCACATCAACCACCTGCCCCTGACGGCCAAATGCTGGCAGCTTTGCAGTCACCATCACCGCCGCCACGTTTTTCAACTGCATATTTGTGCCGGTAGGAACGGTGATCCCTAACTGCGACAGCATGTTGCTCAGGCTCTGTGTGGTAAATGGCGTCTGGGTTGTCTGGTCACCGGTGCCATCGAGTCCCACCACCAGACCGTAGCCGATCAGGGAGTTATCACGCACGCCGCCCACGGTCGTGAGATCGCGAATACGATCGGCCTGCGCCAGGGCGCTAAACCCTACCGTCAGCAGCAGGACACATCGAATCAGTACATTACGCATTAAAACCTCTTACATCGGTGATATGTTCAGGAAGAACCGTTGCAGCCAGCCCATATTCTGCGCCTCATTGATGTAGCCGTTACCGACGTACTCAATGCGGGCATCAGCCACCTGGGTGGAAACAACACTGTTGCTGGCGCTAATCGTGCGTGGGTTAACCACACCGGAGAAGCGGATAAACTCTGTTCCCTGATTAATTTCAATCTGTTTCTCACCGACCACATTCAGGTTGCCATTAGGCAATACCTGGTTAACGGTAACGGTGATGGTGCCGGTAAAGGTGTTATTCGCTGAAGCGCCCCCTTTTCCTGCAAAATCATTTTTCCCTTCCCCGGCGAAGGTGGCTTTGTCGCCACCCAGCAGTCCGACGAGGGCGCGCGGTGTCGCGCTTAAGCCGAAGCTGGAAGATCCATCACGTCCGGCATTGGCAGAAGAACTCTTACTCGCGCTGACATTTTCCTGCAGCGTGATGGTTAATGTGTCGCCAATATTACGTGGGCGGCGATCCTCGAACAGCGGCTGATAGCCGTAGTTCATCGGCATCACGCCCTGAAAAATAGAACCGTTGACCAATGCAGGTGAAGCAGGCATCGGCTGGGCCGTCGTCGAGCCTTCAACCAGTGGCTTACGGGGAACTAACGCACAACCGTTAAGCGTTAGCAGCAACGTGGCTACCAACAAACGTCCAGGCAATGAGATCTGCTGCGCCATGGATATAAACCTTTCATTACGAGAATATTGTATTAACGGGCCGGGCAAGCCCGGCACCTGTAACGGTCAATCAGTCCGTCTTACTTTTACAGCTGAGTCAGTTTCGCCAGCATCTGGTCAGAAGTACTCACGGCCTTACTGTTAATCTCATAAGCGCGCTGAGTCTGGATCATGCTGACCAACTCTTCCGCTACGTTAACGTTTGACGTTTCCACATAGCCCTGGTACAGCGTACCCGCACCGTTGTTGCCCGGGTTACTTTCCGTTGGCGCACCGGATGCCTGTGTTTCCTGATAAAGGTTTTCACCCATACTTTCCAGACCGGCATCGTTGACAAACGTGCTCAACGTCAACTGTCCGACCTGAACCGGGTTAGTCTGGCCCTGCTGGGTCACGCTCACCACACCATCACGACTGACGGTCATGCTCAGGGCGTTTGGCGGGATCGTGATAGCGGGCTGCACCGGGAAACCACCGTTGGTAACCAACTGACCATTCTGGTCCGTCTGGAAAGAACCATCGCGGGTATACGCGGTGGTACCATCAGGCATCTGAATCGAGAAGAAGCCCTGACCACTGATCGCCACATCCTTCGATGAGCTGGTCTGCGACAGGTTGCCCTGATTATGCAGGCGCTCTGTGGCCACCGGACGCACACCCGTACCAATCTGCAAACCGGAAGGCAGCGTGGTCTGCTCAGATGACTGCGCGCCTGGCTGACGCATCGTCTGGTACATCAGATCTTCAAATACCGCACGCTGACGTTTAAAACCGTTGGTGCTAACGTTTGCCAGGTTGTTGGCAATCACGTCCATATTGGTCTGCTGAGCGTCAAGACCGGTTTTGGCAATCCATAAAGAACGAATCATCTATTATTCCTCTGATCAGCTCATTGACAGCAGCTGGTTGGCTCGTTGTTCGTTTTCATCGACGCTGGAAATCACTTTCATCTGCATCTCGAAACGACGGGCGTTGGCAATCATATCGACCATGGTCTGCGTGCTGCTGACGTTGCTGCCTTCCAGCACGCCCGGCATCACTTTCATGGTGGCATCGATAGGTAACGTGGCACCGCGTTGGGCCACCGCACTGGCTGAGACGCGAAACATGCCGTCATCACCGCGCGTCAGCTCACTGCCCGTGGCTTGTACCAGCTTCAGCCTGCCCAGCTGCACCGTGGCATTCGGCGCATCGCCCGGATTCAGCGCAGTAATAGAACCGTCAGCCGCGATGGTGAGTTCAGCGCCCTGCGGCACCGCAATCGGTCCGCCGTCACCCATCACCACGTTGCCCTGTACGGTAAGTTGCCCGGCAGGGCTGACTTCCATATTCCCGTTGCGGGTATAGGCTTCGGTGCCGTCGGCAGTCTGCACTGCCAGCCAGCCGTCACCCTGCATCGCCACGTCCAGCGCACGCTCGGTGTAATCCAGCGCGCCCTGGGTCATATCTGCTCCCGGCGTCGACGCCGTGACCAGCGTACGGGTAGGCAATGACAACCCTTCCACCGGCACCGCACGCGCAGCACTAAGCTGCGCACGGAATCCCGGCGTTGCGGCGTTGGCCAGGTTGGCCGCCGTCACTGCCTGCTGATCGAGGGTCTGACTGGCAGCCCCCATTGCGGTATATATTGCGTGATCCATAGAACGATCCTGTTAACCGAATTAACGCAGGTTGACCAGCGTGTTAAGAATCTGGTCCTGAGTTTTGATGGTCTGCGCATTCGACTGGTAGTTACGCTGCGCAACGATCATGTTCACCAGCTCTTTACTCAGATCCACGTTGGAAGACTCCAGCGCACCCGCCGTCAGGGTTCCGAGGTTACCTGACCCGGCAACACCGGTCAGCGCCTGACCCGACGTAGCTGTCGCCGACCAGACGTTGTCACCTTCAGATTTCAGACCTTCCGGGTTAGCGAAGTTAGCCAGCACGATCTGGCCCAAAGTCTGGGTCTGTTCGTTGGAGTAGGTTCCCACCAGGGTGCCGTCATCGTTAATCTGATAGCTGGTCAGTTCGCCTGGTTTATAACCATTCTGAGTCGGGTTACCAAAAACGCTTTTACCGTTGTTCTGCTGCAGGCTTCCGGTCAAATCAAGGGCAAACGTCTGGCCAGGGGCTGAACCGTTCAGGGCACCCATGTTTACCGTGAGAACACCATTGTTTGGCGCGGTCAGGGTGCCGGTATCATTGAAGGTGACCGGCAGCCCATCATAGGTCAGTGGTGTCGCAGCGGGATCATCCGGTGTTTTCATCCCGGTTGAGGAATCAATCGGATGCGCACGCCAGGTGTTATCCGCCGTCTTCACGAAATAGACATTGACGATATGCGCATTACCCAGTGAGTCAAAGGTGGTCATTGACGACTTGGCGTTATAGGTTGAGGCATCGGCCGGATCAAAATCACCGTTGTCTTTAATCGGGTCAGTGGAGTTCAGGTTCGCGGTCATTGCACCGGTGGTGGTCGCCTTCGCTGACATCGCAGTTGCAGGCACGCTCAGTGCCACCGGGTTAGCACCGGTCTGGATGGTTGGCGGGGTACCGGTAGCCGGATAACCGGTCAGCTGCAGGCCCTGCATGTTGACGATATTACGATCTGCATCCAGCGTGAACTGGCCGTTACGGCTGTAATACACCGCACCACTGGTATCCGCCATACGGAAGAAGCCCTGCTGGCTGATCGCCACATCAAGACCACGGCTGGTGGTGGTGGTGGTACCATCGTTAAAGTCCTGTACCACGGCCGCAACCTTAGTACCCAGACCCACTTTAGAACCGGCAAACATATCAGCAAACGCGACGGTGCTGGATTTAAAGCCCGCGGTGGCGGAGTTCGAAATGTTGTTACCAATAACGTCGAGGTTGCTGGATGCTGCGTTTAAGCCGCTGACTGCCTGTGAAAAGCCCATGTTGTCACTCCTGAAGCATAAATTAGTGGATTAAATAATCTGACGTACGTTTTCCAGGGTGGTCGTCCCCATGGTGCCCAGGTCAAGTACAGCCCCTTTGGCCGTGCTGCTCACGCCGTTCACTAAGGCATAGTTCAACGGCTGTGCAACCAGCTGACCGGTGGCATTGCTGGCGCTGATTGAAACGGTGTATTTACCATCGGCCGCGACGCTACCATCGGCCGCTTTACCGTCCCACTGGAAGGTGTGTACACCAGCAGTTTGTGCGCCCAGCTCAATAGTCTGGATCACGGCACCACTGCCATCTTTAATGGTGGCGGTGGTCGCAGTGGAAGCCTGCCCCAGCTCAACGCCAAACGGCGTAGTGGTGCTGTTGCCGACCAATACCTGTGAACCATTGACCATCACGCCGTGACCAATCAGGGTCGAGGCCTGCAAGGACTGGCCGGAGGTAATCTGACCGGAAATGGATCCCAGCGTGGTGTTCAGTTTCTCAATACCACTGAGGGTATTAATTTGTGCCAGCTGCGAGGTCAGCTGACTGTTATCCATCGGATTGGTCGGGTCCTGATTCTGCAACTGGGTGACCAGCAGCGTCAGGAAGTTACTCTGCAAGTCCGCCGCTGACGTATCAGAAGAAGACGAGGAAGATTGCAGCGTCGTGGTGGCCTGCTTTTCATTTACACCAACAGCAATACTCATCGGGAAGCTCCTTATTGACCCATGGTTAAGGTTTTCAACATCATCTGTTTAACGGTGTTTAAAACCTCAACATTGGCCTGGTAACTGCGCGAGGCTGACATGGTGTTCACCGTTTCTCCTACTACATCCACATTGGGCATTTTCACGTAACCTTTGGCATCGGCCATCGGGTTACCGGGCTCATACACCAGACGTGCCGGGGCAGGATCATCGATCACCTGCGCCACTTTCACGCCACCCGTCGGGGACCCGGGTGCCGCGTCGGTTTGAAACACTACCTGTTTCGCTACATAGGGCTGACCATCCGGCCCGGTAACGCTGTCGGCGTTGGCCAGGTTACTGGCACTGACGTTAAGACGCTGTGACTGTGCAGCCATTGCCGAACCGGCAATATTAAAAATATTTAAAAGTGCCATTGTTATTGCCCCTGTAGCACAGACATCATGCCTTTAATCTGACTGCTGATAGCCATCAAATCCGTCTGATATTTCAGACTGTTATCGGCAAACTCTGTGCGTTCGCGGTCCATATCTACCGTGTTACCGTCCAGCGCAGGCTGGTCAGGAATGCGGTACATCAGGTCCATCGAAGGCGGTTGAAGATTTTCCGCAGGAATATGGCGTGCCGACGTCACCGCCAGCGACAGCCCGGAACCCTGCGCCCGCCCTTGTTCCAGCACCTTATTCATCTGGCTGGCGAAATCGATATCGCGTGCCTGATAGCCCGGCGTGTCAGCATTGGCGATATTGGATGCCAGGATTTCCTGTCGCTGTGCACGCAGGTTCAGGGCTTCGGTGTTAAACCGTAGTGCTGCGTCCAGTTTGTCGAGCATGCGTCCTCCGCAAGTGAGAATTTAGAGCTGACAGCATAATCTCGTGGGGGAAAGGGCTATCGTTTGAATAGCGCTAAAAACCGTCGCTAATTTGCGCCTTGACAATATGCATCTGAGGGTAGAATCGGTGCCATGTTGAAATTAAGGGGGTCTCTGATGCGAGGATTCACACGACTACTGGCCGTTTTAGTGGCTCTGATAAGCGTCTCTGCCAGTGCTGTCGACCTTAACGCACAGCTCAATGAATTTTTTAAAAATCGCTATGGGCAAAGTGGTCAGTCTGCCGATAACCTCACCGTGGTGGTGAAAACCCCGCAGACAATGTGGCCAGCCTGTGAGCAGCCGCAGTTCTCACTGCCGGGTAACAGCCGCATGTGGGGAAACATCAGCGTTGCCGCCAATTGCGATCAGAATCGACGTTATATTCAGGTACAGGTTCAGGTCAGCGGTCAGTATCTGGTTGCTACCCGCCAGGTGCCGCGCGGCGCGACGATCTCCGCCAGCGATATGCGAATGGAGCAGGGCCGACTGGATACCCTGCCCGCCCGCACCCTGACGAGCCCCGCGGACGCGGTCGGCGCTATTGCCCTGCGCGATATCAACCCTGGTCAGCCCGTCACCCTGATGATGATGCGCCAACCGTGGCGAGTGAAAGCAGGCCAGATGGTTACCGTTACCGCCAGCGGTGAAGGGTTTAATATCAGCAGCGAAGGCAAGGCAATGAACAATGCCACGTCCACGCAACCGGTCAGAGTTCGGATGAGTTCAGGGCAAATCGTGATGGGTAAGGTCGACGCTAATGGGAATATTCTGATATCGCTATAAACCACTAAAGAAGGCTACAGTTCTGCCGATAGTGTTAATAACGGTCATTGTACTATTAGAATATTGAACATCAGGTTGTGAGAACCTGAGTTAACAGGAGCGCATATGAGCATCGACAGAACCCAGGCATTGAAACCGGCAAGCACTGTACAGTCACGTGATACCAATGATGTTGCCCAGCCAAAAGCACGTGCAGCAGAAAGCAAGACCACTGAAACCACAACCGGTACTCAGGTTATTCTCAGCGGCGCGCAGTCACAGTTGAGCAAAGCCAGCTCACAGGACATTAATACGGCTCGCGTTGAAGAGCTGAAGAACGCAATTCGCAACGGCGAACTGAAGATGGACACCGGCAAAATTGCCGACGCACTGATTCAGGAAGCTAAAGACTCACTGCAAGGTAATTAACCCATGGATAAGCTGCAAAACGCACTTGATAAAATGCTTGAAGTTCTTTCGTCGCTGGCCGATGTCATGAATGCGGAGCAAGAACAGCTCTCGGCAGGTCAGGTCAACAGCAGCTTATTGCAACGGATTACCGAGGATAAAAGCTCTTTACTGGCTACCCTCAATTTCCTGGAAGATATGCGTCGTGACGCCGAAAAAGTCACTGGTATGCATGTGCCTTACAGCCAGCACCCGGCACTTGCACGGCGCTGGGCGGCTATTCAGGAACAGACGGTAAAACTGCGTGATACCAATTTACATAACGGTATGTTGCTCAACCATCAGATCAGTCATAACGAGCATGCGCTGCAAGTCTTGAAGCCTTATCAGTCACAAAAATTTTATGGCCCTGACGGACATGCGATTACCAGCGCTCCGGTAAGTCGCAAAGCATAATATCCGTCAACCCGTGTTCGACTTTACCCCGCTGCGCCCTTGCGCTGCGGGGTTTTTCTGTTTGTTATTCTCTTACTGCGCCGTTCGGCGAGAGAAGTGACGCGGGCGGAAACCAAGAGCACCCAACACAACAAAATAGACACCCCCTCCCACCGCGCAGACCGCGGCCAGACGCAGCAAACGCGACAACATATTGCCGCTGGCCCAGTCAGGCATCACGTACATCATGCCCAGCAGCGCCGCTGCCATCACAACAACAGCAATCCCCAGACGCATCAGGAAACTGAACCAGCCCGGCTGCGGCTGGAAAATATCCTGCTTACGCAGTTGCCAGTAGAGCAGCGCGGCGTTAAGACAGGCAGCCAGACCGATAGACAGCGACAGCCCGGCGTGTTTCAGCGGGCCGATAAACGCCAGGTTCATCACCTGCGTGGCCAGCAGCGTAAACAGCGCAATCTTCACCGGGGTTTTGATGTTCTGTCGCGAGTAAAAACCCGGCGCCAGCACCTTAACCACAATCAGCCCCATCAGTCCGACCGAATAAGCCACCAGCGCCCGCTGCGTCATGGCGGCGTCAAATGCGCTGAACTTGCCGTACTGGAAGAGCGACACGGTGAGCGGTTTCGCCAGAATCCCCAGCGCTACCGCGCTGGGCAGTGCCAGCAGGAAGCAGAGGCGCAGCCCCCAGTCCATCAGTTTGGAATACTCGTCCTGGTTACCGCTGGCAAAACTCTTGGCCAGCGAAGGCAGCAGAATGGTGCCCAATGCCACGCCCAGCACCCCGGAAGGAAATTCCATCAGACGGTCAGCGTAGTACATCCACGATACCGAACCGGACACGAGGAAGGAGGCAAAGATGGTATTGATGATCAACGAAATCTGGCTGACTGACACACCGAGGATCGCCGGCCCCATCTGACGCATCACACGCCACACGCCCGCATCCTTCAGGTTAAGGCGCGGCAACACCAGCATGCCGATTTTCTTCAGATGCGGCAGCTGATAACCCAGTTGCAGCACGCCCCCCGCGACCACCGCCCATGCCAGTGCCATGATGGGAGGATGAAAGTGCGGTGCCGCAAACAGCGCAAAGCCGATCATACTGACGTTCAGTAACGTGGGCGCAAAGGCGGGAACAGAAAAACGGTTCCAGGTGTTGAGGATTGCCCCCGCCAGCGACGCCAGCGAAATCAGCAGAATATAAGGAAAGGTGACCCGCAAGAGCGAAGACGTCAGCGCAAACTTGTCCGGTGTGTCGGCAAAACCCGGGGCGGTAATCAGGATCACCCAGGGAGCCGCGAACATCCCCAGCACCGTGATAATCGCCAGAGCCAGGGTAAGCAGCCCTGACACATAGGCAATAAAGACTTTGGTCGCTTCTTCACCCTGCTTGCTTTTGTACTCCGCAAGAATCGGCACAAAGGCCTGAGAAAATGCGCCTTCGGCAAAAATACGGCGCAGCAGGTTTGGCAATTTGAAAGCAATAAAGAAGGCATCGGTCGCCATCCCCGCGCCAAACACGCGTGCCACAATGGCATCACGCACAAAGCCCAGCACACGTGAAAACAGGGTCATGGAGCTGACCGCTGCCAGTGATTTCAACAGGTTCATGTAATTCCTGATTCTGATATCCGGGAAGACCGGCTTGCGACAATCACAGCCCGATGATCTTCGGGCCATTTAAGGTGCGGATAGTCTACTGAAGTGAAAGGAAATAACCACAGTGGATTGTTACGGGGTTTGTGTTGTAAACCTATTCCCGCTCGGCATCACGCCATAATTTTTCGACCATACGCTGGGCCAGCAGCGCCTGCTCGCCGCTGATTTGCGGCATTGTCTGATTTTCCACGCAGCGGATAAAATGATGCGCTGCGCCGACAAAACCACGCTGCTCCAGCGTGCTCTGCCAGCCGGGGATGGGGTCAATACTGATCTGCCCTGCTTTCTCCTGCTGCCAGTCACGCATATCGCTGACCTGATAGACCGCCCCCTCGTCCACCGCCATCACGCGTTCCATCTGGCTGCCAGCACGACGATGCATACTGGTCGTGACCTGAACACCCGCCACGTTAAAGTGGTGTTCGGCATACAGCATCTGCCCACTGTCGTTGGTCTGCAACGTGCCACTCAACAACTTTCCTTCCCCGCCACCCAGCCACAGCACGCTGTCGACCACATGCAAATAGTCATCCAGCAAGGTGAAAAACAGATCCTGTGGCCCCACGCTATCACTGCGGTGTTTATCCATACGTATCGTCGCCGGTTGCAACAGCGCTGACTTCAACTGAAGGTAGCGTGGTGCAAAACGGCGGTTAAAGGCCACCATCAGTTTGCGTCCGCGCTTATCGGCCAGGTCCACCAGCCGCTCTGCCTCACTCAGCGTAGCCGCCAGAGGTTTATCAACGCAGACATCCACCCCGGCGCGTAACAGCCGATCGACGATCGCATAGTGGCTGGCAGTGGTGCTGTGGACAAACACGGCATCGCTGGCCGCCGCCAGATCGTCAAGGGAGCTGAGTAAGGGAATGCGATAGCTATCGCAGACCGGGCGCGCCTTTTCCTGATTCGGTGAGAACGCGCCAGCAATCTGCCAGCCATCTGTCTTCGTCAGCACCGGCAACCAGGCTTTTTGCGCAATGCCGCCCAAACCGACGATCCCCACTTTTAATGCACTCATTCTGCCTCCTGTACGGCCAGTAGCCGGGCAAGCTGCTGTTGCAGTGCCACAACCTGTTGTTCAAGGGAGGCCACCCGCGCTTCCAGCCCGCTGTCATGGTCATTAACAGGGCTGGCAGCCAGTGAACCTTCATCCACATCACCGCTAAACAGATGCATAAAGCGGCTTTCGCGTTTACCCGGTTCACGTGCCAGACGCACCACCAGTGCGCCGGATTCGCGCTGTGCCAGCCGCTCCAGCGTCTGTTCCACTTCGGATATATCGGCAAAATCATGCATACGCGTAGTGCGGGTGCGCAACTCACCCGGCGTCTGTGCGCCACGCAGCAGCAGTGTTGTGATCACCGCCACTTCGGCAGCAGTAAACTTCAACTGACCAAACTCAGAGTTACAAAAACGCTGTTCATACTTCACTACCCGGCTGCCAAAACCGTTCAACGCCGTCAGTTGGTGTTTTTTCACCAGCAAATCGAGGGTGTTCTGTACATCGCTATCGGTCAGCGACATCACCGGCTCACGGTTGGACTTCTGGTTACAGGCGGTCACGACGCCGTTAAGCGACATCGGATACTGATCCGGAGTAGTGACCTGTTTTTCCAACAGGCTGCCGATGACGCGCGCTTCAACGGCGGTAAAAGGGGTTTTGATCATCTGGGGGTTACACTCCGCGCCGGTCCGGCGTCCATTCGTGGGAGGTCAGCGCCGTCAGAACATGGTCCTGCCAGCGCCCGTCAATCAGAAGGTAATCTTTGGCGTAGCCCTCTTTTTCAAAGCCGAGGCGCGCCAGTAAACCGCCGCTACGGTGATTATGTGGCATGTAGTTGGCCATAATACGGTGAATGCGCTGCTGCCGCTGCATATAACGAATTACGCTTTGCAACGCCTCAAACATCATCCCCTGCCCCTGCCATTTTTCCCCCAGCGAATAACCGAGGTAGCAGGCATGAAATGACCCGTGCAAAATGTTGCTGAAGTTGGCCACACCGCGCACTTCATTTTCCTGCGGGTCCATCACTGCGAAATAGAATGCGCTGCCCTGCTTCTGCATTTCTGCAATCAGCCCGAGCCGCGCCTGCCAGCCGGAGGGATAACAGTGACTTTCATCACGCACGGGTTCCCAGGGTTTCAGGAACGCGCGATTTTCCGCATAGTAGTCAGCCAGTCGCCAGGCATCACGCTCATTGACAAGACGAACCACCAGTCGATCGGTCGTCAGGCGCACTTTCGGCGCAGCAGTACGGTAGCCAAACATCTTCTCTCCTGAAATCCCTGGCCGGGTGTAAGTTTGCGGGGGGGGGGGGATTTATCGGCGAAAAAGCACGTTATCCCCATCGCTTTACTATAACCGCCATCCGAATCCCCGGTAAAACACTGCCGATTAAAAATTCGTAAAATTGTGGAGAAAACAACGAATGTCAGGGACAGGTTTGCCCTATGGCGGGTTCTCTTCCATACTTCCTTCGTACATTCAGATAGTTGATGAGTGCTCATCATTTATCCCAATTTAAGGGGAACCGCTTGAAACTCTATATTTATGACCACTGCCCGTTCTGCGTGAAAGCCCGCATGATCTTCGGCCTGAAAAATATTCCGGTTGAACTGGTGGTGATGATGAACGATGACGAAGCCACGCCAAACCGTCTGATCGGCCAGAAAATGGCCCCGATTCTGATGAAAGAAGACGGTAGCTGCATGCCGGAAAGTCTGGATATCGTGCAGTATATTGATCGGGTGGATCATGATCCCCTGCTGACCGGTAAAACCAATCCGGCGATCAGCGACTGGCTGCGACATGTCCACACTTATGTGAATAAACTGCTGTATCCGCGCGTAGCAGAAGCCCCGTTTGCCGAGTTCGCGACCCCGGAAGCACGCAGCTATTTTAAAAACAAAAAACAGGCCGTTGCCGGTGATTTCGCTGAGCTGAGAGAACATTCAGCAGGCTGGATTAAAAACATCAATGATGACCTGCGTAAACTCGACAAGTTGATTGTTAAACCGAATGCCGTGAGCGGTGAATTGTCGCTGGACGATATCCACCTGTTCCCGCTGCTGCGTTCCCTGACGCTGGTGGCCGGGGTAGAATACCCAACCCGCGTGGCGGATTACCGCGACAATATGGCAAAACAGACCCAGATCACCCTGCTTTCCTCTTCCGCTTCCTGACCTGTTCGGGCCGTCAAACGGCGGCCCGACACATTCCGTTGTCATTTTTCCCGGTTTCTCTCAGCGTTGTCCTGGTGACGAGCAGGCGCGAGTGGTGCATGCTATCCCCCTGCTCCGGTAGGATCGACCGGTGATTGAAAACAGAGGAACATCATGAAAAAAATACTTTTTGGCCTGAGCGCTTTACTGTTAGCGGGTTTGGTCAGCGGTTGTAATGATATTGCCCAGTACAGCATCAGCGAGCAGGAAGTTAACCAGGCGCTGGTGAAACATAACAACTACGAGAAGAATATTGGTGTCTCCGGGCTGGCCGATGCGCATATTACGCTGAGCGATCTTAGCAGTCAGATTGGCCGTGAAGAACCAAACAAAATCACCCTGACCGGCAAAGCTAACGTCAACATCAGTTCCCTGTTTGGCCCGCAGCAGGCAGAAATGATGTTAAAGATGAAAGCACAGCCCGTGTTTAATCAGCAGGAAGGCGCGATCTATCTGAAAGATATGGAACTGGTTGATGTGACAGTGCAGCCGGAGAAAATGGCAGGCGTATTGAAAACCCTGACACCGTATCTTAACGAGTCGTTGAAGAATTACTTTAATCAGAAACCGGCTTATGTATTAAGCACAGACCGCAGCAAAGCGGAATCGCTGGCGAAACGCTTTGCCAAAGGGCTGGAAGTAAAACCCGGTGAACTGGTGATCCCATTTACTGACTGACAGAACAAGGCGGTACGGTCTGCCCGTACCGTTTTTTATCCCGGCGCGCATAAACCTGGTGCATTCCCCCCGTTTTATCCCTATCCTTTGTACCCGGCCAAAACCTGCCCTTTTCCCACTCTGCCGGAGCACATCGCATGACCACACAACCTCAGCAATTGATTATTCGCCGCCCTGACGACTGGCACATCCACCTGCGTGATGGTGATATGCTGGAGGCGGTCGTGCCGTTTACCAGTGAGGTGTGTGGACGCGCCATTGTGATGCCAAACCTGGTGCCACCCGTCAGCAGCGTTGCTGCCGCCCGTGCCTACCGTGACCGCATTCTTGCTGCCGTTCCTGCCGGGCATCATTTTACCCCGCTGATGACCTGCTATCTGACCGACGGTCTGGACCCGGATGAGATCGAAACCGGCTTCACTGAAGGCGTGTTTACCGCCGCAAAACTCTATCCAGCGCACGCCACCACCAACTCTGCGCACGGCGTGACCAGCATTGCGTCCATTGCCCCGGTGCTGGAGCGTATGCAGAAAATTGGCATGCCGCTGCTGATCCACGGTGAAGTCACCGATGCGCATATCGATATTTTTGACCGTGAAGCGCGTTTTATTGAGACTGTGCTGCACCCGCTGCGCCTGCAATTTCCGGAGCTGAAAGTGGTGTGTGAACACATCACCACCAAAGAAGCGGCCGCGTATGTGCTGGAAGGCAATCGTTTCCTTGGTGCCACCATCACCCCTCAGCATCTGATGTTTAACCGCAACCATATGCTGGTGGGCGGTATTCGCCCGCATCTCTACTGCCTGCCCATCCTGAAGCGCAACATTCACCAGCAGGCACTGCGTGACGCGGTGGCAAGCGGTCACGACCGATTCTTCCTGGGCACCGATACGGCGCCGCATACCCGCGATCGTAAAGAAACCAGCTGCGGCTGTGCCGGGGTATTTAACGCCCCCTCAATGCTCTCCGCCTATGCCACGGTATTCGAAGAGATTGGCGCCCTGGCCCACTTTGAAGCCTTCTGCTCCGAAAATGGCCCACGTTTCTACGGCCTGCCGCTGAATCAAGGCACCGTGACACTGGTTCGTGAGCCCTGGACCGTGGCGGAATCCGTCTCCGTTGGCCGCGACGGCCACACCCTGGTCCCGTTCCTGGCGGGTGAAACCCTCAATTGGAAGGTCGACATTTAATCGCGCGCCCTCCCTTGGGCAATGCGCGATAATGATTGCGCACGGTTGAATTACTGTATATATTCACAGTAATTCAACCGGAGGCTATCATGCGTATTGAAGTCACTGTAGCAAAAACCACGTCCCTGCCTGCAGGCGCTATTGATGCGCTGACGCAGGAACTCAGCAAGCGAATCGACAAACAGTTTCCAGATGGCACCAATACCATATCGGTACGCTATGCCGGAGCCAATAATCTGACGGTGATGGGCGGCGGAAAAGAAGCCAAAGATCAGATCACCGATATTTTACAGGAAACCTGGGAAAGCGCTGACGACTGGTTTATCGCCTGAGTTAATGCGGTTGTGATGTCAGACAATACCGCTATTCCCACTCGATTCCATAATGATTGTGCCGTTTTTGCCGGATACGCCATCCGGCTTTTTTATGTGCGCGTCTTACCGCTGAACGCAGATAGACGGCTCGGGTAGAATATCTTATTCTGAGGCTGACATTTATTACTGAGGTTTTTCCTATGGCTGCCGATAATCCAGATGAGGCAATGACGTTTGGCGAACTGCTGGCGATGATTGGTGAACAGCAACGCCGTCTGACAGTATTAGAAAATGCCTTTTCCACCCTCTCTTTCTGTCTTGATGACAAAGCTAACCAACTGTTAATACACAGTTTAAAGCTTGAAGGACAGAACCAGAACTACGATGAACAGCTCCAGCAGCATTTCATCCGTCTGGCCGGGGAACTGGAAAAACGCCTGGGTGTGTTACCGATAATACCGGATGTGTCTTAAATATAACCTGTATTATCACACCTGAAATAATGCTGCCATTCATCAGCAGGGTGATTATTTTCCACCCTGCGATGCTTAATTAGCGTGCGAATAGCGCCTGATTTTTACGCAGAACGAAATTTAAGTCTGCGAACAAAAAAACTCCTGTTATAATTAGAAAGCTCTAAGAAAAAAAGCCGCATTGAACCTCGATAAAACACTTCGTTGTCATCTTTCACGAGTAATAGGGGGTTATAATGGACAGAAACAAAGAGGTCATCCAGACACATCCCCTCATCGGATGGGATATCAGTACCGTAGACAGCTATGATGCCATGATGATCCGTCTGCACTCGCTCTCTTCCGATCATCAACCGGCAGAAGATGCTGAAGTCGGTCAGACCTACTGGCTGACAACTGATGTTGCAAGACAATTTATTTCCATTCTTGAAGCTGGCATTGCCAAAATAGAAGCCACCGAATACCAGGACCGTGATTACAAGAAGCACTAATCTGCAACTGAATCTTGTTTCCCAGGGCACCCAACAGGGTGCCTTTTTCATGCCTGCCATATTTGCTATTCTGCTTCAATTGCTTGATTAACAGAGGCTGATACTGATGGTTTACGATTTAATTGTGGTGGGCAGTGGCTCCGTCGGTGCTGCCACCGGCTGGTATGCCACGCAGGCGGGTCTGAAAGTACTGATGATTGACCGTCATCATCCGCCACACAGGGAAGGCAGCCATCATGGTGAAAGCCGCCTTATCCGCCATGCCTACGGTGAAGGTGCTCGCTATGTCCCAATGGTTCTGCGCGCCCAACAGCTGTGGGATCAACTGGAACAACAGAGCGGCGAGCGCGTCATGCAGCGCAGCGGCGTACTGAATCTTGCCCCACACCGCTCCGAATTTATTCAGAATGTTATCCAGAGCGCAGAACAGTTTGCATTAAACGTACAGATCCTGAACGAAGCAGAGGTCCGTCAGCGCTGGCCGCAGATCAACGTACCCGATGGGTATATCGGCGTGTTTGAACCACAGTCGGGCTACCTGAAATCAGAGGTTGCCGTTAAGAGCTGGATCCGTATGGCGAAGGATGCCGGCTGCGCCCAACTTTTCAACTGCGGCGTCACACAGATTGCAACCGAGGACGGCCTGCAAGCGGTCACCACCTCGGACGGCGTTTACCGTGCGCACAAACTGCTGATCAGCGCCGGAACCTGGGTGAAAACCCTTTACCCTTCCCTGCCGGTCACCCCGGTACGAAAAGTGTTTGCGTGGCATCAGGCCGACGGTCGCTACAGCGAGGACAATAAGTTCCCGGCATTTACCGTCGAGATGCCGGACGGCATCCACTACTACGGTTTCCCCGCCGATAATAACGCCATCAAAATCGGTAAACATGAAGGCGGGCAGCCCATTGATACGCCGGATGGACGTAAACCTTTTGGCAGCGTAGCGGAAGACGGCAGTGAGCTGTTTAACTTTATGCGCACCTTCCTGCCAGGCGTTGGCGTATGTCTGCGCGGGGAAGCCTGCACCTATGACAACACCGCGGATGAAGACTTTATTATTGATACCTTCCCCGGTGAGCCGAACCGCATGCTGATCACCGGTTTAAGCGGCCACGGTTTTAAATTCGCCAGCGTACTGGGAGAAATTGCCACCCAGTTCGCCCAGGGGAAAAGCAGCGACTTTGATTTAACGCCGTTCGCGCTGAAGCGCTTTCAGTAGTCACGGATTCAAGGCCCCTGCTTTGGGTTGCGTGTTTTAGTCGTCTTACTGGACTGGCCTGCCCCCTGGCAGGCCGTCAGGATAGCGACGTCTGTTCCCATCTCTGTTCTAAAAACTACCAGACACCATACGGATACACTTTGTCCTTGATAAATTCTTTTGTATTTTCTCCGTATTCATAACCGTTTGAAAAATTAGTTATCCCTTTACAAATATCTAACTTATTCCCGGAGAGCGTTTTCAGGACGGACGGGGTGACACGATAATTAGGCTCAAATCCTATGCCATTAATCCAGACCGCGATTTTTCCTTCAGGGGCCAGCCCTATCTGGATACTGTCGTGATACCGGGTCTTTCCCTGATAGTCTTTATGTGTGCTGGGCTTACGCATTTTATCCACTATCTCATCGGACAATGTCAGATGAGTTTCATACACCTTTTTATCAATCACCGAGTCCCAACAGAATAAAATATGCCGGGGAGGATGCTGTACATGATTCCAGTACCCGTAAAGTGCACGCGCACTGTCGTTCCACTCATCCGTCACGTCATACAGCGCTTTGGTACTGTCGAGAGTATTAAAACGATAATCAATACCGCCCATATCAAGGATGGCGACGAACGTTACTCGTGCAGGCAGTGCTCTAGGCGTGAAAAAATTAAATTTCCACTCCGTTGGTTCCGTGTTTTGAGTCGCCTTGTTGGGTTGTCCTGCCCCCTGGCAGGCCGTCAACGTCAGTAATGAAAGCAGCCCGGCAATACGTTTTATTTCCATATTCTGTTCCCGTCCTTGCGCTAAAAATTACCAGACACCATACGGATACACTTTGTCCTTAATAAATTCTTTTGTATTTTCTCCGTATTCATAACCGTTTGAAAAATTAGTTATCCCTTTGCAAATATCTAATTTATCCCCGGATAACGTCTTCAGCACTGACGGCGTTATACGGTAGTTATGTTCGAAACGGATACCATTTACCCAGACGGCCACCTTTCCTCCGGGGGCTAACCCCATCTGTACGCTGTCGTAATACGCAGCCTTGCCAAGATAATCCTTGTATACGCTGGGTTTACGCATTTTATCCACCACATCCCAGGGAAAAGTCAGATGGGTTTCATAGACCTTTTTATCAATCACCGAATCCCAGCAAAAAATCATATGCTTAGGAGGTTTTTCAACGTGATTCCAGTGTCCACCTGGTGCCCGCGAACTGTCGTTCCACTCATCGATAACATCATCCATATCTGGGGTGCTGTTAAGCGTATTAAACTGGTAAACCGTACCGGCGGCATCCTGGACTACGACAAACGTCACCAGGGCAGGCAACGCTTTGGGTGTAAAAAAGTTAAATTTCCACTCTGTAGGCTCCGGGTCTTGAGTCGTCTTGTTGGCCTGGTCTGCCCCCTGGCAGGCCGTCAACGTCAGTAGTGAAAGCAGCACAGCGATCTGTTTTATTTCCATATTCTGTTCCCGTCCATATCGTAAATCGTCCGTTGCCAGCGTTCATCCGGCCGGTTGGTAAAGGTCACCAGCTTCGCAGGCTTCACCGCCCCGGTGATCCTTCCCTGACTGTCCCGTATCACGCTGTTCCAGTTGGCTGAGCAGTGAAGGTATTTTCCCGCCAGCGCAGTAATTTCCGCGGTGGTAAACTCGCTGACCGATTGACCATTGCGGACGGCGCGGCCCATCACAATGGCTTTTTTATACAACACTTTTAGTTCGGTCGGTAATGAAAGGTTGTCATCTTTAGGCAGTATGGGCTCGAACACCACTCCCGCATCCTGCGCGGCATCAATCATCACCCGCAGTACCACTTTTGACCAGTCATTGCGCGTGGGGCGCTCAAGAATTAGCGCAGCAGCACTGCGTTTTTGCAGCATACCATATCGGTCGGTGGGCATTCGGTCGTCATGCCAGGCTCTGAGTTTAATCACGTTACCCTCAAGCAGCGGCGCTATGGCCGGATAACGCGTCATGATCCCAAACTGTGCCCCGGCAAGACGATATGTTGCGGTTTCCTTATCGGAAGTCGAAGCCGGTACGGTTTCAAACTGTGGGCGGGTGAGGAAACAGGCTTCGTGCTCGTCAGGATTATACCCGCCGCCAATATCCGAGTGCGCCCCGGGCAACACCAGCTCCGGCCACGCAGGTTTTACGCTGTTCAGCGCAAAGTTAAAGCGGCACTCATGCTGTGCGGTGATATGGAACACCTTCTCCGCCACGCCGGGGCGCAGCACAATATTCACCTCTCCGGTATCCGCACTGTGCGGGTTAAAGCCATTCACCGGCGAACCAATCCCCGCAACGGTATCGAATATCCCCAGGAAGCGGGTTTTGCCGCCGGGCGTGCCATTGAACTTAACCTCACCTAATCCGGCTTTAATCGCTGCCACAATGGCATCATCCTGCTCGAACACCCGGTTGGAAAAATGCCGTGCCGCCGCTGCCCCCCGGCTAAAACCGAAGATATCAAACTGTAACTCCCTGACGATGCCAATGCTGGATTGGGAGGGCTTATTTAAATAGCTTTTAATAGCAGCAACCAGCGCGGCGACGGCTTTATCCGTTTTACTCACTATGCCGGTATTCCCCCTGCCCGTTCCCATACCGTAAGAACTGTCTCCCTGCCCGCTTTCTGTACCAATCCCTTCAATATAAATGGCATTTTGTCCATAACCTGTATCAGCTGCTATATTTTCCTTATACAACCTATTCAGCCAATACACATTGGTGTAATAACCAAGATAACTTCCTGCGGCAATACCGCTATGACTCCGTTTCAGCCTTATGCACTGAGATAACGTAGATTCGGCATCCCCGTCACTCATGCCATAATGCTCGCCTGCACAGGCATTCTGACGGTCAGCACTGTTATCCGCATTATTCCCCGTCCCATCAAAAAACACCCCGATCGTCAGCGTGATTTCGCGCCGCTTTATCTTCGCGGACTGGGCGTGTTGTTGCGGTACGTCTGCCTGAGAGGGGGCGAACAGGGAGAGTTCAATCGGCTCTGGCTTGCGCTGCGTTACGCTGGCGGGTTCTTTGCCGTAACCGTCAGGAATCGAGGAAATAAACGTGGCCCCGCAGGGGCAGGAACTGACGCTGTCGAGCGTACCGGCCAGCGGCATCCCGCCCACCCTGATTTTGCCCGGCCCGCTGATGATGCTGTACGTCATACCGGGGTTCTTACCGCAGGAGACCAGACTGCCCTCCCGCGGAAGCTCCGCGCCACGCAGAAAGACGGTCGAGTGACCGCTCAGTACTTCCCCACCGCAGCTGGTTTTATCGCCCACGCGAAGAAAATAGCCCTTTGCCATATGCTGTCCTTAGCCTGTTTACGTTGAACATAAAATGTGCGAAGGACAACTTAACCAGAAATTTTCATAAAAAAAATACGCGAACCGGTAACCCGGTCCCCGTATTTTTACGATTTATTATCTGAGTTTGTGTATTTTCAGATGAGGAATTTACTTCTCTGTAGCCGCAGAGGTTTTCTTCCCGCGCAAACGCAGTTTATCCACCAGACGCTGCGCTTCTGCACGGCTGCCAACCGACGGCGCCGATCCTCGTAGTGGCTTGCGTGCCGTTTCACGCAGGGTGAAGACCGTGATCACCCCGATAATCCCCGCGCCCATCAGATAGTAAGCAGGCATCAGTAAGTTACCGGTTTTCTCCACCAGCCAGGTGGTGATCAGCGGTGTGGTGCCGCCAAACAGCGACACCGACAGGTTAAAACCTATCGCAAGCGCACTGTAACGAATATCGGTGGAAAACAGCGCCGGTAAGGTGGCAGGCATCGACCCGCTGAAACAGGTGTGAATCACGCCCAGGATCATCAGGCCGAGGAACACCAGCCACAGGTTTCCGGTGCCGATCAGCATCATGCACGGCACCGCCAGCAGGATCAGCGCGACTGCCCCGCCCCAGATCACTGGACGGCGGCCCAGACGATCGTTCCAGTGCCCCCAGAACAGCGTCAGCGGCATCATGACGAACATCACCACCATAATCAGCAGCAACGAACTCAGCTCACTCAGGCCGAGGATCCCGGTCAGGTAGCTCGGCATGTAAGACGTCATCATATAGTTCGAGACGTTAAACAGCAGCACCAGCCCAATACACTTCAGCATCGCCGCGCGATACTTTTTCAACATCTGCCACAGGTTAAGGCGGGGTTTGCTATGTTCCAGCTGCTCCTGTTTCTCCATATGCTTCTGGAAAGCCGGCGTCTCTTCCAGCTTAAGGCGGATATACAGGCCAAACAGCCCCAGGGGCGCAGCAATAAAGAAGGGAATACGCCATCCCCAGTCCAGGAGCGCCTGTTCCGGCATTGCCGCGGTCAGTCCGGTCACCAGACCTGCGCCCAACAGGTAGCCGCCGAGCGTACCAAACTCCAGCCAGCTCCCCATAAACCCACGCTGCTTATCGGTAGAATACTCGGCAATAAACGTTGCCGCTCCGCCATATTCACCGCCCGTCGAGAATCCCTGCAACAGACGCGCCAGCAGCAGCAGCACCGGAGCCATAATACCAATGGTGTGATAACCGGGGATCAGGCCAATACAGAAGGTACCGATCGACATCATGATCATCGTCAGGGCCAGCACCTTCTGGCGGCCAATACGATCGCCCAGCGGACCAAACACCAGCCCACCGATCGGACGCACCAGAAACGCGGCGGCAAAGGCACCAAACGTCGCCAGCAGCTGTGCCGCCGGGCTACCGCCAGGGAAAAAGACCTTACCGATGGTCACAGCCAGAAAGCTGTATACCCCAAAGTCGAACCACTCCATGGCATTGCCAAGAGCCGCAGCCCCGACTGCCCGCTTCAGCATCGATTTATCGACAATGGTAATATCGTCGACACTCAACGCCGGTTTAGCGGACTTATCTTTATTCCAGAAATGTTTTTTTCGGGGCTGTTGCCCCTCTGATGTGTGACCCATTGTATGCTCCCGGTGTGACTATCAATGAGCAGCCTCATAGCTTTCGTCGCCTGACATAAAATGGAAAATAGTGAAGAGGAAGAAAGCTATAACGCAGCAAATTAAGAATGGTAATTAACGGTAAATTTTATAGTGAACGTTACTGACACGTCTTTACGGTAGACAATATCTCGCAAAAATTCAAGTTAAGAGCGATATTCACTGGCTTAATGATAAATTTCAATCACAGGCACTCCCCCTGTGACTTTGGGTGAGATGATCGCTTCAAATAGGGGATAATTACCTCTGGCAATGCATTAATTTTCATAACGATTAAACCCTGCCTGATATTGACATAACGTGACAAAAAATTGACATTACCTTAATTAAACAGCAAAAAATCAGAACATCATACTTTCATCAAACTGCCGTCAAAGCGCCAACAATAAGCCAGACAGAGCCACCCCCCCTCTATGCCTTCTGAATTACTGCGCATGATTCAATATTTTGTTCAAAATATTTCACGCTATGAGTGAATTTTAAAACCAGTAAAATTATTTGTTGATTTTGCCCTTACATCTGGTCAGTCTTATTGAAAATTCTGACAAACGGGTCTCTCAATGCAATTGAAAAATAGCGTGTTGCGTTATGGCTCACTGAGTATTGCTATGCACTGGCTGGTGGCGGGTACCGTTTACGGTATGTTTGCACTTGGTCTGTGGATGGTCACCCAGGGCTATTATGATACCTGGTATCACAAAGCGCCGGAGTTGCACAAAAGTATCGGTATGGTGCTGTTTGTTGTGATGCTGGTGCGCGTGGTGTGGCGTTTTGTTTCGCCGCCCCCTAAACCTCTCAGCAGTTATACGCCGCTGGTGCGTTACAGCGCCGTCGCCGCCCATCTTCTGCTTTACGGCATTCTGTTTGCCATTTTAGTCAGTGGCTATCTGATCTCAACTGCCGAAGGTAAACCTATTGATGTCTTTGGCGTGCTGCCGGTGCCCGCGCTCTTCTCCGGGCTGGGTGAACAGGCCGACCTGGCCGGTGATATCCATCTCTGGCTGGCATGGAGCGTGGTGATCCTCTCCGGGCTGCACGCGCTGGCCGCACTGAAACACCACTTTATCGATCGCGATATTACGTTGAAAAGGATGCTGGGTCACCGCATCGACTAACTAACAGGAATGGAGAACACCATGCTGAAGAAAAGTATTCTGGGTTTAACGACTGCCGCACTGCTGATGACCGCAGGCACCGCCAGCGCCGCAGATTATAAAATTGATAAAGAAGGACAGCATGCCTTTGTCCAGTTCCGCATCAAGCATCTGGGCTACAGCTGGCTGTACGGTACGTTTAAAGATTTCGATGGTAGCTTTACCTTTGATGAGGCCGATCCGGCGAAAGACAAAGTCAATGTCACCATTAATACCGGCAGCGTGGACACCAACCACGCCGAACGCGATAAACACCTGCGCAGCGCTGACTTCCTGAATGCCAGCAAATTCCCGCAGGCAACGTTCGTTTCAACGGGCGTAGAGAAACAGGGTGAAGGCCTGGCCGTGAACGGTAATCTGACACTGAACGGCGTGACCAAACCGGTGAAACTGGCTGCGAAGCTGACCGGCGAAGGGAAAGATCCATGGGGCGGCTACCGTGCAGGCTTTGAAGCCACCGGGACCATTGCCCTGAAAGATTTCAATGTTAAATCCGATTTAGGCCCGGCATCGCAGGACGTTGAGCTGATTATTTCTGTCGAAGGCGTGCGTCAGTAACGCCAGACTGGCCTCTCACCGGAACATCGCCCGGTGAGAGGTCGATACACCCGGTTACTCTTCAGGCGAAGGGATGTGCATCGTGGTACTCAACAGGCCACGGGACTTGTTGAAAATCTTATTACCGTTCTCACGACCCGCACGGCGGGCACGCTGCTCTTCCGGCGATAACGCCAGCTCTTCCATACAGATTGGGCTACAGCAGTGATTAAACTTCTCAGCGCAGCTCGGACACTGAATAAACAGCAGATGGCAGCCATCGTTCAGGCAGTTGACGTGGGTATCACAAGGCTCACCGCACTGGTGGCAGTTCGCAATAACATCCTCGGAAATTCGCTCCCCCATACGTTCATCAAAGACAAAATTTTTGCCTTTAAAACGCACCGGTAACCCCTGTTCACGGGCACGACGGGCATATTCGATAATCCCGCCTTCAATGTGGTACACATTTTCATAGCCGTTGTGACGCATCCAGGCACTGGCTTTCTCACAGCGGATGCCGCCGGTGCAGTACATGACAATTTTTTTGTCTTTGTCCTGCTGCAACATGTCCACCGCCATCGGCAGCTGATCACGGAAGGTGTCCGCCGGAATTTCCAGCGCGTTGTCAAAATGCCCCACTTCGTACTCATAGTGGTTACGCATATCGACAAATACTGCCTGTGGATCGTCCAGCATCGCATTCACTTCGGCGGCTTTCAGATAAGCACCGACATCGCTGGCATCAAAACTGTCATCCGTGATGCCATCAGCGACAATGCGCTCGCGCACTTTCAGGCGCAGCACCCAGAAAGATTTACCGTCGTCGTCCAGCGCAATGTTCATTCGCAGATCGTTCAGCGCCGGGTGGAAGCCGTACAGCGCGGCTTTCATCTGCTCATACTGGCTGGCCGGGACGCTGACCTGCGCGTTAATGCCTTCTGCCGCCACATAAACGCGGCCAAACACTTTCAGCTTTGTCAGGGTGACATACAGGGCGTCGCGGAACGCGCGCGGATCGTCAATAGTGAAGTACTTATAAAAAGAGACTGTGGTACGCGGTTCGGTTTCGGCCAACATGCGCGCCTTCAGCTCTTCATTGGAAACAAGGTTATGTAACACTGGCATGGTGTACGTTCCTGCATTCAAAGAGAGGAAAAATTTGCGGCGCTATCATACCTGAGGCATGGTGGATTGTCCTTAGTCACAGCCCTTTTTCATCACAGCAATCTACAGATAATGTAAAATATCTCGTTGTAAATCGCACAATTAGCCATAATTAAACTTTTATACCTATTCATAATTACTCTAATTTACTTGCGATCCGGACACTCATGACACAGCTTCCCCACTTCAATCGCACATTGCTGCATCCCCGTTATTGGTTTACCTGGTCAGGGATTATCCTGCTGTATTTGCTGGTTTTGTTGCCCTACCCGGTGCTGTACTTCATTGGTTGTGGCCTGGGAAGAGTCTCAATGCGCTTCCTGAAATCCCGGGTGACCATTGCCAGACGTAACCTTGAACTGTGCTTCCCGCAGATGCCGAATGCCGAACGCGAAGCGCTGGTCATCTGTAACTTTGAGTCACTGGGCATGGGTCTGATCGAAACTGGCATGGCCTGGTTCTGGCCCGACTGGCGCATCAAAAAATGGTTCAGCGTTAGCGGGCTGGAGCACATCCAGAAGGCGAAAACGGATGGAAAAGGCGTGCTGCTGATTGGCCTGCACTTTCTGACGCTGGAGCTGGGTGCGCGCATTTTTGGCATTTATAATCCGGGAATTGGCGTTTATCGGCCCAATGATAACCCCCTGATCGACTGGTTACAGACCTGGGGACGGATGCGTTCCAATAAAAGCATGCTTGACCGTAAAGACCTGAAAGGGATGATCCGCGCCCTGAAGAACGGCGATATCATCTGGTATGCTCCTGACCATGACTACGGTCCCAAAAGCAGTGTGTTCGTGCCGCTGTTCGCCGTAGACGAGGCCGCCACCACCAAGGGAAGTTACCTGCTGATCCGCAGCGGCAACCCGGCGGTGATCCCTTTTGTTCCACGACGTCTGCCTTCTGGCAAAGGCTATGAAATGGTGATCCTGCCAGAGCAGACCTCCGCCATTCCGCTGGACGATGAACGCACCACTGCCATACATATGAACCAGATTATTGAGCACGCCGTCTTAATGGCCCCCGAACAGTATATGTGGCTGCATCGCCGCTTTAAGACCCGTCCTGAAGGGCAACCCTCTTTTTACGACAACTAACGGGTCGCCGATCCGGCCTGTTCCAGTATTTGAAACAGTTTTTCATTTTTTTTGATCGCACGTCGGTTAGCAGCAGGATAAACGCGTATACTTGGTGAGCTAATAGTTCAAAAGGTGACCCTTTATTTTATGTCCACGCCCGCTACCCCCGCTGCCGCCATCAACTGGCAAAGAAATCTGTTCGTGACCTGGATAGGCTGTTTTCTGACGGGAGCAGGATTCAGCCTGGTGATGCCCTTTCTGCCGCTCTACGTGGAGCAACTGGGCATCACCGATCCACAGGCACTGAATCTCTGGTCAGGACTGGTCTTCAGCATTACGTTCCTTTTTTCCGCGATTGCCTCCCCCTTCTGGGGCGGACTGGCCGACCGCAAAGGACGAAAAATCATGCTGCTGCGTTCGGCACTCGGGATGGCCATAGTGATGATGTTGATGGGGATGGCAACCTCTATCTGGCAATTTCTGGCGCTGCGTGCCCTGCTCGGTTTGCTGGGGGGATTTGTTCCTAATGCCAATGCGCTGATCGCTACCCAGGTCCCGCGCGGTAAAACCGGCTGGGCGCTGGGCTGGCTCTCCACCGGTGCGGTCAGTGGCGCACTGATTGGCCCGCTGATTGGCGGCCTGCTGGCCGACAGCTTTGGTCTGCGCCCGGTGTTCTTTATCACGGCAGGCGTGCTGTTTACCTGCTTTATGATGACGCTGTTCTGCGTACGCGAAAGTTTTATTCCGGTGCAGAAAAAAGACATGCTGCACGCCCGCCAGGTGCTGAGCTCGCTGAAAAACCCGCGCCTGGTGCTGGCGTTATTTGTCACCACGCTGATTATTCAGGTCGCCACCGGCTCCATTGCGCCGATCCTCACACTGTATGTGCGTGAGCTGGCGGGACATGTCTCTAACCTGGCCTTTATCAGCGGGATGATCGCCTCGGTGCCGGGCGTCGCGGCGCTAATGAGCGCGCCCCGGCTCGGCAAACTGGGCGACCGCATCGGCCCTGAGCGCATTTTGATCACCATGCTGATGCTGTCCGTACTGTTGCTGATCCCGATGGCGTTTGTGCAGAATGCGTGGCAGCTGGGGATTCTGCGTTTCCTGCTCGGCGCCGCCGATGGCGCACTGCTTCCCGCCGTACAGTCTCTGCTGATTTATAACGCCAGCAACCAGGTGGCCGGGCGCGTGTTCAGCTACAACCAGTCATTCCGCGATATTGGCAACGTCACCGGGCCGCTGATGGGTGCGACCGTCTCAGCCCACTTTGGTTTTCGGGCGGTGTTTATCGTCACCGCCTGCATTGTGCTGTTTAACGTGCTGTATACCTGGATCACCCTGCGCGGCCGTACCGAAATGATGGTGGTACGGGAAGAGTAACGTCATCCTCAAACCAGTGCGATGTGCAGTTTTTCCAGCAGCTGGCACATCTCTTCGTCGGGCCACGCATCCACCACCAGCGTGCTGGCCAGCGAGAGATCGCCGATGGCAAAGGCGGAGGCAGAGTTCAGTTTTTCCTGTGACACCAGCACCACGGTTTCCGCGGCCCGCTCTGCCAGCGCCCGTTTTACGCAGGCCTCTTCATAGTTTCCCGTGGTCAGCCCGGCGCTTTTGTGTACCCCGGTCACCCCCATAAAAAACAGATCGGCATTGATGCGGCGTATCCCTTCCATCATCGCCGCACCGACCGTCACCACCGAATGCTTGTAGAGTTGCCCGCCAATGATAATCACCTCAATCAACGGATAATCCACCAGCCCGACCGCAACGCCCGGACTGTGCGTGACCACGGTAAAAGCCCGATCCCTCGGCAGCAACGTGATCATCTCAGCCGTGGTCGTGCCACCGTCGATCATCACCACCTGACCGGGCTGGATCAATGCGGCCGCTTTCTCCGCCACCCGACGTTTGGACGCCATCTGCACGCTTTTTCTCGTTTCGAAGGGGGCAATCGCGGCAGACACCGGCAGCGCACCGCCGTGAACGCGTTGCAGCAACCCTTCTGCCGCTAACTCTCTCAAATCCCTACGAATAGAGTCTTCTGATACGGAAAAATACTGGCTCAGTTCACGCGAAAGCACCTGCTTTTCGCGATCGAGCATGGCCAGGATCTGCTGTTTACGCTGACTGGAAAGCACGGTTCCCCCTTCACGATTGATCTTGATATTGCACGATTATGCATGTTAGCGTGTTTTCTGTCACCACAATAAGGGCATAAACATGCAAAACATGCAGGAACGCGTACGCAACATCCGCGAGCAGCTGCTGTCGGATAACTGGTACACCCTGAAAAAATACACCTTTGAACTGCTGCGCCGCGACGGCAGCTGGCAGGAGCAAAGCCGGGAATCCTACGATCGCGGTAACGGCGCCGTGGTGCTGTTGTACCACAAAGCCCGAAAAACCGTGGTACTGACGCGGCAGTTTCGCTTCCCCATTTTCGTCAACGGCCATCACGGTTTTCTGATTGAAGCCACCGCAGGCCTGCTGGATAACGCCTCGCCGGAAGCGCGTATTATTGCCGAAGCCGAAGAAGAAACTGGCTTTCGCATCACGCACATCGAAAAGGTGTTCGAATCCTATATGAGCCCCGGTTCAGTGACAGAAAAACTGTTCTTCTTTATCGCCGAATATTCTGATGACGATCGTCAGGGAAGCGGCGGTGGCGTCGCGGAGGAAGGGGAAGATATCGAAGTACTGGAGTGGCCCTTTTCCCGCGCACTGGACGCCGTGCGCAGCGGCGAAATTATGGATGCCAAAACCATCATGCTGATCCAGCACCTGGCCCTTAACCCCATTTTTTAGGAAATCATTATGAAATCACTGCAAATTTTAGTGGCAGGCCCGGTACGCAGCGGCACAGGCGACCGTGAAGACTTAATCCATGCCAACCTTGAACGTATGGAACAGGCAGCCTTAGCCATTTACCAGAAAGGGCATATTCCGCTGATTGGCGAGTGGCTGGCATTTCCGCTGGCGCGGATTGCCGGGTCGCAGAAGATTGGCGATGCGATCAGTGAAGCGTATTTATATCCGGTCGCACACCGACTTATTGGCCACTGTGATGCCATTCTGCGTTTACCGGGTGAGTCACGCGGAGCCGATAACGACGTACGCATTGGCCATGAGCTGGGGCTGACGATTTATCAGCATCTGGATGAGATTGCACAGGTTTAATCGTGCCGGGGTGGCATTGAAACAAACGCCACCCCCGGCTAATCAGAAACTGATATCGGCGGCCAGGCCACCAATTAACGCATCCTGAACCTGACGCACCCCGCCCGGTTTAGTCACAACTTGCAGGTTGGGACGTATATTCAGCCAGCGGGTAGCCTTCGCGTTGTAATACAGTTCATAGTTCCATTCCGCGCCCTGTTGCAGCGGCAGATAAGCAGGATTGCGATAATCGCTCACGCCGTTTGCGGCGTTCTGCCCCTCACGCATCTTTGTGTAGTCGCTGTTAACATGGATACGCGCCATGCCGATGCCGATCTCATCGGCGGGACGGGCATCAAAGGGCCCTTTCCACGCCAGTGCCAGCGACTGATAATTGTCCATCTTCGCCGTACGATGGTCGTTCATCACATACTGGAAACTCACGCTCAGACCACGCTTGTTATCACCGTCCATCGCGAACAACTGCTGTTCGGCCAATAGATAGCCGCCGTAAGCACGTCGGTTATGCTGATACTCCCCATCCTTAAACGAGTGAAAATCCCCGCCCTCGGTGGAACTGTAGAACATCCCCAGCCGATAATTACCCTGAAGTTTGTCCTGCCCCAGCTGCGGCTTCCAGCCCAGTTCAACCGGGATCAGGTTTCCTTCGCCGTGGCCCATATCAAAACGAAATCCGTTCGCTTTCGTGTAGTTGGCACGGTTCTGGTTATAGACCCCGACCTGGAAATAAACGTCTTCGGGCAGATTGAGTTTGAACCGCCCTCCCCACTGCGATACCGGGGCGTTAAACCAGCGGTCGTTACGCCAGTGACCCGGCTGGCCGCCGCCCATCGCCCAGTTCTGGAACATTCCGACGCTGGCCGTATCGAAATCTTCGTTGGTGGTGACACGGCCCAGTTTCACCTCCAGCCAGTTATCAAACAGCGACTGGTTGAGCCAGAACTGCGTCAGGCGCAGATAATCACCTCGTGCCGAGATACCCTGTACGTTAGACAGGCCACCCGTCCGCGGATCGTTAATATAGGGCGTAAGATTTTGCCCGTTGCGGTTGGTCAGCGTCACCTGAAACTGACCGCCCTGCCAGTTCATCAGTTTATCCAGATCGAGCTTACTGCCGAACGTCCACTGATCGGCATAGCGCATCGTGGTGCTGGTGCGGTAGCCGCCGGCCAGGTTGGCCGCCGACTGCGTGGTATAGTCCACCTGGAAATCCACGCCTTCATCCGCCAGATGTTTGCGGTAGCCCGCCCAGTCACCGAGCAGCCACGGGGAATCCGGGTCAAAAGGGGCATCATTCGCGAACACAGGCGCGGCAAGAAAGAGAAGACTGCAGGAGAAACGGGTGAGAACGGTTTTGCGCGACGCTCTGCACGTTAAGGCTGATTTATCCATATCACTGATCCTGAAAAGGGGGTGAACAACCTGGCACACCGCCAGAGTTGGGGCAGTTCATTTGCCCGGCGCTAATACATCATATTTCAGAAACAGAACCCCATTAAAAACGTGCGAAAAACCGCCGACAGCACGCGATGCTGGCGGTCAGGGAGTTCCTGGGAGGTGAAGTTGTGTGCATTCTGATGAATGCACTGCTGATATGTGAGGACCTGGAGCGCCCGCAGATGTATCTCCGGACATGATTTCTAGCTGAATGTTCAGTGCATAAGGCTGGTGCCGGTTTGAGCACACCGGATCGGCAAAAGATGCATCCCTGCGGGCCTCGGCACGCGGCGTCCTGCCGCGTGACGCCCGGCTTACCTCAAACCGGCACCATCCCTTCAAACATTCGTACTCGCTGTGGGTTTTTAACACCGCCATGCATGACATCCTTGTGTCGGGTTCGCCTCTTTAGTTCCTGTCGAAACGGACGCGAAACGATCTGCGAAAATGTCCTGGTAGCACCCGCTGCGCCATAATCTCAAGGCATCTGGGCCGATACACTGAACATCTGACTACAGATTCATATTAATTCATATTGTTTTTCTGATGTTTTTTGTAAAATCCCAGATATAACCATACCCTCTAATAGTTTTTTTATTTCATAATCATCACACAATGAAAAATATTGAGATAAACGCCACACGTCTATGATATGACTATTTTTAATATTATTATTAACATCAACCACCTTCTCTTGCTGTCCATTTTTTATTAAAAACCGAATACCTTTACCATGTTTAACAAAACACCAACCTTCATCATCAAGCCAGACAACCCCTTTCTTGGGGAAGTCCAATAGCAAGTCAAAATCCTTTATATTTGAATAAGTAAAAAAGAATGATTTTATTAATTTCCCTTGAAGACTGATAAAGTCCAAAACCTGTTTTTCACTCAACATATCAATACCTTACTCTTGCTTCAGCAGCTTCACGTAAAAGTTGATCACCTTGTTCCGTAGTGACATCGTGTATTCTAACTGGTACATCCTTAATTCCAGCCTTTGCTGCTGCTTCAGCTCTATGATGGCCATCAATAATAATCACCTTACCATTAACAATAGCAGCATCAATAGGTTCATTGACATCAAAGCCATTTGTTTTCATATCTTTTACAAGCCGTTTTACTTGGGATCCTGACATTTCATTTTTATTCTGCCTGCTAATTAAAATATTTGGATCTATGTTTTTAGTAATGACTTGATTAGTACTACTCTCAGGTTTATTTCTTACCTTCCCGGTTCCACCAACAATGCCTGCTGCCCCAGCGCCGCCACTTCAACGTCACCAGATTGCACCTTACAAAGTCAGGGTTCCAACTTTTTAGGTTTAGTCCATGAATGTTTGGGCCCTTCTAACTCAGAGCATTTTTCTTTTCTTCATAATCTTGTAAATACTTTTCAATAGGATATGCAGTTCCAAGTTCATGTACATCACCCGTATCCTTATCAACTATAAATGGCGAATTACCTGCGAGCTGCGCAGAAAACTCCCCAGTTTCAAGGTATTCTCGAGATTGAAAACAAAAAAACCACCCTTCAGAAAAACGTCCATGCAGGGTAATAACAACCGGAATATCAGTATCTTTTAGATATTCTGTCGCTTTTTCTACAGCCTCTTCATAACTAACCATTAATTCGTCCTCAATAACTGGAATGATTCAAACTTGCTGAGATTAGCAGGTTTACCTGTTTGCCCATCAAGGAATCGGACTGTTCCGTTTTGGTTTACAACATTAAACACGTGTCCAGGTTGACCTGGTCCATATGAACCAAAAACAATCCCTCTGGAACCAGAACCTGCACTTGCCATTTGCTGTGTAATACTTTCGGGCGAAGAAATATACTTAAATTTAGTACCGTATTGTTTTTCCAAAACGGTCAAAGGAATACCGTTTTTATGGTTTACAGGCAACGCCGATGCAGGATTTCCAGCCAGAGTAGCATCGGTGGCAACAGAGCAGTTTACACAATTATGTGTTCTACCTGGTTCTGGGTATCCTGGATTAACGTTTTTAATAGAGCCAGCAGTTTCTCCGTGCGCTCCAATTCCCTTCATCCCATACACCGCGCCACCAATCGCCGCAGCGGTGTGCACCCTTGCCATGCTGCTATACAACGTTGAAGCCGTTTCTAAGCTGACGCCCCAGTTAGTGGCGATGGTCTGGATGTCTTTCGCTTTCTGTGCCTGCGCATCTGCTGTCGCATATTGCCACAGCAGACTATCGACTTTATCAGCACCCTCTTTATAAACACTGGCCATGGTGCCGATGTACTGACCATCAAGCTGGGCATCGTAACTCTTGCCCATTGCCGCCAGTTCCTGACGCATCCCCCTACAGTCCGCTGATGACAGATTCTTGCACGCCGCATCAATCGCTGCATCGAACGCTTTATCCTTCACATTCAGGTCAGTGACCAGTTTCTCTGCCTGTGCTTTCTTATCGCCTTCCAGGTACGGTAGCGCCCATTTCGCATCCTGTCGTGTCTTATCATCGGGGGCTGACAGCGCATTATTCTCCACCGCATTCTTGCCCGCAAGCGCTCCGGTCGTTGCGGCTGCCGAGCTGTTGCCTGCTACCGCCCCCGCGGCTCCGGCGGCAATCGTGCCCAGCAGGCTCAGCTGCTCTTTGTCCGCCTGCGACAGTCTGGCAATCTCCTCTGGCGTGCTGGCGTGATAAAACGCTTCGGCAATAAAGCGTGTGGCCAGCTCACCGCTGAACGCTCCGGCGGCACCCGCGGCGGCATTGCCTCCCGACATCTGCGCCGCCACCGCACCCCACACGGCATGCGCCATCGCGTTGGCAACCACATTCGTGTTGCCGCCGGCATCGGTGGTTTGCGCTTTGATGACCTGCGCCACCAGTGGGTTGGCCGCTCCGGCAACCGCCTGTGAAATATTTCCGTTAACCAGTCCCTGAAGCACGCCGCTTACTGCCTGAACCACCATCTGGTTCTTGCTGCCCACGCCGTAATCGGACATGGCTTTCTGATAGGCATCGCTTTCTCGTAATCCGGCCAGCCATTTGGCCCTTTCTTTTTCTGTCGCGTTATCTTTAAGCGGTGCAGCGCCTTTTTTCGCCTCTTCCAGCCCTTTGATATCGCCCATCGTGTTCACGATGCTAACCATCTGGCCGGTGATTTCCCCCACCGCCTGTGCCGTCTGTAAACGCTTCTGCTCTTTCTCTTTATCAAAAATCGGGCTGATGCTGCCGTTGGCCGAGGCAGTATCACGGCTCAGGCTCCCCACGTCCTGCTGTTGGTTAGCCGTATCGCGGATAACAATCGTGCCCTGTTCTACCGCAGACTGAGTGGTGCCTTCCGCATGCCCCTTGCCGTTGAGCCCCGCCAGCAGCGTGCTGGCCGAGTTCGACAGCACGTTGCCCAGCATCTGGCCGCCCATCGACCCGCCGTTGCTCATGCCGGCGCTGATCCCGCTATGGCTGACCTTATAGTCGGCTTCATTCCCCAGGTCGCTGAAGCCCAGCGTGCCGGTTTCCAGGCGATTGTTATCTGCCCCTGCCTGGCTGGCAATCACTGCTCCATTCAGCTGGGTGTGGTCGCCGACCTGAATATCGAACCCGCCCTTGCCCGCATAGATACCGCTCTGCTCCATGGCGCTGTCATAGGTGCTGTGCATTTTGTCCTGGCTGGCATTGATATAGCCGGACGCCGTCATCGACCCAAAGGTGAAGCTGCCCCCTGCGCCAAAGCTGGTCTGCTTCGAATCGTAGCGATCGCTGTCCTGCTGGCTGGTGATGGTCAGGTTGCGCCCGACATCGGCACTGACCTTATTACCGTTCACCTGAGCGCCGGTTAACGTGGTGTCACGCCCGCTGTTCAGCGAGACGTTGCCACCGCTGTCGAGGGTGGTTTCACTCCACTGCGTCCCGTTACCGGTGTCTTTGCCTTTCGCGCCGTTGACACTGGCAAAGATGCTCAACCCGGCGCTGCCGTTGCCCACGCCAAAACTGATGCCCACGCCGCCGCCGCCGCTGGAGTTACTGCCCGTGGATTGCTGCGTGTTGGCCGCGCCGGTTAACAGGATGTCATTCGCCGCCGTCAGCGTGGTGTCGCCGCCCGCTTTCAGCTGGCTGCCGCCGATAGCGATATCCCCGCTGTTAGCCGATTGACCTTTACCCGTTGCGGTAATCGCCAGGTTCTGCCCCGCATTCAGGGTCGAGCCGGATACCGCATCACTCACCTGCTGCGACTGGGATTTAGACTTCTGCGTGGTCAGCGAAATGCTGACACCTATGCCGCTATTCGGGTCGCCGCTGACCTGCGCCTGCTGGCTGGCCAGTTTTGCCTGCACCCCTGAGAGCGCGGTTTTTGTCGCCTGCAGGGCCGCCAGACGACTGTCACTTTCCCCTTTCGCCGCCTGTGCAGTGGCGATGGCATTGTTGATTGCTTCACCGACTGCGCCGGAGAGCGCCAGCGTAATCCCCGTGGATTTTTGCTCGAATCGCTCGTCCGCGGTGCGCTTATCATGACCCGGCGCGATAACAACGCTGTCACCGTTGACCGTTAACGATTGACCCGCCACCAGGTCAGCACCGCTGATCTTCACGCCGTCAGCCGCGCTGACCGTCACATTGCCCCCGGTGCTGCCGACGGTACTGACGCTCTGGCTCTGGGTCGTGCCCTTCACTTTTAAGTCATGCTTCTGGCTAGAGGTGCCGATGGTGATACCAATCCCACCCGTACCCATCAGCCCGCTTTTTTTCGTTTCACTGAAACGCCAGCTGGAGTCCGTGTTGGTCGCGGCAACAATATCGATATTACTGGCCGCTTTCAGGGTCACGTTGTCGTCCCCCACCACCTGCGATCCTTTCACCAGGATATTTTTACCGGCCTCCACGCTGACGTTATCACCGCTCAGCAGGGTGCCTTTCTCCGAAGTCGAATAGTCCTCTTTGATGGTGTGGGTAGTTTTTTTGCTAAGGAATCCTTTTTTGGTTTTCGTCTCTTCTTTGTAGAAATAATCACTCTCGGTGGCCGTCGTCAGGTTGACGTCATTCCCCGCGTTCAGGGCAATATCCTGCTGTGCCGTCACCTGGGTGGCCGCACTGTTAATATCCCGCCCCGCCTGCACCGCAGTATTGCCGCCGCTGGCAATCTCCGTGCCCTGCTGGCGCACCGCTTCGTGGATTTCCGTACGTTCGCTGCTGCGGTAGCTGTCACCTTTAGTGGTGGTGGCCGCCAGCAGATTCACATCTCTGCCCGCCTGTAATGTCACATCGTTATCGGCCACCAGGCCTGCCGCCTGGCTGTTCAGATCGCGGCCTGCGCTGAGCGTCAGATCATTACCGCTGGTCAGCGTGGTGCGATCCTGACCGGTGACATGGTTTTCCCCTTTGCCCTTGCTGCTGCGCTGCGCGGTGTCTGCTGCGTTCAGGTTGAGGTCGTGGCCTGCCGTCAGCGACAGATCCTTTGTCGCGCTGATGGCGCTGGCGGTGGCGCTGAGATCGTTTCCGGCGTTAAGGGTTAATGAACCACCCGCAGAGAGATTGCTGCCGACGTTGTCGACCTTGCCGCTGCTGGCGATGTTTTTGCCTGCATACCCGGTATAGCGACTGCTACTGGACGTCTGATTGGCATTGATAGCAATATCGCCTGCCGCATCCAGTTTCAGATCGCCGCCTGCCGTCACCTTGCTGCCGGTGACCGTAATATCCTTGCCCGCTTTCAGCGTTACGCCCTGCTGTGCGCTCATCGTTGCCGTTGTGCCCAGCTGGGTCTGGCTCATTGCCGCACCGGAGCCAAGCCAGCCTTTGCTACTGGCGTTCCACTGCGTGGCCAGCGTCTGGTTATTAATACTGCCGTCGAGGCTCTCCAGCGCCAGTGTTTTGCCACTGATGGCCGAACCGATATTGTTGATATCGCCCAACGCGCTGAGGTTCATATCCCCGGCAGCGCTGATCAGGCCTGCGTTCAGGTTACTAATGCTGTTTTGGCTGTTGATATTCAAATCGGTTTTGGCGGCCAGTGTGCTGCCATTATTGGTCAGCGTTCCGGCGTTGAGTTCCACCGAGTTGGCGGCAATCACGCTGCCGCTGTTGACGGTAATATCCTTCGGTGACAGGTAGAGCTTTGGCACCATCACGGTTTCGCCGTTAATCTGCGTCGCTTCCCACCAGACAATGCTGTGGTCAAGCGCAGCAACCTGTTTTGCATCCAGCGATACGCCAAATTTTAATCCCAGCGACTGCTGTGCACTGGCGGCGTTATCCAGCAGATAACGCATCTGTTCCAGGTCGGAACCCACTCCGTTCAGGTAGCGGTTGCCGGTCTGGTTAAGCAGCGCATTGCTGACATAGCGGGTATCAAAGGCCGCATCACCCAGCAGACGGTAGTCGTAATCAGGCTTAAGATTGAGGCGATCCAGCAGGTAGGACGATCCAAGGAACTGTTTCTGGTCGGTGTAAGCACTGCGCGTTTCCTGCGGTGCGCTGCCCGGCTGTTTGCCCAGTAACGCATTGAGATCGCCAAACAGGTTGTGATCCAGCTTGCCCAGCCCGTCGAGCTGCGGGTTGGTGACGATCAGATACGGACTTTTGGGATCGCTGGCAGGAACGAAATAGCCGTTATTGCCGGTGGGCAGTGGCCACGCGCTGGTGTCGATGCCCTGAGCCACTGGCTGCTGCAATGAGGCCGGGTTTTTGGTAAACAGCGAAGTGCCGTTGTTGTTATTCGTGCGCTGATCGGCCAGCGTCGCCAGCGGCTGACCGTTGCTGTCCAGGGCTTTGCCACCACTCATTTGTTGCAGGGCTGACTGGATCTGCGCCTGCCACTGGGGTGAATTAACCGTCACTTTTTCAGTGCCGGACAGGGCCTGTTGTTGCACAGTGCTACCGATACCCTGCTGGCTGAGGGTATTGAGCACGGGTTTTGCCAGGGTACTGGTGATCGTGCCGGTATTGGCACGAGTAGTCGTATTGCTGATGTTACTGGTGAAGCTGGCGGTCAGTGCACCACCGGCCTGGATCACGGCCGTGTAAGCCGTTCCGGATTTGGTTGTAAACTCAGGCCCTCCGCTAATTTCAAAACGGAAATTACCCGACGTAATAGGTGTTCCACCTCCTGCTATGTCAGTTTTATTAACATAGGTCTGGTATCGCGAAATGATTCCGTTTTCTACGGAATCATTGTTAAGCTGATTTCCCGTAAGCTTAATCCTGTTGCCTGCCAGTAGCGAACTTGCATTATTTTCAAGATCGCCCGCTCTTACAATAAGATCACCCGCTGCGGCAATACGTGATGCCCCGCCATTTGCGGTGGCTGTTACTGATTCTGTACTAACCAACTGCTTACGAGTTTTATCTTCTTTATTTTTCAAACTGGCCGTATAGCTATTGTGACAACTATCATTACGCCCACCACCACACCCCCTAATATTCTCGTAAAGAATATCCTGTGGGTTAAAACTGCTTAACGGCACATCAACATAGCCCGCACTGGCATCGATAATATTAGTAATCTGGCGAACAACGGTCAGCCCGTCGCGCTGATTAAGCAGATGCGCGGTGGCCATCGTAATATCGCCGTTGCGCGTCTCAATGGTGCCGGAGGTGTTAATGATTTCACTGTTGGCATTGCCTGCGGCATCACGCTGCATCCACAGATTATTGTCAGCGAGGATATCGCCGCGCTGGTTGCGGATGCTGTTGGCCTGCAGACGCATATCCTGGCCTGCATAGAGTAAGGCTGTGTTAATGATGCTGCCCGGTGCCGTCAGCGTCAGTGACCCACTGGTTCCGGTAAAGCCGGCGATATTGATATCGCCACGGCTGGTCAGCGAGATATCGCCCCCGCCCTGCACGCTCCCGGCGTCATTGAGGTTGATCTGGCTACCGCTCAGGGTACTGGTGCGGGTGCCAGTGGTGATTTTACCGTTGTTGGTCAGTACGGCCCCCGCGCTGAGGTTAACGCCCTGCCCCTGCATCACGCCCTGGTTGTCGATGGCACCGTTGCTGGTGACCGTCAGCTGATTGCCTGCCGCCAGTGTGCCGCGATGCGTGAAGGCGTTAGCCAGTGTGGCCGTCACATCCCCAAGGGCCACCAGTTGACCGGTGGGGGAGAGTTGGTTGGCCTTCAGCGTCAGATTACCGCCACTCAGCAGTTTGCCGCCGCCCTGTTGCTCGACATTTGCGGCAGTGACATCTAGCTGCTGGTTGCCGAGCACGGTGCCGCTGTTGTTCAGTTGCTGATAGTTAACCGTCAGTCGATCGCCCTGGACACTGCCCTGATTGATCAGACTATTGCCGGTAAAGGCGCCCTGCTGTTGCGCCAGCAGCGTGCCTGTATTCTCTACCTGCGCCGCCTTAAGCAGTAGATCGGTCGCCTGTAACCAGCCCCCGTTATTCAGCTGCGACGCGTTAAACGTCAAATCATCGCTGAAAAGGAGTTTTCCGTTATTCTGTGCCGTTCCGGTGATATCCAGCCGGGTCTGTTTCCCCCCCTGAATCACACCGTCGTTGGTCATCTGCGCCGCCTGCAGCGTCAGCGCCTGCTGGCTGAACAGTATCCCGTTCTGATGATTGGTCAGGCGATCGCCGAGGACCAGCGTCAGGCCGTTATCCCCCTGTAACCTGCCGCTGTTCTCCAGCGTGCTGCCGTTCATGGCCAGCGTGTTGCCCTGAATACGGCCAGCATTCTCTATTGAGGTCGCATTCACGCCCAGCGCACCGCCGCTTAACAACGATCCGGCCTGCTGCTGTTTTAGCGCACCCGTCAGGCCCAGGGTCAGGTTATCCACCCCACTGATGGTGCCCTGGTTATCCAGCGCATCGGCCGTCAGCGCGAGATTTTTAGCCGTCCACTGTCCCTGATTGCTGAGGGTGGCGGCATGCAGTAACGCTTCACCCTGCGCACCGATCTGGCTGTTGGCAGCGGAGGTCAGCGTATCACTCAGCTGCAACTCCAGGCTGTCGGCGCTCTGTATGCGGCCCTGATTGCTCAGCGTGCGGGCGTTGGCGACAATATCCTGCGCCTGCCAGATGCCGTCATTACTCAGGCTGTCGCCGTTTATTCTCAGAGTGCCCTGGGTCAGCAGCTTACCGCTGCCGCTATAAATACGTTGCACTGCTGGTGTTGCCGCCAGCGCCATGCGTGCCACAGCGGCGGGGAGAGAGCCGAGGGTCAGGGCCTGCAACCCCACCAGCGTGCCGTTGTTGGTCAGCGTTGCGGCGTCTACCGCCAGCATGCTGCCCTGCACCGCGCCCTGATTAGTGAAGCCAGTGGCACGCAGCGTCACGGCATCTTCGCCGAGCAGCTTGCCGGTATTGTTCAGCGTCGCAGCATCAAGCTGAATGCCGCCCTGGCTTAAAATCTCACCCGTATTCGCCAGCGTATCCCCGACCTGTGCCGAGATGCCTGCGCTGCCGATGGCCGTTCCGAGGTGCTGCCAGCTCTGCGCCGTGACGCTAACCTGCGCCCCCTGCAGGGTGCCGTCAGTGGTCAGCGTATGGCTGCTGAGTTCCAGCATGCCGCCGCTCAGGGTCTGCCCGCTGGCGCTCTGGGTCAGTTGCCCGGCGGTGACGCCAAGGTGTTGATTACCCTGCCACAGGCCGCTATTGCGGAGGACATTACCGCTGAGTGCCAGATCCTGCGCGGTAATTTTTCCCGTATTCAGTAAGCTGTCTGCGCTGACCTTGCCGTCTGCCAGGCTACGGATCTGTCCACAGTTATCCAGCGAGGTGCTGTCAAGCGTCAGCCGCTCATCGCCCTGCATCAGGCCGCCGTTGATCAATGACGTCGCGTTCAGCGCCAGCGTGCGACCTGCCAGCAACTGGCCCTGGTTATTCAGCTCGCGCGCCGTCACATCCAGCGCTTCACTGATTTGCAGTAGCCCGTCATTGCGCAGACTGTCGAGCGTCAGCGTCAGTCCGCCGGAATCAATCAGCGCACCGCTGGCAGTATTGACCAGTTGCCGTGTGCCTAACGTCAGTGCGCGGTTAGCCTGCAACAGGCCGCTGTTGGTCAGCGTCTGCGCAACCGTCAGTTCTCCCTGATGGTTCATCAACAGCGTACCGCTGTTATTGAGATTGGTGCTGCTCAGTACCAGGTGACCGGCTTGCAACTGACCACCATTATTCAGCGTGGTGCTGGTCAGTTCGGCGCGGTCGCCACTCACCAGGGTGCCACCCGCGAGGTTATCGATCGTTGCGCTGTTCACCACCAGCGTATTATCACCCTGCATCCAGCCACGGTTCACCAGGCTGGCACTGTTCAGAGTCAGAGCAGGCGTGACCATCTGCCCGTCATTCACCACCGTTGCCGCATCAATGGCCAGACTGCGGGTGGCATTCACCTCCGCTCCCTGCTGGTTAGCAAACTGCTGAACCAGCGTCAGGGCCAGCACCGCGCCCTGAAGCGCACCGCCGTTGTTCAGGCTATCGCCGTCGATGTTCAGCGCGCCATCCGAGACCATATCGCCCTGGCTGGTGATAGTGTGCGCCTTCAGGGCCAGACTGTCGTTGCCCTGCAAGGTGCCACTGTTTTCGATGCGATCGCCCGAAACATGCAGTGTCGCCGCCGCCATCTGTCCGGCATTATCCAGTGACTGGCTGACGGTCGTCAGCTGCCCCTGTGCCAGCAGCAGGCCACCCTGCTGATTGTGCAGATCGAGATAATCCGCGCTGAGATTGTGCGCGTTAATTTCACCGCGGTTAAACAGGCTGTCACCGCTCAGGGTCAGATCGCCATCGCTGGCGATCAGCCCGGCGTTATTCAGCCGTGCGGGACTCAGTGCAAGGTCACCTGCGCTGTGCAGCGTGGCACCCTGTAGGTTATCGAACAGATCGGTCTGCAATTGCAGGCTGCGGCTGCCATCCAGCAGGCCGCCGTTGGTGAGGTGCTGTGTGCTGAGCGACAGTTCGGGCGCCACCAGGGTGCCGTGGTTATTCAGGCTGTCGGCGGTCAGGGCGATGCGCGCCGCGTTACTTTTGCCGTTATGGTTCAGGGTGGTGGCGTTGACGATGAGGTCACCGCGCGCGGCGTGGGTGCCGTTCAGCGTCGCCTGCTGCGCCGCCAGTTTGAGGTTACCGCCGCTTTGTACCTGCGCCGTGCTCTGGGTGGTGAGCGTCCCGGCATTCAGCGTCAGATCGCCGTCTGCGTTAACCTCCCCGCCCAGTTGCATCTGGTCGGCCTGCAGGTCAATCGCCTGCTGGCTGGTGATGCGTGCGCCCTGCTGCTGATTCAAACCGTCGCCGCTGAAATACACGCTGCGATCGCCCGACAGCAGGCCCTGCTGCTCCAGTTGCCCGGCATGAATCGACAGTAAACCGTCGCTGAGTATTTCTCCCTGAGCGCCCTGCGTCAGCCTGTCGCTGAGGGTCAGGCTGGCCTGCGTTTTTGCACTGAGCGTGCCGTTCTGTTCAAGCCGGTCGCCAGTGAGGGTTAGCGACCCGCCGCTCAACATCTTTCCCTGATTTTTCAGCTGGCTGCCGCTGACCGTCAGGTCGCCGCTGCTCTGCATTGTGCCGCTGTTACGTTGCGTGGTGGCGCGGGCATTCAGGTTTCGGCTGGCATTCAGCGCACCGCGGTTATCCAGCGCGTCCGCGTTAAGCGTAAGATCCTGTCCGGCGGTCATCTGACCCTGCTGCGAGAGCAGGGTGGTTGCGGTGGCCCGGATATCTCCGGCTGCGTTCGCCTGGCTGGCGCTATCCAGCGTCAGCGCATTGCCGCTGAGCTGAATATCCCGGCCCGCCGTCAGTTTGCCGCTCTCCAGAGCCCCTGTTTTCCCGACGTTGATTATCACATCCCGATCGCTGACCAGCGCCGCGTTTTTCAGCGCCACGTCACCGTCACTGCTGACCGTGATGTCGCCACCGGCTTTATGATCGCCGCTGAGCGCGACCGTCCCGGCCCGGACGCTGAGCGCACCGCTGGCCAGACTGTTGTTCACCGTCAGTTTGCCGCTGGCATCCAGGGTGATATCCCCCTGACGGGCATTAAGGTTGCCAAGGTTCACCCCCACGCCTTTGTCACTCGACACCAGGCGGATGCGGTTGGCGTACATGCCGCCCAGCGCGCCCGTATCCACCGCCACCGAGGGCTGCGGGTCCTGAGATCCCTGCGCAGTGACCTTGCTCTGCGCATCAACGCGGTTCGATCCGGCAATCACCGTCAGATCCCGGGCATGGATATCGGCGTTGATTTCAGTGGCGCGTGCGATAATGGACAGCGCATCGCTCTGGCTGGCATTCAGCCCCTGCCCTTCAACGATGATAGTGCCTTTAGAAACCGCCAGACTGTTGACATTACCCTGGCTGTCAAAGGTTGGTTTCCCGGTGGTTAACGTCACCTGCGGCGTGTTGATAAAGCCGCAGCCGTTACAGGTGATCCCGTACGGGTTAACCACCATCACGTTCGCAGCCTTGCCCGCCACCTCGGTAAAGCCCTGCAGCTGCGAGCGGTTGCCGCCAACCACCTCATTGATGATCCCGCGCGCCTCTTTTCCTGCCTTCAGGTTCGGGTTGTTCTGGATCAGCCCGCCCAGCTGGGTCTGCGTCAGCCTGTCGGTGGCGTTATTGAGGATCAGCCCCGGTTTGCCGACATTGTAATCACTGAACTGGTTATGGGAGATCCCTGCCTGGTTTGGCGTGGCGATATTCAGCACCGGTACGCCGTTGGCCGCTTTGTCCATCTGGCTGCCCGGGGTCACCGGGGTGATGGCGGCAGCCACCGCTGGCAGCAGCGGCTGCCCGGCAATCAGCGTACAAATCAGGTAACTCAGCAGACGCTGAGAACGGCGAACCGGTTGCTGATGATTGTCCATAATCCTGGCCTCTTAAAAAATCAGTGAGATGCGGTACTGCACGGTGAGGTGATCGGGCGCCAGCCAGTCCGGATAATCCAGCGGCGTGCCAACGGTAAACTGCGTGGAGAAATAGCGCTGACTGGTGGTCAGGCCCACGGCGCTGCCCCACAGGGTGCCCGCCGCCCAGGGGTCGAGGCGGTCGCTGTGCAGCCAGCCACCGTCCAGCGCCGCCAGCGCGCTGACCTGCCCCAGACCCGGCAGGGTAAACAGGGCGTAGTTCAGCTCATTACGCCAGTAGCCCCCGTTATCCCCGGAGAGATACTGCTCTTTAAAGCCGCGTACCGAGCTTTCACCTCCCAGCGTCAGGCGCTCGCTGCCGTACAGACGGTCCGGTGACCACTGGCCGTAAAAGCTGCTTAACCACCACAGGCTTTGGGTGACAGGGAGCTGATAGCTGCCGTTCAGGCTCCATTTACGAAATTCTGCCTTCGGCAGATCTCCGTTTTTCCCCTCATCGCTTTCCGCCGAAAACCACGGCATTCCCCGCGTGAACATCGGGTTCAGGGTGGCGATACCTCCGCCCAGCTTCTGCGTATGATTAATACCGATTTGCAGGCTGGAGAGTTTGCGGCTGCTGCTCTGCAACAGCGCATCGTTCAGCCAGTTACGACTGATGCGATGAGTAATGCCGAAAGACAGGCCGGTTTTGATATCGCTGTTGCGGTACAGCCCCTGATAAAGACCGAGCCGGTGGGTTTTGGTGTCACCGCGTGACAGCCAGTCAAAGCCGTTGTTGTTGATGGTGCTGAGGTAGTTGCTCCAGCTGTAGCTGTAGTCCAGCAGGCCGTAGCCATAAGGCACGCTGACCCCGGCCTGGAAATTTTGCGCATCGCGTGCGCGGGAAAATGCCGAGCTGCGGCCACCGCTGATAAACCAGCGGTCAGCCAGGCCCAGCGGATTGTTTGCCGTCAGCGACCCACTGAGTTGCCCGGTGCCGGTGCTTTTCTGCCCGCTGTTATCAAAGCCCGCGGAGAGACTGAGGGGAAACTCCGGGGTGGCGGTCAGATTCACCACCGAGTACCCCGGCTGGTCAGCAGGCAGGATTTCAATCTGAACCGGCGTGGTACGCAGGCGATTAATCTGTTCCATCCCCTGCTCGATATCGCGCAGATTAAGGATTTTTCCTTCAAGCCCAGGGAAAGCCATATTCAGTTCACGCGCCGGGGAACCGTTAAGACGAATATGCTGTAATTTGCCTTCCAGCACCGCCAGCGTTAATTCCCCCCCGGAGAGATCCTGTTCGGGAATAAACGCGCGGCTGGTGATATAGCCACGGCTGATATACCAGTCGGAGATGCTGTGGGTGAGCTGGCTGATACTGGCCATGTCCAGACATGAACCCTGCCAGGGTGCCAGCAACTGCTGCTGGTGATGGGGGGAAATCAACGTCACACCGGTCAGACGCAGCGTATTGATCCTGAAGCAGGGGCCGGCAGAGGGCAGCACCGGGCGCGGAGGCTGCGCGGATGGTAATGCCGTGCTGCGCTCCAGCTCATCACGCTGCTGCTGGTTCTGATCGAGGATTTGCTGCTGTTGCTGGCGTACGGCGTCACGATCGGCTGGGCTGAGCATGGCCGCTGAAAGAGTAAAACACGCACCCGCCAGCAGTAATGCCGTCAGTGTCCTTACCGGGGTTAACATCATCATGATATAAGTTAAATAAATGTGAATAGGGGAGGAATTCAATGCGCACAGATTACCTGCTGTGAAATAAGAATAAACTTAATTCATTCAGTTTGAATACTCCCTCCAGTAATTTACGTTAAGTCAATAACACAGGCTGATTTAATTAAAATAGAAAAGATGAAAAATAATAAAGGCCGTTTACTGCTGATGTATTTAAGTAAAATTTACCCGTTCAAAGATTGACCAGATATCGCTAAGCGACAGAAATCCTTGTCAATCGGCCTCACGCACGGTACACAAAATTTCTTCTTTACCGCCTTGCATCCTGACGCACAACGACAACAATTACTCTTTACCAATAAAACCAGGGAGATGACCATGACACTTTATGCCACGCTGGAAGAAGCCATTGATACGGCTCGTGAAGAGTACCTTGCTGCCAACCCGGAGGTCGACGAAGATGACGCCGCGGTGAATCAGTTCAATCTGCAAAAGTTTGTGATGCAGGATGGGGACATTATGTGGCAGGCGGAGTTTCTCACCGAGGATGGAGATGAAGGCGAGCTTGTGTCGCTGTACAGCGGTGAAGCCGCGCAGGCCATTTTTGACGGTGATTTCGACGAGGTCGAATTGCGAAGCGAATGGTTGCCTGAAAATACCCTGCATGAATGGGATGAAGGGGAATTCCAGCTTGAGCCACCTGCCGACAGTGAAGAAGCTGAAGCGGCAGCAGAAGAGTGGGAAGACAATAATACGGATGCCGATAACCGTGCCTGAGGTACGGTAAAAGGGATTACTCGTACGGACCGTGGTGTGCATCCACCGGTAACAACAAGGTATCCACCACCAGCGACAGCGGAAGGTCGATAATGGTGATCACGCGCCACGCCGTATCACGCACATCCCACTGTACGCCGGGATAATACTGATTACCGTGCCCCTGTCCGGGCACGGTTCTGCTGATAATACTGCCACACCCGCTCAGTACCAGCACACTGACTGCCAACATCACACCGCGTAAAAACATGCTCACCACATTATTCCCGAATAAAAAACGCACTATCTTACCGTCTGTACATCACAGCACCATAGCACTCAATGCAAAAAAAACGTAAAAAAGCCGGGACACAAGGCCCCGGCTTTTATCTTCCCGCCTGACGGGCTGACCGGAAAAGAAAGTCAGCCTTTACAAGATCGGGTATGCCATCACGTAGGGGTCGGGCATGCCCGACCCGCATACTATTTAGCGTTATTCAGCGCCAGTGGATTCAGTTTCAACGTATGGTAATGATCTAACCAGTCGTGATACTTATCGGCGTGCTGCCACAGGCGGTAATGCATGCGTGACAGCGTGACCGGGTCGCTTAACAACGCCAGGCGCTGATCGCGGTCCAGCTTCGCTGGCGATTCACTGAGCGCCTGCTCAATACGACGGTCACGGGCGAAGTCGAGGATATCGCTCTTCAGGTGACGCGAGGTCGCCATGGCGCTGGCCAGCGCGTTAAACGAGGGATGGAACATGGCGTGCATAAAGCCATTATCCAGCTCACGTTCGCGGTTCAGCTCAACGTAACGATCCGTATCCACCAGCTCCTGCGGCGGGCTGAACTCTTCCGGTATCAGGAACAGTTTACCGCGCTTCGATGCCTGACCGAGCGTACGACGGCTGGACCATACCGAAACAAACGGAGACAGGATCAGTGAGAAGACAATCGGCGACAGCCACCAGAGGAAGTTAAGATCCAGCCAGCCCATACCGCCCGCCCAGACCAGGCCAAGCAGCATCTGCGAACCGTGGCGCTTAAAGGCTTCACTCCATGGCGTAGCATCATCGTCACGCTGCGGTGAGTTCCACACCACTTCCCAACCGAGGAAGGCACTGACCACAAACACCGTATGGAACAGCATGCGCACCGGTGCCAGCAGCACGGAGAACAGCATTTCCAGGAACAGGGAAGCCAGTACGCGCAGTGCACCGCCGTAAGGTTTCGCGCCCTTGAACCACACCAGCACAATACTCAGCAGCTTCGGCAGGAACAACAGCACCAGCGTGGTGGAGAACAGCGCTATCGCCAGCTCCGGACGCCACTGCGGCCACACCGGGAACAGCTGGCGCGGTTGCAGGAAGTACTGCGGCTCCATCAGCGTATGCACCACCTGAAGAGCGGTGGAGAGCGCCAGGAACATAAACCACAGCGGTGCTGACAGATAAGACATCACGCCCGTCAGGAACACAGCACGGTGAACCGGGTGCATCCCTTTCACCAGGAACAGACGGAAGTTCATCAGGTTACCGTGGCACCAGCGACGGTCACGCTTCAGTTCATCGAGCAGGTTTGGCGGCAGTTCTTCATAAGAACCCGGCAGATCGTAAGCGATCCACACCCCCCAGCCTGCACGGCGCATCAGGGCCGCTTCCACGAAGTCATGGGACAGGATGGAACCGGCAAACGAGCCCTCGCCCGGCAATGGCGCCAGCGCACAGTGTTCGATAAACGGCTTCACGCGGATAATCGCGTTATGGCCCCAGTAGTGCGACTCACCCAACTGCCAGAAGTGCAGACCGGCGGTAAACAGCGGACCGTAAACGCGGGTCGCAAACTGCTGACAACGCGCATACAGCGTATCCATACCCGATGCTTTTGGTGATGACTGGATGATGCCCGCTTTCGGGTTCGCTTCCATCATGCGCACCAGACCGTTCAGACAGTCACCGCTCATCACGCTGTCGGCATCCAGTACGACCATGTAGCTGTACTGGCTGCCCCAACGGCGGCAGAAGTCATCGATATTACCGGATTTGCGTTTCACGCGACGGCGACGGCGGCGATAGAAAATACGCCCTTCCCCACCGACATCACGTACCAGCTCCATCCAGGCCTTCTGTTCAGCCATGGCGATATCCGGGTTGTAACTGTCGCTGAGGATATACACATCGTAATTCGCCTGCTCACCGGTACGCACCACGGATTCCCAGGTAGCACGCAGACCAGCAAACACACGCCCGACATCTTCATTACAGATGGGCATGATCAGCGCGGTGCGGTGTTCCGGGTTAATCGGTTCGTCGCCGTTGGTCAGATACGAAATACTGTATTTGTCCTTGCCGATCATCAGTTGCAGGAACCCCATCAGTGCCGTCCAGAACCCCGCAGATACCCAGAGGAACAGGATGGCAAACAGGAACAGGATCCCGGTCTGCAACACATAAGGCAGGATCTGCAACACCGACTGCTGCCAGTTCTGGTTGATCATCTCCATAGGATCGATCAGCGCCCAGCCCTGGTAAGGCAGAATGGTTTTCATATACCAGGTGGCCACCACCGTCTGGAAGACGGAGAGGAACAGCAGGATATAACGACGAATAGAGCCAACATGGCGCCATTTGTCTTCATTTTTCTGCTCTTCGCGGCTGTCGTAACGCGGTGTGCTTTTACGCCCACGCAGGGAATCCCATGCACGCGCCACCGGGTTGGTCCGCCACTCTTCCGGATACATAGAAGAACGGGTGTGTTTCGGCATCGCTTTCAGCGTGGTGCGATCCAGCGCGTCTTTGTCAAACTGACGACCGCCATCAACAGAGTCAGGCCAGCTCATCTCGACACGCGCTTTTACCGATTCCTGCGGAGCATCATCGGGGCGCGTTTCGACCGGGCCGTCTTCGGCCAGCTGATAGTGCAACTGGCTGAAGGTATCGGACGGTTGTTCTGGCAACGCATCACGCAGCGCCCCTTTCCGCTCCGGGGAAAGGGGCAGCGCATCGATATATTCGTTGGGTATTACGGTAGACTTATTCATTGGCAGGCAACTGATTGCTCCAGGTTTCCGTCAGCGTTTTGTCACCGTTAACCAGTGCAGCACGCATCTCGGTCGGCTGTTTATTGTCTTTAACACGAACACGCAGCACCAGACGCCAGCCTTTGGTGACCGGGTTATAGCGCACGCTGTTTTCTACCAGCTCACCATTATTACCGATGCTCACCTGCGGCGTGACCGGGGTGTTTTCCGGCAGCTTGCTCATGTCCGGGCCAACAAAGTCGACGATAAACGCCACTGTGCCGTCTGGCTGACGCACCAGATTAGACTGTTTCACATCACCCAGAGAACGCAGCGTGCTTTTCACATAGGCGGTATCCGGCGTATGCAGCTGGCTTTCGTCACGTGTAAAGTGCAGGCGATAGGCAAACTTCATCTCTTTGCCTGGCTCTGGCAGACTTTCCGGGGTCCAGAATGCCACGATGTTGTCATTAGTTTCATCGCTGGTTGGGATTTCGACCAGCTCAACGCGGCCTTTACCCCAGTCACCCTTAGGCTCGATCCAGCCGCTTGGGCGCAGATCGTAGCGGTCATCCAGATCCTGATACTTATCGAAATCACGGCCACGTTGCAGCAGACCGAAACCACGTGGGTTTTCCACGGTGAAGGTGCTGACGGCCAGGTGTTTCGGATTATTCAGCGGACGCCAGATCCATTCACCGTTGCCGGCATGGATCGACAGCCCGTTGGAATCATGCAGCGCCGGACGGTAGTTAGCCACAGGAGACGGCTGGTTCGCACCGAACAGATACATGCTGGTTAACGGAGCCACGCCCAGTTTGCCCACTTTGTCACGCAGGTAGACTTTTGACTGCACATCAACGGTGCTGTCTTTACCCGGGGTGATCAGGAAACGATAGGCGCCGGTCGCACGCGGCGAATCCAGCAGCGCATAGATCACCAGATGTTTATCCTGCGGCTTCGGACGCTCAATCCAGAACTGTTTGAAGCGCGGGAACTCTTCACCGGACGGCAATGCCGTATCGATGGCCAGACCACGGGCAGACAGACCATATACCTGGCCCTGACCAATCACGCGGAAGTAGCTGGCCCCCAGGAAGCTGGAAATCTCATCTTTCTTATCTTTACTGTTCAGCGGGTACAGCACTTTAAAACCGGCAAAACCGAGGTTTTTCACGGTATCCGGATCGTGCTTCACATTGCCGAAATTGAAATATTCCGGAGAGTATTTGATCTCGCGAACGCTGTTAGCCGTCACTTCATTGAGGCGTACCGGCGTATCGAAGTACATACCCTGATGGTAAAACTCAAGTTTGAAAGGGGTCTTCAACTTGTTCCAATAGGCTTTTTCATGATTGAACTGGATCTGCTGATAGTCGGCATACTTCATATCACGCAGCTGTGACGGTAGATTACTTTTCGGCGCTTCAAAGCCTTTACCGGCTAACTCTTTCGCCTGTTTTGCCACATCGTCAATGTTGAAAGCCCAACTGGTGTTGGCATACATTGAAAGCAAAACTGCCGCGCCAACCCAGCGCAATTTCATCAGTTTTGGTTTATTGTTCATTTTAGTCCGCACATCCCCCCCTTTCGGGTGCTTAAATCAATGGATCCATCTTAAAGGATAATTCAGCATTCCGACAGCCTGAGCCCGTTTTTGTTCCACTATTCCGAGTGGCTAATAGCCCGATTCTCAAGCGTTTAGCGGAAACAGATTCGGCTGATAGTATACGCGGGTTTGCTCTATTAAAGTAAGCGGTAAGCTTTAGACTGGTTCAGGGTGAACCGGGTGATTAACTTGTTGAATACTGGACATATATGACTAAAAAAACACCACAACGAGAATACTTTTTGGATTCGATTCGCGCCTGGCTGATGTTATTAGGGGTGCCTTTTCATGTCTCATTGATTTATTCCACACAAAACTGGTCGGTCAACAGTGTCGCGCCCTCCGAATGGCTGACGCTGTTGAATGACTTCATCCATGCGTTTCGCATGCAGGTGTTCTTTGTTATTTCAGGCTATTTTTCCTATATGCTGTTCCTGCGCTACACCCCATCAGACTGGCTGAAGGTGCGTGTGGAGCGGGTTGGTATCCCGATGCTGACCGCCATCCCCCTGATTACGCTGCCGCAGTTTTTTATGCTGAAAGAGTGGACCAGTAAGATCGGTGACTGGAGCAGTAAGACCCTGTATGAGAAATATAATACGTTGGTTTGGGATCTGATTTCCCATCTGTGGTTCCTGCTGGTCCTGATCGTTCTGACCGTGGCAGGCTTCTGGCTGTTCCGTTTTCTGCGCGATGGCGCACGTGAGAAAACAGACTATTCCGAACTCACCTGGACCCGTTTAACCTGTTTTATTCTGCTTTGCAGCCTGGCCTGGGGTGCATTTCGTCGTCTGATGTTTATTTTTGCACCACAGATCCTGAGCGATGCGCTGTTTAATATGGCGGTGATGCAAACACTGATGTTCCTGCCTTTCTTTATACTGGGTGCCATGGCATGGAAATATCCGGCGATTAAGGCCCTGTTTGTTCGTCCGGTTCCCTGGACCTTTGTGGGATCGGCGCTGGCTTTTGCCGCCTATGTGGCCAATCAGACCTGGAGTAAAGGGGAAGGCTGGCTGTATGAGATTGATGCGGTGGTCTCGATGCTCATGGGCCTGTGGATGGTCAACGTGGTGTTTACCTTCGGTCATCGCCTGCTGAACTCCCACTCTCCACGCGTAACGTATCTGGTGAACGCCTCGCTGTTTATCTACCTGGTCCACCATCCATTAACCATTCTCTATGGCATTCTGTTTGTGAAGCAGATCGACAGCAACACCCTCGGATTCTTCGCCGGTCTGGTGTTTGTGTTTGGCATCGCCTTCCTGCTGTATGAGATTCATCTGCGCATTCCACTGCTGCGCTTCTTGTTCTCCGGGAAGCCACAGCGCCAGTAATGGCAGGGGGCGACCGGAAATAGGGTCGCCCCTTACAGTAACCATTCGATTGGCAGACGCCATACCAGGCGCACCAGCAGACGCTGCATCAGCCGGGTGCGCGGTTCATGCTTATGCACCACTTCATTGGCCCCTTCTCCCGGATACTCCACCCAGTTAACCCGCCCCCATTTATCCAGACGTAGCGTCCAGGCGCGGTCGCGCATACTGCTGATAAATCGCTCGTGAATGCGCGTTGCCAGCGCATCATTTTCAATCACCAGCCCCATTTCGGTATTCAGCACGGCAGAGCGCGGGTCAAAGTTAAACGAACCGATAAATACCGTCTGGTTATCCACGCTGAAGGTTTTTGCATGCAAGCTGGACCCCGAGTTCCCCGTCAGACCACGATCGTGGCTGGGCTCGCGTGTTCCGCTGTTCGGCTTAAGCTCGTATAGACGAATACCGTGACGCAGCAGCTTTTTACGCCATTTTGCATAGCCCGCGTGCACAATCGACACGTCGTTGGCCGCCAGCGAATTCGTGAGGATAGAGATTTTTACCCCTTTGCGCACCAGGGCCAGCAGTTGCGCCACGCCAGTACGTGTTGGCACAAAATAGGCAGAAATGATGTCGAGCTGCTGCTGCGGTTTACCAATCACCTCCAGCAGACGTTGTGGCAGCAGCGTGCTGGTTCTGGCCCGTCCCAGCCCTTTACGCGGGTCGTCGCTTAACAGACGCGTTTTCGCCCAGGTAAAAGGCAGCTTGCGATTGTCTAACTGGGTCACGAACGTTGACTCATCCACCTGACGTAGATAGCGCGCCACCTGTGGGCTGTCGCGCCAGGCCTCCGGCAATGATACCGCCGACGTCTCGCCCTCTTCCTCTTCAACCACGCGGTGCAGCGGTGCCACGGGCCGGCTCTGCCAGTAGCGGTCAAAGTCCTGCGCCACTTCATCCACCACCGGGCCCACGGCCAGCACATCCAGATCGGAAAACAGCGGTTCATCACCCACGCCAAAATATTCATCACCGATGTTACGCCCCCCCACGATGGTGGCTTGATTATCAACCGTGAAACTTTTGTTGTGCATCCGTCGGTTCAGGCGGGCAAAGTCCGTCAGGTAACCCAGCGCCCTCAGCGTGCGGAAGGTAAACGGGTTAAACAGGCGCACTTCGATCAGCGGGTGACGGTTCAGTTCGCTCAGGGTCCGGTCCAGTCCCTGAGTGTTATTGTCGTCCAGCAGCAGACGCACTTTCACGCCGCGCTGGGCTGCCGCCAGCAGTGCGCTGAACAACAGCCTGCCCGACAGGTCGTTCTGCCAGATGTAATACTGAATATCCAGCGTATTTTCCGCCAGGGTGATCAACTGATAGCGCGCGGCAAAGGCATCCAGCCCTTCGGCCAGTGGATAGACCCCGCTGTACAGGGGATGCTGTGCGACCAGTGGCGTAATCGCCTGCGCCAGGCGTGTCGCGTCAGCCGGGCTGACTGCCTGCAATGGGTGAAGCGTGTCGGTCATCAGCAATCCTTGTGCGGTAATACGGTTATTCAACCGGTTAACTCCGGCCTGGCCCACAGTCTGTTCAGGCCTGCAAACATATAGTCTAGACTTAGCCCATCGCCTGCGTTTTATTCCCTCAGGAGAACATTATGCATGATGGACATTACCCGCCCGGTCTGTTTTCCAGCTTCTACCAGGGGAGCTTCGCCTGCTCCACTGCCTGCCGGACACCGGGCAAGCGCGCCGACCTGATGATCAGCAGCGGACATGACACGCTGCTGGAGAAAGATTATGCGCTGTTAGCCAGCCATCAGATCCTGACGGCACGCGATGGCGCCCGTTGGTATTTAATTGAATCGCAACCCGGAGAATATCACTGGGACAGTTTTTTGCCGCAGCTAAAAGCGGCGGAAAAGTACGGTATTGAAATGATCTGGGAGCTGGCCCACTTTGGCTGGCCGGACGGGCTGGATATCTGGCAGCCTGAATTCGTTGATCGTTTCAGCGCCTTTGCCCGCGCCCTCGCCCGCCTGATGCGTGAAGAAGGTCATACCCGCCCGTTTATTACCCCCATGAATCAGATTTCATTCTGGTCATGGGCCGGTGCGGAAATCGCCTGGTTTAACCCTTTTGTTACCGGGCGTGGTCGCGAACTGAAACGACAACTCGCTCGCGCCAGCATAGCGGCAATGCATGCCATGCGTGAAGAACTACCTGGGGTGCGCTTTGTGCTCACCGATCCACTGGTCAACGTTGCGGCATCCGGATATTCCACCGCCGCCCGCTTACAGGCGCAGCAACAGCATCAGGCGCAATATGAAGTCTGGGACTGGCTGGCAGGGCGAAGCGAACCGGAACTGGGGGGATCGGAAGATCTGCTGGATATTATGGGCCTGACCTGGTACCCGGACAATCAGTGGTTCCATAACGGCGACCCGCTGGAACCGCACCATCCTGACTACCGGCCGTTAAATGTGTTGTTACAGGAAGTGTGGCAACGCTATCAACGCCCCCTGCTGATCGCCGAAACCGGTGCAGAAGCAGGCCAGTCTCAGACGTGGCTTAACCTCGTCAGTCAGGAATGCGATTTGGCACTGAAAGCGGGCGTACAGCTGGAGGGCATTTCACTCTATCCCGTTGTCGACTACCCGGCATGGGATGATGACCGTCGCTTACCTGCCGGATTATTTGGTTTACCCGATGCGAATGGCAATCGCACCATCAATGAATCCATGGCGCTGATGCTACGCAGTCAGCAGATAAAACATCAGCAGGAGCCGATCAGGACATCCACAACGTAATGCCGAGGACAAAGATAATCAGCGTAAAAGAGGTGATAGCGAGGACCACAATGGCAAACTGCGCATCATCTAACGGTACACGAGGTTCTTTTTCAGATTCAGGTTTGGAACTGTTTTTCATGTTCAGCCACAGCGTACCGGCAAACAATCCTGTTGGGGTGCCGGTAAAAAATGAAAGACGTCCCTTTCACCTAAAAAATAAGCAACACTAACGAAAGTACAGTATTCCACGAGGGTTTATAGCACCAAAAAGTGTCAATCATTCTCAAATAATCGCGCAGGATAATAGCACAACTCCCAGTCTGATTAACGTAATAAATTGATTCATCACTGCTAAAAAAGGAATAAGATAGACTCTTTTCTTCTGAAATCAGGCAGGTGCAGTGATTCCTCGACTGAACAGTCAGACAAAATGATTATCAACCTTAACTAATATTTCCAGACAAAAATAACAAGAAGGGCGTTGCAGTTGCAACGCCTTAGCAGGGTCAGGACCAGCGACGGAAGATCAGAGAGGTGTTGATGCCACCAAAGGCAAAGTTGTTGGACTGAATGTAGTCCGTCTGTATCGCACGGGGTTGCTGCATGATGTAGTCCAGCGCGGCACAATCCTCAGCGGGTTGAGTGAGGTTTAATGTAGGGGCGAACCAGCCTTCACGCATCATCTCAATGCTCATCCAGGCTTCCAGCGCGCCACAGGCACCCAGCGTATGGCCAAAATAACTTTTCAGCGATGAAACCGGCGTACGGTCGCCAAAGACCGCCGCCGTGGCATGACTTTCCGCCACATCGCCACGGTCGGTCGCGGTGCCGTGAGCGCTGATATAACCAATATCGTCGGCTGTCAGCCCTGCCGAGCGCAATGCCCGCTCAATGCAGATTTGCATGGTTTCACGCTGTGGCTGGGTAATATGCGCAGCATCGCAGTTGGTATAAAATCCGACAATCTCCGCATAAATCGTCGCACCGCGTGCTTCAGCGTGTTCCAGATCTTCCAGCACCAGCGTCCCGGCCCCTTCGCCAATCACCAGACCATCACGTTGGGTATCAAACGGTGAAGGCGTGCTTTGTGGGCGGTCGTTGCGCTGACTGGTGGCAAACAGCGTGTCAAACACCGCCGCCTCTGAAGGGCATAACTCCTCTGCCCCACCTGCGACCATCACCGTCTGATAGCCGTGGCGGATCGCTTCCCATGCATAACCGATGGCCTGGCTGCCGGAGGTGCAGGCGCTGGAGGTCGGGATCACCCGGCCTCGCAGGCCAAAGAACAGTCCGGCATTCACCGCTGTGGTGTGCGGCATCATCTGCACATAGGTGGTGCCGGTAATGTTGTTGGTGTGCTTTTCCGTCAGCATGGTAGCAAATTCACTGACCGGGCCGGTGCTGCCGGTTGAGGAACCGTAAGCAATACCGGTATCGCCATTGGTCAGCACCGGGTGCCCCAGCAGCCCGGCCTGCTCCAGCGCCAGTTCGGTAGCACGGGTCGCCATCAGTGAGACGCGCCCCATGGAACGGATACGTTTACGGGTGTAATGCTCCGGTAGCGTGAAATCATCTACGGGTGCCGCTAACAGGGTATTCAGGCCGTCATAAATCTGCCATTCCGGCATCTTACGGACCGCATTGGTGCCCGCGCGCAAACGCTCAGACACCGCCTGCCAGTTTTCACCAAAGGCGGTCACGCCCCCCATTCCTGTTACCACAACACGGCGCATCAGAGCATCCCCCCGTTAATCGAAATGACCTGACGGGTGACATATCCCGCGATATCAGACATCAGATAGCTGGCCAGCCCGGCCACTTCCTCTGCGGCACCCATGCGTTTCATCGGGATCATCTTCAGCGCCTCATCCACCGCCACCGGTTCCATCTGGATCATTCCCGTATCAATCAGACCCGGAGCAATGCAATTAACGGTGATTTTGCGTTTCGCCAGCTCAATCGCCAGCGCCTTGGTCGCACCGATAATACCCGCTTTGGCCGCACTGTAATTCACCTGTCCGCGATTACCCATCATGCCGGAAACCGACGAGAGGGTAATAATGCGCCCGCCTTTGCGCAGTCCGATCATCGGCATCACACAAGGCTGGATCACGTTATAAAAACTGTCGAGGTTAGTGTGGATCACCTGGTCCCAGTCGTCATCGCTCAGAGCAGGAAATGCACCGTCGCGAGTAATACCGGCATTGCTGACCACGCCATAATAAGCGCCATGTTGCTCGATATCCGCTTCAAGACGGGTGCGGCACATCTCGCGGTCGGCAATATCAAAGCCCAGCACGCGGCCCATGCCTCCGGCCGTTTCTATCTGGTGCAGCGTATCCCGTGCGCCCTGCTCATCGCTGTGAAAATGAACTATCACGGTAAATCCATCGGCGGCCAGGTGCAGCGCAATCGCACGGCCGATACCTTTGCTGGCTCCGGTGACTAAAACAGAACGCGTCATTCCTGAATATCCTGTTGCATAAGTTGTTGAAGTTCCAGGTCATCTGGCTGATAGGTATTCAGTCGGCCATGAGCCCAGGTGTCGCCATCAATGGTGATAACGCCGTCGAAACTGCCTATTTTTTCATCGCACATCAGCAGGCTGACGCGAATATCCAGCACGCTGTCGGCGGGGAAAATCGCCTGCTGGCAGCGGTAGCCGCGCCCGCCCAGTAGCATCCCGGGACGCGGGGGGCATTGATGCTGCTGGCGGCCATGCCAGCCTGACCAGACACCTATCGTCTGGGCAATAATTTCAATGCCGAACCAGGCAGGCAATGCCCCCTGCGGGTTGAGAAAGGGTGCCAGCACACTGTCAGCACTGACCCGTACACGGCAATGGGCCTCTTCGTCACTGACATTCAGCACCTGCTCTACCAGCACCATCGGTGAGGCATGCGGCAGGTAATACGCGGCGGGTTGATACTCTGACATCACAGCGTTCCTAAAATCAGGCAGGCATTATTGCCGCCAAAAGCAAAAGAGTTACTCATGATCACCGGGCGTTCCAGCGGCTCGGGCGCCGTCAGCAGACCGCAATCTGGCAGGCCGCTGTCCGGGGTGCTGGCGCTGAAATCTTGCGGCGGCAGCGGCAGGTGACGTGTGAGGATAAGCCAGCACAGCGCCGCCTCAACAATGCCTGCGGCACCGAGCGTATGTCCGGTTAAGTGCTTGGTGGAGCTACAGGGTACCTGGTCGCCAAACAGCGCACTGACCACGCCCGCTTCAATCTGATCATTTAACCGCGTTGCCGTACCGTGCAGGTTGATATACCCCACCTGCTCCGGGGCCAGACCCGCCTGTTGCAGCGCCATAGTAATCGCGCGTTTGGCCCCTTCCCCTTCAGGATGGGGTGCCGACATATGCCAGGCGTCCGAGGACTCACCATAACCCAGAATCGCTACGGGCTGCGGCTCGCGGGTCAGCAGCATCAGCGCCGCCCCTTCGCCAATCGTTATGCCATCACGCTGCTGGCTGAACGGCACGCAGCGTTGCGCTGATAACGACTCAAGGCTGTCAAAACCGTTGAGTGGCATACGACTGAGCGTATCGGCCCCGCCGACAATCGCCACATCCGCCAGTCCGGCGTCAATCAATCGCTGCCCGCTGATCAGCGCCCGCGCGCTGGAAGAGCAGGCCGTCGACAGCGTGTAGGCCGGGCCGCTCAGTTGCAGATAGTCCGCCAGAAAACGCGAGGGATCGCCAAGCTCCTGCTGAAAATAGTGATAATTCTCGCTGTCACCGCTGATAAAACGATCGCCCTCATCCAGGCCAGACGTGCTGGTGCCGAGCACCACCGCCACGCGGTCTGCACCAAAATGCGCGATCGCCGACTGCACTTCCGTTTCAATCTGTGCCAGCGCCGCCAGTAGCAGCTGGTTATTCCGGCTGTTATGCGCCGCCAGCCGGGCCGGAACCGCGGGTAATTCCGCATCCACCCGCCCGGTCCAGCAGGGTTTATCGCCGATCAACCATCCGCTGTCGGCACGCATCCCCGGTGCCACGCCGCGCACAAGGTTATCGGCGATGTCATCGGACGTTGCACCCAGCGCATTGAGCATACCCACCGCAGAAATAAACATCATCATCCGTCCAGATTCTGAATCAAGATATGGTAGCCAAAAGCAAACTGCTGAACACTGATCGGCATCCGCTGTGTCCCGCGTTGCAGGTAGCGGATCTCCGTGATCAGTTTGCCCCCGTCATCACGCAACTGCCGGCGGTCGCCCTGGTCTGCCAGCGTCCAGCCCGCCGGCAGGCGCGGAAGCCACACGGAAACAGGCCAGTGACTGAGCATAATATCAGCCAGCACCTGGCTGGCTGGCGGCATCTCCGGCAGAACCAGCGCCTGTTCGGCGTGAATGCCGCTGGCATCATACGTTACCCGAAACAGGCGGATGCCGAGTGATGACAACCCGGCCAGCGTCAGCTGCTGACCATCGGCACTCAGCAACACCAGCAGCGACTGCTGTTTGCCCTTGAAACTCCCGGTCAGCAGCTGTTGCTGACTGAACGCCGGATCAATGGCCGGGGGCGGTAACGTCACGCGCACGCCTGGTTTAAGCCAGGCCTGCGCCCGGGTGTCATCCGGTTTTCCGGCACAGCCCGTGAGCAGCAACGCGGCGCAGAACAGCGCCAGAAGGCTTTTCATTTTTTTCTCCGTTTCGCCGGCAGTGCCAGCGGGGACAGTAAGAACGCGGTAAAGATGCCGCTGCACAGCACAATGCCGAAACTGCTGATCGCCTGGGTACTGCTGAACACCAGCATCCCCAGCGTCAGCAACGTGGTCGCCATCGCCAGCAACACCGCCAGCAGAGAGGTTATCGGCGTCCCACGCGGATTGCTGAAGAACAGGGTGTAATTAATCCCAATGCCCAGCACCAGTACCAGCGCAAGCAGCGAAAACAGGTTAAGCGAATGGCCGGACAACGCCAGCGCCGCCAGTCCACCGCCCAGTGACAGTACGGAAGGGATCACCGTCAGCAGCCCCTGACGCCAGCCAAGGCGCAGCACATTGCTCAGGGCAATCGCCACCAGCGCGGCTGCCAGCAGCCAGCCCAGCAGGGTACGGTAAAAGGCAAACAGCGTATCGAAGGTCTGTTTACGGTCAATCCAGCTGACGCCCGGCAGGCTGTCAGCCAGTTGCGCCAGTGCGGCACGATTGCTCACGCCGCTCAACGGCACCAGTACAACACTGCGCCCGTCAGGCAGCGTCAGCCACAGCAGGCGCCAGCCTTCGCTGTTCTGACTGTTAAGCCAGGCTTCCGGCGTCAGCGGCTGCGCGCTGAGATCGGGGGCATTCACCGTCACCCCGGCCTCGTGCAAACGGGCGATCACCGTCGGAGCCGCCTGCTGCAGCCTCTGTAAATCCTGCTGCTGCTGCGCCAGGGAGGAGAGCGGCAACAGACGGTAACTGTTGAGCCATTGCTGACGGCGCGCATCGCCCAGTTTCGGGGCCAGCGCCTCCAGACGTTGCAAGGTCTGCTGCGGGTTATCGCCGGAAACCGCCATCCAGGTCTGATCGGCACTCTGACCGGTGAGCGCAGTGACCTGCCGCTCCACGGCCAGCAAATGCGCGGGCAGCGCCTGGAGCTGGGAAATATCATCATCAACGCGCAGCTGGCTGATCCCGCCCAGCGAAAGTAGTGCCACCAGCAGCGGCAGACCGATACGCAGGCGGTTGTTGCGCCGCCACGCCGCCAGCCAGCGCCCCATCAGCGCCATCAGCGGCACCGGGCGCACAGGCAACCCTTTCACCAGCAGCGGATACCAGCAGATCACCGTCAGGCAGGATGCCGTCAGGCCAACAGCAGCGAACACCGCCAGCTGGCGAATCCCCGGGAAGGGTGCCACCACCATAATCAGCCATGCAATGGCGGTGGTGCCCAGCGCCAGCAGCAACGCACGCATCACCTTATGCAGGCTCTCCTGCGGGGTCATATCTGCCCCGTGAACCATGCGCTCCGTGAGGTAATAGAGGGTGTAATCGGCCGAAATCCCGACAATGCTCAGGCTCATCACCAGCGTCATCAGGTGCAGCTCACCGAAGCAGAGGAGCGTGATCACCGTCCCTGCCAGTGCACCAATCCCTACGGAGAGCGCGCAAAGCAGCAGCGGTCGCGGTGAACGAAACACCGAGAAAACCAGCAGCAGCACACCAACAATGGTGGCCACCCCAAGGGTGGAGACATCATGCCGCGCCTGCTGGCTGGCATAATCACTGAACCAGACGGTACCGCGTGACAGCAGTTGTGCATTCGGGTACTGCTGTCGCAGTTGTTGCTCGATATCCTGAAGCTGGCCAACAATGGCGTGGCTTTGCTGCATATCGAACGAGCTGCTGGCCAGTTCGCCATGAATAAAGTACCAGCGCTGCCCCTGCTTATCGCGGGTGGTCAGCCAGCCGTTGCTCAGCCCGAGCTGGCTGGCATTTTGTTGCATCATTAGCTGTGCGCCACGCACCAGCATCAACGGATCGTGATTCAGTTCCTGCCCGCTCACCCCGGCAAACGCGGAATAGAGCTGTGCCAGCACCCAGTCGGCCTGGGCGGCTCCGCCGTTTTCCAGCCGTGCGCGCGTGGCGGCATCAATCATGCTGTTTCGGTGCTGAAAAGCAAATTGCCCCCAGGCCTGCTGTTGCTGTGCGTCCAGCGGCCCTTTCACCTGCTTCAGTCCTTCAAGCTGTTGCAGCTTCGTCAGCAACGTCTGTGCCACGGCCGGGTTATCCTGCTTCCCGGCGCTGACCAGCCACACCATCTGGCGGTCAAGACGCTGCATAAAGCCCTGTTCCAGGTCGGCTGGCATCGCCCCCATCGACTGAGCAGGCAGCAGCGCCAGCACGCTACTGTTAATACGCGCCTGCGGCAGCAATGCCGCCAGCCCGGCCAACAGCAGCAGGCAGACGATCAGCCAGGCAACGGCAATCTGACGCGGTCGGTTAGAAAACAAAATGCTGCTGCTCTTCATCAGTCAGGTGAGTCGGCGTCAGGCGCTGATTGCTCAGGGTTATATCCGTACGATCGCCCTGTCGGTCATTCAACTGAATGCTGTCGAGATACGCAGCACCCTGTAAGGTGATGTTGTTAAAAAGTTTATCCAGCGGCGAAGTGGTTGGCGTCAGCACCAGGCGCCAGCGGTCCTGCCCGAGATCGTGAAAATCCAGCGCAAAGTTCTGCTCCAGGACTTGGCGGTCTGCCTGAAACAGGGCGCGCAGCAGATGGTTGAACTGGAACATCTGCGGATTGCTGTCGGCAGTGACAATTTCCGGCGGCTGGCCGTTCATCACCTGGACCATGCGTTTTTCATCCAGCACCAGCGTCAGCGGGAAAGGCTTTGCCTGCTGCCACCACAGCCCTTTATCCTGGGCTATCAGCAGTTGGCCACTGGATTTCAGGGGTTGCGCCATGCCTTTGATGGTACGCAGCTGGCTGAAGTCAGCCCGCACCACCGGCTGGCTGGCAAAGCGCTGTTGCAGTGCGTCCAGCGTGACGGCCTGCACGCTAAGGCTGGTGAGCATCAGCAAGGTGAAAAGCATTTTGATCATAGCGTGACTCCCAGACGATCAAACAGGATCTGCGGCGAGACAAAGCTGATGCCCGTCTCCCCTTCGGCCACCGCAACCTGAATGGTGTAACCGGTGGTCGTACGCTGGCCGCTCTCTGCATCAAAAATCTGATAAGCGATACGCAGGCGATTCTCCACTTCTTCAATGGTGGCACGCACGCGGATACGCTGCTCAAACGTCAGGGTGCCGCGATATTTTACCCGGGTATCCACCACGGGCCAGACGTACCCCGAGGCCTTCATCTCGCGGTAGCCATAATTAAACTTGCCCAGCAGCGCTTCGCGGGCAATTTCGAAATAACGGAAATAGTTGCCGTGCCAGACCACGCCCATCGCATCCACATCGTGGAACGGAACGGTCAGCTCAACCTCAACAGAGAAACGCGCATCGTTTAACACCGGGAATCCTTCTCTTCATGTTCGGTCGGGGGAGCTTCCGGCAGTTGCCAGAAGTCGAAAAAGTTAAACCAGTCGAGTGGCGACAGCAGCGCATGATATTCAAGCCGCTGTGCATAACGATCGACGGCCTGCTGTAAGGCCTGCTGCCGTGTCGCACGCGGCAGTTCCAGCGGATCGGCGAACGGCTCGCAGTGCAGACGCAGCGTGCTGCCCTGACGCAGGGCAAACATCAGCATCACCGGGCAACGTAGCGCCGCCGCCAGCACAAAAGGCCCCTGCGGGAAGGGGGCCGGTTTGCCAAGAAACTCGCTCCATATCACACGACGACTGCCGCCGCGCTGGCGGTTGACCGCCGTACGGTCACCGACAATCGCCACCCATTCTCCGGCATCGAGCTTCTGCCGCAGCATGATGGCGGTTTCCGGGCCGATATGACTCACCGGGATCACATTAACACTGGCTTGTGGGGCAATCTCGTCCAGGACCTGTTTGAAGCGCTGCGCGTGGTCGGTAAACACCAGCGCGTTGATCACCAGCCCACTCACCTGCTGTGCCAGTGCACGGCAGGCCTCAATATCGCCCAGATGCGAGGCCAGGATCAGTCGCCCGCCCGGCGGGCCGTGGTTGATAATCACCCCGGCACCGGGGGCGAAATCAATGTCTTTACCCCAGCGCAGATCGCCGCGCCAGCTGGCAATTTTGTCCAGCATGGCATCGCCAAAACGCAGGAAGTGGCGGAAGCTGCTCAGCGGTTTGGGCAATGTCAGCTGCTGCGACTGTGCGTAATCACGGACGGCATTCAGCCACTGCACGGAGGCGCGCCGCTGTTCGCCGCCGGTGAGCCAGTACACGGCGGTCACTGGCCAGAGCAACAACGTAAACGCGCGGCGGCCAAAGCACCGATACACGGTGAGCATAAAGCGTATGCCCCACAGCCCGCTGCGTTCCGGGGTAGCAGACCAGTGTCGTGCGGTTTTTCTGCGCCAGAGTAATGAAGGTATACGCGGCAGCATGCCGAAGAACAGCCGGGTGTGCATCCAGGAGATACGCAGGTTATCGCGCAGCGCATCAAAGTGTGACAGCCCGTCCTGCGGGTAGGTTACGCGGGTGGCAACGAAGTACGAAGGCGTGCCCGCCCAGTAGAGGCGCACCATAATTTCCGTATCAAAATCCATACGCTGACCGATAGCACGGCGCTGTGCCAGCGCCAGCGTCGGGGCCAGCGGATACACACGGAATCCGCACATGCTGTCTTTCAGGGAAAAGGACAGGGTTTCCACCCAGACCCAGAAATGGGTGATATAGCGGCCATAGAGGCGCGCCCGAGGCACCGAGTCGTCATACTGCGGCTGGCCTGAGATCAGCGCTTCCGGCGCAGCACGCGCTGCATCCAGCAGGCGCGGGCAGTCTTCGATCTGATGTTGCCCATCAGCGTCCACCTGCACCGCATGCGTAAAGCCCTGACGGGCCATCTCCGTGAGTCCGGCCAGTACCGCCACGCCTTTGCCCTGATTGGTCGTCAGGCGGTGGAGCTGCACGTCCGGCCCCACCAGCGCATCGAGCTGAACGGCGGTGGCGGCATCACTTCCATCATCGACAATCAGCACTGGTAACGTAAACGGGGCCAGGCGGGCCAATACCGAGGCCATCATCATGCCGTGGTTATAGCAGGGGATCACCACACAGGGGCGGAACGTCTCGTTTAACACAGGCGGATCTTCCCGCTACTGGCCGGGTGCAGCCCCGCATCGGTCACCCGCTGATATTGAAAACTCAGCCCTTTTTCAGGCTGCCAGCTCAGCGTCAGTTTCAGCGTAGCGCCCGGCAGGATCGGCTGCTGAAACTTAATGTTATCCACGGAGGCAAACTGCAGCCCTGGGGCCAGCAACGAGGTGCCATAGTGGATCACCCAGTCCAGCTGCGCCACGCCGGGCAACAGGGGCTGCTCAGGGAAATGGCCCTGGAACCAGAACAGATCCGCATCGACGCGCAACAGCAGTTCCGCTTCGCTGCCCTGCTGTTGTACCGCAAGCTCAACGGGCAACATGAAATAACTCCTGTATCTGCGGCCAGGCACGTTTGCTCTGACTGTTATGCGGGATGATCTCAACCACCCGCCAGAACCGCGGCATCGCCACCGGCTCAAGCCAGCGCTGCAGTTCATGACGCCACTGGCGTTTGAGTCCGTTGAGATCGCTCTGCGGCTGATAAAGCACCAGTACCACCCCAATGCCGCTGCGATCGCCGCGCACCACCTGGAGTGCCACCGCATCGGCCACCTCCGGTAGCGCCAGCAGCCGCCGCTCAATCTCACTGAGCGACACACGTTTATCTTCGATTTTCACAATACGATCATGGCGGCCACAGAGCTGAAAGCCCTGCTCACTGAACACCAGCTTATCGTCCAGCATCGCACCCTGCGGCAGTGGGATCAGCGCCGAACGCACCCACCAGTTTTTCTGCTCATCCTGGCGGAATGCCACCCCGCTGAACGGCTGCCACGCGGCGTCATCACGCGCGCGGGTACGGCTGGCGATGGCGCTGGTTTCGGTACTGCCGTAGATCTCTTCGACCGGATACCCGGTCCACTCCGTCACCGACTGCGCATCCCGCCAGGGCAATGCCCCTCCGGCTGACACCGTCAGGCAGCAGTAAGGGGCCGCCAGGGAGAAATCAATACGGCGCAGAAAGGCCGGACTGCTGATAAACGCATAGCGCCCTGGGGGTTGCGCCACCAGCTGTTCACTGTAGCAGACCTGGCGGCTGTCAAACGGCAGCCCCAGCGCCATCGGCATAACAAGGCGGAAACTCAGCCCGTAGAGATGCTGATGAGTGACCGACGCAATCAGGGTGCAGCCTTGCAGACGTTCGCCCCACAGCGTATGCAACCAGCGCGCCTCTTCATCCAGGCTGGCAACGGGTTTACTGACCTGCCGTGGCGCGCCCGTAGAACCGGAGGTAAACAGGATAATGGCGGCATCAGGGGCCATCGGCGGCAACACATTGTCTGACGCCCTGCCCGCCTCGTCGACCTGCCAGACCGGGCAGTCGAGGGGAAATGCCTGATCGCTGAGCACGCCGTCGAATTCCGCGATTTGCTCCGCCAGCAGTGAGGGCCGACAGTGGCCGGGGATCAGCGGCGTTTTTCCCGCATGCAGCGCCGCCAGTAACGCCACGCTAAACAGATAGCAGTCTTCAAAGCACAGCGCCCAGCGTTGCCCCGGGTGCGCCAGCAGACGCGTACCCAGCGCGGTGACCTGCTGCTGCCACTGCTGTCGGGTCCATTGATGCGTGCCGCTGCGTGCCACGATGCCCGGCGTAACGGTGGTCAGCCAGTCGCCCATTGGCAAAACGTTGTGACTCACCGCGAGGCCTTTATGCGCTGGCGTACACACCATTCGCCCGCCATCAACAGCCCGATTAACAGATAGCTGATTAGTCCGTTCCACCACGTCCACCAGAAAAGAGAAGTTTGCAGGCAGGTGACCAGCGCCACCCCGCCATTCATCAGAAAGAACAGGCACCAGACCTGCGTGACGCGACGGGTGTATGCCACCGCGCGCGGCGGTAAATCGGTTTCACGCAGACGGGCCAGGCGTTCAACCAGCGGCATGGCGCTGAATAAGGAGCTGGCGAACAGCAACAACAGAATGGCGTTTACCGCCACCGGGTACCACAGCAACAAATGATGGTCGCGCAGCAGCATGCTGGCCGCACACAGCGCTGCCCCGGCCACTGCCAGCCATTTGCCTGTCATCGCAAATGCCCCCTGCTGCCGACGCAACCCCAGCCAGCGCAGCACAAACAGCAGTGCCATCAATGGCAGCAGCCAGTGATATTGAGGGTGAGTGAGGCTGAACCCGACCAGAAATGGCCACAGCACCAGCAACAGCCCGGTGAGCATACGTAGCATCGGTTCGCTTTCCCTGCCGCCGTTAACGATCAGCCTTCACGCAGCAATTGTTCTACTGCATCCACCACATCCTGCACGGTGCGGACTGATTTGAAGATCTCAGGTTTGATTTTTCGGCCAATGCGCTTTTGCAAATGCACGACCATATCGACGGCATCAATGCTGTCCAGTTCAAGGTCTTCATACAGACGCGATTCCGGTTTGATATCGTCCGCATCCAGCTCAAACAATTTGACCAGCAGGCCAGTGATTTCCTGATAAATTTCGTTCTTATCCATTACGGTCTTCTCCTGGATACAATCAGGCCGTCAGCGCAGAACGCTGGGCATGGATAAACGCCGCCAGGGTGGCAACGGAGTAAAAATGCTGACGCATTTCGTCACTTTCGGCAGAGAGCACCACGCCGTAACGGCTTTTCACCGCCAGGCCCAGTTCCAGTGCGTCGATAGAATCAAGACCCAGGCCGTCGCCAAACAGCGCCGCGTCGGTTTCAATATCCATCACGCTCACTTCTTCCAGATTAAGCGTGTCGATGATCATCTGTTTAATTTCGAGCGATAACTCTTCCATACTGTTTCCGAATAATTATTGATGTTCTGGTGTTAATGCATCTTGCAAATAGTGAGTGAGGTGACGCGCGGCACGTGACTCCAGCTCCCCCTCTTCGGCCCAAAATGTGCTGCCGTCAATGCGCTGCTGCACGCGCACGGTGAACAGCGGTTTTTCTTCTGGTACCTGATACCAGCGGCTCTGCTTGTCGAGCATACGCTGGGTACAGACAATATGAACCAGACGCAGATCGCAACGGCAGCGCACTGCAATATTGGCAGCGCCGCGCTGGAGTTTCAGTGGTTCACCGTAACGGGTACGTGTCCCTTCCGGGAACAGGATAATCGCATCACCCTGATCCAGACGGCGCTGGCTGTCCGGCAGCAGCGTTTCCCCCTGGCTGTTCACCAGATAATCCGCAGCGCACACCACGCCGGAAAGGAAAAAGTTTTTCTGTAACCCGGCTTTCACCAGGCAATCTGCTTCCGGCATCACTGACGCCAGAAACACGTAATCCACCAGCGAAGGATGATTCGCCACGATCAGACAACGTCGATCCTGTTGCAACAGTTCGGCCCCTTCAATGCGGTAGTCAAACACCCCAAGGGTACGGCAACAGCGCAGGAAAAGACGAAAACAGCGCGAGATACTGCGCCGCGCCAGGCGGCGGCGCTGCTGAGGATTGCGCAACAGCAGCAGCAGGTTAAACCACACCAGCGACAGCATCAGCCCTCCCAGACCAAATAGCGTAAAGCACAGGCCGGTCATCAGAATGCGCCAGTAGCGACTGAGGTAACGATAAGGTCGGGCTCGCAGGGTGAGATCAGTCATAGCGACACGCCCACTGCCAGTGGAAACGATCGCCCGGCACGCTGAACTGCGCCTGACGTGCCAGCCAACCGTGCAGGAACAGCAGGCTTTGCGGCAGCGCAGGCGCACGCGGCGTAGCCTGCGGCTGGCTCACACACTGACAGGCATCACCCGGTGCCAGCAGCAATGCCACCGCATACGCAGAAAACAGCGTCAGGTCAGGAATATGCGGGTGATAGATATCAGGAATGGTGCCGTCAAAATCAACCAGCAGCACATGGTGATAGCCCGCGGCATGTAACGCGGCCACTTCCAGCATACCCTGCTGAAAAGAGTCCACTCCGGCTGACAATGACGTTGAGACCAACGGGGCTTCGGCGGCAATGGTCAGGCTGCCTACCGCCGCATTGTGCACCGACATCGCAAAGTCTGTCGGCGACAGATTCTGCTGTTTTGCCAGGGCAGTGAGAATACGTAGATTACGCTCCAGCTCACCGTGACGGCTGGTAAATACCAGCGCATCCACGGGCTGACGACGCATGACAGACAGCCCACAGTCCACCGCCGAACGGCTGCCGCTGTTCAGACGCCGCGCAGTCATCATCGGCAGCTGGCTGCATTTGGCCAGTTGCTGCGTGCTGTCGATGACGGGCGGCTGCATTGCCCAGTTTTGCCAGTGCTCAGGCTCATTCAACCCGGGCGCGCTAGCCTGCCAGTCGAGGAGTGTAAAGGCTAAATTCATGCTGATTCTTCTTGCAGCGCGGGAACGTTCTCCGCCCTGTATTCGAGTAATTTGATCATGCCCACAGAGGGATCGTCACTGCGGTTCATCGGTCCATTCAGCGGCACCCGTGCCGCATGGCTAAACCACAGCATAGCGTTTAGCAACGGGTGCTGGCATTCGGAATTAACCGCATTTGCGATATAAAACGCTGTTAACGACTCACCCCATTTAATGGGTTGTCGGCCAGGCTGGCAGGATCTTTAATGCCTGAGCGAACCGACGCCTGACGATTAGGGTGTTTTTGAGGATGCCAGACGTAACTGGATGTCCTTATCGAGGTTATTGACCCAACGATTGTAATTACGGTGAATTTCACCCGGTGCGGCCATCAAGTTATTGCTACCGACATAATTGATAGAATAATGGTTCGCGCCGTAGGTAATGCGAATATCGGCGCTATGGTTACGCTGAATGATCCGCCCGGTAATCACGCCCGGCTGCTGTGGCTGCATCACCCATTGACGTGCGCGCCCGGCGTCCAGAATGGCCGTTTGCAACTGATTGTCGCTGTAATCAGCATTCAGCGTTTGATTGATATTTTTTACCGGTTCAGTGCGCGCGCACCCTGCCAGCGCAAAGGCGCATAACAGTGTGGCGAAAAGACGTGACTTTTTCATAGCATCCCTAAAAATAATCTATAATTTCCAGCTAGTTATTTGCACAAATAGCACCCATTACGGAGATTTTTTTCCGCATGACTCAGACTATTAATTGTAAAGATTCGCATAATAGCATTCGTTGCTAAGCAATGAGAAGTACTAAAGAATCCGATTGATTCCCAATTTTTTCTCGTTATTGATTGGCATCAAGGGTGCCACTGACGCTACGCTGTCGTGGGGATTCTCTGAAGGGGGCAAGGTTATGAAGCCATCAGGCTGGATAGAAATGGCGCGCGATGACGCGACGTCGATTGAAACCCTGCGCGCTCATTTTACCGGCCACGCTTACGATCCACACTGGCATGACAGCTACCTGGTCGGTGTGACCGAACAGGGTGTGCAACAGTTTCATTCGCGTCGCCAGCAGCATCAGAGCCGTCCCGGTACGGTATTTTTACTGGAACCGGGTGAACTGCATGATGGCGATGCGATCGACGAAAGGGGTTTTACCTATCGTATGCTGTATATCGACCCGCTCACGCTGCGCCAGCAATTAAGCAGCCTGTTTAGTGAGATTCCCGACCGTTTTAAACTGAACTTTGCCCGTACCCTGAGCAGCGATCGTCAACTGGCGTGGGCAACGCTTCATGCCTTTCAGGCTCTGCATGACAATGAGTTGAAAATCATCAAAGAGAGCGCGTTACAGCGCCTGTTTTCTGCCCTGACACGCCACCTTCACTGGCGGCGCCCCCTTCAACTGGCTGCGCATGAGAACACCCTGGCGCTGCGGGCGCGCGATTTTATGCTGGACCACCGTTATGACAATATCGGCCTGAGCGATATGGCAGCGGCGCTGGAGGTTGATCGTTTTCGTCTGTCACGCGAGTTTCACGCTCACTTTGGCCTGCCTCCTCATGCCTGGCTGATTCAGTTGCGCCTGAGCGAAGCGCGCCGCCTGCTGTCGGCCGGTCAGCCCCCAGCCCTGGTTGCGGCACAGCTGGGATTTGCCGATCAAAGCCATCTCGGGCGCTGGTTTAAACGCGCCTATCAGCTGACTCCCGCTTTTTATCAACAGCACTGCACAAATCTTCCAGACTGAGCCGCCGCACTGATTTACGCTGCGTTTTTTCTCCGTCAGAAGGCAAAAATGATGAACGATGTTCGTTGTGTGGTGGTACTGAATAGTGCGTTAACCGTGGGCAAGGCGGCCAACGCCGCCGCGGTACTGAGCCTGACGCTGGGGCAGCGCCATCCGCATCTGGTCGGTGATGCGTTAGCGGATGCCAGTGGCCAGTGCTATCCGGGCCTGATCCCGGTGGGCATCCCGGTGCTGTCAGCCGATAATACCCAGTTGAGTGTGCTGCTTGAGTGCTGCGAAGAGCAGCAGTTTGATGCGATTATCTTTCCGCAGGAGGGCCAGATGACGGTGGATTACGCCGAATTTTCAGCTGCCGTCAGTCAGATTGCCACCGCCGATCTACAACACCTCGGGCTGGCTATCGCCGGGGAGAAGAAGGCACTGCGGAAACTGACGGCGAAACTGAAACTCTTTGGCTGATCGCAGGCCGACAGCAGCAAGCCTGCCTATCTGTTATGACGCCTGCCAGCCGCCGCCCAGTGCGCGGTAGAGATCGATCTGCGCCAGCAACAGGTTATTTTTGGCCTGCACCACACTGAGCTGGATGCTGAACAGCGTACGCTGAGCATCCAGCTCATCCAGATAGGAAGCGTAGCCATTCTGATAGCGGTTGCGCGCGATACGCAGCGCCTCCTGCACCACTTTCTCCTGTGCCTGTAACTCGGAGAGTTGCTCCTGATAGCGGGTAATGGCATCCAGATCGTTATTCACTTCACCAAACGCACTGCGCACGACTTTTTCGTAGTTGTACAGTGCCTGGTTGCGCGTGGCCATGGAGACATCAACCTGTGCGGTCAGCGCTTCACGGTTCAGCAATGGTGCCAGCACGCTGCCACCAATACTCCACAGGCGGAACGGATTCTCCACCAGTTCATGGAGTACCGAACTTTGCATTGTTCCGGTGGCGGTGAGATTCAGTGAAGGCAGCAGACTGGCGCGTGAAGACTGAAGAGATGCATCGGCCGCCAGTAGCTGGCGTTCGGCCTGCACGATATCCGGCCTGCGCTGCAACAGTTGAGACGGCATCACGGCGGGCAGCGTCTGCGGTGCCACGTGGTCAAAGTGGTTCTGGCGGGCAATCTGACGCGGGTTCATTCCGACCAAAATACTCAGGGCATTTTCCTGCTCCGCAATCTGATGTTGCAACAGCGGGATTTGCGCTTTCGCCGTCTGATATTCCGACTGCGACTGCACCCACTCCAGCCGCGAGGTGTAACCCGTTTCAAACTGGCGCTGTGCCAGCTTTAACGAGTTGGCACGGCTGGCCAGGGTGGCTTCCGTGACCCGCAGCTGTTCGTCGAGCGACACCAGGGTCATATACCCTGACGCCACCGAACTGGCGATGGTCAGTTCGGCCGCGCTCGCCGCCGCCTGCTGGGCTGCCAGCGAGGCTTTGGCTGCATCAATGCTGCTGCTGCGTTCTCCCCATAAATCCACGTTGTAGTTGGCCTGTAACAGGCCCTGAAAGACGGTCGATTGCGCAGGCTGGCCTGTTGCCGCGGAGATAGCCCGCGCACGGCTTGCCGCCACGCCGGCATCCAGCGTTGGGAAGTTATCCCCCTGCGCTCCGCGCAGCTGAGCACGATACTGATCGACGCGTGAACGGGCGGTTAATATATCCGGGTTGTTGCGCAGCGCCTGCTCCACCAGCTGATTCAATGAGGCATCGTTAAACGCCCGCCACCAGCTCGCTTCCACCGCCGCACCCGGTCCAACCTGATTGCGCCACTGCATCGGTATTGGCAGCGCCGACGGTGCCTGCTGCACTTCCGTAGCGCAGCCTGCCAGCGTAGCCGTCAGCATCATCATCACCAGAGTTTTCGGCGCAGACATCATTTTTTATCTCCATCCTGCGCGGCCGCAGTATCGATATTGACCTCGACCGACATGCCCGGACGCAGATGGGCCGTGTTATCGCTGGTGATTTTAATTCGCACCGGTATGCGCTGGGCAATTTTCACAAAGTTGCCGGTGGCGTTATCCGGTGAGATCGCACTGAACTCCGATCCCGCTGCCGGTGAGATATACTCCACCTCACCGTTAAACTGTTCACCGTCCAGCGCATCAACGTGGAACGTCACAGGCAGACCCGGACGGATGTGCGCCATCTGAGTTTCTTTCATATTAGCGACCACCCACATCTGCTGCGGCACCAGTGAGGTCAGCCGGGTTCCCGCTGTGACATAAGCGCCCTGCCGCACAGCGATTTGCCCTAACTGCCCATCACGCGGGGCAATAATTTTGGTGTTGTCGAGGTCGATCTGCGCCAGTTCCAGCGCCGCCTGCGCGCTGGCGACATCTGCCTCCAGCGAGGCACGATTAACAATCACGGTTTGCAGATCCTGACGTGAGACTTCCAGCGTGGCCTGCGCCTGCTGCACATCCGCCAGTGTCTGGCTGTTGCTGGCACGCGATGCATCTCGTTCACGCAGAGAGAGAGAACCATCAGAGACCAGATTTTCCACACGCTTCAGATCCAGCCCACCTTTTACCGCCTGGGCTTTGGCGTTTTGCAGTGCGGCATCATTGCGTTTGATCACCGCTTCCGCACTGCGACGCTGCTGAATATTGTTGGCCAGCGTCGCTTTTTTCATATCCAGCTGCGCCATCGCCTGGTGCACGCGCTGGCGATAGATGCGGTCGTCAATGGTCATCATCAGGTCGCCCTGGTGGACCGGCTGGAAGTCCAACACCTTAACCTCAGTGATATAACCACTGACCTGCGGGCTGATAAAAGTCACCTGGCCGCGCACATAGGCGTTTTCCGTTGACTGTGTCTGGCTGGTAAAGGGCGGTAGCTGCCAGGCGTAAAGGATCACCAGTACGCCGACCAGGGCAATCCCCGATCCAAGGGCAATCGATAAAATACGCAGCTTATTATTTCTCAGACGCTCGGTGAGTTGCTGCTGTTCCTGTTGACTCATGTTTTCCCCGTGTTCCCTTCTTCGTTCCACAGAACGCTTACCGGGCAATAGTCTTGTTAAGATTTTGCATCGCGCGCTGTTCCGCTTCGGCTTCGCGTTTGGCCTGCTGCCAGTTGAGATAACGCAGACGCGAAAGACGCCACAGCACCCAGAGTAAAGTGATCCCTGCCATGATGGCAGTCAGCATATACACATCGTTATAGGCCAGTACATTCGCCTGTAATGTGGCAACGGTTTGCAGCTGTGCCGTGCCCTGAGCACTTTGCAGGGTGCTGTCACCCACAAGGCTGGCAAACAGATTATTGTACTGGGCTAAACGATCGGTCACGTTCGGATCCAGCAGCGACAGCTGGTCACCGAGCAGGCTGGAGTGATATTTTTCGCGCCAGGTCTGGAAGGTCCCGAGCAGCGCCGAACCCATCAGGCCGCCGAGGTTTTGACTCATACCAAACAGCACTACAAAGCTGACCAGGTTCTTCGGCTGAGTCACCACGCTGCCCACGCCCAGCAGCATCGCTGGTGCGATAAAGAAGGAGGTACTGAAGCCCAGCAGGAACTGACTGAAATACATATTACTGGCGCGGGTCAGCGGGCTGGACTGGGCATCCATCAGCGAGGCCACCATCACGATAATCAGCGACAGGACAATCGGCCAGCTCAGATGTTTGGGATTAATGGTCAGCGCGCTACAGATAATCCCCGCCGCCACCCCGGCAAGGATCGCCAGCGCCAGCCCCTGCATCTGATCGTTCAACATGCCAATCTGTTGCAGATAACCAATCGCACCGGTGTTCTGTTCGGCCAGCATGATACGCAGCAGGATCATCACAATACCGAGACGGAATATCGCCCCGCTCCCCAGCCAGCGGGTGTTAATCAGTGGATTACTGCGATTGTGTTCCACCAGCACGGCGGCCGTGACCAGCACCAGCCCGAGGGCGAGGCAAACGCCCAGCCACGGCGTGCTGGTCCACCATTCAATGCGCCCGAGCGACAGTACGCCGCAGAACAGCGCCATACCGGGTGCCAACAGGAAGAAGGTCAGAAAGTCTTTTTTCTCGAAAACTTTGGTGCGCTCTCCCGGAGGCAGTTTAAGGATCAGCACCGCACCGAGCGCCATTAACGCCAGCCCCAGCTCAAACAGGTACAACCCGCGCCACTCATCCAGTTGCAGCAGTTCCGTCGAGAACAGACGCGCAAGAGGAATGGCGAGCTGTGAAGCCCCCAGACCAATCGCCAGCGCTTTCAGGCGATGTTTCGCGGGCCAGGCCTGAACCTGATAATAGATACCCAGTGAACTGAGTGCGGCACCGACCATGCCGTGCGCCGCACGGACGATAATCGCGGAACTGAGGTCGTTGACCAGCAGATGGAAGAACGCCACCAGCACATACAGCACCAGAAACGCTTCGGTGAATACCCGCAGCCCGAACTGCTGGCGAAACTTCACCAGCAGCAGGTTAATCGAGATATTTCCCATCACGTAAACGGCGGGCAGCCAGGCAATCTCGTTATTGTAGGCACCAAACACGCCCTGCAAATTGGTCAGGTTGGCAGTCACCAGCGCGTTACTGAGCGCCCCGGTGATGCAAATCAACAGGCCAACGATACCAAAGGCAATGCGTTTATGGGTGGGGTGCAGCGGCGTAGAGGGCGATCCAGGCAGCATGGGCTTTTCGCCAGGCGCCCACTCACGCGGAGCATAGGGATTGGATTTAATGCGGGACACCTTACTTCACCTCTGTCGCCGCCAGCAGTTGCTGCAGTACACGCTGGGTAACAGCCAGATCCCCCGCATTCACGCCAGACAGCAGCTCATTGCGCAGCGCATCAGCTTCTGTTTTCAAACGCTGATACAACACCTCGCCCTTTGGGGTGACATGCAGCAATCGTTTACGACGATCTTCAGGTGGCTGTACCCGCTCGACCAGTTGCTGCTTTACCAGACGGTCAATCAGCGGCACGACGCTGGCATCTTCCAGACCCAGCGACTGCGCCAGTTCTTTCTGACTCATCGGTTCGTCCTGAAGGGCGATCGTCGCCACGGCCATCCAGCTACTCATGCTGAGACCATTATCTTTCATCCGCCGATCTATCGCCTGACGCCAGGCGTGGGCAGTAAGATGCAGCAAACGGGAGAAATTCAGTTCCTGGGTATTCAATAGGTAAGATGCCTGATAATTAGAGCTCTAACTAAACGATATAGCAATTATAGCCACGATGAGATAAAGAAAGGAAGACAACCTCAGAAGAGTGTAGATAATTCTTTTCCGCCTCGCCAGGCGGCTACCGCTTAAGGAACAGCATGATGCCCATTTTTACCCTGCGCCAGCAGCCTGAACGCCGCCATGAGATTGCTCGTCTGTTGCATAGCGAATGGTCTGAACTCGCGAACTGGTCCTCGTTAGCCACCATCAGCCAACGTCTTGATGAGCGTAACCAGCACGACAGCGGCAGTTTTACCCTGATCGCCTGTGACACTGACGGCACGCTGACCGGCACGGCCAGCGTGATCGAATATGAGCTGGACGACAGGCCAGAACGTCGTTACTGGCTGGGCGAAGTGTTCACACCCACAGAGTGGCGCGGTAAAGGAATCGGTTCCCGCCTGGTAAACGCCTGTATTGCCCGCGCCCGCGCACAACAGATAGACGCGTTATGGCTGTATACGCCGGACCAACAGGCTCTTTATCGTCGACTCGGTTGGCAGGATGTGGAACAGCGTTGGATTTCAGAAGAGTGGGTGACGGTGATGGTGCTATGCCTGACACAGCACCCGTAACTCCCCCGCTCCCGTTTTAGCCTATCGAAACCTCCCCCCTCCTGCTTTCTCCTTCCGCCTGGCGGCCAGTTCCGCCGGGAAAAAAGACCAAATGAAAGGTAAAATCTTTCATTTTTACTTTTTATTTGAAAGATAATTCATTCGTTTTGTGATCAATATGGTTTTTTATAAATCTCTTAGGGGCTAGATTAGCTTCCACAGAAAATAACAATATCCACTGTTATCCACGTAAAGAGGTTTCATCATGATTGAAAGCATTACGCACGGAGCCGAATGGTTTATCGGGCTCTTCCAGAAAGGAGGGGACGTTTTTGTCGGCATGGTGACAGGGATCCTCCCCCTGCTGATCAGCCTGCTAGTGATAATGAATGCGTTAATTGTCTTTGTGGGTCAGAAAAGGATCGAGAAACTGGCTCAGCGCTGCGCAGGTAACCCGGTTTCACGCTATCTGTTACTGCCAGTGATTGGCACCTTTGTTTTCTGCAACCCGATGACACTGAGCCTCGGCAGGTTCATGCCTGAGAAGTACAAGCCGAGCTATTACGCCTCTGCATCGTACAGCTGCCACTCAATGAACGGCCTTTTTCCTCATATCAACCCAGGCGAGCTCTTCGTTTATCTCGGTATTGCTAACGGCCTGACCACCCTGAACTTACCACTTGGCCCGCTGGCGGTGAGCTATCTGCTGGTCGGGATGGTAATGAACTTCTTCCGCGGCTGGGTGACCGATCTCACCACCTCCATTTTCGAAAGAAAAATGCACATCCAACTTGACCGTCACGTTCGTTTATAAGAGCGGAGAGAATCATGGCTAAGATTATTGAAATTCATAAAGGCGAAAGCGGCTGGGGTGGTCCCTTATTTTTAGTGCCAGCACCGGGCAAAAAAATCGTTTATGTCACCGCTGGCACTCGTCCGGCCATCGTTGACCGCCTGCACGAACTGACTGGCTGGGAAACGGTGGATGCCTTTAAAGAGGGCGAACCACCGGCTGAAGAGATCGGCGTGGCAGTCATTGACTGTGGTGGCACCCTGCGCTGTGGTCTGTATCCAAAGCGACGTATCCCCACCGTCAATATTCATGCCACCGGTAAATCGGGCCCTCTGGCGCAGTTTATTACCGAAGATATCTATGTGTCCGGTGTACGCCCTGGTGACATCCGCACATCCGAGGAAAACAGCGACGCGCCACAGGTTTCCCTTCCACAGGAAAAACCGATGCGAACTCAACACACCGACTATGACACCAGCAAGAAAATTACTGAGCAAAGTGATGGCCTGCTGGCGAAAGTCGGCATGGGGATGGGGTCTGTCGTCGCCGTCTTTTTCCAGGCGGGGCGCGAAACCATTGATACGGTTCTCAAAACCATCCTGCCCTTTATGGCGTTCGTATCAGCGCTGATCGGCATCATTATAGCGTCCGGCCTCGGCGATTTTATCGCCCATGGCCTGACGCCACTGGCGAACAGCCCGGTTGGACTCGTCACGCTGGCGCTGATCTGCTCCTTTCCTCTTCTGTCACCATTTCTCGGCCCTGGTGCGGTGATCGCACAAGTGATCGGCGTGCTGGTGGGCGTACAGATTGGCCAGGGCACTATCCCACCACATCTGGCTCTGCCCGCGCTATTTGCCATCAATTCGCAGGCCGCCTGTGACTTTATCCCGGTAGGACTTTCACTGGCGGAAGCGCGCCAGGAAACCGTGCGTGTTGGCGTTCCTTCCGTGCTGGTAGGGCGTTTCCTGACCGGTGCACCGGCTGTTCTGCTCGCGTGGGCCGTGTCCGGCTTGATCTATCAGTAACTGACGGAGTGATGATGAAAACTGTCTATGAATCCACCTTTATTGCCGTTGGCGACTGTGCCATGGAAGCGCTTGAAGACCACTTCCTGATCACCTTCGGTGAAGGCGCCCCCAGTGATGTTGCGGAGTACTGTTTTATCCACCGAGCTGAACAGCGTGGCGACACTCCGATTGTCGCAGGTGGTGTGCTCAGCATCGGCGAACAGAGCTGGTCGGTGACAGCGGTCGGTGATGTCGCCGATATCAATCTGCGTGAACTGGGCCATATCACGGTGAAGTTTGATGGTGCCACCACAGCCGAATTCCCTGGCACAGTGCATGTTGCAGGCCAGGTGCCAGCCGGCATTAAACCGGGTCAGAAGTTTCGTGTTTTAAGTCATTAACAGGAGAAATCAATGGATCAGGTTGCTGTAGTTATCGGTGGTGGTCAGACACTGGGTGCTTACCTGTGTAAGGGTCTTGCTGAAAACGGTTATAAAGTTGCCGTTGCGGACCTCAATATCAGTAATGCACAAGCCATCGCGGCTGAAATTAATCGCGCACAGGGAAAAAATGTGGCGACAGGTTTTCAGGTCGATGCCACCGGAGAAGAAAGTGTGGCAGAGCTTGCTCGCGCCGTGGATGAGGCATTTGGTCGTGCCGATGTGCTGGTTTACAGCGCCGGGGTGGCGCGGGCGGCCCCTATCACCCAGTTTATGCTCAACGATTTCGATTTGTCTTTACAGGTCAACCTTGTGGGCTATTTCTTGTGTGCCAGGGAGTTCGCCAGACTGATGATCCGCGACGGTGCAGGCGGCAGGATTATCCAGATAAACTCTAAATCGGGGAAAGTGGGCAGTAAACATAATGCAGGCTACAGCGCCGCTAAATTCGGCGGCGTGGGCCTGACACAATCGCTGGCCCTTGATCTGGCGGAGTACGGCATTACCGTTCATTCGCTGATGCTGGGCAATCTGCTTAAGTCACCGATGTTCCAGTCGCTGCTGCCACAATACGCCGAGAAACTGGGGATTGAACCGGACGACGTGGAGCAATATTACATCGATAAAGTCCCGCTAAAGCGGGGCTGTGACTATCAGGACGTGCTCAACGTTCTGCTGTTTTATACCAGTGATAAAGCCGCCTATTGTACCGGGCAATCCATCAATATCACCGGCGGCCAGGTGATGTTTTAAGCCCCGCCCGGCAGCACAACGCTGCCGGTTTTTTTAATGGAGAACACGATGAGTTCAGTGAATATGTTTATCTGCGTAGCAGGCTTCGCCTGGCTGGGACAAATTGCCCTGGGCTGGTTACAGATGTCACGTTTTAATCATGCCCTGACGCAGCTCCCATCAGAGGGCCGCATCGGGATTGGCCGTTCTTCAGGTCGCTTTAAACCGCGGGCGGTACTGGTTATCAGCGTTGACAGCCGCCACATGATTACGGGAAACTTTGTCATGCGCGGGCTGACCGTCTTCTCGCAGCCCATCCCAGATGATGCCCTGAACGGACTGAATATTCAGAACCTGGTGCCAGCTCACATTTATCCCCACAATAAGGCCATGCGCACGGCGTTGGAATTGGCCATAACAAACAAACGGTGATATCTTTCATTTTGAAAGATTTCCCTTCCTTGTTTGCTTTGTTTGTGCGAATACGAAAGGAATCTATTGGCCTACGACAGGGAAACCAGGATGAAACCTATACAGCGGCAAGCACTGATACTTGAATACCTCCAGGGCAAAGGTCGTACTACGGTTGAAGAACTGAGTGCCTATTTTGACACCACAGGTACCACCATCCGCAAAGACCTTTCTCTGCTCCAGCAGCAGGGTGCAGTGATCCGCACTTACGGCGGCGTTATGCTGAACCGGGACGATGGCGACCAGCCTATCGACAGGAAAACCTTTATTAACTCGGATAAGAAAAAACAGATTGCCTCACGTGCAGCCCAGTGGGTTTCTGAAGGTGATTCGCTTATTTTTGACGCCGGCAGCACCGTGCAGCAGATGGTCCCCCACCTTGCTAAATTTAATAATATCACTGTGATGACGAACAGCCTGACCATCGTTAACGAGCTGGTCGAGCTCAATAACGATCAGGTGATACTGATGCCAGGCGGTACCTATCGCGGCACGTCCGCTTCATTCCACGGTAGTCTGGCGGAAGCCGCATTCAGCCATTTCAGCTTCGACAAGTTGTTTATTGGAGCGGACGGCGTTGACCTTAATGCCGGAGTCACAACTTTTAATGAAGTGTTCGGCGTCAGCCAGGCCATGTGCCGTGCCGCACAAAAAATTATCCTGCTGGTCGACTCGTCCAAATTTGGCCGCAAAAGTCCAAATGTGGTATGCAGTCTCGACTCGGTGGATGTGCTGATCACAGACAGTGGGATTGCTGATAATGTGGCGGCACAACTGCGTGATCGCGGCATTGATGTGATTATCGCGGGAGACAAATAACCTGATGCGTGAAATATTGATCGAAGCAGCCCGAGAGACGCTGCAGACGGAGATCGATCAGATCGTCAGTCTGCCTGACAGGCTTGATAACGCTTTCGCGGATGCCTGCACAATGATGCTGGCCTGCCGGGGAAAAGTGATCGTAAGTGGCATGGGTAAATCAGGCCACATTGGAAAAAAAATCGCTGCTACGCTTGCCAGCACCGGAACCCCTGCATTTTATGTGCATCCCGCCGAAGCCCTGCATGGTGATCTTGGCATGATTGCCACAGGCGACGTGGTAGTGCTGATCTCTTACTCGGGTCACGCTGCCGAATTTCGCCGCATGATACCACTGTTACGTGCCCTTCCAGTGGGGATCATTGCCTTTACTGGCAATGCCGATTCACCGCTGGCGCAGGAGGCTGACCACGTGATTAACGTAGAAGTGTCACGTGAGGCCTGCCCGCTTGGCCTGGCCCCTACCTCTTCTGCTGTCTGTACCCTGATGATGGGGGATGCGATGGCTATCGCCCTGATGAGGGCACGCAATTTTAATGAGAATGACTATGCGCGCACCCATCCAGCCGGCAGCCTCGGCGCGCGTCTGCTCTGTCGGGTCGGCGATATTATGCGGAATGGCGAGAAAATAGCCCAGGTACAGGAGGACGCATTGATAAGTGATGCTCTGTTTGAACTGACGCGCACAGGGCTGGGTCTGGTGGCGGTAACGGACCGGGATCGTAGGCTGCGCGGCGTATTCAGTGATGGTGATTTACGTCGCTGGCTACTGAAAGGTGGCCATATTTCCGCGGCGATAGTCGATGCAATGACCCCCATGGGCTTCAGCCTTTCCCCTTCGCAACTGGCCTCTGAAGCGCTGGCTGCGTTCCATGAAAGGAAAATTTCTGCTGCACCAGTGCTGTCGGAGGATAACCGGGTGGTCGGTGCCCTGGCAATGCATGATATCCATGATGCGGGGCTCTAAGCCCAACCAGGACATCTGTAAATGATGTATCAGGAAAAAGATTCAGACGTAAAAAAACCGCCTTTCGGGGCGGTTACGACATTGCTTACTGCTTGTTTTTATTCGTTTTAATCGGTACTGATAATATGGTGCCCGGGGTGGGACTTGAACCCACACAGCCATAAGCCGAGGGATTTTAAATCCCTTGTGTCTACCGATTTCACCACCCGGGCATGGGTGTTAATTGGAGGCGCGTCCCGGAGTCGAACCGAGGTAGACGGATTTGCAATCCGTAGCATGGCCACTCTGCCAACGCGCCTTTAAATCTTTTTGTCATCAGAGAGTCATCTCTGGCGACTAATTTGGAGCGGGAAACGAGACTCGAACTCGCGACCCCGACCTTGGCAAGGTCGTGCTCTACCAACTGAGCTATTCCCGCATTGCCATCAGTTTTATTCTGTTTTAAATGAAACCTTCAGAACTTGCTGATTTGCTTTATCTTCTGGCTGCCTGAGCTGCCTTTCGATGCGTTGCATTCTACTGTTCTGGCGCAATGAGTCAACCAAATTATCCTCACAATGCATCCGTTTGCTGCTTTTTAAGTCGCTTCGATCACCGTTCGAGCAAATCGCCACGTGCAGCGCTCAAATACTGGAACATTGACCAGAAGGTTAGCACAGCGGCAATGTACAACGCGGCAACGCCAACGCCCTCAACAATACTGTTCGGGCGCCATAACAGCGCAAACAGTGACAACATCTGGGCCGTGGTTTTGACTTTACCAATCCACGAAACGGCCACACTGCTGCGTTTGCCGATTTCAGCCATCCACTCGCGCAGAGCTGAAATGATGATTTCACGGGCAATCATGGTGGCAGCCGGTAAGGTGATCCACCATGAGTGGAAATACTCGGCCACCAGCACTAACGCGATCGCCACCATCACTTTATCGGCCACCGGATCCAGGAACGCCCCGAACTGGGTCGTTTGTTTCCAGCGACGGGCCAGGTAACCATCAAACCAGTCAGTCACCGCAGCAAAGATGAAAATCAGTGCGCATGCCAGTGGAGCCCATTGAAATGGCAGGTAAAATGCCAGTACAAAGAATGGGATTAATACAACGCGAAACAGGGTAAGTAAGGTCGGAATATTAAATGGCATAATTACGCTAACTGTTTGGACAGAGTAGAATTTGTCCCTATGTTCCTACATTGCTACGGGTGTTGCAATGCTTAGTGTTTCAGCGCATAGAAGATTTTTTCAGCCAGCGCATGTGAAATTCCAGGGATACTGGCGATTTCTTCCATAGAGGCATTGATCAACGGTTGCAGGCCTCCCATGTACTTGAGCAGCATCTGGCGCCGTTTTGGACCGATCCCTTCAATGGTTTCCAGCGCACTGGTGTTCTTCACTTTAGCCCGTTTATTACGATGGCCTGTTATTGCATGATTGTGAGAGTCATCACGAATATGCTGGATAACATGTAACGCCGGAGAGTCTGGCGGCAAAGCAAATCCCTCCCCTTCCGGTTCAAGGAACAGCGTTTCCAGCCCGGCTTTACGATCGGTGCCTTTTGCCACCCCCAGCAACAGAGGATGATGTTTATCCCAGGTCACATCCAGTTCAGCGAAAACGTCTTTCGCCTGTGAAAGCTGGCCTTTGCCACCATCGATCAGAATTACGTCAGGAATTTTGCTCTCTTCAATGGCCTTGCCATAACGGCGACGCAGCACCTGGTTCATGGCCGCATAGTCATCACCGGGGGTGATGCCCGTGATGTTATAGCGACGATATTCGCTGCGCAGTGGCCCGTTGGCATCAAAAACCACACAGGAGGCGACCGTCTGCTCCCCCATCGTGTGGCTGATATCAAAACATTCCATACGACGAATAGCCGGTAACTTCAGGGTGTCGGCAAGAGCCGTTAGCCGTTGGTGTATAGTGGAATGCTGTGCCAGACGCGTCACCAGCGCGGTAGCCGCATTGGTGCGGGCAAGCTTCAGGTAACGGGCGCGGTCGCCCCGGGGTTTGCTCTGGATGGCAATACGCCTTCCGGCAAGCTCTGTCAGCGAGTCCGCCAGCAGCTCTTTTTCCGGTAACTGGAAATCCAGCAGAATATCAGCGGGTAACGTGCGTGCCTGGCTACCCTGCAAATAGAATTGCCCCACAAATGTCTGCACAACTTCAGCCAGTTCTGTGCCACTGGGCACTTTCGGGAAATAACTTCGGCTGCCCAACACCTTACCCTGACGGATAAACAATACGTGCAGACAGGCCATTCCAGAGTCGAACGCAACACCGATGACATCCAGATCGTCCCCCTGATTGGAGACAAACTGTTTTTCCGTGACGCGGCGCACCGCCTGTATCTGATCGCGCAGACGGGCGGCCTCTTCAAAGCGCATTTCCTGGCTGGCATGTTCCATGCGTGCAACTAGCTGATTCAGGACCTGATCGTCTTTACCCGAAAGGAACAAGCGCACATAGTCGATCTGGCGCGCATACTCCTCTTCCGTCACCAGCCCCTTCACGCAAGGCCCAAGGCAACGACCAATCTGGTATTGCAGACACGGACGTGAGCGGTTGCGATACACGCTATTTTCACACTGGCGTACCGGGAAAATTTTTTGCAACAGCGATAACGTCTCTCGCACCGCATAGCCGTTAGGGAAAGGACCGAAGTATTCCCCTTTCGCATGCTTGGCACCGCGATGGCTTGCCAGGCGCGGATGGGCATCCGCGCTCAGAAAGATGTAGGGATAGGATTTATCGTCACGCAGCAGCACGTTGTAGCGCGGCTGGTAAAGTTTGATGTAGTTATGTTCCAGCAGCAGCGCTTCGGTTTCCGTATGGGTCACCGTCACGTCTATCTGGCAAATCAGCGCCACCAGCGCTTCCGTCTTACGACTGGCGAGGTTTCCGCGAAAATAGCTGGAGAGCCGTTTTTTGAGATCTTTCGCTTTGCCAACGTAGATAACCGTACTCGCAGCATCATACATCCGGTAAACGCCGGGCTGGCTGGTGACGGTTTTCAGGAAATACTTTGCATCAAACTGATCATTCACTACTGATTAACGGCTCCGCGCTGTACAGGCCATGACGGATGGCCAGATGCGTTAACTCCACGTCCCCACTGATATTCAGTTTGCTGAACATGCGGTAACGATAGCTGTTAACAGTTTTAGGACTCAGATTGAGTTGTTCGGAGATTTCCGTCACTTTCTGGCCCTTAGTAATCATCAGCATAATCTGCAACTCGCGTTCCGACAAATTGTTGAACGGCGATTCCGCTTTTTGCGGTTCGATTTGGCTCAGTGCCATCTGTTGCGCAATATCGGAGGCAATATAGCGCTGCCCCGAGTTGACAGAGCGAATCGCGCTGATCACTTCCTGCGGCGCTGCCCCTTTGCTGAGATAACCAGAAGCCCCCGCCTGCATCACTTTTGCTGGCAACGGGTTTTCGGTATGAATCGTTAACATGATAATTTTGCAGTCTGGCGTGTAACGGATAATCTTGCGCGTCGCTTCAAGTCCGCCAATACCTGGCATATTCATGTCCATCAGCACCACATCAGCACTGTTAGCACGACACCATTTTACCGCATCTTCACCGCAGTTCGCTTCTCCAACAACCTGGATACCTTTGATATCCTCCAGGATGCGACGAATACCTGCGCGAACCAGCTCGTGGTCATCAACAAGAAAAACGCTTATCAAACGATGCTCCTTAAGCGGCTAAGGCAGGTGGCGAAAAAAACATTGGCAGGCCGATGATGTTACTACTTTTTCACGGCTGTTAGAACAGAAATAATGTCGAACTTTATACCAAATCTAATTTATCTGTAGAGGCTAAATAGCACGTAAATTCTTCAATAATGCAAAGGTGTAACTTGTAAACGTTAATCTTTTAGGTCGAAAAAAATCTCATCCGCCAGCACCATAATAAAATAAATTATAATTTACAATAAGTTGTATAAAAAATGCTATTTTTCATTTAAAAATAAAGTCAATATTTTCCTAAATTTTAGCACTTTCTACAACGTGACATAACACTAACGCACAACCGATTGTTTTATCATTAATCTTAACCGACTCACTGCTTTCTTCATGCCATTATATGATATACTTTCGAACACTTTACGTGCCTGGTAAACTAACCGGAAGCACTGTTTTTTCAAAGACTATCGGGAGAAATCATGAGCGAGACTGACTTTTCAACCAGCGAAGAAGTGCAGGCATTAGCTAACGAAGTGACGTGCATGAAAGCACTTGTCACACTGATGCTGAAAGGTATGGGTCAGGCAGATGCCGGTAAAGTCATCATCAATATGGAACGCTACATCGCCGCGCTGGAAGATCAGCAGCAGGCAGAAGTGTTCAGCAATACGGTCAAGCAGATCAAACACGCTTATCGTCAGTAATACACCCGCCTTCCCGCCGCGTTAAACGCCCGTTGCTTTTTTATTGGTTTTGTCACACCGTAGTGTTTTAACTGACAGAACAAAGCAATGGGCTTACTTTTCAAAGCAATACTGGGTGCTGCGGTCGTGGTGTTAATCGGCCTGTTATCGAGAACCCGTCATTACTATCTTGCCGGTCTCATTCCGCTGTTTCCCACCTTCGCACTGATAGCCCACTATATTGTGGCCAGTGAGCGGGGCATCGAGGCGCTGCGAACCACCATCGTCTTTGGCATGTGGGCGATTCTGCCCTACTTTATCTATCTGCTGGCACTTTGGTATTTTATTACGATGATGCGGCTGCCACTGGCACTGCTGGCAGCCGTATTATGCTGGGGCGTAGCAGCGTGGGTGCTGATCACGCTGTGGTCGAAATGGCATGGATAATAAACTTAGCGCCCGCGTGGCCCCCAGCTAACAGATACCCCAAGTGTAGGCAGCACTTCTTCAGGCCGGAAGCGACGTGCGCCATGGAACTTTTCAGCCAGATTCGGCTGAGCAATCGGGATTTTGACCGCAAACAGGTTGTCTTCTGACTGAATGATCCCTGGTGTGAGCGGATCATAGTTCACCTGATGCTGTTCAAACATCTGCTCCAGCATCGGCGTTGCCGCACTGTAGAGATACTGAATGCCCGATTGTCCCGCCAACTGCACCGCATGCCATAAAATGTTCAGCGGCAACTCCGCATCAATTTCAAGCCGGGCAGAGAAACGTGACATTTCCCAGACGATATCACTCTCATTGTTACTATTTTCAGCACCTGCGGCTGAACGGTTGCTGTCCGGATCCTGCCATGCCATTAAACGCGCACAACCACAGATACCAAACTGCGCAGTCCAGGCAATCAACCAGATCACATCGGAACGATCGAAGCGATCGTACTCCTGGCCCGGGGTACTGAGACGAGACGGAATCGACCAACCTTCACCTCTGGCAAAGACGCTGTAACGATAACTTCCTAATTCTGCCAGTAAAGATGACGGCATGTCCTTCAGCTTGGTCTGGATAATCTTCATTCATGATCCCCTGTCGCATTCCCTCGTGAGCGCCGCTCCTGACGGTTCGGGCAGGGTTGTTACCCTGGGCGCAGGGTAGACAACCGGGTGGCAATTCGAAACTACCAAATTTGGTAGTTGCATCCTCTTTCAGATTAAACCGATTGCTGCGGCATAAGAGGCAATTTGCGTTTTGTTTGGTGCATTAAATCGTTTTTGCATGTTTTTTTGGTGAAAATTAACGGTATTCTCTGAGATAGAGAGGATCAGTGATATTTCTGCCGATGTTTTTCCCTCTGCGGTCCATTTGAGAATTTCGAGTTCTCTTTCACTTAATTCCAGTTTGGTTGCCAGCATCGAAATATCATCCATTTCGATCAATGCAGCCATTGACAGCTCCGAAATATACTGGAGTTTAAGTTCAAGTTCTGTCGTTAACGCTATCATTTTAGAAGGATTGGCAGACGACAGCGATAATATACCTACGGATCTGTTTTTCGCCATCACGGAACAAGAAATACCGTGATAAATACCATGTTCTCTGGCAGCTTGCAGAACGCACTGCTCCTCGGGGAGCAGATCGCCTCCCCACAACCACATCGCTCCCGGTGAACGGCACTTCTTCATCACAGGATCGCGCTGCACTAAGTCTTCATGCAAATAATACTCAATCCACTTCTGCGGATAATTACTGTAAAAAAAAGTTTTTGGCCGGGTAAAAGGAACGGGATGACGAATAAAAAGAGCATAAAAATCGAATTCCAGCTCCCCCGCCTGTTGCTCAATTATCCTGGTAATATGAGCGGTGTTGCTTCCCGTACCAAAAGCCAATTGCATCCTGTTTCGCCAACTGAAATAGTTCTCAGATGTCATTAATGCCTCAGTCCGACAGGGAAAATCCCCGCCCTGATTATAATTGTCATTGTGAATATGGCAGTAAAAAAATGAATGAAATCGAGTAAAAATTTTAATTGTCCAGAGTGATATTTCTGAACAAAAAACAGTTTACAACGTTCAGGTATTGATCTGTTTGGGCATAAAAATCACCAGGAAAATAAGCCCAAAAAATGGACACCAGACCGATAATAACCTATGTCACATTTTGTTCTCAGTGTCGCCAACGAGATACATCGATTTATCGCACCACTCACCACAGGGGTTAGAATAGGATTTTTCCTATAAAGATTCAATAATTTTGCCCCTTTTGTCATGGCGTTTACGCACAATAGTTTTACAGTGTTTCAGGGCTTTTTTTCAGTAAAAAAAATGTGACTCGTCCGACAAAAAGTCAAAACTTATTGATATAACTATCAATTACCTCCCTCCTGTTACCATTTGGCTTTCACGCAATAGGTTAATGACTATGTAGCAACAGCAGACAATCCCACAGTTGTCACATGGGGTTAACGGCAATATGTACAATTTGCATCATCATCTTTTCGTTTTAAGTTCTGCTGCGTATTGTTATGCGAAAATACGTCTCTGCGAATACCTGCCTCCTGAAACAAGCAGCATGAGTGCATGCCCTACAAATGCATCGACTTTATGCATCATTAATTGCATCGCGCTATATCAATATTGCTCATCACTCGTTGTCTCATTTATAGTCCGCAGGTATCAGCCATCTCCACGCGCTTTCAGCGGCACAAACCAAAACCGCGCATACCGAGATGAAAATGATTGGCATGTGCCGCGTTATATTCCGGTCCTAAGGCATTACCAAACAGATGGCAGCTACGGGCAAAGACGAGGTGCAACCATCGGCTGCGATCATCTCCGCCTCTCCAGTGACTCAGTACACTGATGCGTTGGCCGTTTTGTAAACGAAAACCGCTGAGGTCCCAGGCGTCAGCCGTGGCGTGCTCACTTAAGCGACCTTCTGCACGGTGATAAATATTACGACAGGCGTAGCTACCGAGGTGATCAATGCGCGTTAGTGGCGACCCCAGCTCACGAGTAGCCATGGGTTTGAGCGTTTGAGTGACCAGCATCGTGCTGCTGACCGCCAGCGTGCAGCTGCTGAGGAAGGTGCTGCTGAGGGTCACATCGCCAAAGCCCGTTATTCTGACCGGGTCAACCAACGGACAACGTCCCTGCTGTGTGCCTGGTCGGGTGTAGCTCAGATATCCCTGTGTTCGAGCCTGTTGCAGCACCGCGAAACAGGCCTCCGGGTTGGCAGCCAGTCTCTTCAGTTTATAACGTGTAACCAGCGTCGGTGCATCGGTGACCGACAATGGCGCAAAGGGATCCCAGGCGGGGGGTAAAACACGTAACAGCAGCGAACACAGCCATCCTCCGGCGAGGAGAACAGCAACCAACGTGATGAATCGCTTCAACTCCCCTCCTTTTACCCTGGCACAAAGAAGTGATGCCGGGTTTTTAAGCATATGACGCTTCGTTATCGTAGTTTAGCTGCAATTTTGCTTTATCGACCGGGATTTTACGTTAAGCTCTTGATCGCACTAACCTCAACAACATCAGACATACGAAAAGCCATCAGAGCTTTCATATCATTACCACAGGACAGGAAACCCATTAATGGTTGATCAATCAAAAGAGGCTGCTGCCTCTGAAAAAGGAGCGGACCAGCTCCAGCGCAATCTGCACAATCGCCATATTCAGCTGATCGCCATCGGCGGTGCTATCGGCACCGGTCTGTTTATGGGATCTGGAAAAACGATCAGCCTTGCCGGGCCGTCGATCATTTTCGTTTATATGATCATCGGTTTTATGCTGTTCTTTGTCATGCGCGCGATGGGCGAGCTGCTGCTCTCTAATCTTGAGTACAAATCCTTCAGCGACTTCGCCGCCGACCTGCTGGGTCCGTGGGCAGGCTATTTCACCGGCTGGACCTACTGGTTCTGTTGGGTGGTCACCGGGATTGCCGATGTCGTGGCCATCAGTTCCTATTTCCAGCTCTGGTTCCCGGACTTCTCTATCTGGATGAGCGCCCTGCTGTGCATCGTCGTTTTCCTGTCGCTCAATATTGCGACGGTGAAACTGTTCGGCGAGATGGAGTTCTGGTTTGCGATTATTAAAATCGTCGCCATTGTTGCGCTGATTGCCACCGGCATTGTGCTGGTCGCGATGCATTATCCGTCACCGGGTGGCGGTACCGCTTCCCTGAGCAACATCTGGGATCACGGCGGGATGTTCCCGAAAGGATTGAGTGGTTTCTTCGCCGGCTTCCAGATTGCGGTGTTTGCTTTTGTGGGTATCGAACTGGTCGGTACTGCGGCGGCAGAAACGCATGACCCTAAGACCGTCCTGCCACGCGCCATTAACGCCATCCCTTTACGCATCATTATGTTCTACGTTTTGTCGCTGATGGTGATTATGGCGGTGACGCCGTGGGATCAGGTGGTGGCCGATCGTAGCCCGTTTGTTGAAATGTTTATGCTGATTGGTTTACCGGCAGCGGCGAGCATCGTGAACTTTGTGGTACTGACCTCCGCGGCCTCATCGGCTAACAGCGGCATCTTCTCGACCAGCCGCATGCTTTACGGTCTGGCTCAGCAGGGTGTGGCACATCGCCGCTTTGGGTTGCTGTCACGCCGTTCGGTGCCGACCACAGGTCTGTTCTTCTCCTGCCTGTGTTTGCTGGGCGGCGTCGCGCTGATTTACCTGATCCCCAATGTGATGACGGTGTTCACGCTGGTCACGACGGTATCTGCCATTCTGTTTATGTTTGTCTGGACGATTATCCTTTGCTCTTATCTGGCCTACCGCAAGAAGCATCCGGAACGCCACGCGACATCCAGCTATAGAATGCCATTGGGCAAATTTATGTGCTGGGTGTGTATGGCCTTCTTTGCCTTTGTGCTGGTGCTGTTAACGCTGCAAGAGGATACCCGTCAGGCGCTGATGGTCACGCCACTGTGGTTTATCATTCTGGCGGTGGGATGGTTCCTGCGTCAGCGTAAATCTGCCTGATAAACAAGCAGGCCAGGTCAACCTTGCCTGCTGCATCAGAATCGTGACCACAGTTTATGCAGCGCCTGCCCCAGTGGAGGGCGCTGAACCGGCAAGCGTTCCGGTTTAAATGGCCCGTCTTGTAATGGCTCAGGGCCGAGATCAAAGGTAAAGTTGTAATTGGGTTCTTCCCCCATCCGCAGGTCAGTGATCGTAATATGATCCCCCACCCGCTTCATCGCATAAAAACCACGACTGAACCAGACCACGCGCTGAACATACCAGTTACTGCTGTACTGTTGATACAGTGCACTGCCGTTGTCATGAGGGGTAAGCGCCAGCGGCTTATCCGGGCTCAATAACGACCAAAATCCTTCCTGATAATCATCAGCCGACATCACCACCACACGCCACTGTACTGTGTTAAATGCCGTGGGCGTCACCAGCAGTCGCTCTGCGCTGACGTGCTGCTGAACCAGCTGTTGCTTCACCTCGTGAGTGACCCATGCCTGCGCCACCATGCTCCAGACGAGATACAGGCAGCTCAGACTTAAGCCCAGCGTATTCCAGCGCCGCCCGTGACGGTGTCGCCATACCAGTGCCGCTATCAGCCCGGCCAGCAAGGGCAGAGTATATAGCGGATCGATAATAAACATGCTGCCGATGGCAAAAGGACGATCGGTGAAAGGCAGCGCTAACTGCGTGCCATATATAGTGGTCAGGTCAAGAAGAGGATGAGTAATCAGCGCCAGCCACACTGCCGCCCACCAGCGTCCGAAAGCCTGCGGCTGGCGACACAGACGGCTGCACAACCCGGCAAGCAGCGGCGACGCCAGCGTCAGCCAGAACAACGCATGGCTCTCAGTGCGGTGCAGAGTCATATTGCGGATGGCATCGCCGTGATCAATAAAGACATCCAGATCGGGCAGCGTACCACAAACCGCCCCCACGGCAGCCGCCTGCCATACCGGGGCTTTACGCCCCATCACGGCAACAGCGACCGATGCGCCCAATACCAATTGTGAAACGGAATCCATCATCGCTCCCTGTTAATCACGGCTCTTAGCGTACGCGGATACCTTCAATCACCATACGCTGCACATTTTCGACCGTCTGGTTGAAGAAATGCTCATCATTCAGCGTCTGCCCGGTTATCGCCTCCACCTGGGTGGCGAAGTCAGCATAGTGCTGGGTCGTGGCCCACAACATAAAGATCAGATGATCAGGCTGAACAGCGGCCAGTTTTCCCTGCAAAACCCAGGTTTCTATGATGGCCGCCTTATCTTCAACCAGATGACGCAAATCCCCCGCCAGTTCGGCTTTAAGTAACGGTGCGCCTTGCAGCATCTCCATGCAGAACAGACGTGAAGCCTGAGGGTGATCGCGTGAAACCTCCAGCTTAAGACGAATGTAATCGCGTATTGCCTCCAGAGGATGCTGATCGTGGCGCAGCGCGCGCAGCGGTGCCAGCCAGACATCCAGCAGGTCCTTCAGCACAGCAATATAAAGTTCTTCTTTAGAGGGGAAGTAGTAAAGCAGATTGGTTTTCGATACATCTGCACGTTCGGCTACCTTATCCAAGCTGGTGCCATGAATGCCGAACTGTGAGAAAAACTCCAGCGCCGCAGAGAGAATAGCGGAACGCTTTGCAGCCACCGCGCGCGAACGACGCGTCGGGGCTTTAGCCGGTAACTTATCAGTAGAATTCACCGTGACTCCATGATCCATGTGGGTTGCGGGGATAATAGCAAAACAGCTGACGCATACCTAATTAGCGCTGTCCCTTAGGCATGCACTCTAATTGACCATCCTCGCCTGCTTTTTGTGCAACCTTTTTTACCAAATGGTCTGAAATGGACCACTCATTCCACCAGAGTTTTACAAACAAAAAACAACTCACTGTTTTAAATAACAATTTTCAAACTGGCACAGCCTTTGCAATTTGATTCACAGCGCCGCTTCAAAGGAAACTGCAGGATGCATCGCAGCGCCGGGATTCACTCTTTCACTCAAGCAGAGGATGTCACATGAAAATTGGTGTTTTTATCCCGATCGGTAACAACGGCTGGTTAATTTCTCAAAACGCGCCGCAATACATGCCGACCTTTGAACTGAACAAAGCGATTGTGCAGAAGGCAGAGCATTATCACTTCGATTTTGCGCTCTCTATGATCAAACTGCGCGGCTTCGGTGGCAAAACCGAATTCTGGGACCATAACCTCGAGTCCTTTACTCTGATGGCAGGCCTGGCCGCCGTCACCTCGCGCATTGAAATCTATGCCACCGCCGCCACCCTGACCTTGCCTCCGGCGATTGTGGCCCGCATGGCGTCAACCATCGACTCCATCTCTAATGGCCGCTTTGGCGTCAACCTGGTGACCGGGTGGCAGAAACCCGAATACGATCAAATGGGCCTGTGGCCGGGTGATGAATACTTCTCACGCCGTTACGACTATCTGACTGAATATGTCAGCGTCCTGCGCGATCTGTGGGGCAACGGTAAGTCCGACCTGAAAGGCGAGTTCTTTACCATGAATGACTGCCGCCTCAGCCCGCAACCGCAGAAACCGATGAAGGTCATCTGCGCAGGACAGAGCGACGCAGGCATGGAATTTTCAGCCAAACACGCCGACTACAACTTCTGTTTTGGTAAGGGTGTGAATACGCCAACCGCTTTCGCCCCGACGGCGGCTCGGATGAAAAGCGCAGCCGATGCACAAGGCCGCGATGTCGGCTCCTATGTGCTGTTTATGATCATCGCTGATGAAACCGATGAGGCCGCACGCGCCAAATGGGAACATTACAAAGCCGGTGCCGATGAAGAGGCGCTGTCGTGGCTGACCACCCAAAGCCAGCAGGACAAACGATCCGGCAGCGACACCAACGTACGCCAGATGGCCGACCCGACTTCCGCCGTGAATATCAATATGGGCACCCTCGTCGGCTCCTATGCCAACGTGGCGCGGATGCTCGACGACGTTGCCACGGTGGAAGGCACCCACGGCGTGCTGCTGACCTTCGATGACTTCCTGCAAGGTATTGAGAACTTTGGCGAGCGTATCCAGCCGCTGATGCAGTGCCGTATCGATGTGATTGATGCTGCACAGGAGGTGGCATAATGAATAACAAACCTGCTGTTGTGTGCACTACCGCATCCACCCTGGACGCTATCACCCTGCCCGCGCGCCCGGAAGCGATTGTCTTCCCACCGGAGCAAACGGCGCTGATCGTCGTGGATATGCAGAATGCTTATGCCACCACCGGCGGCTATCTCGATCTCGCCGGGTTTGACGTGTCGGCCACTCGCCCGGTCATCGATCAGATCAATGTGGCGGTCAAGGCTGCCCGTCAGGCCGGGATCCAGGTGATTTGGTTCCAGAATGGCTGGGACGATCAGTACGTCGAAGCCGGCGGACCCGGTTCACCGAACTGGCATAAATCGAATGCGCTGAAAACCATGCGCCAGAACCCGGAACTGCAGGGCACGTTGCTGGCAAAGGGTGGCTGGGATTATGAGCTGGTCGATCAGCTAACACCGCAGCCGGGCGATATCGTACTGCCTAAACCGCGCTATAGCGGCTTCTTTAATACTGCACTCGACAGCATGCTGCGCAGTCGGGGCATCCGTCATTTAGTGTTTACCGGCATTGCTACCAACGTATGCGTGGAGTCCACCCTGCGTGACGGTTTCTTCCTTGAATACTTCGGCATCGTCCTTGAGGACGCCACCTATCAGGCAGGCCCACTGTTTGCCCAGCAGGCCGCCCTGTTCAATATTGAAACCTTCTTTGGTTGGGTGTCTGACGTCGGCAGTTTCTGCTCGGCATTACAAACGGAACCGGCCACTGCAGCCCAGACAGCCTGACACCTGCTTTTTAAACGGAGAAAAAAACAATGCCAAAAACGATTATTACCCCACCAGGCACCAGCGTACCGATCGCCCCTTTTGTTCCGGGAACGCTGGCCGATGGCGTGGTGTATGTCTCCGGCACGCTGCCGTTCGATAAAGACAATAATGTGGTTCACGTGGGAGATGCCGCCGCGCAAACCCGCCACGTGCTGGAAACGATTAAGAGCGTGATTGAAACCGCAGGCGGCACAATGGATGACGTGACATTTAACTCCATTTTTATTACCGACTGGAGTAACTACGCTGCCGTGAACGCGGTGTACGCAGACTATTTTCCCGGCGAAAAGCCCGCCCGCTTCTGCATTCAGTGCGGACTGGTGAAACCCGATGCGCTGATTGAAATCGCCAGCGTGGCGCATATCGGTAAATAAGGAGTGACTCATGCATATTGAGCTGTCAGGCCGCGATGAACCCGGGGCCAGAACCGTAGTGTTATCTGCCGGACTGGGCGGACTGGGGAGTTTCTGGTTGCCGCAAATGAATGCGCTACGCGCGGCATTTCGCGTGGTGGTTTACGACCAGCGCGGCACCGGAAAAAGTCCGGATACGCTGCCTGAAGGCTACAGTATGTCGCAGATGGCCAGTGAGCTGGCGATGCTGCTGGAACAGCACAATATTATGCAGTTCGATATAGTTGGCCATGCGCTCGGTGGCATGGTTGCCCTACAGCTGGCACTCGACTACCCCGAACGTGTGTCGCGGCTGGTGCTGGTTAACGGCTGGTTACAACTGGATGCACACACCCGTCGCTGTTTCCGCGTACGCCAGGATCTGCTGCTTAATGTCGGGGTCGAGGCTTATGTTCGTGCCCAGCCACTGTTTCTTTATCCCGCTGACTGGCTGTCGGAACATCAGGCACGTATTGAAGCTGAAGATACGCTGCATACGGCGCATTTTCAGGGTATGGATAACTTGCTCAAGCGCCTGCATGCGCTGATGGCCTGCGACTACAGTTCTCATGCCGCGCAGATTACCCAGCCCGTGCTGTTGCTCTGTTCACGCGACGACCTGCTGGTGCCATGGACCTGTTCCGAACAACTGCTGGCAGCATTGCCGCACGCCACCCTGCAACGCATGAACTGGGGTGGCCACGCTATGAGTGTCACCGACGCTTCCACCTTTAATCACCTGCTGATGGGCTGGCTGCAAGATGACAGCCTGGCCGCGAATACCGCTGATATGGAGCCACTATGGCAGAAACCCTGAATACCCTGGCACCCACCCCGCCTGTCACCGGCGTGGAAAAGCAACAGTTCCGTGATGCGATGGCGCGCCTGGGTGCCGCCGTCAATATTATCACCACCGATGGCCCTGCCGGACGTGCCGGATTTACTGCCTCGGCAGTATGTAGCGTCACCGACACGCCACCGACGCTGCTGGTGTGCCTGAACCGTTCCGCATCGGTGTATGAGACCTTCAGAGAAAACAGACAGCTTTGCGTGAATACGCTGGCGTCCGGTCATGAAGCGTTATCTAACCTGTTTGGCGGTAAAACGCCGATGACCGAGCGATTTATCGCCGCTGACTGGTCAACACTGGTCACCGGATCGCCGATCCTCAGTGGCGCACTGGTGTCGTTTGACTGCGTGGTGACGCAGGTGATGAGCGTCGGTACCCACGACATTTTAGTGTGCGAAGCACAGGCACTGGTTTTCAGCGACAGCAGCCATGGCCTGATCTATTTCGATCGTGGCTACCACCCGTTACCACAACGTAGTTTCTGATCCCGGGCTTTACTCGCCGGTCAATGCAGTGCTCACACTCTGGAGATAACGATGACAGGTTCCTGGTTCCCTCAATGGTCGAAAACGACGGCGTCGACAACCGGTATCGTCGCGCCTGATGAAACACTGCCCCTCGGGCAAACGGTAGTGATGGGCCTGCAGCACGCGGTTGCCATGTTTGGTGCCACCGTGCTGATGCCTTTGCTGATGGGGCTGGACCCGAACCTGTCGATCCTGATGTCGGGCGTGGGCACGTTGCTGTTCTTCCTGATTACCGGAGGCCGTGTACCCAGTTATCTGGGCTCCAGCGCGGCGTTTGTGGGCGTGGTGATCGCCGTGACGGGCTTTAGCGGTCAGGGGTTGAACCCGAACCTCAGCGTGGCGCTGGGTGGCATCATTGCCTGCGGTCTGGTCTACACCCTGATCGGTTTTGTGGTGATGAAAGCAGGCACCCGCTGGATAGAAAAATTGATGCCGCCCGTGGTGACGGGTGCCGTTGTCATGGCGATTGGTCTGAACCTGGCACCGATTGCCGTGCGCGGCGTTTCAGCCTCGATGTTCGATAGCTGGATGGCAGTCATGACCGTGTTGTGTATCGGCGTGGTCGCGGTATTCACCCGCGGCATGGTGCAGCGCCTGCTGATCCTCGTTGGGCTGATTGTCGCTTGGGCAATCTATGCGCTGCTGACCAACGGCTTTGGATTAGGGAAACCCGTCGACTTCAGCCTGCTGGCGAATGCCCCCTGGTTTGGCATGCCGCTGATCACCAGCCCGACGTTCAGTACTCAGGCCATGGTGATGATTGCGCCGGTGGCGGTCATTCTTGTGGCCGAGAACCTCGGACATATCAAGGCCGTAGCCGGTATGACCGGACGCAATCTTGACCCTTATATGGGCCGGGCATTTGTCGGTGACGGGGTGGCAACGATGTTATCCGGCGGCGTTGGCGGCAGCGGCGTCACCACTTACGCGGAAAATATCGGCGTGATGGCGGTGACGAAAGTTTACTCCACGCTGGTCTTTGTCGCCGCGGCTCTGATTGCCATGGTACTGGGCTTCTCACCCAAATTTGGCGCTCTGATTCATACCATCCCGGGGCCTGTTATTGGCGGCGCATCAATCGTTGTGTTTGGTTTGATTGCGGTAGCCGGTGCTCGCATTTGGGTACAGAACAATGTCGATCTCAGCCAGAATGGTAATCTGATTATGGTTGCCGTGACACTGGTACTGGGTGCGGGAGATTTCGCACTAAAAATCGGCAGCTTTACGCTCGGTGGGATCGGTACGGCAACGTTTGGGGCGATTTTACTGAACGCCCTACTCAGCCATAAACGCGCCGCCGCACTCAGCGGCAGTAGTGTAGTGCGTCAGGATCATTAATCCCTCTGTACGAATGTGCGGGTCGGGCATGCCCGACCCCTACGAAACAATTCGGTCCACATGTCCCATCCACAGCTGAACACTTCATTCATCTCGTAGAGATGAGGCATGCCATCCGTTTTACGCAGGCTTTTCAGGGGCAGCTTTTCTCCGTTTCAGCTTCAGCTCGCTGATCAGCACGCCCAGTACGATCAGTGCCCCGCCCAGCAGGGCGATACCCGGCAATCGCTCCCCGGCAATACGCCCGACAATCCCGGCCCAAACCGGCTCACCCGCATAGATGACCGTGGCTCGCGTGGGCGACACGCTGCGCTGTGCCCAGTTCATGGTCACCTGGATCAGTGCGCTGGCGATGCCCAGCCCGATGGCGCTGTAGAGCAGATAAGGACTGAACGGCGGCACCGACTCGCCATTCGGGACCATCATTACGAAGCCAAAAAGAGAAGCCGCCGCCAGTTGGATCACGGTGACGCGCTGCACATTGACTTTTCCTGCACTGGCGCTGATCAGGATGATCTCCGCCGCGATAGCCAGCGTGCTCAACAACGTGGCAATCTCTCCGGCGTTGAACGCCATCTCACCGCTTTCCGGCCCCGCCAACAGCAGCAGACCGCCAAAAGCCAGCACGATACCCACCCACGACATCAGCCCGGGCATTCGGCCAAGAAAAACCCACTGTAACAGCGGCACCAGCGGCACATAGAGCGCCGTGATAAACGCCGATTTGCTGCTGGTAATCGTCTGCATGCCGTAGGTTTGCAAACCATAGCCAAGGCCAATCGCCAGACCAATCAGCGCCCCCGCTTTCACCTCATACCAGGTGACACCCCGCAGAACCCGCCATGAAATCAGCCCGAGCAACACGGCCGCTGTAGCAAAGCGCACGCCGATAAAAAAGAAGGGGCCGCTGACCGTCATGGCATGATGCACGGCGAGGAAGGTGCCGCCCCAGACCATCGTGATCAGGATCAGCACCCCTTCCTGGGGGTTCACTGCAAATTTATAACGTGATAAAAAACCGGACATTGGCGCACTCTGCTGGAAATTTGGCGTCAGTGTGCTGCGTTCGCTGCGGGGGGTCAAGCGTTGAAAATGGGGGGATGTTTATGCCGCCGGAGAACCCGGCGGCGGGCGGCATGGCTGCTTAGTTACCGTCATCGGTCTTACTTTTGCTCCCGCGACTGTTGCGGCCACCTTTTTCTCCTGCCAGAGAGGCGCGCTGAGGATCGTTCTTAAAATTCCCCCCGCTGACCTTGCCGCCTTTACGCCCGGCTTCTGATGCTCTTTGACGGTCTTCAGCGAAATTTCCAGATCCACCACGATGTTCTGCCATTTCTTACCTCCGAATAGTTAAGACATCATACTGCATTGTGCCCGTGCTCAGCTGGCGTTTCCCGGCAACAATGGCGGCAAACGCTGGCCTGCCGCGTTGTTAAGCATAGTGTATTCAACTAAGGATGCATCGCTGACTCGCCATTTCCTGTGCCAGATAGCCCCGAATGCACTGATTTATCCCCTTAATTTTTATTAATGCATTGTGGCAAAAAATGTGAACGCGCTGTTTTTTTAAGCAAACATTGATTGCACCACGAGCAGGCAACGCGCACTCTTCTATACTGACGAATCAGGCATTGAACGGACAACATCAACCACAGGAGAGCGTTATGGCAACACAACAATCGAAAGCGCATCACGTTGGCGAATGGGCAAGTCTGCGCGGAACGTCACCCGAAATCGCCGAAGCTATCTTTGAGGTCGCGAATTACGATGAGCGTCTGGCCGAAGCTATCTGGCAGCAACAGGGTAGCGATGAGGTCCTGCTGCGCGCCTTTGATAAGACCGGTGCAGATGTGCTCACCTGGGATAATAAGGTGGTTGAGCGCAGGAACGTCTGATACCCCATCGGCGGGTATCTGCGCCCGCCGTTTCAACGCTTACATTTTGCAACTGAGACTCCTCTGAGAACCCACCAACCTGCCGTCATGTCGTCTACGCTTAATGCTGGGTTGACATACTGACAGCCAGAACCCGGCTGATTACTGACACTATCCAAAGGAGGCGTAATGCCGTACCAGACGATTAATCCCGCAAGTAATAAGCTGATCAAGTCCTGGCCTGACCATAGCGACAGCCAGATTGAACAGGCGCTGGCCACCGCCGATGCGCTGTATCACTCTGACTGGTCCAAAGGCGATCTCCAGCCCCGAGTGCAGGTGCTGAAAAAACTGGCAGATTTGATTGATAGCCGTGTTGACGAACTGGCCGAAGCGGCCAGTATTGAGATGGGAAAACTGATTGAGCAAAGTCGCGGTGAAGTGCAACTCTGTGCACAGATTGCCCGCTACTATGCCGAGAATGCCGGGCGTTTTCTTGCGCCAACGCCCTACCCCAGTGAACTTGGCGAGGCCTGGGTAGAGAACCATCCGATTGGCGTTCTGGTGGCCGTTGAGCCCTGGAACTTCCCGTTTTATCAGCTAATGCGTGTGCTGGCGCCTAACCTCGCTGCCGGAAACCCGGTACTGGCAAAACATGCGCAAAATGTTCCGCACTGTGCCGTGTTATTCGAGGCTCTGGTGACCGAAGCCGGTGCGCCAGCGGGGGCGTGGACCAATATCTTCGCCAGTAACGATCAGGTGGCAGCGCTGATCGCTGATGACCGTGTGCAGGGTGCCGCTCTCACCGGTTCCGAGCGTGCCGGCAGCGCAGTGGCACAGCAGGCGGGGAAATATCTGAAAAAGACCACGCTCGAACTGGGCGGCAACGATGTGTTTGTGGTACTGGACGACAGCGACCTGGAGAAAGCCGTGAAGGCCGGTGTTGGTGCCCGCCTGAGCAACTGCGGCCAGGTGTGTACCGCCGCCAAACGCTTCCTGGTGCATGAGAAGGTGGCCGATCGCTTCCTGGAAAAAATGACCGAGGCATTTAAGGCGGTGAAAATTGGCGATCCACTTGATGCCAGCACCACTCTCGGCCCACTCTCCTCCGCTGAGGCACGCGATCGTCTGCATAAGCAGGTTCAGCAGGCGAAAGAGAAAGGCGCTAACGTGCTGCTCGGTGGTGCGCCCGTACCGGGTGACGGCTGTTTCTATCAGCCCACCATCCTGACCGGCATCACACGCGACAATCCGGCGTACTTTGAAGAGTTCTTCGGACCGGTGGCTCAGATCTATGTGGTGAAAAATGACGATGACGTGGTGAAACTGGCCAATGATTCGCACTACGGACTGGGTGGCGCCGTGTTCACGAAAGATATCGCCCGTGGCAAAGCACTGGCTTCGCGGATTGAAACCGGGATGGTGTACATCAACTCGTCGAGCAATACCGCGGCAGAACTGCCCTTCGGGGGCGTGAAACGGTCAGGATATGGTCGTGAACTTTCCGACCTCGGCATTAAAGAGTTTGTGAACCAGAAACTGGTGGTGATCAGTAAGGATTAAGGATGTGTCGGGAGTCGTCTTCTTTAGCCGCTCCCGCTCATCAAAATATCGCCATTAAAAAAGGGGCGACCTGTTAACCAGGTCGCCCCTTTTCATCTCTGAACGTGGGGAGACGTCAATGCCTCCCCCCAGATCAGTTAGCTGCAGGTTTCGCGTCTGGCGCGCTTTCTGCTTTTGCTTTGTCCGCTTTCGCTTTATCCGCTGCGGCTTTATCGGCAGCCGCTTTGTCTGCGGAGGCTTTGTCTGCTGCCGCTTTATCTTTTGCGGCCTGTTCAGCGGCGGCCTTATCTGCTGCCGCTTTATCTTTTGCGGCCTGTTCAGCGGCGGCCTTATCTGCAGCGGCTTTCTCTTTCGCTGCTTTATCTGCAGCGGCTTTATCAGCAGCCGCTTTCTCCGCAGAGGCTTTGGCCTGAGCCGCTTTATCCGCTGCGGCCTGGTCTGCGGCCGCTTTGTCCGCCAGTGTCTTATTGACGACGGCTTTTTCGTCAGCCGGTTTGGTCGCCGGGGTAGCTGGCGCAGCAGCCGGTGCCTGTTCAGCCACCTGTAACGGCGTTCCCTGCAACGACTTGTTCAGAACCTGAGTGAACTGATCCCATGAACAGAAACCGTTAGCATCGGTCGGACAACCAGCCATTTGCAGAGTGACACGCTTCGGTGGGTTATCCAGGGACAGAGCTTCCGCATCACGCAGCTGGCTGGACGTCTGGTAGACGTATTCCACCTTCACCAACTCACGGTCATTTTTCTTATCATGCCAGCGCTGGAACTGCACCATACCGCCAATCGGCGTTTGCTCGTTTTGTCCTGGCAGATCATAAGGTTTGAAATCAAGGGCTGTCAGCAGTGACGCGATATTCGAATCATGGCCAACCATTAAGGTTACTTTAGGCGCAGTGGCTTGATCCTGATCGACCAGCAAGCTGCGGATGTAGTCCACCAGCGGGGCAGCCACTTCACGTGCGACAATCGGAGAGGTGAACAGCGTGTCCTGATAACCATTTTTTATCGCCGCCAGTTCTTTCCACTGCTCAGGCGTTTTGATCTGCCCCCAGGCGACCTGCTCCATCGGGAAGCCTTCGTAATATTGTAGGGTGAAGGCATCAACCAGTGAGTTCCCCACCTTCAGCGGGCCAGACACATTCGGTTCTTTACCGTTATCGGCACTGAATTTGTTCTGGTTATCGCTGGAAAGATCACACTGCTTTTTACCGTCACAGGCAGGTGAATTTTTATAGTCGATGATTTTTTCCAGACGCTGGAAAGCGGGTTTCAATGCCAGCTTCTTGCCTTCGCCGTTAATCGCGGTCAGCGCCTGTTTGTTAAAATCTTCACTGCCGTTGGTGATCACCGGATTAAACACCGGGTCCATCGATCCCATCTCATCCTGATGAGAAACGGCAACATCACAGCCAGGGAAAGCCCCCGCCACGAAGAACTGGGCGGTAGCAACGGTGCGTTGCAGGCTGTTTGCATAAGCATAGACGTCATCAGGTGCCGGACACTCACCGTCTTTTACCAAGCCCTGCTGTGCCAGCCATTCACGGGTATAGCGCCCCATATACACTTCCAGCACGCCGCCTTTGGTGGTCAGCTGTCCACCCGCTACATCCCACTTCGGCCAGGCTTTTTTTGTCGCCTGTGCCAGTACGCTGCCGTTATCCGCTAAGGGAGCACGCAGATTGTGGCGGCTCATCATCAGCACTTGTTCCAGCTGGTAATCACTATCAGCAGCCCAGGCAGGAACCCCGGAAAGTGCGGAGCAAACGGCTAACGCACAAAGACTATACTTGTTGATCATGTGTGTATTCCATTGATTCAAAGGGGTAAACTGGCTGGCTGGCCTAACATGCAGCGCAGAAATAAATCAGCGCATCGGCACTGACTCACCACAACCGCTCTCCAGAGTACAAGCCAGATGCTCATAGAAAGATGAATAGTGAGAATATAGCAGACTCTGCACCCGGCGGTTTAGTGGCTTCAGGAGTTTGAAAAGAAACAAGATGTTTTTAGGAATGATCTAATCGCCCACCCGTGAAGAAAATAACAGGAAGCCGGGGAAAACAGAAGGGTGTTCGTCCCGGTTACGCCCTGTTTCTTATGGCTCAGAGGTATTCCACCGTAAACAGTACCTGAGTCTGAAAGCTGCCGCTGCTCACCACCGCTGCACGTCCTTTCAGTACCGAGGAAAAACGGAGCTGATTATCGCCATTATTAATGCGCTGCCATGCAACAGGCTGGTTATTGAATACCTGCTGCCCGAAGCGGTCACGAACGGCAATACCCACGGTAGTGTTACCCTGCCCGACCGAAAATAAACCATCAGGAAACGCCGTACCCTGGAAAGTCACGCGTACCCGATTTTTCAGCGAGGTACTGCAGCGCAGCAGATCCAGCGAAAAGTCCACCGCTGCGGACTCATGCCCGTTCTGCAGCGCAGAAGCACTGACATCACCAAAGTTGACCTGGATATTATCGGCCCCCGGAGAGATAGAGCATGGGGCATCCACCACCACGCCAGAAATATTAATTTTTCCATAGCCGTTATCCGCGCCTTCACAGCTAAAAGCAACCGCCAGGCACAACCACGCTGACCCGTATCGTGTCATGATCGTTCCCCTTCTGATAATGAGGAATAAAATAACCAGTGATAAAGTTCCAGATTTTTTTGCATCCCCAGTTTCAACATCACCGAACGTTTGTAAGTACTGATGGTTTTAGGATGTAAAGCCATGCTGGCTGCAATCTGGCGCGGTGTTAAGCTGCTGCGCAAATGTGCAATGAGCATTTTCTCGCGTGGCGTAAGGACATCTTCTTTGACCGCCCGCGGGTCGATAAGGGTAATCAGCCGATTTTTATCCGGTATCAGTTGCTTAAACACCTTGCCCAGTTGTTCCAGTGACTGCCTGGGGTGAAGATGCCGTGTGGGGTAACGTTGCAGGCCTGGCGGTAATCCTCTGCAGCTTTCTTCAAACGAATGATGAACCACGACTAGCTGGCTTTCTGCTGTCATCATCCGCCCGAACTGCAGCGAGGCACAGAGTGAAACGGCATCCAGTCCCGTCAGTAACAGGTCCACTTTTTTGACCGGCCTGGTCGATAGCCTCCTGACAGTATGCGGATACTGAGACTGTAGAAAGCGCAGAACCCCCTCGACAAAGAAACGGTCATGATCGAACATTACCAGCGTTAAACAGCGTGGATCGGACATCTTTTCTCCTTGACCCGAATAGCAACTGGCTTTATTGCAGACTCATTACCAATACCGCCGTGGCGTTGAATGGCCCGGTAGCCACCGCCGCATTGGAGGATCTGAGCAGCACGAAGCTGAAATCATCGCCGCCCACACCATTGGTAATCCGGCTACTGATGCTGTCGAACGGACGGACCAGTTTGCCCTGATGGTAAATCTGTACCGCCAGGTCAGGATTGGTGGTTTTAATCGCGTTGCCCGAGAAGCTGCTGACATCCGCTGATAGCGTCATTTTTATCGGCCAGCTACTGGTATCTTTACACTGATAGGGAATGTGCACTTCACGGCGGAACGGCGACAGGGTCGCGCTCTGGCTTAACTGATTACGCGCGATATAGCCAAAACTCACATCAATATCCTGCCCGTTGTTGATCGCACAGGTACCGGAGGTGTAGTAAGCATCATTGGCAGCAATCACCCGCCAGTTAGCGGTAAACACGCCGCCGGCGGGCGCGCTCCATTTATACATCTGCATACTGGCCACAACGGTACCGGCCTTGATATACACGCCGCGCCCTGGATTATCTTTCAACTGATAGAACGCTTTAACCTGCAGATCATGCCAGTTACCATCGCGCAGCTCATAAATCGTCAGCGCTGAGGTTATCGGGTTGAGATAGCGCTTACCGTTAATCTCCAGACCGCTGTTGAAAGAGGCATCCAGCGAGGTTTGATAGGTCCCGGCATTGATGCGCATATAGTCGACGTAGCGGGCAGGGATGGTGTTTTGACAGGTAAAGTATTGGGACAGATCGAACACCACTACGTCACCGATCATAATTTCCGGCGACAGGTTAACGGTGACATCAATATTGCGCTGTCCGACAGCATCAAACGCTTTACCATCGCGTTTATCAATGCAGGAGAAGGCCAGCGCCTTTAGCGGCAGCAGCATTACGATCAGCCAGAGCATCAAACGTTTCATGCTTGTGTGATGACCTTACAGGTCATCCCATGGCAGCGGAATATCAGGCTGGATCGGCCACCAAAATCATTGACGTATTGGAGTACCGGCGCGTCCCCCAACGCAGCGGGGCTGACATTCAGCTCCACGTCAGCACGCGGGGCAACCATCACCGGGGTGAAGTCCTTAAGAGGCTCCTCTCCCTTGCCGTGGCTGGCTTCAATAATCGTGATGTAGTAACCCGTGGGATTGTGCAAACGGTAGCGCCCTCCTTTGCGGACCAGCTGCACCTGCTGTTGAATCGGTGAGGCATATTGCGCGGACGAAATCTGCAGCGCCTCCGGGCGATAGAATAATTTTATTTTCGTCTGCAACGCGATTTGCAGCGTATTTGGCTGATCGGAGCGCGGTGGAATTTCGCGCAGGTTAAAATAAAATAACGTTTCTTTATCCTGGGAAAGTAAATTCACCGAAGAAAGCGACTGTATCTTTATCTGGCTTTTATCACCGGCCTCTATGCGCTGTACTGGCGGCAGTACCGTTAACGGTGAATTCACTTTTTCACCTTGTTCATTCTCAATCCAGCCCTGAGCAAGATAAGGAAGCCGGGGATTTTCATTGGCAATGGTCAGGCTGACCGACGGGTTTCCTGCATCCAAAATAATACGGGTACGATCGAGAGAAAGAGCCGCCTGCGACCAGGATGAAAAAAAGACTATACCGGCGGCAAGGGTATTCAGCCCCCCCGTGCTTGTTGACTGTTTCATTACATTTATTCCTTGATTTGATTCTGGGGCTTACCCGACATCGCGTGGTCGCCGATACACGGCAGTAGAAGATTATCCAGCCTGTCTTTATTCAATAGCGGCAGCGTAATCTGGCACTGTTGTCTGCCATCCCAGGAGACGCTCAAATGTTCTCCTGACTGCATGCCACTGAGATAAACGCTGCCGCCATCCGCCACCAACCCCACCGCCTGCTGACGTGCATTCATCACCTGTGCTCCGAACGGCGGGGATGTCCCCTCTTCCAGACGGATAACGGCCATCGCTTTCAATCCCGCCAGTACCGGAAAATGACGATAACCAATCGCCCCTTCGGTGAGCGTGGCGTGCACAATGGATGAGGTAACTTCGGCGTTTTCCGGCAGTTTATTAATATCAATGCCCACCTGATTTCGGTAATAGCTGCTGATATCGGAAATCACTAATTTCCCGCGACTATTGCTGTAAACAATTCCGCCGTTGGCCCGCACTGGAATATTGGCAACACCGTCGGTATCCAGTAATAAACGCGTTCCCCCAGGAGAGTTCTGACGGTGCGCCGCTACCCCTTTTGCTGTCGCGGTTATTCCACCTTTCAACGAGGCGCCAAAGGCCTGAAAATTATCTTGCTGCACATTGACGCTTCCGGTCAGCTGTGCACTACTGCCATCATGCAGATAATATCCGGACAGGGTATTACTGCTATTGGTGGTTCCGGCACTGAGACTGTAACTGTCGTTATTATTTATCTGGTTGTAATAATTAACCTGCTGGCTGTTATTATTGCGCCCACTCGAACCGCTATAGCTGAGAGTGCCCTGATGACCAATAGGTAATGATAAAGAGAGATAAAGCCCTTTATCACTCAGTTGGTTATAACGGTTCTGCCAGGCAGAGAATGAAAGGCTGGCATTTTTCCACTGCAGAATGTCGAAGTAGCGCGACAATGCCAGGCTATAGCGTTCGCTTTCCGGCCTGTCCCAATAGGTTTGACGGTTGTAACTGAGCTGTGCGCTGGTTCCCAGTGCCCGCAAATCCTGAGCCAGCGTGACGGTGTACATTTCACGGCTGTTGCTTTGCCCGTTACCGTGACGTTCGGCATCGAGAAATGCATCCATCGTCATAAACTCGCGTTCAGAAAAGCGATAGCCGGCAAAGGTGACCTGACTGCCATAATCGTCAAAGCGTTTGGAATAGCTCAGTCGGTATGAATTCCCCTGACGGGTATCTCCCCACGGAAGTCGGGCCACCGAATGAGTCACGTCAAAAGACATGGCACCGAACACCAGCAGATCGCGACCAATCCCGCTGGCAAGCGCCTGATAGTGCTCACTGCCGATCGCTCCGCCATACAGCGACCAGCCGTTATTCACTCCCCAGGAGAATTCGCCGCTGGCAAACTGCGGCCCACTCATACTGTGCTGCCCGTTTATCGGCTGCCCCAGCGCCATTTTGTAACGCAACTGTCCGGGACGCGTCAGATAGGGGATCGTCGCGGTGTTAAGGGTGAAAGTCTGAACCGACCCATCCTCTTCTTCGATACGAACCTGTAATTCCCCCAGCACTGAATCATCAATATCCTGGATGCGGAACGGCCCTGCGGCCACCTGAGTCTGATAAAGGACACGTCCCTGATGCATCACGACGACTCTGGCGTGGGTACGCGCCACACCGGTAATTTCCGGTGCGTAGCCACGGAGGTTGGGAGGTAACATATTGTCATCGGTGATCAGGCTGACACCAGCAAAGCGGAAGCTGTCGAAAATATCAGAGACCAGATAGTCCTCACCGACTACCAGCCTGGCTCCGCTTTCCGGCAGCGCGCGTGAGGCAGAGTAACGCGTCCAGTCGAAGGTATTGCGCGTAATACCATTGAGTGTGTCGCGACGCCCCTGCCAGTCTGCACGTAGCCGCCAGGGACCGAGGTTGGCACCGGCGACGCCTGTTCCGGCGGTGGTTCGCTGCTCACCGGCATGAGGGGTAAAACGGACCTGGCTATTCAGGTTGTAATCAAACAGCACGCCAGGGATCCCCTCATCCCAACGCGAGGGAGGATCCCAGTTGGCGGACTGATAGTTGAGGAATGCCTGTGGCACACTAATCGCCAGCGTTGTGGTGGAAAGATCGCCCCTTGCCTGCATTCCTTTCAGGCTGCGAATATCGAGGCACTGCCCCTCATGCCACCACTTCAACGTACTGACAGATTCGGATCGCAGCCCCAGCTCGCTGACGAGTTGCGCATCAAGGCACGGCAGGCTCGTCTCAGGATGGTCTTCCGCTAAATAAAAATTGATGGCGCGTTCTGCCAGCGGATCGTTATTCAGACGGATATTCATGGGGTAACGACCCGGCATGATGTAGCCCTTATGGGTAAAATTCGATACATCAATATTCTGACGGTCTTCCACATCAAACAGATCGGTATTGAACTGAATATCATCAGCATGAACACGACCACCCCATACCGCCAACCCCAGAAAAATGGAAATAGACAATATCCCTGGAAATTTTATTTTTAATGTTACTTTTTCCATAATTAAGCAGGCGGAGGATCCGTTTTCGTCTGATAAACAAATAAATAGCGCCCGGGATCCCGGACGCCATGTTCATCCGGCAAAAAGGATATCAGGGATAAGCCAGGGTGAAATTTGTGACCGCGGTGAATGCACCCGTGCCTACAGCAACAGGTTCATCGGTTGTACCATCACCTTTCAGTGCTGCGGTGAATTGCAGAGTGTTCGCACCACCATTAATATTCTGTGCTGTAGTTGCTGTACCCAGCTCGATTTTCTTGCCGCTACCATCGCGCAAAAGAATACTGGCACCGCTTGCTTCTCCGGTAATACCCAGTCGGCCATCCACACCGGATTTACCGGTAAAGGTCGCGGTTACCGTTTTTTTCGTGCTGTTATCGCAGTTCTGTAAATCAATGGTAAAAGGGATCGCAGTCTGCTCTCCGCCGTTAGCCAGCAATGTATTCGACACCTGCCCCAGAGGGATTTTCTGGTCGTCAACATTGGGTGCAATTGAGCAAGGTGCATTGACGATTGAACCGTAAAAAGTAATTTTACCACTTCCTTCATCGGCGGCATTAACTGCACCTGACACTGCGATAGTGAAAAGTGAAATAGCAGCGATTTTTTTAATTTCCATTTAGATATCCTTGAGTTTTATCTGTCTTGCAGAATGATCCATCCTCACAAAAGCTCCGGCTTTAGTTTACTTAAATGACAGCCAGACTCATCTCGGGTATTCCGTTGTGAAGTGCCGCAATACTAATCCGATCTTTCATCAAGTCACTGTCCATTTTTGTTGTTAATTTAAAAACCTTAAAAAACATAAAGTTAAATATATTATTAACATTGTGATAGCATTTTTAAGTGGAGCGATATATTCAACAACAACTAAATACATGTAAAACAAGGTGTTTATTATCCAGCTATCGAATCCATAGAGAAAAACGCAAAGCAAAATATCTTAGTTGGTTGACACAATCACCTGTGGCAAATAAGATAATTCTTACCAATTTTAAAATAAGAAAATAAGATATTTACGTATGCCTTTTGTTAGTAGGAAGAAGTTAGCGCTGGAAGTTAAGCTAAAAAGTATGTCCAGGGAATTCAGGGAGAGGAGTAAGATTGATGATGCCATTCAATGCCACTATGATCTTTTACTTAAACAGTACTTAACTAATCCGCTCTATTTCAAGACTCTGTTCAAGGCAAACAGATTTATTGTCGGCTCAGCCATATTAGGTATTTACTACACACGTTCAGGTAGTACGTTTAAAGACATTAAACGATTTTGTATTGGAAATGACCTGTTTAGCAGTAATTCACTGGATTCTTTTTTGCTTTTTTTGCGCGTGGGGGGAAGACTGGAGGTTTATCGCGATGCAAAAGATAAACGTAAGCTCAACTATAAACCGACAACGAAAGCGCTGGCAGAAACCCGGCGCATGATTAACACGATGCTGATTCCTTGTGCCATGTTGATAGATGATTTTGATTTGAACTTTTATCAAAAACATCCAAATTTTGTGCCGGAATTCTTCCGCACTTACTCAGAGATCACCCTGAATCGGTTATTTCTGCATGATTTGGTGCCAGGCAGCGGCGAGTTTTTGAGTCGGGATGGCGGTCATATGATTATGTTTAATATCTATCTTGAGAGCATCAAACAGAAATCACCGATCATTCATTACAATATTCTCAAAGCCGCTTTTTTCTGTGGCGTCTCAAGGTCACATATTCGGCGCTGCCTACAGGCAGCAGAGCAGGTCAATCTGCTGAAGATACAGGACGAGTCACAGCAACTCGCACTTTCTCAGGAATTTATTGATATGGTAAAAGATTATTTTTGTATTTATCTGGCGACTGTTGAACACGGGTTATCTGGGATGCGATAAAACGAAAAACCCCGCGCTGTTGCCAGCACGGGGTCAGAATGGATGGTGGAAGCGTAGAGATTCGAACTCTAGAACGGTTTCCCGTCGCCGGTTTTCAAGACCGGTGCCTTCAGCCACTCGGCCACGCTTCCACACGGTTATCAGCTTTGCTTAAGAAGACTCTCGCTAACTGATGGAGCGCAGTATAGGAGATGTTTTTCACTTTGCCAACACTATTTTTCGCTACTTTGTTGATTTTGTGAGCATTTGTGATTGTTTGCTGTAAATTTCAGCAATAGAGATCAAAAAGGAGAAAAAAGCCGCAGCAGCACATCACCCGCTTTTTTATTTCGCGCATAGCAAAACGGGCCAGCTTACGCTGACCCGTTGGATTTGATGGTGGAAGCGTAGAGATTCGAACTCTAGAACGGTTTCCCGTCGCCGGTTTTCAAGACCGGTGCCTTCAGCCACTCGGCCACGCTTCCACAATGGGGCGCACTATAAACATCCCTGTTCTGCTTGTAAAGTGAGTTTTGTATCAACTGCCAAAAAAAAAGCCTCAAACGGTTTGATTGTCGCTAATATCGCCATCTTGTTTAAAGAATCAGCGGATTAGCGCGTAAAGAAGGGTAAAACGCCTTTCCCCACCGCCATCTGCTCCTTATTCTGCATGATAGTCTGAGTCTTACTTTCGTGACCCTAAGAGGTGATTTATGGATCGCATTGTTTCGTCCACGCGCGACAGCTCGTTACTGAGCACGCACACAGTCCTGCGTAATACTTATTTTCTGCTCGGCCTGACCTTAGCGTTCTCAGCGGTGACTGCCACGCTAAGTACTGTGTACGCGCTGCCGGCACCCGGTTTAATACTGATGCTGGTCGGCTTTTATGGTCTGATGTTCCTGACCCATCGCCTGGCTAACAGCCCGGCGGGTATTCTGGCGGCCTTTGCCTTTACCGGTTTCCTGGGTTATTGCCTGGGCCCAATCCTGAACAGCTTCCTGTCTGCTGGAATGGGTGATGTGATCGGGCTGGCATTAGGGGGCACAGCATTAGTCTTCTTCTGCTGTTCAGCCTATGTGCTGACCACCCGTAAGGACATGTCTTTCCTTTCCGGGATGCTGATGGCGGGCTTTGTGGTGCTGTTGATTGCCGTCGTGGCCAATATCTTCCTTAACATCCCTGCCCTGCATATGGCGATCAGCGTGCTGTTTGTGCTGTTCTCTACCGGGGCCATTCTGTGGGAAACCAGCAACATCATTCACGGTGGCGAAACCAACTATATCCGCGCCACCGTCAGTCTGTATGTTTCTATCTACAACATCTTTGTCAGTCTGCTGAGCCTGCTGGGTATGTCACGCAGTAACTAAGTCATACAAACAACGTTATTAAAGCCCCGCACTGCGGGGCTTTATTTTTGCTGGGCCAAAAGTTTGGTAAACTGATCGCCGATTTTTAGTGTGAGGCAATGACAGTGCAGTTTGACGGGAAAGAGATTGAACGTGACGCTCAGGGATATTTGAAATCTACTGCCGCGTGGAGCGAAGGGCTGGCCCCGCTGTTAGCCGCAGAGGAAGGGATTGAATTAAGTGAGGCCCACTGGGAGGTGGTGCACTTTGTGCGCGCCTTCTATCTGGAGTTCAATACCTCCCCGGCGGTGAGAATGCTGGTGAAAGCGATGGCACAAAAGTACGGCGAAGAGAAAGGTAACAGCCGCTATCTGTTCCGACTGTTCCCAAAAGGCCCTGCGAAGCAGGCAACAAAAATTGCCGGACTACCAAAACCTGCCAAGTGCCTGTAAACATTAAATCGTGCTAAATCCGTGCGGAAGGTGTGCGGGATGGTGTGGCTCCGCCAGCACCTTCTCCACGCGGGCGCTGCGTGGCCCACCTGCTTTTAGCCACGCCAGCAGGGCCTCAACCTGCTGCGCCTCACCGCAGGCCAGCACTTCAACACTGCCGTCATCCAGATTTTTGGCATACCCCTTCACGCCCAGCGCTTTTGCTTCCCGCTGAGTGCTGTAACGAAACCCGACGCCCTGAACACTACCGTGGACCCATACGCGGATGCAGATGATTGCCATTTTCTCTCCTCTTGCCAACACCGATTGCTTTTTCGTGGTCGGCACCGGACAATATCGACTGATTCTCTGAGTGTAAGCATAGCAAAATATGACTGTTCGTTTGATTCTTGCCAAAGGACGTGAAAAGTCCTTACTTCGTCGCCATCCGTGGGTTTTCTCAGGGGCAGTTGCCCGTATGGAAGGCAAAGCCCAGTCGGGTGAAACTATTGATGTCTGTGACAGCCAGGGTAAATGGCTGGCACGTGCCGCCTGGTCACCGGAATCGCAGATCCGCGCCCGCGTGTGGAGCTGGCAGCAGGATGAGTCGATTGATATCGATTTCTTCGTACGCCGTTTACAGGCCGCGCAGCAGCTGCGTGACTGGCTGGCGCAGCGCGATAACCTTGACAGTTACCGACTGATTGCCGGTGAGTCTGATGGCTTACCGGGTATCACCATCGACCGCTTCGGCAACTTCCTGGTGCTGCAACTGCTTTCTGCCGGTGCTGAGTATCAGCGAGCACCGCTGATTACCGCTCTGCAGACCTGCTACCCGGATTGTGCTATCTATGACCGCTCTGATGTCAGCGTGCGTAAAAAAGAGGGTCTGGAACTGACCCAGGGCGTAGTGCTGGGTGATACTCCGCCTGAGCTGCTGCCGATTACCGAACACGGTATGAAACTGCTGGTCGACATTCAGACCGGGCATAAAACCGGTTACTACCTTGATCAGCGTGACAGCCGCCTGGCAACCCGCCGCTACGCGGAAGGCCGTCGTGTGCTCAACTGCTTCTCTTATACCGGTGGGTTTGCGGTATCGGCGCTGATGGGTAACTGCTCAGAAGTGATCAGTGTAGATACCTCACAGGCTGCGCTGGATGTGGCCCGCCAGAACGTGGAGCTGAACGGTCTGGATGTGAGCAAAGCGAAGTTCCAGCGTGACGATGTCTTTAAATTGCTGCGCCGTTATCGCGAGGAAGGCGAAAAATTCGATCTGATCATCATGGATCCGCCGAAATTTGTTGAGAACAAAAACCAGTTGATGGGTGCCTGCCGTGGTTATAAAGACATCAATATGCTGGCGATGCAGTTACTCAATCCTGGCGGGATGCTGATGACCTTCTCCTGCTCAGGGCTGATGGCGACTGACCTGTTCCAGAAAATCATTGCCGATGCCGCCCTTGATGCACAGCGCGACGTTCAATTTATTGAGCAGTTCCGTCAGGCTGCCGATCACCCGGTTATCGCCAGCTATCCGGAAGGAATGTATCTGAAAGGATTTGCCTGCCGCGTGTTGTAACTTGAAAACGCTGCCTTTGCCTCCATATATATAGAGATAAGGGCAACTTTTCTCAGGAGGTTACGATGATTGCCAGCAAATATGGTATCGGACAACAGGTACGCCACCAGCTACTCGGTTTTCTCGGGGTTATTGTTGATGTCGACCCGGAATACTCATTAACCGAGCCCGCTATAGACGAGGTTGACGGCGCCGAAACGCTTCGCTCCTCACCCTGGTATCACGTGGTGATGGAAGATGATGATGGTCAGCGGGTGCAAACCTACCTGGCAGAAGCGCAAATCGCATGGGAATCACCTGGTGAGCATCCTGAACAGCCCTCTCTAGATGAACTGGCGGCATCAATCCGCCAGCAGCTCCAGGCCCCCAGCCTCAGGCATTAAAAAAACCCCGTTAACACGGGGTTTTTTTGTTATTTTTCCAGCCCCAGGCGGGGAATTTCAATTTTCGGGCAGCGGTCCATGATCACCTTCAACCCGGCTTCTCCAGCCAGAACAGCGGCCTGTTCGTTGATCACGCCAATCTGGAACCACAGCGATTTTGCGCCAATAGCAATCGCCTCCTGCGCCACACCCCACGCAGCCTCCGTATTGCGAAAGACATCGACCATATCAATGCTGTGGGGAATATCACTCAGTTCAGCGTAAACGGTTTGCCCCAGCAAAGTACTGCCTGCCAGTTTGGGGCTAACCGGGATGACCTGATAACCTTGTGACAACAGGTAAGCCATCACACCGTAACTTGGCCGCCCGGGTTTATCACTGGCGCCGACCAGTGCAATGGTTTTTGTCGATGTCAGAACATCAGCGATGGTTTTATCACTCATTGTTGCCTCCATTTGCCTTACTGGCTCTATTGCCGCTAAGTGTGGCTTATTCACCACATTAAAAAATGCAACTCATGCGATTCTCGATTTATAGCACGATTAAGTATTTTTAAATGTTAATATGCTGCCATACTGAAAGACTTTGATACATTCACACCCCCTTATATCCTTTACCCTGCTGGAGAAAGAATGAAGCTGCGTATGGTCATCACCGGACTGATAGCGATGCTGGTTGCCGCAACCGTGCAGGCGACAACGCTGAAGCTTTCAGCCGATATTGACCTGCTGGTACTGGATGGACACAAGATTTCGGGTTCGCTGCTCAAAGGCGCAGAAGGTCTGGAACTCGAGCGCGGGGAACACCAGTTGCTCTTTCGTGTAGAAAGAACGGTCACACGCAACGCGCAGACGCCGATCAACTGGGTTTCAGCGCCTCAGATTGTCAAATTTACTGCCAGCACTCAGTCGGTCGTGATTCAGTTACCCGCGTTGCAAACGTTGCATGACGGAAAGCACTTCGACAAAAATCCGCAGTTTACGCTGGTGAATGAACACGGCGTCGAGATTGAGAGCCAACGGGATGCGCTTCGTTTGCAGACGCAGGACGATCTCGAACAGGCAATGATACAGTATAACCTCGATAACAAAGTCGCCTCGGTGCCACGCTTTGCTCAGCCAATGCGCCGTACCTCTCAATCGGCTTCTGTTCTTCCCGATCCCTCAACCAGCCAGCATCCGGCCGAACGCATGCTGCGTCTTTGGTACTTGCAGGTCGATTCAGCCACCCGTCAGCGTTTTGTGATGTTGATGAAGGCCCTGCATACCAGTTGATATCGGCAGATACCCGGCGCTACACTCAATCCTCTGTTTGCTTATTCCTCTTGCCCTACCCAACCAGGATACTGAATGGATCAGACAACCCGCACTCTCCAGCCACAGAAACATATCGCGCTGGTAGCCCACGACCACTGTAAGAATGCTTTAATGCAGTGGGTGGATGTTCATAAAGAACAGTTGCAGCATCATACGCTTTACGCCACCGGAACAACCGGCAATCTGGTACAACGCGCCACCGGATTACCGGTAACGGCGATGCTGAGTGGCCCAATGGGCGGCGATCAGCAGGTCGGTGCGTTGATTTCGGAGGGGAAAATTGATGTACTGATTTTCTTTTGGGACCCACTGAATGCGGTACCACATGACCCCGATGTGAAAGCGCTGCTGCGTCTGGCCACCGTGTGGAATATTCCTGTTGCAACGAACCGTGCCACCGCTGACTTCATTATTCAGTCACCGTTGTTCGCCCGCCAGGTTGAAATCCAGATCCCGGATTACGAACGCTACCTGCAACAGCGCCTGAAGTAACTCAGGCGCTGGCCGTCAGGGTTTACGTAATACCGGTACGCCCTGACGGCTGAACTCGGCAACAAATACCGAGGGATGATCACGATCATACATTAACCACACCTGCTGCTTCGCACGCGTGATTGCAACATACGCAAGTCTTCGCTCTTCGGCGTCCGGAAAGTCTTCCGGGGCAGGTAACAGCGCATCTTCCATCACTGACTCTCTGGCTGCTGCCGGGAAGCCCTCTTTGCCCTCTGCCAACCCCAGAAGAATGACATAATCTGCCTGCTGCCCTTTGCTGGCATGAATAGTCATAAAATCAATATTGAGCTTCGGCCAGCGCGTTGCGGCTTTATCCAGTATTTCCGGTCGCAGATGGTGATAACGCGCCAGAACCAGAATTCTCTCGCCAGCAGAGGCATAGCCACTCAGCTTGTTCATCAGCGCTTCCAACTGCTCTTCAGGCAACAAAGAGATGGCTTTTTTATGGCCTTTAATCGGGCTGTTAAGTGGTTTTTTTAACTGATGAGGGTTGCATTGAATAAAGGTATTCGCGATTTCGCCAATACGCTGATTAAAACGGTAGGTGGTATCCAGCACACAACGGTCGCCTTCACCAAAATGGTGATGGAAGGCCGTTGTTAAGCTCATTTCAGCGCCACTGAAGCGATAGATAGCCTGCCAGTCGTCCCCCACCGCAAACAGTGTGGTCTGTTTATTCTGACGGCGCAGTGCCGCCAGCAAAGCGGCACGCTGCGGAGAGATATCCTGAAACTCATCGACGAGAATATGTTTCCAGGGGCTGATAAAGCGCCCTTTATCAAGGATATTTACCGCCTGATGAATCAGCCCGGCGAAATCAACCGCTCCCTCTTCTTTCAGCGCACCCTTCCACGCTTTCATCATCGGTGCCATTAATTTGACCCGTTTGCTGAAAAGATCGCGGACTTCGTCAGGTGCACTCTCGATCATCGCAGCCTGTGCTCCGCCGTGCATACGCATCAGTCCAAGCCAACGCTCAAGCCGACTGGCTAGGCGCCGCGCCAGGCGATCGTCCTGCCAGAAACTGCCTTCCTCCAGTTCCCACTCCAGCTCCTCTGTCAGCCACTGCCGCCAGCCGTTCGCATGCGCTTTTTTCTCATTACACTGCTGTCGCCAGATCTCAATCAGTAGCGCCTGACGCGCACCATGATCGGTTTCCAGTTTGCTGATCGTGGGGGCTTTATTGCTGCCCTGCTGAATGATGTGTAAAGCCAGGGAATGGAAAGTACGCGCCTGGATCTCTTCGGTATGCAGGCGTTCCTGGATACGTTCGTTCATTTCTTTGGCCGCCTGGCGACCAAACGCCAGCAATAGAATCTGCCCCGCACTGGCCTGCCGACGCATCATCAACCAACCTGCCCGCGCCACCAGCACGGATGTTTTACCACTGCCTGCCCCCGCCAGAACCAGCACGGCATCCTCTCCGTTAACAACGGAGCGTGCCTGGGAAAGATTCAGCGGTGAGGTTTCCACCTGATTAAAGAAATCCGCATGCTGTTCCAGCATACGGTTGGTCCATTCATTGTTGCGCTGAACACGGCGTGCATCGCTGTTATGGAGCCACTGCTGGCAGTAAAGGTAGGGTTCGCGACAATTATCAAATTCCCCCAATCGTTCTGCGGGCAACGGCACGGCGTCAAACGCTTTACGGATCGCCAGTTGCCAGGCACTGATATCACTACGACGCAGCCATTTGTCCTGTTGTTCCGCCTCATAAATTTGCTGCTGCTGTGCTAACAGAACGCTGGCTGAAACATCGCTCATTTCCTTACTCCACTGCTGCCATTCCTGGTTGAGATAGTGGAAAAAGCGCTGTGTTTCACTCCATTCGGTGCCGTGAAGGCGCACGACCTTTTCGTCAGGCAGCGTAAACTCAAGCTCACCCCATACCAGCCCACGCTTACATTTAATTGCCAGTAACTGATTGAACGGGATCAAATACTCATGCTTTTCACCGCTAACTTCTACACCTGCGGTCAGAAGACGCACCCGATTATAAGGATGCTGTGCCAGATGTTTACCCAACGCTGTTGCTTTCAGTTCCATTCCGGTGACCCTGGCTGAGGTTATTTTCATCATCAGACAGTTTAACTGGCTGACGTGTACCTCTCCAGCGCTAAAACACGTTACAATCAAGGTATTGTCGGTTAATCACCGTTATCTGCTGAAGGGAAACTCTTTTATGCGCACCGTATTAAATGTTCTGAATTTTGTGCTGGGTGGATTCCTGACCACATTCTCCTGGCTGGTGGCCACGGTTGTGAGCATTATTTTTATCTTTACCCTGCCACTCACCCGCTCCTGCTGGGAGATAACCAAACTGTCTCTCCTCCCTTATGGTAATGAAGCAGTGCATGTTGATGAGCTGAACCCATCAGGTAAAAATGCGCTTCTGAATTCTGGCGGCACTCTGCTGAACATTTTCTGGCTGGTACTGTTTGGCTGGTGGCTGTGCGTGATGCATATCATGGCAGGCATCGCACAGTGTGTGACGATTATTGGCATTCCCGTTGGTATCGCTAATTTTAAAATTGCTGCTATTGCCTTGTGGCCGGTTGGCCGCCGCGTGGTTTCCGTCGAAGTTGCTCAGGCCGCTCGTGAAGCCAACGCACGTGCGCGTTTCCGCTAAGTTACGATAATGAACAAGACCATGATCGGCAATGTACGCCGCTACGCCTTTAACAGTACCTGGTTGTACAATATCCGCATCACTCTGGCGCTGGCAGGCACCACTGCCGTACCCTGGTGGCTGCATCAGATTACCTGGACGATCCCACTAACGCTGGGAGTCGTGGCTGCTGCGCTGGCGGATCTTGACGATCGTCTTGCCGGACGATTACGTAACCTGCTGATCACGCTGGTCTGTTTTTGTATTGCTTCCGTTTCAGTCGAATTACTCTTCCCGCATCCGTGGCTATTTGTTGCCGGGCTAGCGCTGTCCAGTTGGGGCTTCATTTTGCTCGGCGCACTGGGGCCTCGTTACGCAACAATCGCCTTTGGCGCATTACTGATCGCCATTTATACCATGCTGGGCATTCATTTATTTCCGCAATGGTATCTGCAACCGGTGCTGCTACTGCTGGGTGCAGTATGGTACAACCTTCTGACCTTATCCGGACATCTGCTGTTCCCTATCCGGCCGTTGCAGGAAAATATATCTCGCTGCTTTGCGCAACTGGCGCGCTATCTGGAAGCCAAAGCCAACCTGTTTGATCCCGATATTGAAGGGGATGATCACCAAACGCTGGTCGACGTGGCAATGGCGAACAGTCAACTGGTTCAACTGCTTAATCAGGCCAAAGCATCGATTCAGTCACGACTGCGCGGTGACCGTGGTCAGCGTGGTACTCGCAGAACGCTACACTACTATTTTGTTGCGCAGGATATCCATGAACGAGCCAGCTCTTCCCATGTGCAGTATCACGCACTGCGTAAAGCATGGGGGGAGAGCGATATTCTGTTCCGCTTTCAGCGTCTTTTATCTTTACAGGCACAAGCTTGCCGACGGCTCTCGCGCTCAATCTTACTGCGAGAGCCTTATCAGCATGATGCGCGCTTCGAACGAGTCTTTATAAACCTGCATGCTGCGCTGCATCGCCTTGAAACCGCGCAGCCTGACAGCACGGAGGTCAAAGCCATGGCCTACCTGCTGAACAACCTTAAAGCGATTGATGCCCAGTTGGCGACTATTGAATCAGAGCAAGTTCTGACAGAGGGCGATGCCCCGCATGACCAGACGCTATCCAGCGAGGGGCTAACTGGCTGGAGCGATATTCTTCTTCGCCTGAGCCGCCATCTCAGCCCGGAGTCTCCGCTGTTTCGTCATGCAGTCCGCATGTCGCTTCTGCTGTGCGTTGGCTATGGCATTATTCAGGCTACCGGGGTGCAACACGGTTACTGGATATTGCTGACCAGTCTGTTTGTCTGCCAGCCCAATTACAGTGCGACGCGTCGTCGCCTGGCATTACGTATTATCGGTACACTCGCCGGGATTGTACTGGGTCTGCCGTTGCTGTGGCTGGTTCCTTCTGTTGAAGGACAATTGATGCTGATTGTGGTTACGGGCGTGCTGTTCTTCGCTTTCCGCAACGTTCAGTATGCGCATGCCACCATGTTTATTACCTTGCTGGTGTTACTGTGCTTCAACCTGTTGGGCGAAGGATTTGAAGTCGCGATACCGCGTATTGTTGATACGCTGGTTGGCTGCGGTATTGCCTGGCTGGCGGTGACATTTATCTGGCCTGACTGGCGTTTTCGCCGGCTTCCTGCCGTTGCTGAACGCACCCTGAATGCGAACTGCCGCTATCTCGATGCTATTCTGGTGCAGTATCACCAGGGTAAAGATAACCGACTGGATTATCGTATTGCTCGCCGCGATGCCCATAACGGTGATGCAGAACTGGCATCCGTTGTTTCTAATCTCTCGGTCGAAAATAAATCTGATCTGGCATTGCGAGAAGCGGCTTTCCGTTTGCTGTGCCTTAACCATTCATTTTTGAGCTACATTTCTGCTTTAGGCGCGCATCGTGAGAAGCTGGAAAACGATGCCATGCTGCAGCTCATGGATGATGCCGTCTGTTATGTCGACGATGTACTGCATATTGACATCGTCGATGAGGCGAAAGCACAGCGTATGATCGACAGTCTGGCGCTACGCTTACAGCACAGCGAAGCCAATGCCGAAACAAAAGAACCACTGGTCTTGCAGCAGGTTGGTTTACTGGTGGCTCTTTTACCTGAAATTACGTGCCTTAAAAAACAAATAGCCTTACGTGGTTAATCTTCTTCACGCGGCTTTTTACGCTCTCGCTGCGTATTGTAGTTAAACCAAAGGCGCAGCTCTTCTTTCATCTCTTGTGGAAGCGCGGCATAGTGGCGACCGACAATGGCCCCTTGCAAAGCGAAGAGCACCGTTAACCCCAGATTCTTGTTGTTGTTACGTAGCAGCAGCCAGCTTCGTTTTGCTCCCTGTTGAACCAGCATCTCGATGGTTGAAATACCCACTTGCCGTAGTAACATTTCCATTCTGATGCCCATATTGGGCAGGTCCTTCAGACGGCGGTTATTCTGACGCTCTCTCTGCTGTTGCTTCGCTCCCTGCAGGCAAAGCTGGGAGATGGCTACCAGCTGTTCACCATCAGACCACAAGGCACCATCAACACGATAGTAATTGAGTTCTACTGGCACACCACGCTTACTAAGGCTCAGCGGTGTCATCTTACGCTCAACAATATAGGATTGAACCTCTTCACAGGCGCGAAGATAAAGCTCTCCTTGAGCCACCACGGCAAACACAGTTTTTTCCACTGCCAGGCAATAACCGCCAAACTGTGTACGGGACTGCACCTCTCCAAGCTGAGCCAGTCGTTGTTTCGCTTCTGCAATTTTACGTTTCGAACGATCCATATTCTCATCCCAAGTTAGTTAAGAAATAACTCATAAGGTCTCGGTAAAACATATTAGAAAATAGGCAATACTCATTACAGGTTCAACGACTAATTTTTATTTCATGTGTTTACATTGTAATTTTGCGAGGCGTTACGAAAAAAATCGCTCATAAGAATACATTCAAGGACGGCATTTTCTCCTTAGAAAAAATAGCATTAAAAACCACAATATCTGCATCCGGTTAAAAACTCAATAAAACACACTTCGTTAAAATTCAGTCTTAAATATTTTTTCGTCCAGCGGGATAACAGTAACGCGACAAAGCCGGTCAACCAAACGGGCATGCTAACCAGAGGAAGTTAAGCAAGAAGATACTGTACAAACCGCGTTTCACGGCCCTTCATCAAAAAAAAACCACGATTCTCCCCCTATCGAATCCCTCTGCAGCCCGTTAAGGCTGGGTTACCATGAAAAATAAACATGCTGATATTCTGTTCCAATGAGATCCAAAATGGATGTATTCCACAATTTTTATCCTGCGGATGTATGGGTGAAGTTTTCATGTTTTCATCGCCATCCACCAAATGTTCAGAAAGCCCCGAGCACCTACTCGACCATGACTGAGTAAACGTTAATCCCCCCGATGAGAAACAAGTTAAGTATCGTTACTTTCCAGGGCGGGAAATAGAATATGAAAATAGGTACTCGCAGCGATATTATCTTTTATTCCTTTCTGATGTAATCGTTAATTGCGATACAAAGTGCGGACACTTATCATTGATAAATGATTGCCATGTACCTCAAATGTTTAAATTCTTAACCGTAAGAACAAGAATGCTTGAAATGTCAGGAAGCTCTGGAACGACACCCGTCAGACCTGAAAAAAAGCCTTAATACATTCGCCATGTGTACACAGACTCTCAGTACACCAGCCTCTGAGCCGACATGTGTCAGGAAGTCAGATTAAAGGTTGATCTTTGTTCACCACACATATACTGTATATCCATACAGTAACCTAGTGAGCGAAGACATTATGCGTACTCATTTCCTGAAATCTCAGTCTGTTAGTCGTAACATGCATGCTTCCGCATCTGCGTCCTCTGGCTCGACTTGTGCGAATGGCCTGATCAGCGAACTGATTTACAGTGAGAATCAACCTGACATGACTCAATTGCTGCTGCTGCCTTTGTTGCAGCAGCTGGGGATGCAGTCTCGCTGGCAGTTATGGCTGACACCGCAACAGAAGCTCAGCCGCGACTGGTTACAGCGCTCCGGGTTACCCCTTGATAAAGTCATGCAGTCTCCCTACTGCGGTACGATCACCACGGTAGAAGCCATGATCAAAGCATTGCAGACAGGGAATTACAGTGTGGTTTTAGGCTGGCTGGATGAAGAAGTATCAGAAGTGGATCGTCAACGCTTGCAAGAAGCAGCAAGTTCAGGGCAGGCACTGGGGTTAATTATGCGCTCAGAAAATAGCATTTACTCCTCAGCCAGACCGCTTAATGGATTAAGAATTCACTCATCTTTGTATCATTAAGTAAAAATAAGATTTTTCTCAGACTTTATCTCTGCCAGACCCTTCTTAACAGGCTAATAATGTTATGACGCGGTGCGACAACGGTTTAGCTGGGTTCTCAGACCTGTTTTTGAGCAAAGAATTCACCCTCAAATGTTAAAAAATGTGTATGAAACGCTGTTTTTTTGCTGACCATCGTCACATCATACTTGTAAGTTTGCTGGTACGTTGTAGACTTTAGCTCGCCAGGGTGCTCAATAACCTCCATTTTTTGGAAGAGTCACAATCGAGCTTCTCAACCCGGCGAAGGATTAAATCAAAGAGCTAATTTAAAGCTCATTGCCTATTTGGATGATAACGAGGCGCAAAAATGAAAAAGACAGCTATCGCAATTGCAGTGGCACTGGCTGGCTTCGCTACCGTAGCGCAGGCCGCCCCTAAAGATGACACCTGGTACACCGGTGCTAAACTGGGCTGGTCTCAGTACCACGACAAAGGTTACTACGGTAACGGTTACCAAGATAACGACGGCCCATCACATGAAAGCCAGCTCGGCGCTGGTGCATTTGGTGGCTATCAGGCAAACCAGTACCTGGGCTTCGAGCTGGGTTACGACTGGTTAGGCCGCATGCCTAACAAAGGCAACAACGTCAACGGCGCTTTCAAAGCGCAGGGCGTTCAGCTGGCAGCTAAATTAAGCTACCCAGTTGCTGACGATCTGGACGTGTACACTCGTCTGGGCGGCATGGTATGGCGTGCAGACTCCACCCAGAACGCTAACGGCACTCGTATCAGCGACCACGACACCGGCGTTTCTCCGCTGGCTGCTGTTGGTGTTGAATACGCAGTGACCAAAAACTGGGCAACTCGTCTGGATTACCAGTGGGTTAACAACATCGGTGACGCAGGTACCGTTGGTGCGCGTCCTGATAACTCAATGCTGAGTGTTGGCGTTTCCTACCGTTTCGGTCAGGATGATGCAGTAGCACCAGTTGTTGCTCCGGCTCCGGCTCCAGCGCCAGTTGTTGAAACCAAGCGTTTCACCCTGAAGTCTGACGTTCTGTTCAACTTCAACAAGGCCACTCTGAAGCCAGAAGGTCAGCAGGCTCTGGATCAGCTGTATACCCAGCTGAGCAATCTGGATCCTAAAGACGGCTCTGTTGTCGTTCTGGGCTACACTGACCGTATCGGTTCAGAGCAGTACAACCAGAAACTGTCTGAAAAACGCGCTCAGTCTGTTGTAGACTACCTCGTGTCTAAAGGCATCCCTGCTAACAAGATCTCTGCACGTGGCGAGGGTAAATCTAACCCTGTTACCGGCAGCACCTGTGACAGCGTGAAAGGCCGTAACGCCCAGATCGACTGCCTGGCGCCAGACCGTCGCGTAGAAATCGAAGTTAAAGGCATCAAAGACGTTGTAACTCAGCCACAGGCTTAAGTTATCTCGTTAAAAAAACCCCGCTCCGGCGGGGTTTTTTATTGGCTGAATAAGGTGAAAAAGAGGAAGGGATAAGGCATATGTCGATTTTATTCAGGCTTGCCCAAAATCGCTTTTAGATCCTGCTTCAGCGAGGACATCTGGCTGGCATACTGCTCTTTACGTTCTGCATCTTCAATTAACTGCACTATCGTCTCAGACAACGTACTATTTCGACGCTGCGCAAGACCAGCCAACCGCTGCCAAACCAGATATTCCAGATCGATAGATTTCTTACGCGTATGCTGATGTTCGGCATTAAAATGACGTTTGCGACGCGCACGGATAGTCTGCTTCATGCGATTTTCAAGCAGCGGATTAATATGCTGGCTGATCCATTTCAATACCTCTACTGGTCGATTTTCCATCACCAGTAGCTCATCGACGGCGGCCTGCGCTGCACTTGACTCGATATAACGCGTGATCAATTCACCTTCACGGTGTTTTTTGACCAGGTATTTCCATTTCCATCCGCTTTCAAGATTTTCCAGTTGCTGGTATTTCATCGGAATCTCATGCTGACCACATTACGAATTAAGAATAACAGCTTTTTTTCATCAGGCTGTAAAGAAAACAGGGACATCAGCGTCAATGTTAACGCAAGCAGCGCAGATGTGCATGTGCACTGTGCTTAACCGGCTGAAATATTGTATAATGCCGCTTTTAATCATCTAAGAAAAATACGATAACTTTGACCAACAACCGATTAGAGTGGCGCGCCCTACAGCCCGATACAGAACGCTTCCAGCATCTCCTCTCGCAGGCCTATGCTGCCGATACAGAGTGCTTTGCATCCGTGCAGGCACGCCTGTTTAATGGCTTGAGCCTGCTACTGCAAACCCCGGCCAAAGTACCGCTAATGCTGGTCAAAAGCCCTGAGAGCGCTGAATATCTCGCTTTATTGCAGGATATTCTTTCCTCTCTTACTGTCGATGATGATGATGTTCCGGCCTTATTTGGTGGCCAATATGACATCAGCGAACACGCGGTAAACTGGCGTCCGGCGGAAAACGCTGCGGATAATTTCGCCAGCGAAGGGGGAGTTCATCAGGCTGAATGGATTGAAGCCGAACAACTCTTTGGCTGTGTACGCATCCATCAGTCTACGATAACGCTGTCACCAGGTCTGGTACATCGTGCCAATGGCGGAGTATTGATCCTGTCAATGCGTGCCCTGATGGCGCAACCGCTGCTGTGGCTGCGGCTAAAACAGATCATGGTTAATCAACGGTTTGACTGGTATTCCCAGGATGAAACCCGTCCTCTGCCATTAGCGATCCCATCCATGCCAATGCAGTTCCGCCTGGTACTGGTGGGTGAACGCGATGTGCTGGCAGATTTCCAGGATATGGAGCCTGAACTGGCAGGGCTATCGCTGTACAGCGAGTTCGAAGACAATATTCAACTCGTGGACGAAGAGGAATTCAACCACTGGTTACAGTGGGTGCAAAGTGTTGCCCACAGTCTTGGCTATCCCTCTCCTGCGCCTGATTTCTGGCCAGTGTTGATCCGTGAGGCCGCACGCTATACCGGCGATCAGGATACCCTTCCACTGGATCCTCAATGGCTGGGCCGACAGTTACAGGAAGCCGCACTATACAGCGAAGACAACCAGCTCACTGCCGAAAATCTTCAGGATGCCCTCAGCACGCGCGAATGGCGTGAAGGTTTCCTGCCTGAGCGCATTCGTGACGAGATCCTGCTTGATCAGATTCTGATTGAAACAGAAGGCGAGATGATCGGTCAGATCAACGCCTTATCGGTCATGGAGTTCCCAGGCCATCCTCGCGCATTTGGTGAACCTTCACGCATTAGCTGCGTCGTTCATGTAGGCGATGGTGAGTTCACCGACGTAGAGCGCAAAGCCGAGCTTGGCGGTAATATTCATGCCAAAGGTATGATGATCATGCAGGCATGGCTGATTGCAGAGCTGGAGCTTGAGCAACAGCTGCCGTTTTCTGCCTCAATCGTTTTTGAGCAATCCTACTCCGAAGTCGATGGTGACAGCGCCTCCCTGGCTGAGCTGTGTGCACTGATCAGTGCCCTCGCCTCACAGCCGCTCAATCAACAGCTGGCTGTGACGGGTTCCGTCGATCAGTTTGGTCGCGTGCAGCCTGTTGGCGGGCTGAATGAAAAAATTGAAGGCTTCTTCCACATCTGTAATCAACGCACATTAAGCGGAACCCAGGGGGTCATTATTCCTGCGGCCAATGTGCGTCACCTCTCGCTTCAGCAGGAGGTGGTTGATGCCGTTCGTGAAGGTAAATTCCATCTGTGGGCCGTCTCCAGCGTTGATGAAGCTCTGCCGCTGTTAACGGGTGTAGAGTGGGACAAAGAGACAGGAGCGTGCCTGTTACGTTCGATTCAGGACCGTATCGCACAGATACTTCACCCTGAACCACGCCATCGACCGTGGCCGTTGCGTTGGTTAAACTGGTTTACGCCCGGCTGATCGGACTTGTCCGGCGTACACGTGTAAGCTAAACTCCCTGCTTCATTAAAATAAGGCTTATTGAAAACATGGTAGATAAACGCGAATCCTATACAAAAGAAGACCTGATTGCCTCTGGTCGCGGTGAACTGTTTGGCGCGGAAGGCCCGCCATTGCCAGCTGGCAATATGTTGATGATGGACCGCGTGGTTAAAATGACCGAAGACGGCGGTAACTACGGTAAAGGCTTCGTTGAAGCTGAACTGGATATCAATCCTGACCTGTGGTTCTTCGGCTGCCATTTTATCGGTGACCCGGTCATGCCAGGCTGCCTCGGCCTTGATGCTATGTGGCAGTTGGTTGGTTTCTACCTCGGCTGGTTAGGCGCTGAAGGTAAAGGTCGTGCGTTGGGCGTGGGTGAAGTGAAATTTACCGGCCAGGTTCTGCCAACCGCGAAGAAAGTGTCTTACCGTATTCATTTCAAACGCGTTATCAACCGTAAACTGGTGATGGGCGTGGCAGATGGCGAAGTACTGGTCGATGGTAACGTGATTTACACCGCTACTGACCTGAAAGTGGGCCTGTTCAAAGACACCACCGCGTTCTAAGTCTCTCACTGCTTTCTGATATCCAAAATAATTCGAGTTGTATTAAGGCGGCAAAAGAAGGAATCCCGATGAGCTGAGTGAAGTCAGTGATTCGGGTGACTGAAAGCAGCCAACGCAGAGACAACTTGAAGTATGAAGGATAAAAATGAAAACCTCCGCATAAGCGGAGGTTTTTCCCTTTCTCTGACAGGTGTTACGCGGTAACCGACCTGTCCTCCATGGCTTGTCGCCAACCTCCCAACCAGTGAGATCGAGCATCCAGCATTTGATACGGACACATCTCTTTTGAGCGTCCTGTAATGCCTGCGTGATAACCCCGTGATTGTGCCCGATCCAGGCGATCTCGTTTCTGTCTCTTCATGCCGCGTTTCCCTCATTTAGTCTGGTGGAATCTGGTGGAAAGATACAGTGATTACGTTTCGCGCAACCACTCATAAGTTCTACCGCGACTTTCAGTAAAGATCAACGCGCAAATTTCACGCCAATGTCATGAATGTGTATCAAACCCATGATGATTTCTCGCCACTGCTCGCTGAAAAAACACTGCTATCTGACTGAATGGCAATAAAAAAGCCTTTGATGCCAAAGAAATCAGGTTCTGCAACAATCAAAGGCTTAGTACGTTAGTTAATTTTTTCTTATTGTTCGCGAATTATCGCATTAGCGACCTGCCCTGCAATCTGCTGCCATCCTTTAGCCAGGGTTCTTACTAACCCATCGTAACCATCTTCGCTTTGCGGTAGTACCAGCGTAAACGGCTGCTTTTGCAGTTTCCCATTGTGTTCAAGTATCCATTCACCACTGATCACCGCCTGTCCATCATAGCGACCATGGAAACCCGTTACGGTGACATTGAGCGTATCGTGTTGCTGTCCCAGTGGAGAAGACGAGACCAGCGCTCCCGGCAACGCCGTGCTGAGATTGGTCACCAGCGTTTGCTGCAACTGTTGATCCAGCGGGCTGGCCCACTGGTTATTCGCCGCTATTACGAACTGGACATCATTGCTCTGGTAGACCACACCATTCCCGGCAAGGTAATCCGGCACCGATACGCGTTCTATCCATACTGGCGTCGCCACGTTCCGACTGGCTACAACAGCAGTGCTGCCCGCCGTTGGCAATTGGTAGTAAGCCGTTTTGGGGGTGCTGCAAGCACTCAGTGCCAGCACAAAAGCTACGGGGATCCATTTCATCATTATTTCGCCCTCTTCGGCTGTGGGTCCTGACCGGGTTTGGCTTCGAATACCAACGCATTACTCTTGGTGTTGAGCGTTTTTAATACAGGCTGCAATTCACGCAGGACCTGATCGAGACGCTGCATATCTCCCACCATCTTATTGTAAGCCGGTGAGCCTGGCTGGAAGCCCTTCATGCTGCGATTCAGTTCACGCAGCGTGCTTTGCATATCCGCCGGTAGCTCTTTCATCGACTGGCTGGAAGTAATCTGGTTAAGGCTGTCGAGCGTTTTCTGCATTTCACGCAACGTACGCTGGCTCTCTTTCAATGTGCCGGTCGCTTCGTTCAGCAACGGATTCAGCGGCAGACTGTTAATCTTATCCAGAGATTCCATCAGCTTCTGCTGAATTTGCGCCAGGCCACCGCTTACCGTTGGGATCAGCTCATAGTCAGCAAACGTCGTCGGACCGCTAACAGGTTTCGCATTGTTGTAGAAATCGAGATCGACATACAATGCGCCCGTCAACAGATTGGCAGACTTCAGTGAAGCTCGTAGCCCACTTTTGATACCGTCTTTCAGATGCTGCTCAATATTGAAATCATTACCTAAGCGATTCTCGAAGCGGTCCGGTTCAATACGGATCAGAACTGGAATGCGGTAATCATTATTCAGACGCTGAGCAAGGCCTGGCATGGTAAATGGTACCTCCGCGACCGTCCCCAGACGGATACCGCGGAACTCGACTGGCGCGCCTTTTTGCAGACCACGAATAGAGTCGTTAAAGAACAGCAGGAAGTCTTTGTGTTCGGTATAGAGTGAATCCTGAATGCTGCGCTGGTCGTTGAACAGACGGTATTCCGCTTTGTTTTCAACCCGCTCGCCGCGCTCCCAGCCTTCTGGTACATCAAAGCTGACACCACCGCTGAACAGAGTCGTCAGCGATCCCATCTCCACACGCATTCCTGAAGCCGACATATCCACCGCTATTCCACTGTCTTTCCAGAAGCGAACGTTGCTGGTCACCAGGCGGTCATAAGGTGCGGAAATAAACAACTGATAGGTCATCATGCGCTTGTCCGCATCAAAGGCGCTGGTTTCAACAGACCCCACGCGATAACCACGGAACAGCACCGGGTCACCCGCATTAAGCTGGCCTGCTTTTTCACTGTCGAGGGTAATGCGGATACCTTTAGCATCCAGCGGCGCCAGTGGGGGTGAATCCAGCAGTTCATACTGCGCCGCTTTTTCACCTTTTGCCCCGGGCTGAAGTTCAATGTAGGCACCCGACAGCAGCGTTCCCAGCCCGGTGATCCCTTCACGACCAATAGCGGGTTTCACCACCCAAAAAGCGCTGTCTTCACGCAGCAGTTTTTCCATGCCGGAATTAAGCCGTGCCTTGATTTCCACATGGTGCAGATCATCGGTTAGCACGGCACTTTCGACCACCCCGACGTTAACGCTGCGGCTTTTAATCAGGGTTTTCCCCCCTTCAATACCTTCAGCGTTGGTGGTCATTAACGTGACTACCGGGCCCTGATGGCTGAAGTGATAAAACAAAATCCATGCGCCTATCAAGACGGTGACGATGGGGATGATCCACACCGGCGACCAGCGCTTTATCTTATCTACCGTGGCTACGCCGTGGTTATTGTCCGTCACTTGCAGGCTCCTCAGTCTTCTTTTCTTGTATCCGGTCCCAGGTGAGACGGGGATCAAACGTCATGGCGGCAAACATCGTCAGGATCACCACCAGGGCAAACAGCACCGCACCACTGGCTGGATAAATACTCATCAACTGCCCCATTCGCACCAGTGCCGATAACACGGCAATCACGAATACGTCAATCATTGACCAGCGCCCGACGAACTCAACAACCTCATATATTTTATGCATTTTATCACTGTCGTCCCGGTTGCTGTCGCGCTCGTTGGCATGCCAGCACAACCAGCCGATGGCCATCATTTTCAGCGTTGGGACCATGATACTGGCGATAAAAATCACCAGCGCCACCGGGTAGGATCCATCACTCCACAGCAGGATCACGCCAGCCATAATGGTTGAGGTGATTTTATTGCCCAGCGCCTCGGTAATCATGATCGGCATCAGATTGGCCGGGATATAGAGCAAGATTGATGTCATCAATAAAGCGAGTGTCCATTGCAGGCTGTGCTTTCGTCTGACATGCCCATGAACCCCACAGCGCGGACACTCCAACGTATCGCTGGCGAGTACCGCAGTACAACAACTGCAGGAACGCAGCCCCTGACGCAAGCCACTCACGGCGGGTAATGGCGTGAAGGGAAGCACAGGCAATGGGGCGACCCGCAGCCATAATGTACGGCGATCAATACACTGAAACGCTCTGAGCTGTAACAGGCAGAACAGGCACCAGGGGATAAAACTGGTGCCAATGCCGATATCACCATAAGCCATAAGCTTTACAAAGCTCACCAACACACCGGCGAGAAAGATCTCCGCCATGCCCCATGTTTTCAGCTGAAACAGCACGCGTGCCAGAGTGCGTTTCAGCCCCTGTGGCAACGTAATATCATTCACTAAGAGCAGGATCACCAGCATACAGAAGGCCGGAACCCCCTGAACAAACAGCAAAAACAGCGTCGCAAGGCTACTGTAGTCATCGGAAATCATCACCTGAGGTATTTTGGTCAGGGTGATTTCACTGCTGAGTCCGGCAACATGCATATTGATGAAAGGGAATAAGTTAGCCAGCAGCAGCATAAACAGTGCTGCCAGCGCATAGGCCGTTGGCCGCTTTCGCGGCTCAACCCAGTTAGACTGAAGTGTGGTATGACAACGTGGGCAGCTTGCCTTGCTGCCCGGCCGGATATCTGGCAACTGTGTCATCAGGTCACACTGTGGGCAAAGCATCCATTGATGCGCGTGGTGCGACGAACACATACCTGACCCTCGATAATTTCAGAACAGCAGTATCAGGCGCCGTTGCTTAACGACTCCAGGTATTCCCAACGTTCGAAAGCGACTTCCAGCTCCTGTTCAGCCTTGGCGAGCGAATCCAGTACAGGCTGGGTCACATCATGGGGCTGGTTGAAGAAGTTAGCATCGGCAACCTGCGTCTGATACGTTTCAAGACGGACTTCCAGCTCTTCCATTTTCTTCGGCAGTTGTTCGAGTTCACGCTGCAAATTGTAGCTTAACTTAGCCGCAGGTTTTTTTGCGGCGTCAGTTTTTGCGTTTTCCTGACGCGGCTGCGCACTGGTGGATTTTGCGCTGGCGCGGTTTTGTTTATAGGCACTACGCTGCAGCTGCGCATCGTGGTAGCCGCCAACAAACGCACCGATTTCACCATTGCCTTCAAAGATCCAGCATTCGGTCACGGTGTTATCAACAAACTGACGATCGTGGCTCACCAGCAGAACGGTGCCCTGATAACCATCAACCAACTCTTCCAGCAGCTCAAGCGTTTCCACATCGAGGTCGTTGGTCGGTTCATCGAGGATCAGCAGGTTGCTTGGCTTAAGGAACAGACGTGCCAGCAACAGGCGGTTACGCTCACCACCAGACAAAGCACGCACCGGCGTCATCGCGCGTTTAGGGTGGAACAGGAACTCCTGCAGGTAGCCCAGCACGTGGCGTGGCTTACCATTTACCATCACTTCCTGTTTACCCTCTGCCAGATTGTCCATGACCGTGCGATCCGGGTCCAGGTCCGCGCGGTGCTGGTCAAAGTAGGCGACTTCAAGCTTGGTGCCAATATGCACGCGGCCGCTATCAGCCTTGAGCTCATCGAGCATCAACTTCAGCATGGTCGTTTTGCCACAGCCGTTAGAGCCGATCAGGGCAATTTTATCACCGCGTTGTACCTGGCGGGAGAAATCACGCACCAGTTGTTTACCACCCACCGCATAGCTGACGTTTTCCAGCTCGAAGACAATCTTGCCGGAGCGAGAAGCCTCTTCGACCTGCATATTGGCTTTACCCATCACTTCACGGCGATCGGAACGCTCACGGCGTAACGCTTTAAGCGCACGAACACGCCCTTCGTTACGCGTACGGCGCGCTTTGATGCCCTGACGGATCCACACTTCTTCCTGCGCCAGTTTGCGGTCGAATTCGGCGTTCTGCATTTCTTCAACACGCAGCGCTTCTTCCTTGCTGGTCAGATACAGATCGTAATCGCCCGGCCAGGAAACCAGCTTGCCACGGTCCAGATCAACAATGCGCGTCGCCATGTTGCGAATAAACGAACGGTCATGCGAAATGAAGATGATGCTGCCCTGGAATGTTTTCAGGAACGTTTCCAGCCAGTCGATAGTTTCAATATCGAGGTGGTTAGTGGGTTCATCCAGCATCAGCACTTTCGGATTGCTGACCAGCGCGCGCCCAAGCGCAGCTTTACGCAACCATCCACCGGATAATGAGGACAGCTCGGCGTCCCCATCCAGACCGATTTGTTGCAGCACATCGTGAATACGGCTTTCCAGCTGCCACAGATTCTGGTGGTCAAGAATGCCCTGTAAGCGCGCCATCTCATTCAGGTTTCTGTCGCTCGGATCGTCCATCACTTTATGCGAGATCGCGTGATAGGCTTTCAGGTGTTCTGCCTGTTCTTCCACACCTTCCGCGACAAAATCATACACCGAGCCCTGCACATTACGTGGCGGATCCTGCTGGAGGCGTGCCACCACCAGGTCCTGCTCATAAATAATGCGCCCATCATCCAGCGGTTGTTCGCGGTTGATGATCTTCATCAGGGTGGATTTACCCGCCCCGTTACGGCCAACCAGACAAACACGCTCGTTTTCTTCGATGTGCAGTTCAGTGTTATCCAACAGCGGCGCATCGCTGAATGAGAGGTAAGCGCCATGAATACTGATTAGTGACATAAAAACTTATTCCTTACCGGCGTGAGTGATCAGCCAGCAGTTGTGAATTTGACGATTACGGGCAAAATCCTGCGACTGTGTTTTCGCAGTGATTTCAGTAGCAGCCAGGCCAAGAGCTTCCAGGCCGGCAGAATCCATTTTGAAGCCGCGTTTATTGTTGGAGAACATTACGGTGCCCCCTTTACGCAGCAGACGCTTCAGATCTTTCATCAGATCAAGATGATCGCGCTGCACGTCAAAGCTCTCTTCCATACGCTTGGAGTTAGAGAACGTCGGCGGATCGATAAAGATCAGATCAAACTGTTCATCCGCATCACGCAGCCAGCTCAGGCAGTCTGCCTGCATCAGACGGTGCTGACGCCCGGACAAACCGTTGAGACGCATATTGCGCTCGGCCCATTCGAGATAGGTACGCGACATATCGATCGTAGTCGTGCTGCGCGCGCCTCCCAGACCAGCATGAACGCTGGCGCTGCCGGTGTAAGCAAACAGGTTCAGGAAGTCTTTCCCTTTACTCATCTTCCCCAGCATTTTGCGGGCAACACGGTGGTCGAGGAACAGGCCAGTGTCGAGATAGTCCGTCAGATTAACCCATAATTTGGCGTTAAACTCACCGACTTCAAAGAAATCGCCCTTCTCGCCCAGTTTCTGATACTGATTTTTTCCTTTCTGTTTTTCACGGGTTTTCAGCACCAGTCGGTTAGCCGGCAGCTCGAGCACGCTGAGGGTTGCGGCAATGACATCAAACAGGCGCTGACGCGCTTTGGCTGGCTCGATGGTTTTCGGCGCCGCATATTCCTGCACCACAACCCAGTCACCGTAGCGGTCGACCGCCACATTGTAATCGGGCAGATCGGCATCGTAGACGCGGTAGCATTCAATCCCTTCCTGACGCGCCCATTTATCCAGTTTCTTGGTATTTTTGCGCAGACGGTTGGCGTAGTCTTCTGCCAACTGGCCCGCAGCGGCACCGGTCGGATTTTCCGCCAACTGGTAGTTTTTCTGCACGCAATCCAGCGGGCCGTTCTTCGCTTTAAACTGGCGGTCGGCTCGCAATTGCAGGCAGCTCAGCAGCTCTGGTGAAGCACTGAACAGAGACAGGTTCCAGCCACCAAAATGCGTTTTCATAATACGGCCCAGCTGGCCGTGCAGCGCAATCAACGCAGGTTCACTGTCCAGACGCTCGCCGTACGGTGGGTTACTCAGCACCGTCCCGGTCACTCCCTGCGCCAGCGGGTTGGTCAACTTCAGCACGTCCTGGGTCGTGAATTCAATGAGGTCAGTCAGCCCGGCGTTACGGGCGTTGGCGCGGGCACGTTCGATCACCCGGGAGTCATTATCATAGCCGTAGAAGCGCGACGTGGTTTCCTCTAACCCTTTACGGGCGCGGTCGTGTGCTTCGCGCGTCACATCGCTCCACAGGGACTGATTAAACTGGCTCCAGCCCGTAAAGCCCCAGTGTTTACGTTGCAGTCCTGGCGCACGATCGCTGGCGATCATTGCGGCTTCAATCAGCAAGGTCCCGGAACCACACATCGGATCCACCAGCGGCGATCCCACCTGCCAACCGGATCGCTGCACGATGGCCGCTGCCAGGTTCTCTTTCAACGGAGCCTGACCCGTCTGTTGGCGATAGCCGCGCTGATGCAGGCCGTCCCCGCTCAGATCCAGGGCAATACTGGCCGTATCTTTATTCAACCAGACGTTAACGCGAATATCCGCCTGCTCGCGGTCAACATTCGGGCGCGGCAGGTTTTTACGGGTAAAGCTATCAACGATAGCGTCTTTCACTTTCAACGCGCCGTACTGGCTATTACGGATCACCTCATTCAACCCGCTGAAATGCACCACGAAGGTTTGGTCGCTGCCAAACATGGCTGGCCAGTCAATCGCCTGCACCCCGAGATAAAGATCGAGGTCGCTGTAAACGCCGCATTCGGTTAGCGGCAGGAGGATACGTGAAGCCAGTCGGCTCCACATCAGACTCTGATACATCAGACGATCATCGCCCTGGAAATGTACGCCGCCCTGGACCACCTGGCAGCCTTCGGCCCCCAGCGCTTCCAGTTCACTTTTTAACAGCTCTTCGAGCCCACGCGCCGTACTGGCAAACAGAGAATTCATAGCGTCACTTATCGTCATCAGAAATTGCTGCGCATTATAGCTAATCATGACGTCATGTCATAAAGTTAGCGTTTATTACTGCAAAAACCCTGTAAATAACAGGGTCCGCGGTGGGCGCAATGGAGAATCGCCATGATCAGTCTGTCTCGTTTATTTGTTCATCCGGTTAAATCAATGCGAGGGATGCAGGTTTCCCATGCGCAGGCGCTGAACAGCGGTCTGGCCTTCGACCGTATCTTTATGCTGACCGAACCCGATGGCACCTTTATTACCGCGCGGCAATATCCTGAAATGGTGCTGTTTACCCCGGCGCTGATCGTCGACGGGTTACACCTGAGCGCGCCGGATGGCAGCAGTGCGACCGTGCGCTTTGAGGATTTCCTCAAGACTCCCGCGCCAACCGAAGTCTGGGGTAGCCAGTTCACCGCGTTAATCGCTCCCGACACGATTAATCAATGGCTGAGTGATTTTTTCCCGCGCCAGGTGCAGTTACGCTGGGTCGGCCCGGAGATGACCCGCCGGGTAAAACGCTTTGACGAGGTCCCATTGGGATTTGCTGACGGTTACCCGTTTCTGCTGGTCAATGAGGCCTCTTTGCACGATCTGCAACAACGTTGTCCGGCGGGGGTGAGAATGGAACAGTTTCGCCCCAACCTGGTGGTTAGCGGTGCGGGTGCATGGGCGGAAGATAGCTGGTCGTCATTACGTATCGGGGAAATTATCTTCGATGTGCCGAAACCCTGTAGCCGCTGTGTATTAACCACCGTCAGCACACAATATGGTCGTAAACATCCCGGCGGCGAGCCACTGAATACCTTACAGGGGTTTCGCAGTGCGCTGGATGGAAGCGGTGATATTGATTTTGGCCTTAACCTGGTGGCTCGCAGCAGCGGCGTCGTTCGCGTGGGCGATAAAATTGAGGTGTTAACCAGCCATACGCCACGCGCTTACGGTGCAGGACGCGTAACAGAAACGCTGGAGGTTGCCACCGTTGCAGCCCGCGATGTGACCATCCACTGGCAGGGCCAGCATTTTACTGGTAACAATCAACAGGTATTGCTGGAACAGCTGGAGCTTCAGGGCATTAAAGTGCCTTATTCCTGCCGCTCAGGTATCTGCGGAAGTTGCAAAGTCACACTGGTCAGTGGGGAAGTGAAAGCGATGAAAAAAGGGGCGATACGTCAGGACGGCAGCGTATTAAGCTGTAGCTGTATTCCGGCGGGCGATGTGGTGCTGCGCTAATAGCAAGCGCGGTGACTTACACCGCGCGTGCGAAGCGAATACCATCTGCACTGGCGTGAGGAAGCAAGCGATCATGCATAATTTTAATTGCATCACCCAAAACCATTCCACGACCAGCCACAGTTAACTGCACCTGCGCCAGCAGGCACAGTGCGGCGCTGTCACCAGACTCTACCACCAGCAGACTTGCCGATTCACCGCTGTCAGAGACCTTGACGTTGACCAGTTCACCGTCAGCCGGACGCCAGTTTCCCTGAATATAGCTGTCAAAATGCCAGCTTTTAGGCATCAATGGTTTCAGGAAACGCGTGGCCACCAGCGCATTCAGCACCAGCTCAGCTCGCTGATCGGCATTCAATTGCGTATCACGGCAGCGTTCGTCAAAGGTGAAAAACAGTGCAGCATCATCAACACAGAAACCGGAAACATCAAAAGCATCAGGCGTTAACATTTTGCGCGGAAAGCGGGAACGAAATAACATACCGTCCGCCAGGTCGAGCATCATCCGGTCATGTTCTTCGTCGAAAAACCAACGCCAGTTATCGTCTGGTTTTATCCTCATGATGGTTCCTGTATTAATACTTAGTTACAAGTAGCCGGAAAAGCATATTCCCTTTCCGGAAACCAGAGGCTTCGTTAACGCTCTCAGCTCGCTCTGTAAAATTTGAATATTGTCTGAACAGCACAAAATATAAACGAGACAGCAGCGAAAATAAAGCCCCTGGCATATTTAACGCTAAATTAACCTAGAGATGAGTCACAATTTCTTTTATCAAAGGCGGTCCTTTGTAAATAAATCCAGAATATATTTGCACCAGCGAAGCACCCGCCGTCATTTTTTCACGCGCCGAAACCAGTGAATCAATCCCACCAACGCCAATAATTGGGATGCGCCCCTGTAATTCCAGCGCCAGACGGCGAACGATTTCGGTACTGCGCAGCTGTACCGGACGACCACTTAGCCCACCCGCTTCTTCCGCGTGCTTTAATCCTTTTACCAGCTCACGATCGAGGGTGGTATTGGTCGCAATCACGCCATCAATATTGTGGCGCACTAAACTGTCGGCCACCTGGATCAATTCTTCTTCAGAAAGATCCGGTGCGATCTTAACCGCCACAGGAACATATTTATGATGGATCTGTTGAAGATCGTTTTGACGGATTTTAATCGCCGCCAGCAAATCATCCAGCGCTTCGCCGTATTGTAAAGATCGTAAGCCTGGGGTGTTAGGTGAAGAGATATTGATGGCGATGTAGCCGGCATACGGATAAATCTTATCCATACAGGTTAAATAATCGTCTTTACCCTGCTCTACCGGGGTATCTTTATTCTTGCCAATATTAATGCCGAGGATACCGTCAAAATGGGCTTTTTTAACATTCTCTACCAGGTTATCAACGCCCATATTATTGAAGCCCATGCGGTTGATGATCCCTTCCGCTGCCACAATCCGGAACATACGCGGCTTATCATTGCCCGGCTGAGGGCGCGGCGTCACGGTACCAATTTCAATGGAACCAAACCCCATCGCACCAAATGCATCAATGCATTCGCCGTTTTTATCCAGGCCAGCGGCCAGGCCCAGTGGATTCTTAAAGGTCAGTCCCATGCAGGTTACGGGCTTAAAAGGGAGCGACTGACGGATAAGACCCATCAGCGGGGTGCCGGAGATACGCTTCAACTGCTGCAAAGTCAGGTCATGCGCGCGCTCAGGATCGAGCTGAAACAGCGCCTTACGAACGAAAGGGTAATACATGGTCACTCCTGAGGTCCCGATGGAAAATCGGGGTCGTATTATCCGGGTTTCATGGGGTAAAGGGAAATGACCTGGCGCAAAAGCGGGCCTGAATCGACGGTTTTTTTACTTCATCAAGGCCGTTATGCCGCGCTATATGTGCAAACTGGCAAAAATATGCCGGATAAATCATTTAAGCGTCCAAACGCGCTCTGTCAGGATGAGCCATCGGTTCTTGAATTTCGTTTATCAATAACTTTTGGTTATAAGGAGAGGTTATGCGCGTTATTACTCTGGCGGGAAGCCCCCGTTTTCCTTCACGCTCCACCGCACTACTGACCATTTGCCAGCATGCGCTGGAAAAACGCGGCGTCGAGGTTATCCCGTGGAATCTGCATAACTTCAATCCCGAAGATTTATTGTATGCCCGCTTCGATTCCCCCGCCCTGCTGGCCTTAAAGGAAGACCTCGAATCGGCTGACGGGTTGATCGTCGCAACCCCTGTCTATAAGGCATCGTTTGCCGGGGCATTGAAAACGCTGCTTGACCTGCTGCCAGAACGTGCGCTGGAACATAAAGTGGTGTTACCGCTGGCAACAGGCGGCACCGTAGCCCATCTGCTGGCCGTCGATTACGCACTGAAACCCGTTCTGAATGCACTGAAAGCGCAGGAAGTGCTGCACGGGGTATTCGCTGACGATACGCAGATCAGCCATTACGACCGGACGCCTGAACTCTCTCCGATTCTGGCTGAGCGGCTGGCAGAGTCGATCGATACCTTCTGGCATGCACTTGCCCGCCGCCATCAACCTCTGGCTGCTGCCGTCTGAAAAGGTGACCGTCTATGACATTGTTTGCTCGCATATTTAGCACCCTGCTGATAACCGGGCTGCTGGCCAGCCAGGCGATTGCTGCTGACGCCATCCCGGCCCCCGACCAGGTCCGTATTGGTTACCAAAAAGGCTCGGTCAGTATGGTGCTGGCGAAATCCCACCAGCTGCTGGAGAAGCGCTTCCCGCATACCACCATTAAATGGGTAGAGTTCCCTGCCGGGCCACAGATGCTGGAAGCATTAAACGTCAACAGCATTGACCTTGGCAGCACCGGCGACATCCCGCCGATTTTCGCTCAGGCCGCTGGCGCGGATCTGTTGTATGTCGGTTCCGAACCGCCAAAACCACGATCTGAAGTGATTCTGGTGCGTGAAGACAGTCCGTTGAAAACCGTGGCAGACCTGAAGGGCCATAAAGTGGCCTTCCAGAAGGGCTCAAGCTCCCACAATCTGCTGTTACGTGCATTAAAAGAGGCCGGACTGGGTTTCAATGATATTCAGCCTGCGTTTCTGACGCCTGCGGATGCCCGCGCCGCTTTCCAGCAGGGAGATGTTGACGCCTGGGCAATCTGGGATCCCTATTACTCTGCGGCCATCCAGCAGGGCGGCGTGCGCGTACTGAAAAATGGCGACACGTTAAATCTGACCGGCTCGTTCTACCTCGCAACTCGCCCGTTCACCGAAAAGAATGGCGTGTTTCTGCAACAGGTACTGGACACCTTCAGCCAGGCCGATGCCCTGACGCGCAGCCATCGTGAACAGAGCGTGGACCTGCTTTCAACGGCGATGGGTCTGCCAAAACCGGTGATCTCAACCTATTTCAATCATCGCCCGCCAACCGCCATTACCCTGGTCAGTGAGAAGACAGCAAAGGCTCAGCAGCAAACTGCCGATCTGTTTTACACCAGCAAACTGATGCCGGTGAAAGTCGATATTTCCAGCCGCATCTGGTATGGCCCGTCAACCCATTGATTGAGGAATAACATAATGAGTCTCTCCGTATTCTGGTTTCTTCCCACTCACGGTGATGGGAAATATTTGGGTACCAACGAAGGTGCACGCCCGGTGGATCATGCTTACCTGCAACAAATCGCGCAGGCTGCCGATCGCCTGGGATTTGGCGGCGTGCTGATCCCGACTGGCCGCTCCTGTGAAGATGCCTGGCTGGTTGCCGCCTCGCTGATCCCGGTCACCCAGCGTCTGCGCTTCCTGGTGGCACTGCGCCCCGGCGTGATCTCGCCCACGCAGGCTGCCCGTCAGGCAGCCACGCTCGACCGCCTCTCTAACGGCCGCGCACTGTTTAATCTGGTCACCGGTGGCGATGCGGAAGAGCTGGCGGGAGATGGCGTGTTCCTCGATCACCGTGAGCGCTATGCAGAGTCTGCCGAGTTTACCCGCGTATGGCGCCGCGTGCTGGAAGGCGAGACGGTTGATTACGAAGGGAAACATGTTCATGTGCGTGGCGCGCGTCTGATGTTTAAGCCGGTTCAGCAGCCCCGTCCGCCACTGTGGTTTGGCGGGTCGTCTGATGTCGCGCAGGATCTGGCTGCCGAACAGGTTGATGTCTATCTGACCTGGGGGGAACCGCCTGAGCAGGTCAAAGAAAAAATTGCTCAGGTACAGGCGAAAGCCGCCGCATTAGGGCGTAAAGTGCTTTTTGGTATTCGTCTGCATGTGATTGTGCGTGAAACCAATGAAGAGGCATGGCAGGCCGCTGACCGTCTGATCTCGCATCTTGATGATGCGACCATTGCCAAAGCGCAGGCCGCACTGGCGAAAACAGATTCTGTTGGCCAACAGCGAATGGCTGCCCTGCACGGTGGCAAACGTGACCAGCTTGAGATCAGCCCGAATCTGTGGGCAGGTGTGGGCCTGGTGCGTGGCGGTGCCGGAACCGCTTTAGTGGGCGATGGCCCGACGGTGGCAGCCCGTATGCAGGAATATGCCGATCTCGGCATTGAGACCTTTATTCTTTCCGGCTATCCGCACCTGGAAGAAGCGTATCGCGTGGGCGAACTGCTGTTCCCACATCTGGATCTTAATGTCCCTTCGATCCCGCAACCGCAGGTCGTTCAGGCGCACGGGGAACATGTTGCGCATGATTTTGCCCCACAAAAAGTATCGCAAAGTTAGAGGTGGAGAATGAGTAAGACCCTTAATCGTATCGGCAATGGCCTGCTGCCCTGGGCGCTGCCGATCCTGCTGGTGGCGGTATGGCAGTTAGCCTCACAAATGGGCTGGCTTTCAACGCGCATTTTGCCGTCACCGGAAGCCATTGTGGTGACCTTCTGGAAGCTGTCTGCCAGCGGTGAGCTATGGCAACATCTGGCGATCAGCAGCTGGCGTGCGGCGATTGGTTTCAGCATCGGTGGATCGATTGGTCTGATACTGGGGTTAATCACCGGAATGTCACGTCTGGGTGAGCGCCTGCTCGATACCTCCGTGCAAATGCTGCGCAACGTCCCCCATCTGGCGCTGATCCCGCTGGTGATCCTGTGGTTCGGCATTGATGAATCGGCCAAAATCTTTCTGGTTGCGCTGGGGACGCTGTTCCCGATTTACCTGAATACCTACCATGGTATCCGTAATATCGATCGCGGGCTGGTGGAGATGGCACGCAGTTATGGTCTGTCTGGCTGGAGTCTGTTTATCCAGGTGGTGTTGCCTGGCGCCCTGCCCTCCATTATGGTCGGCGTGCGTTTTGCGCTGGGCCTGATGTGGCTGACCCTGATCGTTGCCGAAACCATTTCAGCCAACTCCGGCATCGGCTACCTCGCCATGAATGCCCGCGAGTTTTTGCAAACCGATGTGGTGGTGGTGGCGATTATTCTTTATGCCCTGCTGGGCAAACTGGCTGACGTCAGCGCTCAACTGCTGGAGCGTGTCTGGCTGCGCTGGCATCCGGCGTATCAACTAAAAGAGGAAAACGCATGAGCGAATTAAACACGTCTCCGGCGCGTCTTAATGCCGGTACGCCGCTGGTGATCAATGGTGTCAGCAAGCAATATAACCAGCGCACAGTACTGAATAACATCAACCTGCATATTCCCTCGGGCCAGTTTGTCGCCGTGGTGGGCCGCAGTGGCTGCGGTAAAAGCACCCTGTTACGACTGCTGGCCGGGCTGGAGAAAGCCAGCAGTGGCGAGCTGCTGGCCGGCAGTGCATCACTGAATGAAGCACGGGAAGATATTCGTCTGATGTTCCAGGATGCGCGCCTGCTGCCGTGGAAAAGCGTGATCGATAACGTTGGCCTTGGCCTGAAAGGCAAAGCCTGGAAAGAACAGGCGCTGGCGGCGCTGGATGCCGTTGGTCTGGCAGATCGTGCCAAAGAGTGGCCTGCTGCGTTGTCCGGCGGGCAAAAACAACGCGTGGCATTGGCGCGAGCCCTGATTCATCGCCCGGGCTTGCTGCTGCTGGATGAGCCACTCGGTGCGCTGGATGCCTTAACCCGTATTGAGATGCAGGATCTGATTGAATCGCTTTGGCAACAGCATCACTTTACCGTGTTGCTGGTGACCCATGATGTCAGTGAAGCGGTAGCAATGGCTGACCGGGTTCTGCTGATTGAAGAAGGGAATATCGGACTGGACCTGCTGGTTGAGCTGCCACGTCCACGCCGTAAAGGCTCGGTCAAACTGGCGGAACTGGAAGCGGAAGTGCTCGACCGCGTGATGAAACGTTCACCCGTCCAACAGGACCGCCATTATGCACATGGCTAAAAAATAAAAATGGGCGAAGATATCGCCCATTTTTTTGTTTATCACTGACCGCTTTTATCAGGCGTTCAGTGCCTTGGTGATCTTCTCGAACAGATCGCCTGACAGCTTATCCAGCCCTTTCAACTGCTCCAGAGCCTGGCGCATCAGCGCCTGACGGCCTGCATCATAACGCTTGAGACGAATCAACGGCTCAATCATGCGTGCCGCGACCTGTGGGTTACGGGTATTCAGATCGCTAAGGATTTCGACCAGGAACTGATAACCGCTACCGTCTGCCGCATGGAATGCGGACGGATTCGCCGAAGCGAATGCACCAATCAACGAGCGGATACGGTTCGGATTACTCAGGGTAAACGAACGGTGGCTCAACAGTACTCGTACCTGTGCCAGCACATCCGCTGCCGGACTGGTCGCCTGCAGGGCAAACCACTTATCCATGACCAGACCATCCTGATGCCAGCGCTCATCGAAATCAGCGAACAGCGCCGTACGGCAAGGAAGCTGTGCGGCCATGGCAGCCGACAGAGCCGCCACGGTATCCGTCATGTTATTAGCATGGTGATACTGTGCGCTGACCAGCTTATCGGCTTGCGGCACATCCGCAAAGGCCAGGTAACTCAGGCAGACATTTTTCAACGACCGCTTGCCGATATCCGCGTGTTCAATGCGATACTCCGGGGTCTGGCTGGCGTAATACACCGCCAGCAGCTCATCTTCCAGCTCGGTTGCCAGCGTGCGAACCAGCGCCTCACGCACAACAGCATTTGCCTGCGGGTCAATGATGTCGAACAGCTCGGCAATCTCATTCTCACCCGGCAGCGACAGTATCAACGCCATCAGGGCAGGATCGCTGGACTCAGAGAGCAACACCGCACGGAAGGCATCCGCAACGTGCAAGGGTAGCGACAGCGGTTGCCCCTGCTGCTGGCGGGCCACGTTAATTTTGATGTAGTTCGCCATCAGACTTTGTGCCGCATCCCAGCGGGCAAAATCATTGCGTGCGTGCTGCATCAGGAAGGTTAACTGCGCATCGCTCCAGTTGTAGTCCAGTTTCACCGGCGCAGAGAATTCACGCAGCAGGGAAGGCACAGGCTGGAAGTAAACCTTATCAAAGACGAAGGTCTGGAAAGACTCGGTGACATTGAGTACATGATGCACCGGATGGCCATTGTGCTGTAACGGAATGACCTGCCCCTCCCCATCGTACAGCTCAATATCCAGCGGGATATGCAGCGGCAGCTTCTCTTTCTGATCGGCGGTTGGCGGCGTCATCTGTGTCACGTGCAACGTGTACTGTTCCAGCTCAGGATTGTAGTCATCACGGATGGACAACACGGGCGTACCCGACTGGCTGTACCAGCGGCGGAACTGTGACAGGTCAACATTGGAAGCATCCTCCATCGCTTGAACAAAGTCATCACAGGTCGCTGCACTGCCATCATGCCGCTCGAAGTAGAGCTGCATGCCTTTCTGGAAGTTTTCTTCGCCAAGCAAGGTGTGCAACATGCGGATCACTTCAGACCCCTTCTCATACACCGTCAGGGTGTAGAAGTTGTTCATCTCGATCACCTGCTCAGGGCGGATCGGGTGCGCCATCGGGCTGGCATCTTCAGCAAACTGTGAACCGCGCATCACACGCACGTTATCAATGCGGTTGACCGCACGCGAACCGAGGTCAGAACTGAACTCCTGATCGCGGAACACCGTCAGTCCCTCTTTCAAACTGAGCTGGAACCAGTCGCGGCAGGTGACGCGGTTACCGGTCCAGTTGTGGAAGTATTCATGACCGATAACCGCCTCAATCCCGAGATAGTCTTTATCGGTGGCGGTTTCCGCTTTGGCCAGCACGTATTTGGAGTTAAAGACATTCAGCCCTTTATTCTCCATCGCCCCCATATTGAAGAAGTCGACGGCGACAATCATAAAGATATCGAGATCGTACTCCAGGCCGAAACGCTCTTCATCCCACTTCATACTGTTTTTCAGCGAGGTCATCGCCCAGTCAGCACGGTCAAGGTTGCCCCGATCAACGAAGATTTCCAACGCGACATCACGGCCGGAACGGGTGGTGAAGCTGTCGCGCAGCACGTCGAAATCACCGGCCACCACGGCAAACAGGTAACAAGGTTTCGGGAATGGATCCTGCCACTTAACCCAGTGGCGGCCATCTTCCATATGCCCGGCATCAACGCGATTACCATTTGAAAGCAGGAAGGGATAGTGCTTCTGCTCTGCAATAATGGTGGTGGTAAAACGCGCCAGCACGTCGGGACGGTCGAGATACCAGGTAATATGGCGGAAACCTTCCGCTTCACACTGGGTACATAGTGCTTCGCCTGATTTGTACAGACCTTCAAGCGCGGTGTTTTTATCCGGATGAATGTCATTGACGATTTTTAACGTGAAGGACTCAGGCAGCTGTTGTAACACCAGTGCCCCTTCTTCCTGCCGATAGTGCGGCCAGGGCTGATCGTCGACATGTAACGAGATCAGCGTCAGGTCTTCGCCGTCAAGGCGCAGTTCGGCGCCACTGGCTCCCAACCGTTTAATCTGGCTGACGGCGGTGACCTGGGTGGTACTGGCATCAAGATTAAACGTCAAATCGATGTCGTTAATAGTGTAGTCAGGCGCACGATAATCATGGCGATTTTTGGCTTGTGGCAGTTGCGTCATAAGTCCTTCTCACGTCGATAATTAGTTAACCTTTTCAAGTCTATTCCTGTTATCACCAGGTTGCCACGTTGAATCACTGCCAATTGCGGCCTTTGCCATAAAAGAAGACATTTCATTAACAATCGCACGTATTTACCTCGACCTCTCAGCCTGAATTGTGCTGTGATTGGGTTCACTAAATATCTATTCGGGTTATACTCCTGCGACTTTTTCTTCATTTGAACCAGGGATAACGCTCTTCGCCAGAGGATGCTGAAACGCACCATGACACGACACGCTTCCCCGATTTTGACTACGCTGTTCGATACCGATGCCTACAAACTCCATATGCAGCAGGCGGTATTCCATCGTTATTACGATGTGACTGTGGCCGCCGAGTTTCGCTGCCGGGGTGACGACATGCTGGGTATTTATGTTGATGAAATACAGCAACAAATCGAAACCATGTCCGCATTAACGCTGACCGAAGATGAATTCACTTATCTCTCTGGCCTGCCTTTTTTCACCCCGGATTACCTCAACTGGCTGCGCAGTTACCGCTATGACCCCGCTCAGGTTCGCGTGCGCAATCACCAGGGAAAACTGGATATCCGCATCAGTGGGCCGTGGCGTGAAGTGATCATGTGGGAAGTGCCGCTGCTGGCGCTGATCAGCGAAGTGGTGCATCGCCATCGTTCACCGCAGGTCACGCCGGAAATGGCTGTGAGTCAGTTGAAGAGTAAACTGGCACAGTTTAAAGCGCTGACCGCCGATCTCGATATGTCGCGTTTTCGTTTGATGGATTTCGGCACGCGTCGCCGTTTCTCACACGATGTTCAGCTGGCGATCGTCAGTACGCTGAAACAGGATTTCCCGTGGCTGGTTGGCTCCAGTAATTACGAGATGGCACGTCAGCTGGATATCATGCCGGTGGGCACCCAGGCACACGAGTGGTTCCAGGCCCACCAGCAGCTTAGCCCGGTGCTGGCTAACTGCCAGCGCGCCGCACTGCAATCCTGGCTTGAAGAGTACCCGGACCAGTTAGGTATTGCCCTGACAGACTGTATTACTATGGATGCCTTCCTGCGTGATTTCGGCCTTGAGTTTGCCAGCGCTTATCAAGGACTGCGCCACGACTCTGGCGATCCGCTGGAATGGGGTGAAAAAGCCATCGCACATTATCAACAGCTGGGTATCGACCCGCTAAGTAAAACGCTGGTATTTTCTGATAACCTCGATCTGGAAAAAGCGGTGGAGCTTTACCGCCATTTCGGTCAGCGTATTAATGTTATTTTCGGCATTGGTACCCGCCTGACCTGCGATATTCCTCAGGTTAAACCGCTTAATATCGTGATTAAGCTGGTGGAGTGTAACGGCAAACCCGTTGCTAAACTGTCGGACAGTCCGGGTAAAACCATTTGCCAGGATAAAGCCTTTGTTCGCGCCCTGCGCAAAGCCTTCGACCTGCCGCTGGTCAAAAAAGCCAGCTAGCATCACTGGCCGACCGAAACAGAAGGTCGGCCACTCCGCTTTATGCCTGTCTTAATTTATAGGAATACCTCAGGGGTCGGCACACGTGTCGGCCCCTGATTCCCTCTTATTCTAAAGAAATCTGCCTTTATTGCCGGAATTTCGCTTGTTTATCATCGCCCGGCAAGTAACATAGCAAGACCCTAAATTCGGGGTAATTCATTCAGATTAATAGTGAGAGACTTATATGAGCGTTGTGCCTGTAGCGGATGTACTGCACGGCCGGGTCGCGGTTGACAGCGAAGTCACCGTACGTGGTTGGGTGCGTACACGAAGAGATTCAAAAGCCGGTATTTCCTTTATCGCCGTTTATGACGGTTCCTGCTTTAATCCCGTTCAGGCTGTCGTTAATAATTCTCTGAATAATTATCAGGAAGAAGTATTGCGCCTGACTACCGGCTGTTCGGTGGTTATTACCGGCAAAGTGGTTGAATCTCCGGGTGAAGGTCAGAGTTTTGAAATTCAGGCCACCCACGTGGAAGTCATCGGCTGGGTTGATGACCCGGATACTTACCCAATGGCCGCTAAGCGCCACAGCATTGAATATCTGCGTGAAGTGGCCCACTTGCGCCCGCGTACCAATCTGATTGGCGCCGTCGCCCGTGTGCGCCATACGCTGGCACAGGCACTGCACCGTTTCTTCGATGAGCAGGGCTTCTTCTGGGTGTCCACGCCGCTGATTACCGCGTCCGATACCGAAGGCGCGGGCGAAATGTTCCGTGTATCGACGCTCGATCTGGAAAATCTGCCGCGCACGCCGGAAGGTAAAGTTAATTACGACGAAGATTTCTTCGGCAAAGAAGCGTTTCTGACCGTATCAGGTCAGCTTAATGGCGAGACCTATGCCAGCGCGATTTCCAAAATCTACACCTTTGGCCCAACCTTCCGTGCGGAAAACTCCCACACCAGCCGTCACCTGGCGGAATTCTGGATGCTGGAGCCGGAAATGGCCTTCGCCAACCTGGAAGATAACGCTGCCCTGGCAGAAGCCATGCTGAAGTACGCGTTTAAAGCGGTACTTGAAGAGCGCGCTGATGATATGGCCTTCTTCGCCGAGCGCGTAGACAAAGATGCCATTTCGCGCCTCGAGCGTTTTGTGACTACCGATTTCGCGCAGGTGGATTACACCGAAGCTGTCGAGATCCTGCTGGCGTCAGGTCAGACGTTTGAAAACGCCGTCTCCTGGGGTATTGATCTCTCCTCTGAGCACGAACGTTATCTGGCAGAGAAACACTTTAAAGCACCGGTGGTGGTGAAGAACTACCCGAAAGATATCAAAGCTTTCTATATGCGTTTGAACGACGATGGCAAAACCGTTGCCGCGATGGATGTTCTGGCACCAGGAATTGGTGAAATCATTGGTGGTTCTCAGCGTGAAGAGCGTCTGGATGTGCTGGATGCGCGTCTGGCCGAAATGGGCCTGAATAAAGAAGATTACTGGTGGTACCGCGACCTGCGTCGTTACGGTACGGTCCCACATTCAGGTTTCGGATTAGGTTTCGAACGATTAATCGCCTATGTCACCGGTGTACAAAATGTAAGGGATGTTATCGCCTTCCCACGTACCCCACGCAACGCGACGTTCTGATTTCTGCATTAAATATAAGAAATTCATATATATACTAAGGTCAGCCTCGCTGGCCTTTTTTTATTTTTGTAAATTTAGAGTTGGTTCACAAAGTTCCGTAAATTTTACATTTTGTAATACATATTTTCTCTTTGTTACCAGAATAAGAGATTAGTAGCATTTTCGGGCTAGATTAACCAGGCTGCGAATGGAAAGATGCGTGCAGACACAGGAAGACACCAAACTCTCATCTTGGTTCTGTAAAGAATTATTGACGGCAGTGGCAGGTGTCCAAATAACTCCAATGAGGGTAATAACAAAATGATGAAGCGCAACATTCTTGCAGTAGTGATCCCAGCACTGTTGGCTGCTGGTGCCGCTAACGCAGCAGAAATCTATAACAAAGATGGCAACAAACTGGACCTGTACGGTAAAGTTGATGCGCGTCACACTTTCACTAACAGCAACGGTGCTGACGGTGATGCATCTTATGTTCGTTTCGGTTTCAAAGGTGAAACTCAGATTAACGACCAGCTGACCGGTTACGGCCAGTGGGAATACAACATCCAGGCTAACGTTGCAGAAAACCAGGGCACCGAAGGCTCTAAAACTCGCGTTGGCTTCGCCGGTCTGAAATTCGGTGAGTTCGGTTCATTCGACTACGGCCGTAACTACGGTGTAGGCTACGATCCACTGGCATGGACCGACGTGCTGCCAGTATTCGGTGGCGACACCGGTATCTCTGACAACTTCATGGTTGGTCGTTCTAACGGTCTGGCAACTTACCGTAACAGTAACTTCTTCGGTCTGGTTGACGGTCTGGACTTCGCTCTGCAATACCAGGGCAAAAATGAAGACAGCGCTGACGGCCGTGATGCCGGTGACGCGAATGGTGACGGCTGGGGTTCTTCTGTAACCTACACCTCTCCAGTGGGCGTAGCAGTAACTGCAGCTTACACCAAGTCTGACCGTACCAATGGCCAGCAGGCTGCATTCTTCGGCAATGGCAGCAAGTCAGCTGAAGCATGGTCTACTGCGGTTAAATATGACGCGAACAACGTTTACCTCGCAGCCATGTACGGTGAAACCCGTAACTCTACCTGGGTCACCGCCAAAGTGAATGGCGTTACTGTAGCTGACGGTGCAGTGAATAAAGAGCAGAAATTCGAAGCTGTGGCACAGTACCAGTTTGATTTCGGCCTGCGTCCATCCCTGGCATACGTACAGGATAAAGCGAAAGATATCGAAGGTGGTGTCGGCGACGTAGACCTGTACAAATATATTTCTGTAGGCTCTTACTACTACTTCAACAAAAACATGTCCACCTATGTTGATTACAAAATCAACTTGGTTGACGCAACTGATGAAACCCGCCTTCTGGGTGTGAACACTGACAACACCGTTGGTGTTGGCCTGGTGTACCAGTTCTAATTGCCATTTAATCGCGACTCCGGTCGCGATTAAAAGTGCATCAAAAAGGGGCTTCGGCCCCTTTTTTGTTTTTCTCCCTTCCCCACTCGCTTTCTGCTGTTTTTTTGATGCAAACGGTTGGTAATTTGCCACTTGTGGCGGTAACCTGAGTCCTCACTTCGCTTTAGACTAAGCTAACGGACTTCGACTATGTTTGAACGTATTGCAGCTGCACCCGCCGACCCTATTCTTGGTTTAGCCGATCTGTTCCGCGCTGATGACCGCACAAATAAGATCAACCTCGGTATTGGCGTGTATAAAGATGAAACCGGCAAAACGCCGGTACTGACCAGCGTGAAAAAAGCTGAACAGTATCTGCTGGAAAACGAAACCACCAAAAACTATCTCAGCATTGATGGTATCGCCGATTTTGGCCGCTGCACCCAGGAGCTGTTGTTCGGAGCAGACAGCGCCCTTATCAGCAACCATCGTGCACGTACCGCACAGACCCCTGGCGGCACTGGCGCACTGCGCGTTGCAGCCGATTTCATCGCCACTCAGACCAGCGCTAAGCGTATCTGGGTGAGCAACCCAAGCTGGCCAAACCACAAAAATGTCTTTGCTGCTGCCGGCCTGGAAGTGTGTGAATACAACTACTACGATGCTGCACAGCATGCGCTGGACTTTGACGGCTTGCTAAACAGCCTGAGCGTCGCACAGGCGGGTGATATCGTGCTGTTCCATGGCTGCTGCCACAACCCAACCGGCATTGACCCAACGGCCGCTCAGTGGGCCCAGCTGGCTGAACTGTCACTGGCGAAAGGCTGGTTGCCACTGTTCGACTTTGCCTATCAGGGCTTTGCCCGTGGTCTGGAAGAAGATGCCGAAGGCCTGCGTGCGTTTGCTGCCAGCCATCAGGAACTGATTGTATGCAGCTCGTACTCTAAAAACTTCGGCCTCTACAATGAGCGCGTCGGTGCTTTCACGCTGGTCGCTGCTGATGCAGCCATCGTGGATACGGCCTTCAGTCAGGTGAAAGCCACCATTCGTGCCAACTACTCCAACCCACCCGCACACGGTGCAGCCGTCGTCGCCACCATTCTCGGCAACAGCGCGCTACGTGCCTTGTGGGAGCAGGAGCTGACCAGCATGCGCGAGCGTATTCAGCGTATGCGTCAGCTGTTTGTGAATACCCTGCAAGAGAAAGGCGCGAAAGGCGATTTCAGCTTTATCATCGATCAGAATGGGATGTTTTCATTCAGCGGCCTGACGAAAGATCAGGTTGTGCGCCTGCGAGATGAGTTTGGCGTCTACGCGGTAAATTCAGGCCGTGTGAACGTGGCGGGGATGACACCTGACAATATGTCTCCACTGTGTGAAGCCATCGTCGCGGTTTTGTAATTTAGCCGGTGGGTCTTTCGTTGCCCCACCGCTGAGCTTTATCGCGATCAAAAAAGCCTGCTTAAGCAGGCTTTTTTATGGCACCAATGCCGAGATGCGTTTATTGCAGGAACGGGTTACTGATTCGTTCACGCCCCAGCGTCGATATCGGTCCGTGGCCTGGAATGAAGGTGACGTCATCCCCCAGTGGCAACAGTTTGTTATGAATAGAGGCTATCAGGTCGCTGTGGCTGCCCTGGGGGAAATCAGATCGTCCTACCCCGCCACTGAAAATCACATCGCCAGAGACCAGCAGGCGCCCTGCACGGTCAAAGAAGACAATGTGTCCCGGCGTATGCCCCGGGCAAAGCAGCACTTCCAGAGAGGTCTGCCCTACCTGCACAGTCTCACCCTCTTCCAGCCAGCGATCGGGGACCAGGGGAGGACATTCGGCAAAACCAAACATCTGGCTTTGTGTCGGCAGGCTATCGAGCCAGAATTTATCGGCTTTATGTGGCCCTACAATCGGTAGAGAATAATGTGCGGCCAGTTCAGCAGCGGCACCGACATGGTCAAGGTGACCGTGCGTCAGCAGTATTTGGGTCAGGTTAACACCCAGGGCAGCCACTTCACGTTTAATTGTCTCTGCGTCGCCACCCGGATCCACCAGCGCAGCTTCATTTGATTCCGTACACCAGATCACCGAACAATTCTGCGAGAACGCAGTGACCGGGATAATATGATAGTCCATAACTCTCCGTTACCGGTCACCACAGGGTGCCGGAATTTCGTTTTACCAGTTCCGAACCGGCCCGGTATCAATATGCACAAAGTTACTACTTGGGTAGTATCCTACACCACCCGCCCGCAGCGAAAGTGCGGCTTTGCGTATATTGCTTAACGAAATTCCTTCAATGTGGAAATCCATCGCCTGCCCCAGCGTGTGGTAGCTATGTTTCGCTACACCACGGGTATGCGACCGTAATGAGTTATTGGTGCCGAGAGAACGGTAGCCAGAGATTAGCTGTACCGGTTTACGACTATCGAGCAGCGATTGCAGACGGAAGAGTTGGTCAAAAAGATGGGGATCGATGCTTTTACTTTTATTGGCCCGGTAGTCACGGAAGAAATGATTCAGTCGTGCCAGTTCATCCTTGTCATAGCTTTTACCGTTAAAAAATTCCGTTTTAAGGTTTTCGCCGGTATTGAGATTATTAAGCGTTAATACACGCGGGCGGGAAGTTGAAAGCGAGGCGAAGGCCTGCCCGGGGAGCAATGCCACACCGAGCGCCGCGCCGCCTAACGTCAGCCACTTACGGCGATGAGAGTCGAATTTATCCATGAATCAGTATTACCCAGCTAAAGAATTCGGAACAGTGCACTAATTACACCGTTTTGAACCTTACCGGGGGAGAATACCTACGTCAACCCAACAAAAGTAAAACCGGCGCAAAGATTGGCATCACACCCTTTACACCGGCTTTTTAGCATAACTATTCCCTGCACGGGAACTGCTGATTAATCAATCATTAGAGCAATAATTGACCAGCCTGCGTTAGCACCTGCGCACCAGAACGTGCCGTATTGTCATAATTGTAAATATCTGTACGAAATTGCGGCTGGCCATCATCTGCCACCCAGGCGGTCAGATAATAGAGGTTAACCGGGATACGATGACGGATGGACACATAGCGTGTATCCCCCTCTTTCAAGGTGCTGGAAATCCGCGTGTCGTTCCAGCCCACATCCTGCAGCAACAAATTAGCCAGATCGGATGCCCGGTTCACACGTACACAGCCAGAACTGAGAGCACGAATATCTTTCTGGAAAAGACCGTGATTTGGTGTGTCGTGCAGGTAGATCGCATCCGAACTCGGCATGTTGAATTTATAGCGCCCCAGTGAATTCGTCGGGCCCGGTGCCTGACGAATGCGGTACGGGAATGAAGCGGCAGAAACCATGCTCCAGTCAATCATCGAAGGATCAACCACCTGAGCATCACTGCTCCAACCCGACAGTAACGTATAATTGTGCTTATACAGGTACATCGGGTCCTGTTTGACCTTCGGCACAATATCCTTGCGCACTAAGGTGGTGGGCACATTCCACGGCGGGTTGAGGACAACGTTATTCAGCGCGCTGCGCATCAACGGCGTTTTACGGTCAGGGCGGCCGACAATCACTCGGGAAGAGAGAATTTCATTACCGTTGACATAGTAGGCCAGTGAGTAATTAGGAATGTTCACCATAATGCCGTTATGCATATCATCCGGCAGCAGTCGCAGACGCTGGATATTCAATGCCAGCAGCGATGCACGACGTTGTGGGGAAACATTTAACCATTCGCGGGTGCGAGCACCTATCGCACCATCGGCCTCTAACCCCTGCCAGGTCTGGAAGCGTTTCAGTGCGGCGACCAGGTCCGGAGTATAAACATTATCAGCATTGATAGGTGCGGCAGTTCCCTGCACATTACCGACATTCTGAGGAACGGCAGTCTGAGGATTATTTTCTGACGGCATTGCAGACGGGCTGACCACGACATTGTTATCAACGTTCGCCTGCACAGGGGCATCAGGCTGGGCATTATCATCATCATGCACCAACGGCGCATCAATAGGGCCCACCACTTCTTCCGTGGGTTTTGGTGGCTCGCTGTCTGCCGACATCATGCCGGTACGTTTAAGAATATCGCGCAGCACAGGCACATCATTGCTGATCTGGCCAGGACGCAGGGTCTGCTTATCAACCAGTTGTGGCCAGGGACGGTTTTCTGCCAGCAGCGTTTTTAATGCCTGATGCATACGCACATACTGCGGATGCTGCGGGGCCAGTGAGAGAACAAAACCATTGAGACGATTCTGAACTACCGCGTTTTGCCACAGATTAATCACCGCGACAGACGGGGCCTCCATCTTATAAGGTACATTGCTGTACAGCCAGGTTTCCCCTTTGCTGGGAACGCCAGAAGTAAACTGCAGATAACCCAACATGGCATCAGACAACACCACATCACGTGCCATGCCAGTAATATTCGGATCCGTCAGCTGTTTTACCCAGTGGGAGAACTGCGGCTGAACACCGGAAATCGCGACCTCAGCCAGCTGTTGCTGGAACTGTTTTACCGCCTGCTCATCCTGCCACATTGGCTGCATGCCACGACTGGCATACAACGGTGCAAGGTTTTTCAGATAGAACGGCGCCATCCCCTGAGAGAACAAGCCGCTGATATGCGATGCACTCTGCGAGACGCTGATACTTTGCACAATCGGAGCAGAGACGGGTGGAATTCCCGCCACAGAAGAAGACACCGGCACCAGCCAGCACAAAAGACTACAACCCAGTGCAACAACCTGGGTGGAAAACGATTTCTGCAGCAACATCCCTTGCTCCCTGTTAAGACTGCCGGATGAGTAACCCGCAGCAATTAGTCGTTGTTATAAGTATAGAAACAGAAAACGGCATTTGCCTCTTACGTTGCAAATGCCGTTATGCAGAGTAATCTGGACACAGAAATTTTACCACTGCGTACCATTATTTTTTACAGGATTTCGTGAATCAGGCTCCTGCCTCAACATCTTTTGCCGTTATCGTCGGTTCTGCAGCAAATCCACGCAGCCCAACAACGTGAACATGTTCAGTATTATTGAAGACCTTACGAACCAGTTTGTAAGTGGTGCCTTTTTCAGGGCTGATATTTTCCGGTGCCGCGATAATCAGCTGCATCTCCAGTCGGTCACACAGCTCGAATAAGGTGGCAATGGATTTTGCATCCAGACGCGCGGCCTCATCAAGGAACAGCAGACGGCAAGGGGAGATATCTTTCCCGCGCAGACGGCGTGACTCTTCCTCCCAGCTTTGTACCACCATCACCAGAATCGACATACCGGTACCAATCGCTTCCCCTGTCGATAACGCCCCACTTTCTGCACGCAACCAGCCGTCAGAGCCACGGTTAACTTCCACTTCCATCTCAAGATAGTTGCGGTAATCCAGCAGCTCCTCACCAATGGTCTGCGGTGTACGCTGGCCCATATCGATTTGTGGGTTCAGGCGCTGGTAGAGTTTTGCCAGTGCTTCGGAGAAGGTCAGACGATTGCTCTTAAACAGATCCTGATGCTGTTCATGCTGCTCAGACAGCACATCAAGCAGCGTAGAGTGAGCTTCCCGCACGTTAACGTTGAGACGCACACTCTTCACCTGCCCGAAACTCACGGCCTGCAAGCCCTGGTTCAACTGACGAATACGATTCTGTTCGCGCTGAATCGTTTTGCGAATAATGTTCGACACGCTGCGCGAGCTGATGGCCAGCATCTGCTCACGGGCAGTCAGCTCTTCCGTCAGGCGATTCAGCTCAATTTCCATCTGCTCAATGGCTTCGACCGGATCATCGGTGCGAATGATATCCTGACGGATACGCTCACGCAGATGCTGATAAACCGCAATGAAGAACTGAATTTTACGCTCCGGCCGCTTCGGATCCTCCGACAGACGCAGCACGTCGCGCAGATGTTCGTTATCCGCTACCGCCAGACGCAGCGCACCTAACGCCTTATCCGACATGGAGCGCAGCTCGTCACCGCCGAGATACGCCAGCTCACGACGGTGCAGACGGCGCTCAACGCCATTGTCTTTCACCAGTCGCAGTACCGCAACCCAGCCCGCCTTCGCACTCACAACCTGCTCACGGCCTATCTGGTACTCGCGCTCCAGACGGCGTAGTTTTTTCTGCAACGCATCGATTTCGGCTTCACAGAAGGTCAGCTGTTTTTCCAGCTGATTACGACGCAGTCGGTTGTTGCTCAGGGCACTGTAGAGTTCGTCACGACGCAGCCGCGCCCGCTCTTCAGCGGAGGCATCCGCCTGCACGCCGATATCGAGCATCTCCTGCTGAAGCTCCTTCAACATGTCGCGTTTCGCGTCATAGGAGCTTTTCAGCGAGGCCAGAACCTGGGAGTATTGCGCTAACTGGGTTTGATGCTGACGTAGCTGCTCACGGGCGCGGGTACGTTCACCTTCCGCCTGTTCAAGGCGCTGGCGCAGCTTCTCATTGAGGTCGCTGGTGCCGTTGAGCATACCTGCAGAATCAATGTAGCCAAAGTGCGCACGACGCTGAACCACTTCGGTCAGGGCAAAGGCTTGCTGACGCGCATCGCGCTGCTGCTGCTGCGCCTGCTGGTAGTCCAGTTTTAACTGGTCATGCTGCTCAGGATCGCTCTGCAGGACAGAGAGAATGGGTTCCAGCTTCGTCAGTTGAGCACCGTGCTGCTGCACAAAGCGCGCGGCTTCCTGCGCTTCATCCAGCTTTTCCTGAATCTCTTCATGACGATCCTGTAACGTATCATCCAGCAGCAGGCTGACGCGAGGCAACAGACGGTTAAGCTGGGCAACGCCCTCTTTCGCCTGTTCGAACTGCTGGCGCTGCTGCTGGTTTTCGCTTTCATGATTCGTCAGCGCACGCTCCACCTCGTTACGGCGGGTATTGAGCAGGCGCATTTCTGCTTCAGGGTCGGACTCAAACGCTACGCCAAGGTGGCTGCCGATAAAGCGGCTAAAGGACTGATGCAGACGCTGGTTTTTCTGAACATCAAATGACAGCGTAGCGTAACGTTCGGCCAGCGCCTCGCGCTCAGCGTGCAGCACATCTAACTGGTTTTCACGCGCAGCACGACCAAACAGCGGTACTTTCGGGAAACGAGAATAGCGCCACTGGCGATCCCCCGCTTTCACCACGACGGCTTTTTCCAGCTCTTCGACATTAAATACGCTGTCATCAAACGACTGCGGATCCCCTTCGATCAGGTAGAGATCTTCCGGGCAATCGTCCAGACCGTCGAGCTGATCGCGGATCAGTGACAGGTCAGGCACCACAATGGCATGACGAGCCGGGCCATACAATGCTGAGAAGTACGGCGCATCATCAATGGTGACATCATCATAAATTTCTGACAGCAGCACGCCACCAAAACGTTCGGCGAGGTTGTTCAGGCGAGCGTCTTCTGCCCCGCCCGGCTGGCTGAGACGCTCAATCTGCTTCTCAATGTCGCGCTTACGGGCTGAGACTTCATCACGTTCTACCGTGGTTTCACGCTCACGCTCCAGCAGTTGCTGCATAAACTCGGTGACCTGCTGGCTGTTTTCCAGCGCCTGGCCCGTTTGTTCACTCAACTGCGAGAGGATTTCCTGCGCGGCCAGCCACTGCGGCGCTTGTTTAGTCAAACGCGCAATGCGTTCACGGAGCTGCTCCAGCTCCTGGCGCAGTGCCATACGGCGCTCACCGGCGTCCGCCACGCTTTCGCTTAACAGCTCAATCTGTGCTTCCAGTTCAGCCTGTAAGGACTCCAGCTCACTGGCATCATGCTGACCGTGTCGCTTGCAGAAGTCACTCAGCAGGCGTTCGGCATCCTGCTGTTCACGTACACGCTGTGCCAGTTCACTCAGGCGGCTGCGCAGCGGCTGTAGTTGTTCGGCATGATACCGCTGGTTGCTGGCATCACGGAGCAGATCGCGCCCCACCTGCCAGGCTTCGCTACGGCTAACCGGGCCAGCAATTTTACTGACCAGTTCAAACGCCTGCTCAAACTGGCTGTGTGCGGCCTGCGCCACACTCATTTTTTGTTCCAGCATCAGCAGTTTGTCGGTCGCTTCCTGCTCTTTCGCCTGGAAGGTTTCCTGCCATTCATCTGCGTTATCCACGCTGAGGTCGCGTATCTGGCAGATTTCCTGAGCACGCTGAAGTGCCTGCAACGCCTGCTGATACTGGATGGCGCGCGTCTGCTGCACATCCAGCGCCTGCTGGTAATCAGCCAGCTGATTTTTCAGCTCATCCACTTCCAGCTCAGCATTTTCGCTACGCGCTTCATTTTCTTCATGCACTTCACGCGCTTCAGCGACGACCTCATTCTGCTCTTCGAGGCGGAAGGTCAGCTCTTCGAGATCGGCATCGTAGCGGTCAATTTTTTCCTGCTGACGCAGTGCCGTCTGAACCAGATTGAGATGGTCGCTGGCACCCTGATAATCTGTTTCCAGATCGCTTTCAGCGGCATTGTGCTCACTCAGTTCCCGCGCCATCTCAATATGACGATATTGCTCAGCGGATAACTGTTTACGACTGGTGAAAAGATCATTACGCACCTGCATCGCACCATCCAGATGGATACGGCGCTCGTTGGCATGACGCATATAGTCTGCCGCCACGTAGCTGGTCGCTTCTGAGATCAGATGCTTAAAGAGATCGCGATCAGACTGGGTCACGCGAATCGCTTCCAGCGTCATGCGGTTTTCACGCAGCGCGGCTTCCATGTCCTGGAACGCTTTACGTACTCCGCTGTTTTCAGGCAGCAGGTAATCTCGCAGGGAACGCGTGATCGCACTGGAAATCCCCCCGTACAGCGAGGCTTCAATCAGGCGGTAATACTTGCTACGGTCAGCGGCAGAGCGTAAACGACGCGCCACAATACCGAGGTCAAACATCACAGAATGGTAATCCGTAATGGAGTTGTACTGTTTAAACTGCACACTCTCCATCGCTTCAAACCGCTCTTTCAGTTCACTGATTGGCACCACACGCGCCTGACGGGCATTCACCGTCTCAGTCAGAATTTCGGTCGGGTTAATGGAGGTCGGCAGGCCATGAATGCTAAAAGGTTTGATATCCACTTTACGGTCACGGCCGGCAACCTGTTGCAGTCGGACCCCAACAAGCACGCGCTGATGCAGCGAGTTCACCACATCGAGCACAGCGTAACAAACGCCTGGGCGCAGTTTGCCGTGCAGGCCTTTATCACGGGAACCTGAGGTTGCCCCGGCTTCAGTAGTGTTACGGAAATGCAGCAGTGTCAGGTCGGGGATGAGCGCAGTAACAAATGCCGCCATCGTGGTCGACTTACCTGCACCGTTCCCACCTGACAGCGTTGTCACCAATTCGTCGAGGTCAAAAGTACGGGCAAAAAAACCGTTCCAGTTAATCAGCGTCAGCGAGCGAAACTTTCCACGTTCAATCATTTATTCTTCCTCCGCGCTGTCCGGCACACTGTTTTCAGTGTCACTTTCACCGTCTTCGCTTTCATCATTCAGCGCCAGGCCACCGTCAAGCTGCATCGCCTCACCGTCGCGGATCATCCGCAGCTGCGCTTCACGCGCATCGTCACCGCTGCGCACATCGGCGCCAAAGCGGAAGACGGATTCGGTGATACGGAATTTACTGCTGTCATTACCCATAAACCACACCATTCCCAGGCGACGCAGGCGATTAAGCGACGCGCGCATTTTCTCCTGAAGTTTCTGGCGGTCAAGGTCTGAGCCGGTAGAACGCTGGTTAACCAGCTTCAGCAATTTGCTTTCATCGGCCAGCGACATCAACTCGTCGTGCAGTTCTTGCTGGGTAAAGATCCCTTCATTGGCCAGACGTTCCGGGCTGAGGTAGAGATAACATAAGATTTTACCCACCATCATATCCAGCTCGGACAACACTGAACGCGGGATCAGCGTGGTGGAACGTGGCCGCAGGTAGAAAAAACCTTCCGGCGCACGGATCAGCTCAACGTTGTAACGGGCATAGAACTCTTCCAGAAATTCCTGGTAGTCCATCAGAAAGGCGTGTTGATCTAACTCTTCAATACCAATATGGCGCCCTGCGCGTAACTGGCTGTCCAGTGCCGGGAAAATCGGGTTGGCCAGTGCCTGCGCCAGTTTAACTGGCATCACTTGTTCAATATTTGTCGATGACATGTGCCTGCACCTTGGCTCCGTAATCATTAATCGCCTGCCATTTTGCAGCCAGGCCAGAGAAATCTGCTTCGGCCACGCCTAAGCGTACAGCCTGATCGACGACAATACGCGCCACGTCAAAGTGACGTACACGCGGGTATTGTGTCAGGTAATCACGAATCACCGCCCCAAGATCCAGCGGCTTTTGCTGTGTCCTGTAGATGGCCAGTGCTTCTTCAATCATCGCCGCCAGCTGTTCACGGATAGCATTGAACTCTTCGTATTCCAGTTCAGAAGGCAGTTCGCCCGTCACTTCCTCACTGCGCAGCGTCAGTTCTTCATCACGCATATCGTACAGGCGGTCAGCATTGGCATAGGTCAGCGCCCAGGGCTGATCGAAGTAATTCTGTACCGACTGACGTAAACGCTGGGCAAAGACGCGGTTCTTATCCATATCAATCGCGGTACGGATAAATTTATGCACGTGGCGGTCATAGCCGATCCACAGGTCAATCGCCTGCTGGCCCCAGCTGATAATGCGGTCGAGCTTGTTTTGCAGGTCATACACCAGCTTGTCGACGAAGCCGAGATCGGGGCTATTCATCGTGGCATCCTGGATGCGCAACAGATTGGCCTGTAGCTTATCGCCCGCAGCCTCCAGGGTATCCTGAAGTTCACGCAGCGTACCGGACGTTTCGTTCAGCAACAGTTCACAGCTGGATATCGCCGCACGCCAGTCTTTGTTGAGTAACTGAGCAATATCATCTTTAACGCCCTGTTGTTGTTCATCCATGATGCGCTGGGTGATATCAATGCTGTCGAAGATCTCTGCCACCGAATATTTCAACGGAGCGAACACGTTGCGGTGCCAGTGAAACTCGTCGCCATCTTCATCAGCAGCATCGGCGGCACGTTTTAGCTCACCCGCTACGATCGACAACTGCAAAGAGAGACGCAGGGTGGAGAATTCACGCTGGCGAATATAATAGTCGGTAATGCCGATGCCCAACGGCGTCAGACGATAGATCGCATTACCTTCTGCATGTTCGCTGGTAAAACGATTGAGCAAGCGCTGGCGCACCATATCGTTAATGGCATTGTTGGCACGTACCACGACAGTTTCGCTGGTCTGTTCGAAGCCTTCACTGACATGGCGGAAGGCATCAATCAGTTCGCCTTCACTCATTTCGCCATCCATGCGCTCCCCATTAAGGGTGGCAATCGCCAGCAAAAAAGCCAGACGTTCGGTTGGCAATGAGACGGAAAAATCATTTTTTCGCGCCCAGGCTACCAGCTCCGGTACAGTCTGGGAAAATTCACTCATAGTTCGTCTGCCTTATGGGTTTCCGCGCTGTAACGTGGATATAACGCCCTAAACTTAAAAACGGCTCCTGGCGGCAGTATTGCTTTTCCAGGGCCAGAACCTCATCAAAACGATCGATCTGTTTGGTTTTATCACGCATGTAGTCGTGAAAAACGCGGATGCCGGTTTTGTGCTCAATCGTAAAGCCACACTCTTGTAGCCAGCCATACACCTGTTCAGGATCCCTTGGGTAGTCCGGAGACAAGGTTTTCTTTTTACGTTTGGCCAACCCCGTTTGTAAATAGCCGAAGTTGCCGAGCACCATCGTCTGCATCAGCAAACCATTGAGGTTATAGAACATGAGCGACAGGACACCACCAGGCTTCAGTGCATCATACAACGCCGCCAGCACCTGCTGAGGTTCCGCCACCCATTCCAGCACCGCGTGAAACAATACCAGATCAACCGGTTTATCCAAATGTTGACCGACCTGCTGAGCGCTAATTTGTTCGAATTGCATGTTACCGCTCACACCTTTTTCATCGGCGAGGCGGCGGGCACGGGACAACATCTCTTCGGAGACATCACAAAGCAGCACCTGATGACCCCGGGCTGCAATGCCACAGCCGGTTTGCCCTTCTCCGCCCCCTGCATCCAGCACCGATAAAGGACCGTCAGGGAACGATGTTAACAACGCATCAAGATCCTCCCAGAGAATGGCCTGGCGAATACGGCCTTTGGTGGTACCGTAAATATTCTGAGAAAATTTTTCTGCGATATCATCAAAGTTGCGATCCTGCATACAACGACTCCGGCATTCAGGGCTTTATTCTACGGGGTTACCCGGCTATTTCGAGCGGCGTTCAGACGTTACACTGTGCTCATTCACGTCATTCAGCGAAGTGAAGGGAATGCGTCAGCGCGTCTGTAGCTTGAAAGATGCGGGGTATTTTGGCATACACTGGCAAATAATGAACCTTTCAGTCATCGCTTCGTGATTGTGTGATGTTTTTTCGGACAAAAGGAACCCTTTTTGATGTTTTTTGCACTGAAAAAAATTGTTGGCGGCCTGCTGCTTCCACTGCCAATGCTGCTGCTGGTGATGGCACTAGGGATTATCTTACTCTGGTTCAGCCGCTGGCAGAAAAGCGGCAAAACACTCATCTCCGTTGCCTGGGTTATTCTGTTGCTGATCAGCCTGCAACCTGTTGCTGACAGACTGCTGGCCCCCATCGAGAATAACTATCCCACCTGGCACAATCAGCACCCGGTGGAATATGTTGTGGTTCTCGGCGGTGGCTACACATGGAATCCGCAATGGGCACCCAGCTCAAATATGCTCAACAATAGCTTGCCACGCCTCACAGAGGGCATTCGTATTTTACAGGCGAACCCAGGGGCAAAACTGATTGTGACCGGCGGACATGCGCAGGGCAACCCGATGAGTTCAGCAGCAGTGGCCTCACTCGTGGCACAATCACTGGGCGTACCGCAAAGTGCGATTATTACGCTGGATAAACCCAGTGACACTGAGCAGGAAGCCCTGGAAGTTTCCCATATTGTCGGGCAGCGACCATTTGCGCTGGTGACCTCCGCTAACCATCTGCCGCGGGCCATGATCTTCTTCCAGCGTCAGGGCCTGGCCCCCTGGCCTGCGCCTGCAAACCAGTTGGCAGTCACATCACCACTGAACTTCTGGGAGCGGGTTTTACCTTCATCATTCTGGCTGGGCCACAGCGAGCGCGCGATCTACGAAAGCCTGGGGCGTTTGTGGCAATGGCTGAAACCCGCCGCCAAACCGTCAGTCGAGCCAGGGAAGGAGTGACTGGCTGGCTGCCGTAAAACGCGCACGGTCAAACTGCGCGGTGTGAATGAGCCGCGCAATTTCCTCCCAAAGACTATAGAACCAACGGCGTGCAACAAACCCTTCCGCTACGGGGGCTCGCCGCAAGTATTCACTGACGATGCCGTCGCCTGCGCCGGATGCGCATAGCGGGAACAGTTCGAATTCTCGTGGTGCCCAAAGTATCGTACCGGGATTGATCATCGCCAGTAACTGATCCCCCCAGGCCTCTTTCATTATGCTGCTGAGCACCAGGTTGCCGTGGACCAGAACACAGGGATCGTCAAAATCTTTAAACAGTGCGTGCAGACTCTGACGGCTGCGATAAAGCACACGTCGGTCATCCATACTCAGCAATGCCGGTCGCAGGTAGTTGAGCGTCGCCCACAACACCTCCACTCGCTGCGCATACCAGGCGGGCCATCGGTTCTGCTGGGTGCTATCTACCGTTCCCACCAGCCCATGACTGTCGATACGATGCCAGCCGAGCATCCCTTCAACAATCTGTTCCTGCAGCTGCTGCCAGCGCTCGGGCGTACGCGTGGGCGCCTCAACGGAAACGCCACCAATACGCTCTATCAGTAAGACTTCATGCAGGGGCGGCTGCTGGCTGATCACCAAACCATATACGGCAGGCACACGCACCTTCCCTTCACGCATCAGCATTGAGAGCTTATGCGCTTCCTGGGCTGCAATGCCCTTCATATTGAAGTATTTCGCCACTAACGGCAGTGAATGACCACTGTCATCGTAAAGGGTATAAAGACTGGCGTAAGGCTGCTGGCTGATACACTCCACCCGGCTGACGGGTTCGCCCAGTACCAGTGCCAGTTCAGATCGCAGTTGTTCCATCTGCCCTCCTTATCAGGCAAGAGGTCTTATGATGGTGCGAATGGATGAGATTTGCTCCGAACTGGATCAAATTCGTCGTATAAAGTGCGGGGCCAGCACTGTGGCCCCGACGCGGATTTACTGCATGGCTGCGCGAACGCGTAGCAAATCCTCTGGCGTATCAACACCCACGCTGGGAATGGCTTTTGCCACATCAACATGGATTTTTTCGCCGTACCAAAGCACTCGCAACTGCTCCAGCAGCTCGATCTGCTCCAGCGGACTGGCTTCCCATCGGACATAACGGCGGATAAATCCGGCACGATAACCGTAGATACCAATATGGCGCAGGAAGTGGTCACCGATAGTGTCATGGGAAGCCGCAAAGCGCTCACGATCCCACGGGATAGTGGCTCGTGAGAAGTACAGCGCATAACCGTTGGCATCACGTACCACCTTCACCGCATTCGGGTTAAAGGCTTCTTCCGCTGATTCAATCGGCACCGCCAGCGTTGCCATACCCGCAGTGCTGCTGGCCAGATTATCCGCCACCTGGCGAATAATAACCGGTGGGATCATGGGCTCATCACCCTGAACATTAACAATCACCGTGTCATCCGGGAACTGGTAGTGATCAATTACTTCGGCAAGGCGTTCAGTGCCGGACTGATGGTCAGGACGGGTCATACAGACTTCACCACCCGCAGCTTCAACCGCGCGTGCCACATCCTGATTATCCGTGGCTACAATTACCCGTTCAGCACCGGATTCCAGTGCACGTTCCATCACGTGAACCACCATCGGTTTGCCGTGAATATCGACCAGGGGTTTACCCGGCAAACGGGTGGAAGCAAAGCGGGCAGGAATAATGGCAACAAAACTCATGGATGGCTCTCTTCAAGTGTCAATGCGCGTGCTTCAACTTCCAGCAGCACAGGAATACCGTCACGTACCGGATACGCCAGACCATCTGGTTTGCAGATGAGTTCCTGCTGCTCTTTGTTGTAGTACAACTTGCCATGACAGACCGGACAAGCAACGATTTCGAGTAGACGATGATCCATAAATCCTCCGCGATAAATCCAATTTTGCAATGGGCTAAGAATACCATAGCTGTACTGGTGCAGTTACCCGCTCACCACGAAAAACATGCCCCGGATTATATTTCCCAGCAAGTTGGCCAGCAGGAACCCATTGCGTCAGGGAGTTTATTGACCTCGATCATCTCCGCCCCCTGCCAGCGTGCAAATTTCGTCAGAGCACGCTGCACATCATCCACGAACTGCTGGCTGACGCGTGTGTGCCGCTCCAGCCATAATTGTTTGACCTCCAGCACTTTTGTTTTGCGCTGCATACGGGCATCCAGTCGTGCTTTTAACGCACCTCGATGCAAAACAGGCAGGACAAAGTATCCATACTGCCGTTTTTCCTCCGGGGTGTAACATTCCAGGCGATAGTCAAAATCAAACAGTTCAAGCGCGCGTTTGCGATCCCACACCAGTGGGTCAAATGGCGACAGAATAGCAGTATGAGTAGCGGCTTGCGGGTGAGCCAGTTGTGTAAACAGACTGTGATGGACATACATCGTGCCGAGATCTTCAACCTGTACCTCACGTACTGTTTCCTGCTCCAGCCAGCGATCGATGGCCTGGATAACTGGCGCCCGTTTCAGACGGTAATAATCTGCCAGCCAGGCCAGACGAAAGATCCCCAGACTGCACGCACTGTTATCCAGCATACGCTGTACCGCTTCTGCTTCGGTGAGTGCATGCTGTGCATCATCCCAATCTGGCATCATCCGCTCACGCAGGTCATAAACGCGCTGAAACTGACGACGTTCACTGACCATCAACTCACCGGCGGTGAACAGATTTTCCAGGTGGCGCTTATGAGGTTTCCACGCCCACCAACCAGGCTTCTGCCCTGCCGGAGCGGTAAAGTCCGCCGAACGAACCGCGCCATTTTCACGGATATGTGCCAGCAAATGGGTGATATCCTGCTGATGCTCATCCATCCATGTCTGGCTGTACTTCCAGCCTAATGCTGAGGGGTTCAGCATGCGGTGACGCAGCAGAGGGTAATCCTCAATGGGAATAAAGCAGGCTTCATGCGCCCAATATTCAAACAGGTTTCGCTGTGCCAGCGCCTGCTCAAGCCAGATGTGCGGATACTCGCCGAGACGGCTGAATAGCACAAGGTAAGGGCTACGCGCCACCACATGGATGGTATCGATTTGCAGCAGTGACATTCGGCGTACCGCCGACAGTAGATCGTCAAACCGGGCTTTATGTGAAGGTGGCCGCAGCAGGCCCTGAGCCGCCAGCTGAAGCTGGCGCGCCTGAACAAGAGAAAGAGTTACCGCCGTCATGATGCCATCCGTAAAGTTCAGATGGCTTTAGTGTAGCGCGATGTGGAGAGTTGTGGACTGAATTAACGTGGAATTAATGCACTGATTTTGTTCAGCAATACGATGGTCTGCTCATCGGGAAGCATGGCATCAACCGGTAAATACCACCAGCTGTCAGTGGCAAAAGCGCGCGCTTTGACCGCATCTTTCTCTGTCATCAACAGTGTCTGTCCTTCCGTTATCAGGGCATTCAGAGTAGCGGCAGTGTAATTCTGATGGTCAGCGAAAGAGACCTCTTTTTGGATCACAACCCCCTGCTGACGCAGCGTGTTGTAAAAACGTGGCGGATGGCCAATACCGGCCATTGCCACCACATTTTGCAGTTGTGCGGCCGGACGATGTTCCCCTGAACGCAGGTTTACCGCCTGGCCCGGCACCAGTTGCATCGACAGTTCACCCGGCTGTGCATGGCCACCGTTGGCGATGACGGCAGTCACACTTTTCAGGCGAGAAGCGCGTTCCCGCATGGGACCTGCGGGCAACCACCAGCCATTACCAAAGCGACGTTCACCATCAACGACGACGATTTCAACATCACGCGCCAGAGCATAGTGCTGTAATCCATCATCAGTGATAATGACATCCACCCCGCCACCGCTCACCAACGCCTCTACGGCCTGACGGCGCTGGGGTGCGACCGCGACCGCCGCACCGGTACGCTGATAGATCAGAACCGGTTCATCACCGGCTTCACGGGTAGTCGTCTCTTCGCCCAGCACCAGCGGATAGCTTTCTGCTTTACCACCATAACCACGAGACACCACCCCAACGCGAAAACCCCGCTGTTGCAGTGCCTGTACCAGCCAGATGACCACTGGCGTTTTACCATTCCCGCCGGCAGTAAGATTACCGACGATTACCACCGGAACGGGTGCACGCCACACTTTACGCCAGCCCCAGTAATAGCTAAGACGGAGCACATTACTGATCAGCCCGTATAACAGGCTGAAAGGCAACAACAACAGATAAAGCGCAGAGCGGCCGCTCCAGATGCGTTCAATCATTGGCCAAATTGCATCTTATGCAGCTGCGCGTAAACACCACGTTCTGCCAGCAACATCTCGTGACTGCCACGCTCAACGATTTGACCATCTTCAACCACTACAATCTCATCCGCTTTTTCAATCGTGGAAAGACGGTGGGCAATCACCAGCGAAGTCCGGTTCTTTTGCAGTTCGTCCAGGGCTGACTGAATAGCACGCTCAGATTCGGTATCCAGAGCCGAGGTGGCTTCATCCAGGATCAGAATCGGGCTGTCACGCAGCAGGGCACGGGCAATGGCAATACGCTGGCGCTGCCCCCCTGAGAGCAATACACCATTCTCACCAATCATCGTATCCAGGCCATTCTCCATCTTGCCGATAAAGTCCATGGCATGGGCCATCGTTGCCGCTTTCTCAATATCTTCGCGGCTGTACTGTTCCTCGCGCGCATAGGCAATATTATTGGCAATGGTGTCATTGAACAAATGCACATTTTGCGATACCAGCGCCACCTGATTACGCAGTGAGGCAAGGGTATATTCACGCAGGTCATGTCCATCCATCAGGACGGCCCCCTGCTGCACATCATAGAAACGGGTCAGCAGGCTCGCCAGCGTTGATTTACCTGAACCCGAGCGCCCGACCAGAGCCACCGTCTTACCCTCAGGGATCGTCAGATTGATATTTCGCAGGGCAGGCACTTCGCGACCAGGATAGGTAAATGTTACCTCACGGAACTCAATGTCGCCCTTTGCCCGCTCAACTATGCGCTTACCGGTATCCACTTCCTGTTCGCTATCGAGAATGGAGAACAACGTCTGACAGGCAGCCATACCGCGCTGGAACTGAGCATTGACGTTAGTCAGTGATTTCAGCGGACGCATCAGGGCAATCATTGACGAGAACACCACGGTGATCGTACCCGCCGTCAGGGTCTCCATCACACTCGGGAAGCTCGCGGCATACAGCACAAAGGCCAGTGCCAGCGAGGCGATCATCTGAATAATCGGGTCTGAAATAGAGGATGCTGAAACCAGTTTCATCCCCTGCTGACGCATGCGATTACTCACACGGTTAAAGCGCTCGCTTTCGATCTCCTGACCACCAAAGATCAGTACTTCTTTATGCCCTTTCAACATCTGTTCAGCGCTGGTCGTCACCTGGCCCATGGTGTTTTGCATATTTTTACTGATATTGCGGAAACGCTTTGAGACCGTACGAATAGCAAATGAAACGATCGGCGCCAGAACGATCAGGATCAGCGACAGCTGCCAGCTGTAGTAAAACATCAAGATAAACAGGCCGATAATCGAAGCACCCTCACGCACCACAGTCACCAGGGCACCGGAAGAGGATGAGGCAACCTGTTCAGAATCATAGGTGATGCGCGATAGCAGCGTACCGGTAGACTGCTGGTCGAAAAAGGCGACCGGCATGCCCATCATATGGCTGAACAGGCGGCGGCGCATGCCCATGACCACATTGCCAGACACCCAGGAAATACAGTAACTGGAAACGTAGCTGGTAACGCCGCGAACGAGCATCAGACCCATTACGACAAGCGGCATCCATAGCAGTACGGCGTTGTTCGCTTTACCAAAACCATCATCGAGTAAAGGCTTCAGCAGTGACAGCATGAGTGTATCGCCAGCCGCATTAAGAATCAGTGCGACTGCAGCCACAATCAATCCCGCCTTATATGGCACAATCATTGGCCAGAGTCGACGGAAGGTCTGCCAGGTGGAGAGATCTTTATCCAGATGCATTATTTAACCAGCTTTGAATGAAATAGCCGCTCATTCTACCTGGAATCCCTGACTACGCCAAACCACTGATGATACCAACGGTTCATTATTTGTTCTCTTAACCCCATAAGTTGCCAGTTATCAACAAAAAAATGGGCGCTGATCTGTCCCGAAAGGGCCGTATCATGCCATTCGACGTGATTTTTATCGTAACGCTGGATAATCTTCGCAGCTGGTAGCCGCCAGGCACTGTAACGCGCGGCTGATGCGACCGCCGCTGTGGCGCCCACCGCGCGTAAGAAAGGTGGAGAAGAGGACGTTCTGCTACCGTGATGTGGAACTTGCAACAGATCCGCCGACAGGTTGGCACGCTGTTCTGCGACCAGTTTTAGCTCTGCCGGGGCCTCAATGTCTCCTGTCAGTAGCACTCGCCATTTTCCGTCCGTGATGGCGACGACACAGGATTGGTTGTTCCCCTCACCTTTTTCCGCCTCGGGTGGCCAGAGAACGCTGAACTGAAGTTCCTGCCAGCGCCAGCGAGTACCTTGGCGACAGGGTAAGTGCCCCCTACGCGCCAGAGCGCTGCGTACACGCGCCGCCGGGAATGCAGCCTGCACCGTTTCCAGCCCGCCAATATGGTCAAGATGGCCGTGACTAATAATAACATCGGTGACGTTTAATCCCTGCCAGTTGAGCCAGGGCAGGATCTGACTACGGGCAACATCCCCTCCTGGCCAGCGGTTACCGGTATCGTATAACGTTGCCTCGCCGTTACGAGAGACAACGACGGCTAACCCATGGCCAACATCTAACATATCAACACGCCAATGCGGATGGGATCCTACTTCGCGCCAGCTACACAGCAAAAGAGCCGCACTAAACAGGCTGACAGGTGAGGTACGCCACCAGCCGAAACGCAGACTCAAAAGTATCAGCCAGCATAACAGGCTGGCAGCGCCCAACGTTTGGTCCAAAGGAAACCAGCCGCGAGGTAAATGTTGAAGAGGAATAAAAACCAGAGCCAGAGAGTGGTCAACCCATTGCCACAGTAGCGGGCTGACCCACGGCAACGGATTGCACACGATCGCCACAAGAATCAAAGGCACTGTCAGCATCGTGATTAACGGCACTGCCCACAAATTTGCTACCAACGCGCTCAAGCTAAACCCATGAAACAGCATCGCTTGTAGTGGCATTAATAACAGTAGCATTCCAATTTGAAGATGCAGCAAACGCAAGAGCAACCAGCGTTTACCACGGTTAAAACGGCGAGGTAGAGGAAAAAAGTGAAACCACAGTAACAGACCCGCTACCGCCAGCGCTGACAGCCAAAGACTGTCAGAAAGTACGCTTAATGGATCAAAAAACAGGATCAAAGCGATGCACAGGCACCATACCTGCCAACTATGGCAGTGGATAAAACGCAAACGAAGCGTACTCCAGACCAGTAAAGACAGCATTGCCCGCAGCGCGGGGGGATTGCCACCGGATAACCAACAATAGGCTAATGCAATCATCAGGCTGCAATACATAGGCAATCGGTAGCCAATACACCAGGCAGGCAACAGGAACTGAACACCACGCGATAATAACCAGCCGAAACTCGCGGCAAGGGCAATATGCATACCTGAAATCGCCATCAGATGTGCCGTGCCAGTTTCACGCAATAGCAGATTTGTTTCCCTGTCGACTTCCGCTCTTTCGCCAAAGGCCAGTGCAGAAATCAATGCCTGCCACGTCAGATGCCCATAGTTCTTTTGCGTTGCATTAATCACCCTGGCACGCCAGCTGCACTGTGAATCAATAACCTCTGTCGACACCACTCTGCCAGTGAGTGGCGTATGATTAGCCAGCGCAAAACGCTGTCGGTCAAATCCTCCTTCATTGAGCTGAGCATGCACTGGACGCAGAACAAGTTCCATGTTCCAGTGCTGTCCGGCGCAAAAGGCTATCTCCTGCGGCGGAACTTTCAAGGTGGCATAAATCGGAGGGAACAGAATCCTGTCTTTGTAGCGCAGCAGCCGTACTTTAACCATCTTCCCATCGGGTAGTACGTTTTCTACGACAATTTCTGCTTTCAACTGCCCGTGCGTCAGCTGTTCTATTTGATCCAACATGACCCGCCCAGCACAGACTGCCCAGAGGAACAAGACTAATATCAGGGCGACCAATTTTGCACAACGCCATCCGGACAGCGCCATGAGAACAGCTGCGGACAAAACGGGCAGGTCGTAGACAGCAGCAGGAAGCTTAGACAGGAAACTCAGCGGTAGCGTTGCAGCAATGACACTCCATGCCAGCCGGTTCACAGTTATCAACATGACACCTCCCTGTATCAATGATGACCAGTGTGCAGCAATCACTCCTGAAAGTCATATCACCCGGAAAGGATGTGGAAAACACCTCGCAAACAATTTTCGCTATTTGCAAATGTCATCAAGATTTTATGCATAAACCAATGGTTTTATTTTGGGCAAAAAAAAACGACACCGGAGTGTCGTTTTATCGATTCATCGCAATACCCTAAGGTATTAACCGCCGTAAATATTAGCGCGATCACGCAACTCTTTACCTGGCTTGAAGTGTGGAACGTATTTACCTTCCAACTCCACTTTGTCACCCGTTTTCGGGTTACGGCCAGTACGAGGTGCACGATAGTGTAAAGAGAAGCTGCCAAATCCCCGGATTTCAATGCGTTCGCCATCTGACAACGTTGTTGCCATATGCTCAAGCATCTCTTTTACCGCATCCTCAACGACTTTCGCCGGAATATGAGAGTGCTGGCCGGCAAGTCTTTCAATCAGTTCTGACTTGGTCATATAACCTCCGGTTAATCCTTGTTAGGAAAAGTTCTGACAGTAACGACGGTACAGGGCAGCCTGCGCTGCCCTGAAAGCGATTACTCGCCTTTAGCTGCTTTGAAAGCTTCAGCCATTGCGCTAGAGAAGTTGCTTTCTTCCTGTTTGGTGTTAACAGTATTGATTGCTTCTTTCTCATCAGCCTGGTCTTTTGCACGAACAGACAGGCTAACAACGCGGTTTTTACGGTCTACACCGGTGAACTTAGCTTCAACATCGTCGCCAACGTTCAGAACCAGAGTTGCGTCTTCTACGCGGTCCAGCGATGCTTCAGAAGCACGCAGGTAACCTTCAACGCCGTCTGCCAATTCAACTGTAGCACCTTTAGCGTCAACTGCAGTCACTTTACCGTTAACAATTGCACCTTTCTTGTTCAGAGAGATGTAGTTGTTGAACGGATCTTCTGCCAGCTGCTTAACGCCCAGGGAGATACGCTCGCGCTCTGCGTCAACCTGCAGAACAACAGCAGCGATTTCGTCGCCTTTCTTGTATTCACGAACTGCTTCTTCTCCGGTAGCGTTCCAGGAGATGTCAGACAGGTGAACCAGGCCGTCGATGCCGCCGTCCAGGCCGATGAAGATACCAAAGTCAGTGATTGACTTGATTTTACCTTCAACACGGTCGCCCTTGTTGTGGGTTTCTGCAAACTGCTGCCATGGGTTAGATTTGCACTGCTTCAGACCCAGGGAGATACGACGACGTTCTTCGTCGATGTCCAGAACCATAACTTCAACAACATCACCAACGTTAACAACTTTAGATGGGTGAATGTTTTTGTTGGTCCAGTCCATTTCAGAAACGTGTACCAGGCCTTCAACGCCTTCTTCGATTTCAACGAAGCAGCCGTAGTCGGTCAGGTTAGTTACACGACCAGTCAGCTTAGTGCCTTCTGGGTAACGTTTCGCGATAGCAACCCATGGATCTTCGCCCAGCTGCTTCAGACCCAGAGAAACACGGGTACGCTCGCGGTCGAATTTCAGAACTTTAACGGTAATTTCATCGCCAACATTCACGATTTCGCTTGGATGCTTAACGCGTTTCCATGCCATATCAGTGATGTGCAGCAGGCCGTCAACGCCGCCCAGATCAACGAATGCACCGTAGTCAGTAAGGTTCTTAACGATACCTTTAACTTCCATGCCTTCCTGCAGGTTTTCCAGCAGCTGATCGCGCTCTGCGCTGTTTTCGGATTCGATAACCGCACGACGTGAAACGACAACGTTGTTACGTTTCTGATCCAGCTTGATGACTTTGAACTCAAGCTCTTTGCCTTCCAGGTGCAGTGTATCGCGCACTGGACGAACGTCTACCAGTGAACCTGGCAGGAACGCACGAATGCCATTCAGCTCAACTGTGAAGCCACCTTTAACTTTGCCGTTGATAACACCGGTAACAGTTTCAGCATCTTCGTAAGCTTTTTCCAGTGTAATCCATGCTTCGTGACGTTTAGCTTTCTCACGAGACAGCAGAGTTTCACCGAAGCCGTCTTCCACTGCATCCAGCGCAACGTCAACTTCGTCGCCTACCTGGATTTCCAGTTCGCCGGCTGCGTTCTTGAACTGCTCTGCAGGGATCGCAGATTCAGATTTCAGACCCGCATCAACCAGGACTACGTCTTTGTCGATAGAGACAACAACGCCACGAACGATGGAACCCGGACGGGTTTCGATTGTTTTTAGGGATTCTTCAAATAGTTCAGCAAAAGATTCAGTCATATTGATAATCTTCAGGATTCTTCAATTTAACGTCCACCTGACATCCTGCCGGGTGGGGTTGTTTCACATGCTCCATGACATCCATATCACAGAGTTAGATAAATCATTCTGCAAGCCGAAGCTCATGCAGAGGTCATTAAGCGTAGTTGATATTTACGCCAGCGCGAGCTTCTCACGCGCATACTTTAATGCAATGTCGATAACCTGCTCGATCGACATCGTTGTCGAATCAAGCACTAACGCATCATCAGCCGGCACCAGTGGTGCAATGGCTCGATTACGATCTCGCTCATCACGCTCTTTTATCTCAGATAAAAGGCGCTCAAAGTTAACACTAAAGCCCTTTTCCTGCAACTGTAGCATACGACGGTTAGCACGTTCTTCAGAGCTGGCATCAAGGAAAATTTTCACTGGTGCATCAGGGAAAACCACCGTGCCCATATCGCGACCATCGGCAATCAATCCCGGGAAATCCCGGAAACCACGCTGACGACGCAGCAATGCTTCACGCACACGAGGGAATGCGGCCACTTTGGAGGCGGTGTTACTGACATCCTGAGTTCGGATTTCACCGGTAACATCTTCACCTTCCAGAATCACTTCCATTTCGCCGTTGTTAGAAACAAAACGCACATCAAGATGGGCGGCGATAGGAACCAAAGCTTCTTCAGAAGCCATATCCACCTGATGATGCAGCGCAGCCAGGGCCAGAACGCGATAAATTGCACCGGAGTCCAACAGGTGCCACTGCAACGCCTCGGCCATCGCTTTACACAATGTACCTTTCCCTGCACCACTTGGGCCATCAATGGTGATCACTGGGGCTATTGCCATCATGTCGTTCTCCTGTCGGTGGAATGCCTGGGCAACGGGTGCCCAGACAAATATCGACGCGCATTATACCCCTCATGCATGAAGCTGCAACTGCGTTGGTTGCGCACCGTATTCTGTCATAGGCGGCACGCATTCCTGACGAAGATGCCCGTTACGCCAGTTGACTGATACGGGCGAGCTGTTCGAAGTAGTCGGGAAACGTTTTCGCCGTGCATTTTGGATCAAGAATGGTCACTGGCGTTGAGGAAAGAGCAACCAGGGAGAAACACATCGCCATACGATGATCGTTATAGGTTCCAATTTCAGCAAATTTAACCTGCGCGGGTGGTGTAATGCGAATGAAGTCATGGCCTTCTTCAACTTCAGCACCCACTTTACGCAGTTCAATGGCCATCGCCGCCAGACGGTCGGTCTCTTTCACACGCCAGTTATAGATATTGCGCATAACCGTTGTACCTTTCGCAAACAGGGCAGCTGTTGCAATGGTCATCGCAGCATCAGGGATATGATTCATATCCAGATCGATAGCATTAAGATCCCCACGCGTACAGGCAATAAAATCATCGCCCCACTCCACGCTGGCGCCCATTTTTTCCAGTACGTCGGCAAAACGAATATCGCCCTGCATACTGTTACGGCCAATACCGGTAACTTTCACCGTTCCACCTTTGATTGCTGCCGCGGCAAGGAAATAAGACGCAGAGGATGCATCACCTTCAACCAGGTAGTCGCCGGGTGCCTGATACTGCTGCTGGCCACGAATGTGGAACGCGCGGTAATCTTCATTCTCAACGTTAACGCCAAAAGTCGCCATCAGGTTGAGCGTGATATCGATATAGGGTTTTGATACCAAATCGCCTTTAATCACAATGCGAGTATCGTTTTCGGCTAACGGTGCGGCCATCAGCAACGCCGTCAGAAACTGACTGGAAACGCTACCATCGACGGCGACTTCGCCACCGCGGAACCCGCCTTTCAGGCGCAGCGGCGGGTAATCTTCCTGCTCAAGGTATTCGACATCGGCCCCCCCTTGACGTAAAGCATCAACCAGGTGGCCAATCGGACGTTCTTTCATGCGAGGCTCACCGGTCAGAACGATGTCGTTGCTGCCCAGGCACAGTGCCGCCGCCAGAGGGCGCATTGCCGTTCCGGCATTGCCAAGAAACAGTTCCAGCGCGCCTTCTGCCTGAAGTGCACCGCCCTGACCTTCGACTTCACACACCGTGCGATCGGCAGACAGTGTGAAATGAACACCCAACGCCTGTAGTGCATTCAGCATATGGCGAACATCGTCGCTATCAAGCAGATTCGTCAGGCGGGTGGTGCCTTTTGCCAGTGCGGCCAGCAGCAGCGCGCGGTTAGACACACTCTTAGAGCCGGGAAGGTTAACGGTGCCATCGACCAGGGCGATAGGTTGTAACGTCAGGGAATCCTGCATGTGAAACGTATTCTCCAAAATAATTACAATGAAACCCCGCTGGGCTGCGGGGTTTCAGATTCAAAACTTACTGCCAATGCAGGCGTACCTTAGCCGTGGCGACGTTCGAAGTCGACCATAAAATCGGTGAGCGTTTTCACGCCCTGCAACGGCATCGCATTGTAGATCGAAGCACGCATGCCGCCGACCACACGGTGGCCTTTCAGAGCATGCAGACCTGCTGCAAATGACTCTTCAAGGAACAGTTTGTCCAGTGTGGCATCAGCCAGTTGGAAGGGTACGTTCATACGTGAACGGTTAGCGGCTACCACATCGTTGCGATAGAAACTGCTGTTATCGATGGTGCCATACAGCAGATCGGCTTTTGCCTGGTTACGTTTATCCAGTTCCGCCACGCCGCCCTGCTCTTTCAGCCACTTAAACACCAAGCCGGACAGATACCAGGCAAAGGTCGGTGGCGTGTTGAACATAGATTCGTTATCCGCCAGGACCTTATAATCCAGGATGGAAGGCAATTCTTTACGCGCCTGACCCAACAGATCTTCACGCACAACGACCAGTGTTAACCCGGCAGGACCAATATTTTTCTGTGCGCCGGCATACAACACGCCGTAACGACTAACATCGATCGGGGACGACAGAATCGTGGAAGAAAGATCGGCCACTACCACTTTATCACCAAAGTCCGGGGTTTCCGGGATAGCGATACCGTCGATCGTTTCGTTCGGGCAGTAATGAACGTAGGCAGCATCATCAGACAGTGCCCACTCGCTCATTGGTTTGATACCGCGCAGGCCATCAATCGTCGTTTTGGCATCGATCACATTTGGCGTGCAGTATTTCTGAGCCTCTTTTACTGCGCTGGCTGCCCAATAACCGCCATCAACATAGTCCGCCGTAGCATGCTGCCCCAACAGATTCATCGGGATGGCAGCAAACTGAGCGCGTGCACCGCCATGGCAGAATAAAACTTTATAGTTGGAGGGGATTTTCAGCAGATCACGAAAATCTTTTTCAGCCTCTTCCGCGACCTGAATAAATTCCTTACTACGGTGGCTGATCTCCATTACGGAGGTTCCTAAACCCTGCCAGTTGCAGAGTTCCTGTTCAGCGCGACGAAGTACTTCTACCGGCAACATAGCCGGGCCTGAGCTAAAATTGAAAACCTGACTCATTTCCCCTCACCACTTTCAGATCAATCGGTTTTGATTCCTCTATCGGTTTTATCATTGCCACCCCGTTGCTGCAATGATTTATCAGGTCGACCGACCAGTTCACCGGCCTGTACCGCAACAGCTTGTAGGGGAAATGCAACAGCAGACGATATTTTGTGAGGTGTTTTCCTGTTTAAAAAACAGACCCGTTATCTTTTCATCCTAAAATGGCATTCTTGCGTTCATGAAATTAATGATGTCGGATAGCGATTCCGCCGGAAACCCCGTATCATTGCGCGCTTTCCGCACAATCAATAACGAGTGGGCAAAATGACTCAAACTTATATCCCAGGCAAAGACGCCGCGTTGGAAGTTTCCATCGCACGCTTTCAGCAAAAACTGCAGGATCTTGGCTTCAACATCGAAGAAGCATCCTGGCTGAACCCGGTCCCGAATGTCTGGTCAGTTCATATCCGCGATCGCGACTGCCCGCTGTGTTTTACCAATGGTAAAGGCGCGAGCAAAAAAGCGGCTCTGGCCTCTGCGCTGGGCGAATACTTTGAACGCCTGTCCACCAACTATTTCTTCGCTGACTTCTGGTTAGGCGAGAAGATCGCTAACGGCGACTTCGTTCACTACCCTAACGAGAAGTGGTTCCCACTGCCGGAAGATGACCAATTGCCAGAAGGCATTCTGGATCCACGACTGCGTAAATTCTACGACCCGGAAAACGAAGTGAGCGCCAGCGAACTGGTTGACTTGCAGTCGGGCAATGCCGCACGCGGCATCTGTGGCCTGCCGTTTACCCGTCAGTCGGATCAGCAAACCGTTTACATCCCGATGAACATTATCGGCAACCTGTATGTATCAAACGGTATGTCTGCCGGTAATACCGCCAACGAAGCCCGCGTTCAGGGGCTGTCAGAGGTATTCGAGCGCTATATTAAAAACCGTATTATCGCGGAATCAATCAGCCTGCCAGCCATTCCGCAAGACGTGTTAAATCGTTATCCGGGCGTTGTCGAAGCCATCGCCTCGCTGGAAGCAGAAGGTTTCCCAATCTTCTCTTACGACGCCTCACTGGGCGGTAAATATCCTGTTATCTGTGTGGTGCTGTTTAACCCTGCTAATGGCACGTGCTTCGCCTCCTTTGGTGCTCACCCTGACTTTGGCGTAGCGCTTGAGCGTACCGTCACCGAACTGCTTCAAGGTCGTGGCCTCAAAGATTTGGATGTGTTCACACCGCCGACCTTCGACGATGAAGAAGTGGCGGAACACGCCAACCTGGAAACACACTTTATCGATTCCAGCGGTCTGATCTCGTGGGATATGTTTAAGGATGACGCCGATTATCCGTTTGTTGACTGGAGCTTTAAAGGCAGCACTGAAGAAGAGTTCTCGACACTGATGGACATCTTCAAGTCAGAAGATCAGGAAGTTTACATCGCGGACTATGAGCATCTGGATGTGTACGCTTGCCGCATCATCGTGCCGGGCATGTCTGATATCTACCCGGCAGAAGACCTGCTGCTGGCGAACAACAGCATGGGTGCTTACCTGCGCGATACACTACTCAGCCTGCCGGAAAGCAGCTGGGAAAAAGAAGACTATCTGTCTCTGCTGGAGCAGCTGGATGAAGACGGCCATGACGACTTCACACGTGTACGCGAACTGCTGGGCCTTGCAACGGGTAAAGATAACGGCTGGTACACACTGCGTATTGGTGAACTTAAGGCGATGTTAGCACTGGCAGCAGGCGATCTGGAACAGGCATTGATTTGGACGGAATGGACCATGGAGTTCAATCAGTCGATCTTCAGCGCCGAACGCGCCAACTACTATCGCTGCCTGCAAACACTGCTGTTATTGAGCCAGGAAGAAGGTCGCGACCCTTTGCAGTATCATACGGCATTCGTCCGTATGTATGGGCAGGAAGCCGTAGACACAGCTTCAGCAGCTATCAGTGGTGAAGCGCCATTTTATGGTTTGCAGGCGGTTGATAACGATCTGAAAGCGTTCCCGGCACACCAATCTCTGCTGGCGGCTTATGAAAAACTTCAGGCGGCCAAACGTCTTTACTGGAAATAATTGACTATAAAAATAGCACCCGGTTAAAGGGGGTTATAAACAGACAAGATTATTTCACCGCAGCCGATCTCTATCTGCAGGTTAATAAAAGGTAACAGCGCAGGCTGTTACCTTTTTAATTGTTACAACCTGGCTATATTTACTCTCGTTTATTCACCCACTCTTTCGCGAAACACATCTGAGACTCAAATATTTTTTTAATAATTAAAAAAGTTTTATTTAAATAAAAACAACAACTTAAACAATAAACCCATGATAAAAATAGGGTCTTATCCGCGAATTAGCCGGGCCTATATGATCCACATCAAATTCTTTCCTATACTCCTTTGTTAGACTTTCCTCGCTGATTACTTTTGGGAGGACGTTAGTGTGAAAGCTGGCAACCCCTTTGATTTATTATTACCGTCAGAAATGGCGAAAGTTGCTGAAGATGCAGGTGTCTATAAAGCAACGAAACACCCCTTCACCACATTTTTTCTGGCAATTACCGCTGGAGTCTTCATTTCCATCGCCTTTGCTTTCTATATTACTGCGACAACGGGTACGGCTGCTGTCCCATGGGGGCTGGCAAAACTGGTTGGTGGTATCTGCTTTTCACTGGGTCTGATGTTGGTTGTGGTTTGCGGTGCTGACCTGTTTACTTCCACTGTTCTCACCGTGGTTGCTAAAGCCAGCGGTCGTATCAGTTGGGCGCAGCTCGCACGCAACTGGATTATCGTCTACGTCGGTAACTTTATCGGTGCCATCTTATTTGTCGCTCTGATTTGGTTTGCCGGGCAATACATGGCGGCCAACGGTGCCTGGGGACTGAATGTCCTGCAAACCGCTGACCACAAAATGCACCATACCTTCACTGAAGCAGTCTGCCTTGGCATTTTGGCGAATCTGATGGTGTGCATGGCAGTATGGATGAGTTACTCCGGTCGTAGTCTGATGGATAAAATGTTTGCCATGGTACTGCCGGTTGCGATGTTTGTTGCCAGTGGATTTGAGCACAGCATCGCCAACATGTTTCTCGTCCCGATGGCGATCATCATTAAAGACTTTGCGACTCCCGAATTCTGGCAAGCTACCGGAGCAAGTGCAGAGCAGTTTTCGCACCTCACCGTTGGCCATTTTATTACCGATAACCTGATCCCGGTTACCCTGGGCAATATCATCGGTGGTGGTTTGCTTGTTGGTTTAACTTACTGGGTAATTTATCTGCGTGATGGCGATCATCACTGATTCACCCACTAACAGAATTTTGCAACCGTCGGTGTGATGTCACACGGCGGGAACGTACAACGAACTTCACGTTATAAGGTAGGTATCAAATGACCGAGCTTAATCAAAAAATGGCGACAGCCTGGGAAAGCTTTGCACAGGGCGAATGGCAGACCAGCGTTAACGTCCGTGACTTCATCCAGAAAAACTACACACCGTATGAAGGCGACGAAGCGTTCCTGGCCGGTGCCACTGAGGCAACAACTGCCCTGTGGGACAAAGTGATGGAAGGCATCAAACAAGAAAACCGCACTCATGCACCGGTTGACTTTGATACCGACCTGCCATCAACCATTACCTCTCATGATGCGGGCTATATCAATAAAAGCCTGGAAAAAATCGTTGGTCTGCAGACAGAAGCTCCACTGAAACGCGCGCTGATCCCTTTCGGCGGAATTAAAATGGTTGAAGGTTCGTGCAAAGTGTATGGCCGCGAACTTGATCCTACCGTGAAAAAAATCTTCACCGAATACCGTAAAACCCATAACCAGGGTGTATTCGATGTCTACACTCCAGATATTATGCGCTGCCGTAAATCAGGTGTGCTGACGGGTCTGCCTGACGCATACGGTCGTGGCCGTATCATTGGTGACTACCGCCGTGTAGCGCTGTACGGTATCGATGCATTGATGAAAGATAAATTCGCTCAGTTCACCTCACTGCAGAGCGATATGGAAAACGGTGTTAACCTGGAAGCGACAATTCGCCTGCGCGAAGAAATTGCCGACCAGCATCACGCACTCCAGCAGATTAAAGAGATGGCAGCAAAATATGGCTGTGATATCTCTGGTCCGGCTACCAATGCAAAAGAAGCGGTACAGTGGACCTACTTCGGTTACCTTGCTGCGGTGAAATCCCAGAACGGTGCAGCGATGTCCTTTGGTCGCGTATCGACCTTCCTGGATATCTACTTTGAACGCGACCTGAAAGCAGGCGTGATTAACGAGTTGGAAGCACAGGAACTGATCGACCACCTGGTGATGAAGCTGCGTATGGTACGTTTCCTGCGTACTCCTGAATACGATGAACTGTTCTCAGGTGACCCAATCTGGGCGACAGAATCACTGGCAGGTATGGGCGTTGACGGCCGTACCATGGTGACTAAAAACACCTTCCGTTTCCTGAATACCCTTTACACCATGGGTCCTTCACCGGAACCAAACATGACCATTCTGTGGTCTGAAAAACTGCCACTGAACTTCAAAAAATACGCGGCAAAAGTGTCCATCGATACCTCTTCTCTGCAGTATGAGAATGATGATCTGATGCGCCCTGATTTTGACAATGATGATTACGCTATTGCCTGCTGCGTAAGCCCGATGATCGTCGGCAAACAAATGCAGTTCTTCGGTGCACGTGCCAACCTGGCGAAAACCATGCTGTATGCCATTAACGGCGGCGTGGATGAAAAAATGAAAATGCAGGTTGGCCCAAAAGAAGCGCCAATGATGGATGAAGTGCTGGACTACGATAAAGTGATGAACCGTATGGATCACTTTATGGACTGGCTGGCAAAACAGTACGTCACTGCGCTGAATGTTATCCACTATATGCACGATAAATACAGCTATGAAGCGTCACTGATGGCACTGCATGACCGTGATGTTTACCGTACTATGGCTTGCGGTATCGCAGGTCTGTCCGTTGCGGCTGACTCCCTGTCTGCTATCAAATACGCCAAAGTATCCACCATTCGTGATGAAGATGGTCTGGCTGTAGACTTCAAAATTGAAGGTGAATACCCGCAGTTTGGTAACAACGATTCACGTGTGGATGACATTGCCTGCGACCTGGTTGAACGTTTCATGAAGAAAATTCAGAAACTGCAAACCTACCGTAATGCAGTGCCAACTCAATCCGTACTGACCATTACCTCTAACGTGGTGTATGGTAAGAAAACGGGTAATACCCCGGACGGACGTCGTGCTGGCGCACCATTCGGGCCAGGTGCAAACCCAATGCATGGTCGCGATCAGAAAGGTGCGGTTGCCTCTCTTACCTCGGTTGCAAAACTGCCGTTTGCTTACGCGAAAGATGGTATCTCTTACACCTTCTCCATCGTGCCAAACGCACTGGGCAAAAATGACGACGTACGCAAAACCAACCTTGCGGGTCTGATGGATGGTTACTTCCATCACGAAGCCAGCATCGAAGGTGGTCAACACTTGAACGTCAATGTGATGAACCGTGAAATGCTACTAGAAGCAATGGAGAACCCGGAAAAATACCCGCAGCTCACCATTCGCGTATCAGGCTATGCAGTACGCTTCAACTCACTGACTAAAGAGCAGCAGCAGGACGTGATTACACGTACCTTTACACAGTCTATGTAAGTCGCTGCGCTCTATACAGGCTCCCGTAAGGGGGCCTGCTCACCACCAGCCGGTTTTGTCAGTCGCCTGATACGGACGCCTGCCAAAACAGACTTAACACAGCTAAAGACTGTGTCACCGTGGAGAATTCATCGCAATGTCAGTACTCGGTCGCATCCACTCTTTTGAATCCTGCGGGACCGTTGACGGCCCCGGCATCCGTTTTATCACCTTCTTCCAGGGCTGCCTGATGCGCTGCCTGTATTGCCATAACCGTGATACCTGGGATACGCACGGCGGCAAAGAAATCACCGTAGAAGAACTGATGAAAGACGTGGTGTCATATCGCCACTTCATGAATGCTTCTGGCGGTGGTGTTACCGCGTCAGGCGGGGAAGCTATCCTGCAAGCCGAATTCGTACGTGACTGGTTCCGTGCCTGTAAAGCTGAAGGGATTAATACCTGCCTGGATACTAACGGTTTTGTTCGCCGCTATGACCCGGTGATTGACGAACTGCTTGACGTTACCGATCTGGTGATGCTCGACCTTAAGCAGATCAATGATGATGTCCACCAGATTCTGGTCGGCGTATCCAACCACCGTACACTCGATTTTGCTCGTTATCTGTCCAAGCGTAACATTCGCACCTGGATCCGCTATGTTGTTGTGCCAGGCTATTCTGATGATGATGAATCGGCTCATCGTCTGGGTGAGTTCACACGCGATATGGGCAATGTTGAGAAAATCGAACTGCTGCCCTATCACGAACTGGGCAAACATAAGTGGGTGGCAATGGGGGAAGAGTACAAGCTGGACGGCGTTCATCCACCGAAAGCCGACACGATGGAACGGGTCAAAAGTATTCTCGAAAGCTACGGTCACTACGTGATGTATTAGCGGTTCGGACTCAATTTTAGTGATTAAAAAGGCTGGCCAGAAGTCAGCCTTTTTAATGTCTGTTTTATGCGTGTGCCACAGGATTGGCGTGGTGATCGGCCTTACGCAGCAACATCGCCAGATACACCATTGCGACCCCGGCAATCATTACAAACAGCAAGCGGTCTGAATAGCTTTGCATCAACATTGAGGTCATCGTCGGCCCCACCAGACTGCCAACGGTATAACTCAGCAGCAGCGCCTGATTCATCGCAACCAGTTCATGGTGGGCAACGGTTTCACACGCCCAGGACATCGCCACTGGATAAAGAGTAAAGCCTGCACAGCCGAGAATAAACAAGGCAGGTGCCATCGCAGCATTACTCAGCATCGCCAGAGCGCCGAGGATCACCACAAACACCTGCACCCGCAACACCAAAAGGCGCCCATAACGATCGGCAAGGCGGCCTACCGGCCACTGGCCAATAATACCGGCGCTCACCAGTAACGCCATCCAGTAACCTACCGTTGAGTCACTCATCCCCTGATGCGAAAGGTAAAGCGGCATCAGACCATATAACGACCCCAGAACAATGCCTGAAATAATACAGCCATTGATACCAAGACGGGCATTACGGCGGCGCAGCATCGGCCACAGCCGCCCTGCAGGTGTTTCTTCGTCACCTTCCTGGCTGGCAGTGACACGACAAAAGACCAATGGCAGAACCGCCGCCAGTATCACACTGCTGACCCAGGGGAGAACGTGCATCAATTCAGTCGAGACTTTGCTGACCAGTAATTGCCCGATAACCGTGCCAATATAATAAATGATCATATAGGCAGCCAGCAGTCGCCCACGGTTACGCAGCGTCCCGTTACACAGCAGCGCACTTTCCACCACAACCCAGATCAGCGCACAGCCAATACCGGCCACAAAGCGCCATAGTGTCCAGGACCAGAAGCCGGTACCCAGCGCCAGTGCCAGCGTTGCCAGAGCAAAGACCAGAGAGGCGAGATAGTAGCTACGGTTAAAGCCATAGCGTTTGATCACCCAACCCGCCATCAGCGTTCCCAGCAGGTTCCCGCAGTAATATGACGAGCTGACCATCCCCACCTGCCAGGTCGGCAGTGCATCATGCGTGAGCCAGAGCGGCACCAGCGTATTGAGCACAGCAATAGAGACTGTTAGCAGCAGCAAGCCGCACAGCAGCACCAAAACAGGACGTGACCAGGTGGACATAGTAGTTGGGGGACCGAAAACGAGGGAGATTTTGCGCGCATCATGCCACTGAGTAGACGATTGGAAAAGCACAATAAAAAGGCAATAGCACGATTTGTAGCTACGCGATTTAAAATTTTTATCTTCAATGGCTTAGAGCTGTTTAGCAGAGGACTGTCGACGGAATTATCTTATTGAATTCACATGTAATAAGTCAGAATAGCATCACTATTATCCATCATTATTTTTGCTCAATCTCTGACAATAAAAAACCCGCCAGTGGCGGGTTTTTCAAAACACTGTTCAGGGCGACTTATCCTGCTGGTACAGCCTCGAACCTGTGCGTGGATCAGCCAATAAACTCCAGGCCTTTCATATACGGACGCAGAACATCCGGTACGGCGATACGGCCATCAGCCTGCTGGTAGTTTTCCAGCACCGCAACCAGAGTACGACCCACTGCCAGGCCAGAGCCATTCAGGGTGTGTACCAGGCGTGTTGCTTTCTCACCACGTGGACGGCAGCGCGCTTTCATACGACGCGCCTGGAAATCGCCCATATTGGAGCAGGACGAGATCTCACGGTAGGTATCCTGCGCTGGCAACCACACTTCCAGATCGTAAGTTTTGTGAGAACCAAAGCCCATGTCACCAGTACAGAGCAGTACTTTACGGTATGGCAGGTTCAGCAGTTGCAGCACTTTCTCTGCATGACCCACCAGTTCTTCCAGCGCATCCATTGAGTCTTCAGGGCGTGTAATATGCACCATTTCAACTTTATCGAACTGATGCATGCGGATCAGACCACGAGTGTCACGACCATACGCGCCAGCTTCGGAACGGAAACATGGCGTATGTGCGGTCATTTTGATCGGCAGTGATTCTTCTTCCAGAATCTCATCGCGTACCAGGTTGGTCAGCGGGACTTCGGAGGTCGGGATCAGAGCATAGTTGCTGCTGGAGGCTTCTTCTTCCAACGGACGTGTATGGAACAGGTCTTCGCCAAATTTAGGCAACTGGCCCGTGCCGTACAGGCTGGCATGATTCACCAGGTAAGGTACGTAGGTTTCCAGGTAGCCATGCTGCTCGGTATGCAGATCGAGCATGAACTGGCTCAAAGCACGATGCATCAGTGCAATCTGGCCTTTCATCACGATAAAACGTGAACCGGTCAGTTTAACTGCGGCGGCAAAATCGAGGCCTGCGGCCATTTCGCCCAGCTCAACGTGGTCGCGCACCGCGAAGTCAAACTTGCGCGGCTCACCCCAGCGACTGATTTCCTGGTTTTCACTGTCATCTTTGCCCAGTGGAACTACATCCGCAGGGATATTGGGAATGGCCATTGAAAAGTCATTGATACTGGTCAACAGTGCATCCAGCTCTGCTTTTGCAGCGTCCAGGCGTTCGCCCAGTACGTTCACTTCCTGACGCAATGGCTCGATGTCTTCCCCACGTGCTTTGGCCTGCCCGATGGATTTGGATCGCGAGTTACGCTCTGCCTGCAGATTTTCAGTTTCGACCTGCAGTACTTTACGACGCTCTTCATGTGCGCGCAGCGTATCAACGTCCAGCTTATAGCCACGGCGTGCCAGTTTTTCAGCGACTGCGTCTGGCTCAGTACGCAGTAGATTGGGATCGAGCATGCTTGTCCTGTGATGATTGATTGAGTTAAAAAAGAAGGGGCGCACCGACATATCGAATGCGTTGAATTCATTGCTAACCTTACCGCAACGTCACTGTCAGCGGTAGCGTTTTGTCGGGCTATTTTGATCCTGTTCAATCAACCAGGCGAGCTTTTCACCAATCTTCCCTTCCAGCCCACGCGTGGTCGGATGGTAATAGCGGGTTTGTGCCATTTGCGCCGGGAAATAGTCCTCACCTGCTGCATACGCGTTAGGTTCATCGTGGGCATAACGGTATTCCGCTCCCAGCCCCATTTCTTTCATCAGTTTGGTTGGCGCATTACGTAAATGTTCAGGAACATCATAATCCGGGCTTTCACGCGCATCACGCATGGCCGCTTTGAAAGCGTTATACACCGCGTTGCTTTTTGGCGCGCAGGCCAGGTAAACAATCGCCTGGGCGATCGCCCGCTCACCTTCTGCCGGGCCGACACGAGTAAAACAATCCCAGGCAGAGATCGCTACCTGCATGCCACGCGGATCCGCGTTGCCAACATCTTCGGAGGCGATAGCCAGCAAACGTCGCGCGACATACAGCGGATCACCGCCTGCGGTAATGATCCGTGCATACCAGTAAAGTGCCGCATCCGGGGCCGACCCCCGCACTGATTTGTGCAGCGCCGATATGAGATCGTAGAAACGGTCACCTTTATTATCAAAGCGTGCGCTACGCTCGCCAGACACTTCATTGAGCAACTGCGGCGTCAGTTCACGCTTGCCTTTGCTATTCACCTCAGCCATATCGGCCATCATTTCCAGCGTATTCAGCGCGCGGCGCGCATCGCCGTTGACCAGCTCAGCAATCATATTGCGGGTATTTTCAGGCAGGATGATGTTGTCATTACCATAGCCACGCTCACCGTCTTGCATCGCCTGGTTCAGCACGGCAGCAATGTCTTCCGTGGTCAGAGATTTCAACAGATACACGCGGGCACGCGATAACAGCGCTGAATTCAGTTCGAATGAGGGATTTTCCGTTGTGGCACCGATAAAGGTAATGGTGCCATCTTCAATATGTGGCAGAAAAGCATCTTGCTGGCTTTTATTAAAACGGTGAACTTCATCAACAAACAGGATGGTACGCCGACCTGCATTGCGGTTTTGCCTCGCACGCTCAATCGCCTCACGGATCTCTTTCACCCCGGAGGTGACAGCGGAAATGCGCTCAACGTCAGCCTGTCCATAGTGACCGATAATTTCGGCCAGCGTGGTTTTCCCCGTCCCCGGCGGTCCCCATAGAATCATCGAGTGAAGATGACCCGCCTCAATAGCGCGCGGCAGCGGTTTACCCGCTGCCAGCAGATGCTGTTGGCCAATATACTCGGCCAGCGTACGTGGCCGCATACGCGCGGCCAGAGGCTGAAACTCATTACGGGAAAAGTCGAGGGACAGGTTACTCACGCAAACCTCACTGACGCTGGTCGTCCACAGTTACACCCTTAGGTGGTGTGAACTTGAACTTATCGGCACTGATGCTGCCATTTTGCTGGCTTTTCAACGTATAACTGCTGCGCTGCCCATCCTGCTCTACCGCGCTGAACTGATTGATGGTGCCATTGGTCGCCACGTTGATGGTGAACTGCTTCAGGTTGCCATCAGCATTTTTTGGCGTCAGAGAGAAGTCATCCCCTTTTTGCGCAACGTTGTATTGCTTCCAGTCACTCGCCTGGTTACGTGCAATCAGCATAAAGGGGGTATTGCTGGTGGCATCTTTCACCCAGCTGGCGCTAACCTGCTCAACAAACGGATTGTAGAACCATAACGTTTTACCATCGGAAATCAGGGTGCTTTCATCCGGCGCTGTCATATGCCAGTTGAACAGGTTCGGACGCTGAACCCACATCTCACCTTCGCCATCCTGCACCGATGCACCGGTGCTGTCGGTTACTTTTTGACTAAACGTGGCATGGAAACTTTTCACCTTATCCAGGCGTTGCTGCAAATCGCCAGATGCATCAGCCCAGGCGGTAACCGAGGAAAAAGCAGCCAACACACAGCAGGAAATCATTAATTTTTTCATTACGGCATCCTTATTGAAACTCTTGTATCCCGTTCGGGTTAAGCGTGACGTGGATAACTTTAGCCAGGCGCTGATAACAACAACAGGAGAAAAAACTGAATCTCCCAGTCCGTATCCTACAAATATTGGGACTGCTGTCAGGAATTCAACGGGCCAGGCAGTGCCTGACCCGTTGATGGTGAGCGAAACAAGAAGACTTAACGCTCATGCGGAGGTGGTGCCAGCACCTCGCGGTTCCCGTTATGCCCCGGTGACGAAACAATTCCCTGCGCTTCCATCTGTTCAATGATACGCGCAGCACGGTTATAACCGATACGGAATTGCCGCTGAACGCCGGAAATCGAGGCGCGACGCTTGTCGACAACGAACTCAACGGCCTGGTCGAACAACTGGTCCAGCTCTTCGTCACCGTCAACGCCACCCGCACCCGATTCAGTATCGTCGCCGCCGCTAAGGATACCTTCTTTATACTGAGGACGTTCGCGTGCCTTCCAGTCTTTCACGACGGCATGCACTTCCTGGTCGCGAACAAAGGCACCATGGACTCGGACCGGAATAGAAGAGTTAGGTGCCAGATACAGCATGTCACCCATGCCCAGCAAAGATTCTGCACCCGACTGATCGAGAATGGTACGTGAGTCAATTTTACTGGATACCGTAAAGGCAATACGTGTCGGAATATTGGCCTTAATCAGACCGGTGATCACATCCACAGAAGGTCGCTGTGTGGCCAGCACCAGATGAATCCCCGCCGCACGTGCTTTCTGTGCCAGACGTGCGATCAGTTCTTCCACTTTTTTGCCGACGGTCATGATCAGGTCTGCAAACTCATCCACCATCACCACGATATAAGGCTCTTTTTCCAGTACCGGTGGTGTCATATCCATGCTGTCGGTTGGCTTCCAGAACGGGTCAGGGATGGGACGCCCCATCGCCTCAGCCATATCCACCTTCTCGTTATAGCCCGCGATGTTACGCACACCCAGTGCCGACATCAGCTTGTAACGACGCTCCATCTCAACCACACACCAGCGCAACGCATTGGCCGCATCTTTCATGTCGGTGACCACATCGGTTAACAGATGTGGAATGCCTTCATACACCGACAATTCGAGCATTTTCGGGTCGATCATAATAAAGCGCACTTCTTTTGGCGTGGCTTTATACAAGATACTGAGGATCATGGCATTAACGCCTACCGACTTACCGGAACCGGTCGTACCGGCAACCAGCAGGTGAGGCATTTTGCCCAAATCGGCTACCACTGGATCGCCGGAAATATCTTTGCCCAGCACAATCGACAACGGGGAGGGATTATCACGGAATGCCGGGCAATCCAGCACTTCTCGCAGATAAACCGTCTGGCGATTCAGATTAGGCAACTCCAGCCCCACATATGGACGACCAGGGATGACTTCCACCACACGCACGGCAACAGCTGACAATGAGCGAGCCAGATCCCGCGACAGGTTAGAGATACGCGCAGCTTTTACGCCCGGCGCCAAATCCAGCTCAAAGCGGGTGATAACAGGACCCGGTGAGTACCCAACCACCTCAGCCTTCACGCGATAGTCAGCCAGCCGTGCCTCAATCAAACGAGCGGTCTGCTCAAGCGCAAACTGGTCTACCGGTTCCGTTTCGGCTGGCGGCGACGCTAACAAATCGAGCGTTGGCAGCGGCGTGGTTGGTTTGTACGTTGGCTGCTCATGACGCATCAGGAACGGATGGATCAAACTGTCCATATCCGGTTCTTGCGGCTTCACTGGCTGGGCCGTCACAGGAGGTGCAGCAGCGGGTTGCCATGCAGGAGAAGTCTGCGCAATGGGAGCCTGCGGTTGCGCCTCTTCGGGCTGTTGCCACTGTGACTGAACGGGGGCAACGGACTCTGTTTCCGGTGCTGCCGACAGCGTAAACAATGGCTCAGTCGGGCCGTCATTGACCAGATCGTCCATCGGTGAGAAATCGAAAGCACCGGAGGTATCAAGCGTAAAGGTTGGGCTTTGGCCTGACGTTTCGGCGGCATAACGCTGCTGCTGCTGTTCAGCAAACTGACGCGCCAGCGCCGCCTGTTGTAGTGCTTCTTCATCTTCAGCAGCAAACTCTTCGCCGTAACGCTGCTGTTCCCGTGCCAGGAACGCTTCACGTAGCTGTGCCTGTTCCGCATCATCCTGCTCGTCAGGCGTGACAGCCTGCCAGGCATCTCCTTCAGCAACCTCTGGCTGCAGGGACTCCTGCTCTTTGGCTTTTTCTTCCGCCATGCGCTGCGAAGGCAACTTAATGCCGTAAGAAGCCAATTCGCGGCGTGTCGGCAATTTTACTGGATTTGGGCGCGGCAGTTCAGGGCCGATACCCTGCTTAACCTGGGGATTAAGATCGTCGCCACTGGTTGCCGTAAAGCCCGGCATAAACGGCATATTACTGCTGGCTGACTGTGCAACAGCACCAAGCGCAGCTCCGGTTGCAGCAGCAGCTACTGAGGCTGGATGAGAGGCATGTGGTGTGGAGAAATCAAACGGCGAAGCCGCTGAGGTATCCTGCCAGTTGCCCATCTGCGGACCGTCTTCTTCATCAACCGGTAGCGAAGGCGCTGGCGTCCTGGCTTCTGCTGGCACTTCAAAACGATAGAGCGATGGTTGTGGCGGTGCCACTGGTGTGGAAACCTGCACCTCAGCCTGGGCTGCGTATTCCTGAGCAGGAGCAATGACCGGCGCAACGGGGGCAATCGCAGATTGCTGCGCAGGAACCGAAACAACATCGCTGGATGTCGGTTTGGCCAGCAGCGGATCGTCCTGCTCGCCCTCCTCATCATCTGCGTGAACAGGCTGTGGTTTCGTCAGCAGTACGTCGTCGTGATCGTCAGCATGCATCGGTGCACTGCGTACCGCTACCGGCGCATCCACTTCATCTTCATCGTCTTCTTCATGCCATTTCTCATCAGCACGTGAGCGATTACTGGCGAAAGTCAGTACTCCCATCACCACGCCACCAATCTTCTCGGCAATCGTCAGCCATGACCAGCCGGTATAGAGCGTCAGCCCCGCTGCCCAGATGCACAGCAGGGTTAGCGTGCCGCCCGGCCCGCTAAAATAGGGAGCCATCGCATTGCTTAACAAGCTGCCAATCACACCACCCGACGCAAAATACCAAATATCGTCAGCATTCAATGCGGCCAGACCACAGGAAGTAACCACCAGCGCCAGCACGCCAATCATGCGCAAACCAACGGCAAAATAGTCAATGTAATCCTGGAAGTGGCGTCGGCTGAACGTGATCCAGCACAGGCCTAAAATCACGGGAGGAAGCGCATAAGCCATCACGCCAAAGATGAAGAATAGCGTATCTGCAAGCCACGCCCCAACGCCACCACCGATGTTGTGGATAGGTTCGTGCCAGGCGGTTTGTGACCAACTGGGATCGGAAGGATTGAAGCTCACCAGCGCCACCATCAGATAAATGGCGAAAAGAGCAACAACAATTAATAGCGCTTCCAGCAGGCGACGCCCGCTGCTCAACGGTTCTAACGAAACGTCTTTATCTTCTGTGTATTCCTGGCTCAAGAGTACTCTCCAGGTGCCTGTAAACTATGGAGGTAACAGCGCCGGGCATGCCCGGCGCTGAACCTGTATGAATTCACAGGAGTGTACCGAAAACTAACAGGTTTTGCACCTGCCCTGTGTTACCGGGTTTTAATCACTAACCGGTTACTTTGTTTCACTTCTTCCATGACCACATAAGTACGGGTATCGTTCACACCCGGCAGACGTAGCAAGGTTTCGCCCAGCAATTTACGGTACGCAGACATATCTGGAACACGGGTTTTTAGCAGATAGTCAAAATCACCGGAAACGAGGTGACACTCTTGAGTTTCCTCAAGTTTTTGTACTGCGGCGTTAAACTGCTCAAACACATCAGGCGCACCACGATTCAGAGTAATCTCAACGAATACCAGAAGTGATGCATCCAGATAGTGCGGATTTAACTGAGCAGTGTAGCCGAGAATGAAGTTCTGTCGCTCCAGACGGCGAACGCGCTCAAGGCACGGCGTGGGTGATAGGCCTACGCGCTTGGAAAGCTCGACGTTAGAAATACGCCCATCTTTCTGCAGTTCATTCAGGATGTTGCGGTCAATTCTGTCGAGATCTTTACCCGGCCGTTTTTTATTGTCTACCATTATTATTGTCTCTCTTAAATTTCTTCCCTTTACCTGCCATACCCTGAACGACTCAATGTAACAGGGTTGATCTAAGTGAAGACATCGAGCCTGTCGCGGTATTAAACGCTCTATCTGCATGACGCATGTTGTCTGTCCACACCATGCGTCATTCCAAATAACAGGCTGAGTATATCGGGCGATAAACGCAAAATCCGGGATGAAACCCTGACTTAGGTGACCAAATACACTCTGCTTCCCATAATGTTTTCGCAAAAGCGCAGCCGATTGTCAAAGCAAAACAAACAAAATCAGTACAACATGCCAAAGCGAATGCTGTCTCTCTGTTTTTCAATGACAATTTTGTCGCCAAAATGACAAAAAATGGCTGAAATGCTATTTTTCCACCCTCACCCTGTCATACGGACAACGATTGGCCAGACCTTTTTCATTAATTGTTAACAAAATCGCAGAATGCTTTTTTTGCCTCGCTAAATTCCCTACAATCCGGGTATAGGTTTGCCAGTCAATTAATGAGGGTCTCATGGGTACGGCTAAACACAGTAAATTACTGATTCTGGGCTCGGGCCCGGCAGGTTATACCGCTGCCGTGTATGCAGCCCGCGCTAACCTCAACCCGGTGCTGATCACCGGTCTGGAAAAAGGGGGTCAGCTGACCACCACCACCGACGTGGAAAACTGGCCAGGCGATCCGAACGAGCTGACCGGGCCACTGCTGATGGAACGCATGCACGAGCACGCGGTGAAATTTAACACCGAGATCATTTTCGATCATATCCACAGCGTGGATCTGCAAAACCGCCCGTTCCGGCTGACCGGCGATGAAGGTGTGTACACTGCTGATGCACTGATTATTGCTACCGGTGCATCCGCTCGTTACCTGGGTCTGCCTTCAGAGGAAGCGTTCAAAGGTCGCGGTGTTTCAGCCTGCGCCACCTGTGACGGTTTCTTCTACCGTAACCAAAAAGTCGCGGTGATTGGCGGTGGTAACACCGCAGTGGAAGAAGCGCTTTATCTGGCGAATATCGCCGCCGAAGTGCATCTGATCCACCGTCGCGATAGCTTCCGTGCGGAAAAAATCCTGATTGACCGTCTGAATGAAAAGGTCAAAAACGGCAATATCGTGCTGCATACTGACCACACGCTGGATGAAGTGCTGGGCGATCAGATGGGCGTCAGCTCATTGCGTCTGCGCTCCACCAAAGACGATCAGACTAAAACACTGGAAGTCGCAGGCTTGTTCGTTGCTATCGGTCACAGCCCGAACACCGCTATCTTTAATGGTCAGTTAGCACTGGAAAATGGTTACATCAAAGTCCAGTCCGGACTTCAGGGTAATGCCACGCAGACCAGCATTCCGGGCGTATTCGCAGCAGGTGATGTGATGGACCATATTTACCGCCAGGCGATTACCTCTGCCGGAACGGGCTGTATGGCCGCCCTGGACGCAGAGCGTTATCTTGACGGTTTAGTTAAAAATAATCAGTAAGTTGTTAAAACTCTGAGCTAATCTTGCCTAAGGCGACGAGCAATTGTCGCCTTTTTATCCTCCGCATTGTAACATTGCCGCGCTTGACACCTATCTTCCTGGGGCCTTTGCCTCACTACTGTTTACGTCAGGGCAATACGGCAACAGATGAATAAAACACGACAACAACAACTCACCCGCTGGCTGAAAAGTCAGAGTGTGCATGGCCATCGCTGGCTGCGCCTCTCATACCTGCTAGGCACATTGAGCGCCCTGCTGATCTTAGCCCAGGCCTGGTTTCTTGCCTCGCTGCTTCAGGCCCTGCTGATTGACCATCAGCCGCGTGATAGCCAGCTGCTGCATTTTATTCTGCTACTGGCCTGCTTTGCGGGTCGTGCCTTTCTGGCATGGCTGCGCGAAAAGATCGGTTTCAAAACCGGCCAGGCTATCCGCCAGACCCTGCGCCGTCAGGTATTGAACCGTCTGTCTGATCTCGGGCCCGCCTGGATTCAGGGTAAACCCGCCGGGAGCTGGGCCACATTGCTGCTGGAACAGATTGAGGAGATGCAGGATTACTATGCGCGCTATTTGCCGCAGATGATGCTGGCGGGGATCATCCCATTGCTGGTACTGATCCTGCTGTTCCCGGTGAACTGGGCAGCCTCGCTGATCCTGCTGGCGACTGCACCATTGATCCCCTTATTTATGGCAATGGTGGGAATGGGTGCTGCCGATGCAAACCGCCGTAACTTTCAGGCACTGGCACGTCTGAGCGGTCAGTTCCTTGACCGTCTGCGCGGGCTGGAAACGTTACGTCTGTTTCACCGCGCACAGGCTGAAACCGCCACCATCGCAGAAGCGTCCGAGCAGTTCCGTCTGCGCACCATGGAAGTGCTGCGCATGGCGTTTCTGTCCTCGGCGGTGCTGGAGTTCTTCGCGTCAATCTCCATTGCCCTGATCGCGGTCTATTTCGGTTTCTCTTATCTTGGCGTCTTCAATTTTGGTCACTACAGCACCCCGGTTACCCTGTTTGCCGGGTTCCTCGTGCTGATACTCGCCCCTGAATTTTACCAGCCACTGCGTGACCTTGGGACTTACTACCATGCCAAGGCACAGGCGATTGGCGCCGCCGATGCGCTGCAAACCTTCCTTGAAGAGAGTGAGTCTGCCTCAGTTGAACGTGGATCGCTGACTCCGGACCTGAGTAATGGATTGAGTCTGGTGGCCCAGGATCTGGTCATCACTACGGCAGAAGGCACACCGCTTGCGGGTCCACTGAGTTTTACTTTACAACCGGGACAACGCGTGGCGCTGGTCGGGCAAAGCGGTGCGGGCAAAACTTCGCTGATGAATGTGCTGCTCGGCTACCTGCCCTATCGCGGTTCGCTGCTGATTAATGGCACAGAGCTGCGAGATATCGCTCTGCCGCACTGGCAGCTGCAGCTGGCCTGGGTGGGCCAAAACCCGCACCTTCCCGCCGGTACACTGCGGCAGAACATTTTGCTGAGCGGTAATAGCGATGAAGCCCGTCTGCACCAGGTGCTGGCACTGGCTGGTGTGAATGAATTCCTCTCACAGTTACCCGCGGGTCTTGACAGTGAAACCGGTGATCAGGCTGCGGGGCTTTCTGTTGGCCAGGCGCAGCGTGTTGCCGTTGCACGTGCGTTGATGAAGCCCTGCCAGCTGCTGCTGCTGGATGAACCTGATGCCAGCCTCGATGCGCACAGTGAACAGCATGTTAATCACGCGCTGTTACAGGCTTCTCATGCCCAGAGTACGCTGCTGATCACCCACCAGCTCGATCGCCTGGATCAGTGGGATGAAATCTGGCTGATGCGCAAAGGCGAAATTGTTCAGACAGGAAGCAGGGAGGCTCTGGCCCATCAACCAGGCCCATTTGCAGACCTGATGGCCCAGCGAGGAGGATCGCTCGAATGAAAACCCTGCTGCCGTTTTTAAGACTCTATCGTCGCCATATCCTGCGGTTACTGGCGGGCATTGTGCTGGCTGTGCTGACGCTACTGGCCAGTATCGGCCTGCTGACGCTGTCGGGCTGGTTCCTCGCCGCGACGTCTCTGGCGGGCGTCGCCGGGATCTACAGCTTTAACTATATGCTTCCTGCCGCCGGGGTTCGCGGCACGGCAATCAGCCGTACGGTGGCACGCTACCTGGAGCGCCTGGTCAGCCACGACACTACCTTCCGTGTGCTTCAGCATCTGCGGGTATTCACCTTCAGCAAGCTGCTGCCGCTCTCTCCTGCCGGTATCGCCCGTTTCCGTGAAGGCGACTTGCTCAACCGTCTGGTGGCGGATGTGGATACGCTGGATCATCTCTATCTGCGTGTCATTTCACCGTTGGTGGGGGCGCTGGCCGTCATTGTGGTGGTGACGATCGGCCTGAGCTGGCTGGATACCAGTCTGGCACTGACCCTTGGCGCACTGATGCTGCTGACGCTGATTGTTATCCCTCCTGTGTTTTACCGTGCCGGGCTGCCGGTAGGCGCTGATTTAACTCGCCTGCGTGGCGAATATCGCAGCGGCCTGACCCGCTGGCTTCAGGGGCAAGCCGAATTAAGTCTGTATGGGGCTGCCAGCCAGTTCCGCAGCACAATGAATGCCACCGAGCAGAACTGGCTGGCTGCGCAACAGCGTCAGGCGAGCCTGACCGGGATGTCTCAGGGACTGGTGATGTTGATGGGTGGCATCGCCGTCACGCTGCTGTTGTGGTTAAGTGCTGTTGGCATCGGCGGCGATCCTTATCCTGGTGCTTACATTGCGCTGTTTGTCTTCTGTGCGCTGGCGGCCTTTGAAGCGCTGGCACCGGTCGGTACTGCATTCCAGCATCTCGGCCACGTTATCGCCTCAGCAAAACGCGTTTCACAGATTATCGAACAGCGACCGGCCGTTAACTTCACAGCGGAAAGTGGAACATTACAGAGTGCTGGTGCGGCGCTGAGCCTGAGTGATGTCAGCTTCCGTTACGGCGAAGGCCCGTACGCACTTGCCGGGCTGACGCTTGAGATTGGCGCTGGCGAACATATCGCCCTGCTCGGTCGGACTGGCTGCGGCAAGTCCACGCTGTTGCAACTACTCACCCGCGCCTGGGATCCGCAACAAGGGACTATCCTGTTGAATGGTCAACCGCTGACTGACTGGAGTGAAGCCGATTTACGTGCCCGCACCAGCGTGGTCACCCAGCGTGTGCATCTGTTCAGCGCCAGCCTGCGTGACAATCTGCTGCTGGCCGCACCGGCATGCCGCGATGAGCAGCTGTGTGATGCCCTTCATCAGGTCGGGCTGGAGACACTGCTGGATAATGATCAGGGACTCAATGCCTGGCTGGGTGAAGGCGGTCGTCAGCTTTCCGGTGGGGAGCTGCGCCGACTGGGTCTGGCGCGCGCGTTGCTGCACGGCGGCGATTTAATGTTACTGGATGAACCGACGGAAGGCCTGGATGCGGAAACCGAACAGCAGATCCTGGCTTTGCTGCGCCAGGTCGCCCGCGGGAAAACCCTGATTATGGTGACGCACCGTCTGCGGGGTCTGGCACATTTCGATCGAATTTGTGTTATGGATAGCGGCCAGATTATTGAACAAGGCAATCACCAGGAATTAGTCTCAAAACAGGGCCGATACTGGACATTTCTGCAGCGCTTTGCGCTATAGTCATTACCTCTCGTGCTGATGAGTATTGCCCGATGCGCCTGATCCAGCTCTCACGTGAATCGCTTAATTTCCCGCCGCCAGAAATGGCGTTGCGGGAACCCAATGGCCTGCTGGCAATGGGGGGAGACCTCAGTCCGCAGCGTTTGCTTAACGCTTATCATCGGGGCATTTTTCCGTGGTTTTCCCCTGGCGATCCTATCCTCTGGTGGTCACCCGATCCGCGGGCAGTGCTGCTGCCTGAACATTTCCATCTCAGCCGCAGTATGAAACGCTTTCATCAAAAATCCCCTTATCAGGTCACACTGAACCAACAATTTCAGCAGGTGATAGAAGGCTGCGCCAGCGATCGTAATGAAGGAACCTGGATCACCCATGAGGTGAAACGCGCCTGGCAAAAGTTGCATGAGCTGGGACACGCACAGTCGATAGAAGTATGGCGTGGTGAAGACCTGGTCGGCGGTATGTACGGGCTGGAACTGGGGCAAATCTTTTGCGGTGAATCGATGTTCAGCCGCAGCGAGAATGCCTCCAAAACGGCATTGCTGGTCTTCAGTGAGTACTTTCAGCAACAGGGTGGCAAGTTAATCGACTGCCAGGTGCTTAATCCTCATACCCTCTCTCTGGGCGCGCAGGAAATTCCCCGCGCGGCCTACCTGCAATATGTCCATTCTCTGGCGCATCAGCCTCTTTCTGCTGATTGCTGGCAGCCACGTCGGCTTTTTTAATGCAATCCTTCTATGTTTTGCACGCAACAGGGCAAGAACAGTGATATAATATGCGCGTTTGGTATGTCGTCCGCCTTTCACCGGTACAAGATGGTGATGCGGAATACCAGGCTGGGAATCTCAACGCACCTTTTCAGAACTGTTTTAATCGTGCGACCAAAGCATATTTTAAACAGATTCTTAGCCCGCTGTTCCCCCACGCTGACGTCACTGACTCCAGATTAATTCGTAATCCGTCTGCGCCAGGTGCGCGTCAGAGGGATTGATGTGGATGAATTCATCCGCAATTCTTTACTTAATACGTGAAATTCGGCATTATCTCGCCGGTTCAAAACTAAGGTAGTCCACCTAGAGGATTCGATGGCCAAAGAAGACAATATTGAAATGCAGGGTACCGTACTCGATACGTTACCTAACACCATGTTCCGCGTTGAATTGGAAAACGGTCACGTGGTTACCGCTCATATCTCCGGTAAAATGCGCAAAAACTACATCCGCATCCTGACGGGCGACAAAGTCACTGTAGAGCTGACCCCGTACGACCTGAGCAAAGGCCGCATTGTCTTCCGTAGTCGCTAAGTGACCCATTCTGAGGTGCTGCCGCGTTAATCGCCAGCAGTACCGCTACGCCAAACCGGACTGCTTTCAGTCCGGTTTTTTTACGCCTGAAATATAGTGATTCGTGCCCCTAAAGTGCCGTTGCCTCCTTGCCGATAAATCAGATAATTCTTAAAAAATGGGTACCTCAACCTTATAATTCTGATGGTGGCAAATAAATGATAAGAACGCTGCACTCTTTCCCTCTTAAACCGCTGGTTATTGCACTGGCGGCGGCTCAAAGTCTGACGTCTCTGGCACATGCCATCCCAACACAGACTGAGCAGGTTGTTGACGCCAGTTATAGCTATACGACAACACTGAGCCCCACTACTGATATTCTGACGTTCACACCTGACGCCAACTTTTCCATCTCCAGCATTGCGGTAAATAACCAGCAGCATACCCAACGGGTGGATAATCAGGGCATTCTCAACTCGATTTACTCATCGACGCTGATGAACCAGGGGATCATCGACACCCTGCGCAATTCAGGTCAGCTCACTATTGGTTCCAACAGTGGAATGGTTTTATCGGGCGGCGCGATTTACAACACCAATAACGCCACCATTACTAACCTGATTAACAGCGGTACCATCAGTACCAATGGTACGTCTATGCCGATGCCCGGTATGGGAGCTGCGGGGATTCAGAACAATGGAATCATTACGACACTGACTAATCAGGCGCTCGGCACTATTTCCAGCACTAATACGGCCATCTTCAATTCAGGTACCATTACCGAGCTGAACAACGAGGGCACCATTCGTCAGTTGGGTAATAGCAACATCTATATTGGAACGGCTATCACCAACTACGGCACGCTGACGACCCTTAATAACAGCGGTACTATCATCGGGAATGTCACCAGTTACTCCATGACCGACCTGGTGATAAACGGTGGGAACATCCGACGTGGCATACTGACCGGCATCACAAGTGATTCGATAATCTTACCAAACTCAACGCTCGGTACACTGGGCAGTTACAATGCTAATCTCGCTTTCCAGCAGGGCAAGCTTTGGTTGAATGATAATGTCGGGCTCGGCAGCAACGGTACACTGACCAATAGCGCTGACGTTCTGATTACCCAACCGGTAAACATTAATGGGAATTATCATCAAACTGCTGCGGCCGTCCTGAATATTGGTGTTACCGACTTTACAAACGCTAACGGCAGCACTCTCGATGTGGGCTACGGCCGCCTGAACGTGAATGGCAATGCACAGATAGACCCTGGGTCGTCCATTCGCTTAACCAGTACTGGCAGCAGCTATGGTTTCGCCAGCGGCCAGCGCTATGTAGTGATCAATGCCACCACGGCCGATTATAATGCCGCCATGCTGCATTACAGCGCTGACACGTTTAATGGGACAGTGACAGGTGCAGCGATTAGCGACGAAGTCAATAATACCAATAACCTGGTCGTTTATCTGTCCGGCGGTAATAACAGCGGTGGCGGTAATAACAACGGTGGCGGCAATACGCCAAAGCCGGGTAAACCGCTTCCGACGACGGGCAATGCCATCTCGTCACTGAATGGTCTGTCGAGCTACAGCGGCATCTCTTCCCCTGCGCTGCTGAATCTGTTCAACGCCTCAAAAACCATCACCACGGAAGCGGAAGCCAACCGCATCGGCGAGCAGCTTTCGCCAGGCCAGAACAGCATGGCGTCCGCCGCCACCTCGGCCGCATCCATGGATGCCCTGGGCGTCGTTGGCACGCATCTGGACGGCCTGCGCATCACCCCGGGCGCCAGCGCACGCGGTATCGCCACCGGTGATGACAGCCTCGACTGGGCCGCCTGGGGCAAACCGTTCTACGGCAGCGCGCGTCAGGGCATGGTCGATAACGTCAGCGGTTACCGCGCACATTACGGCGGCCTGGTGCTGGGTGCCGACCGTCAGATTCTGGACAGCTGGCGTGCCGGTGCGGCGTTAAGCTACAGCCGCACCTCCGTTAAAGGCCAGGATAACGTGAAAGGCAGCAGCAGCGACGTTGACGCATGGGGCGGCATTCTCTATGCCACCTACAGCGGCGAGCCGTGGTTCGTCAACCTCAGCACCAGCCTGACCCGCCAGTCTTATGACAGCCAGCGTCAGGTGGCCTTCGACGGCTTCAACGACAACGCCAGCGCGCACTTTACCGGGCAGCAGGTGGCACTGAAGTCGGAGGTCGGTTATCCGCTGGCATTAGGGGCTAACACCACACTGACCCCGCTGGCCAGCCTGAGCTACAGCTACCTGCATCAGGGCAGCTACCAGGAAAACAGCGACAATGGCAGTGCGCTGGATGTCGACAGCGCGCACAGCCAGTCGGTCGAAAGCAGCCTCGGCGGTAAACTGGCGCACAGCTGGTCAACGCCTGCCGGCGACCTGTCTCCGTTTGTCCAGGTGATGTGGACCCATCAGTACGATCGCAGCCCGATGACCACTAACTCCGGTTTCAGCGCGGACAGCCTGGGGGAAACCCGCTTTACCTCACAGGGCGCCCGCCAGGCTGCAGACAGTGCGGATACCAGCGTTGGTGTTTCACTGGCCCATGCCGACGACCTGACGCTGGAAGCGCGGTACGACCTGCAAACTGCACCGCAGTTCATGGGTCAGACCGTCAGCCTGCAAGTGCGTAAGCTGTTCTAAGCCACGGGTGAAATTCATGCCCCCAGGCGTTGGATTACTGCGGTGTAGTCTGCCGCAGTAATCCTGCTGCAAAAGTGGTGCCTCTGGCTTCTATACCGGGGCGCTGCCTGCAGTACCGCTACGCCAAACCGGACTGCTTTCAGTCCGGTTTTTTTATGCCTGAAATATAGTGATTTGCACATCTAAAGTGCCTCTCAATGCTGCCGATAAATCAGATAATTCCTATAAAACGGACGGAGAAAACCGTCTTGTTAACTCTGATGGTGGCAAACACAATGAATAAATCGCTGTATTCTTTCCCACTCAAGCCGCTGGTTGTTGCGCTGGCGGCGGCTCAATGTTTTAACCTTGCTCACGCCGACCCGGCACAAACCGAAGAGATAATTAGTCACTCAGCTGTCATTAATCAGCTCACCGTCTCTACCGATATTCTGACGATTGAGCCTGCGGCAACCTTGAGTTCAACTACCACATCCATGTCGTATCTTGCTACCGTAGCCAATATGAAAGATACCGATTTAGTGGATAATCAGGGCAGTATCTACAACGACTCCAAGCTTGCTTTCTATAACGGTGGCGGGGGAACGCTTTCCTCTCTGAAAAACTCAGGGGTAATGAACTCAACAGATTTCATTGCGCTGGAAAACGACAACACGATTGGTTCTCTGGTAAACAGCGGGCTAATCACCTCTGGCAACAACACATCAAGCACGTCGGATCCGATGTCAGGGATCGCTAACTTCGGTACGATCACTACGCTGACTAACACCGATACCGGTGAAATCATCGGGGGAACAAAAGCTATTTTTAACGTTGGCGTGATAACGACTCTGAATAACGATGGTTATATTGGCGTGTATGGTAACGGGCTGAACTCATCTGATAGCATTGCCATTCTCAACAAAGGTACGATTGGCGCGATCAACAACAGCGGAACCATCGCCGGTGACATTGTCAACAATACCAGTAATGCTCTGGTGATCAACGGGGGCGTAAATCGTCGCGGTTCGCTGATCGGTAGTAATCAGATGATTTATTCATTCTCATTACCAACATCCTCACCGATTGGTGCGATAAACAGCACAGGGGCAGATGTGCGTTTCCAGACGGGACAGCTGCTGCTGAACGACAACGTGTATCTGGGTGGCACTCATACCCTGACCAACAACGCTGATGTTCTGGTTAATGAGAGTCTGAAGGTCGACGGCAACTACCATCAGACCGCTAACGCGATCCTGCGTATTGGGGTTTCCGATGCCTCCCAGGCGCTGGGAAGCGCGCTGGATAGTGGCTATGGACGCCTGAACGTCAGAGGAAATGCGGTGATTGATGCAGGGTCTTCAATCAAATTACTCAATACAGGCAGCTATGGTTTTGCCGATGGTCAGCGCTATGTGGTGATCAAAGCCAGTACTGCCGATTATAATGCCAGCAAGCTGCACTACAGTGCTGACACGTTTAATGGCACAGTGACAGGTACAGCGATTAGCGACGAAGTCAGTAATACCGACAACCTGGTCGTCTATCTGTCCGGCGGTAATAACAGCGGTGGCGGTAATAACAACGGTGGTGGCAATACCCCAAGCACGGGCAGACCGCTTCCGACAACTGGCAATGCCATCTCGTCACTGAATGGTCTGTCGAGCTACAGCGGCATCTCCTCCCCTGCGCTGCTGAATCTCTTCAACGCCTCAAAAACCATCACCACGGAAGCAGAAGCCAACCGCATCGGCGAGCAGCTTTCGCCAGGCCAGAACAGCATGGCATCCGCCGCCACCTCGGCCGCATCCATGGATGCCCTGGGCGTCGTTGGCACGCATCTGGACGGCCTGCGCATCACCCCGGGCGCCAGCGCACGTGGTGTCGCCACCGGTGACGACAGCCTCGACTGGGCAGCATGGGGCAAACCTTTCTACGGCAGCGCGCGTCAGGGCATGGTCGATAACGTCAGTGGTTACCGCGCCCATTACGGCGGCCTGGTGCTGGGTGCTGACCGTCAGATTCTGGATAGCTGGCGTGCCGGTGCGGCGTTAAGCTACAGCCGCACCTCCGTTAAAGGCCAGGACAACGTCAAAGGCAGCAGCAGCGACGTTGACGCATGGGGCGGCATTCTTTATGCCACCTACAGCGGCGAGCCGTGGTTTGTTAACCTCAGCACCAGCCTGACCCGTCAGTCTTACGACAGCCAGCGTCAGGTGGCCTTCGACGGCTTCAACGACAACGCAAGCGCGCACTTTACCGGGCAGCAGGTGGCACTGAAGTCGGAGGTCGGTTACCCGCTGGCATTAGGGGCTAACACCACCCTGACCCCGCTGGCCAGCCTGAGCTACAGCTACCTTCATCAGGGCAGCTATCAGGAAAATAGCGACAATGGCAGTGCGCTGGATGTCGACAGCGCCCACAGCCAGTCGGTCGAAAGCAGCCTCGGCGGTAAACTGGCGCACAGCTGGTCAACGCCTGCCGGCGACCTGTCTCCGTTTGTCCAGGTAATGTGGAGCCATCAGTACGATCGCAGCCCGATGACCACTAATTCCGGTTTCAGCGCGGACAGTCTGGGGGAAACCCGCTTTACCTCGCAGGGTGCCCGCCAGGCTGCAGACAGTGCAGATACCAGCGTCGGTGTTTCACTGGCCCATGCCGATGACCTGACCCTGGAAGCGCGTTACGACCTGCAAACTGCACCGCAGTTCATGGGTCAGACCGTCAGTCTGCAAGTGCGTAAGCTGTTCTAAGCCACGGGTGAAATTCACATCCCGTTGCGTTGGGTTACTGTGGTGCAGCCTGCTCATCGGTTGCGCCACCGATAACCGAGTTGTAACCGCCGACGCCATTGCGCGTGCGGCGGGTTTACAGCAGGGTGAAATCAACGCCGCCCCCTTTGTACTCAGCTGGTGGGGGCGCATTCGCGATCCTCAGCAGCCTGTGCATCTCTATATTGAAGGTGATGGTTTTGCCTGGGTCACTCCCAGTCAGCCCTCACGCGATCCCACCCCGTTTAACCCTACTGCGCTTAAACTTGCCGCTGCCGACCCTGCCCTGAATGTGGTCTATCTGGCACGTCCCTGCCAGTACATCCCAATGACGCGCAATCCCGTCTGTAACAAGAGCTGGTGGACCGACCGCCGCTTTGCTCCAGAGGTGATTAATGCAATGAATAATGCCATCACACAGATTGCCCGCCAGGCCCCCGGTCAGCCGCTCGTGCTGGTAGGCTACTCGGGTGGTGGTGCGGTGGCTGCGTTAGTCACGGCGCGGCGCCATGATGTGCAGTCGCTGCGCACGGTGGCGGGAAATCTCGATATGGATGAGGTGAACCGTCTGCATCAGGCCAGCCCGATGCCACAGTCGCTGAATGCCAAAGACGTTGCCCCAAGGCTGTCAGGGCTGCCACAGATCCACTTCTCTGGCAGTGAGGATCGGGTGGTGCCGCACAGCGTGGCACAAGGCTATGCGGATGCCAGCCACTCTTCCTGCGTACAAATCGTTGAGGTTCCTGGGCTGACACACGGGGGTCATTGGGAAACGCACTGGACCGCCCTACTGGCGCAACAGCCCGCCTGTAAATAGACAAAAAAAAGCCTGATGAATCATCATCAGGCTTTTTTATTCGCGCAGGTCCGGCAAATTAATGCACGGTCCCCTCCGCTTTACGCTTCTGTGCACTCAGGAAGTGATAGGTCAGTTGGTTTTTATCTTTATCCAGCGCCACCGACACCGATCCCCCATCAACCAGTGAACCAAACAGCAGCTCATTGGCTAACGGTTTCTTCAGGCTCTCCTGAACGGTACGGGCCATTGGGCGTGCGCCCATTGCCTTGTCGTAGCCTTTCTCTGCCAGCCAGTCACGGGCGTCATCACTGACTTCCAGCGAGACACCTTTCGCATCCAACTGGGCCTGGAGTTCGACGATAAACTTGTCGACAACCTGATGGATCACGACCTGGTCGAGATGTTTGAACCAGATAATATTATCCAGACGGTTACGGAACTCTGGTGTGAAGATCTTTTTGATCTCTTCCATCGCATCGGTACTGTTGTCCTGCTGGATCAGGCCGATAGATTTACGTTCGGTTTCACGTACCCCGGCGTTCGTGGTCATCACGACCACCACATTACGGAAGTCCGCTTTACGGCCGTTATTATCCGTCAGCATGCCGTTATCCATCACCTGCAACAGCAGGTTGAAGACATCCGGATGCGCTTTCTCAATCTCATCCAGCAACACCACCGCATGCGGATGTTTGATCACCGCATCGGTTAACAGGCCGCCCTGATCGAAACCAACATAGCCCGGAGGCGCACCAATCAGACGACTGACGGTGTGACGTTCCATATACTCGGACATGTCAAAACGCAGCAGCTCAATACCCAACGCTTTCGCCAGCTGAACCGTTACCTCGGTTTTCCCAACACCGGTCGGGCCGGCAAACAGGAAGGAACCAACAGGTTTACGATCCTGGCCCAAACCTGCACGGCTCATTTTGATCGCTTCGGTCAGCACTTCAATGGCATTATCCTGGCCAAATACCAGCATCTTCAAGCGATCGCCGAGCGTTTTCAGTGAATCACGGTCGGAAGCCGACACGCTCTTCTCAGGAATACGGGCAATACGCGCCACCACCGTTTCGATATCCGACACGTTGACGGTTTTTTTGCGTTTGCTGACCGGCATCAGACGCGCACGGGCACCGGCTTCATCAATAACGTCAATCGCCTTATCGGGCAGATGACGGTCGTTGATGTATTTCACCGCCAGCTCCACCGCCGCACGCACCGCTTTTGCGGTGTAACGAACGTCGTGGTGCGCTTCGTACTTCGGCTTCAGACCATTGATGATCTGCACCGTTTCCTCAACCGTTGGCTCAGTAATATCAATTTTCTGGAAGCGACGTGCCAGCGCACGATCTTTTTCGAAAATATTACTGAATTCCTGGTAAGTGGTAGAACCCATCACGCGAATTTTCCCACCCGACAGCAGCGGTTTAATCAGATTTGCGGCATCCACCTGGCCGCCTGATGCCGCGCCAGCACCAATAATCGTATGAATTTCATCGATAAACAGAATGCTGCTGGTGTCCTGCTCAAGCTGTTTCAGTAACGCTTTAAAGCGTTTCTCAAAGTCACCACGGTATTTAGTGCCCGCCAGCAGAGAACCAATATCCAGTGAATAGATGGTGCAATCTTTCATCACTTCCGGCACATCACCCTGCACAATACGCCAGGCAAGACCTTCCGCAATTGCCGTTTTACCGACCCCAGATTCGCCCACCAGCAGTGGATTATTTTTACGACGGCGGCAGAGAACCTGAACGGCGCGTTCCAGCTCTTTATCACGGCCGATCAGCGGGTCAATACCGCCAACACGAGCAAGCTGGTTAAGGTTGGTGGTGAAGTTTTCCATACGTTCCTCCCCGCCTGCTTGCTCTTCATTAACCGGATTCTCAGCACCCGATGCCGGGCCTGGTTCATCTTTGCGTGTGCCGTGTGAGATGTAGTTCACCACATCAAGACGACTGACTTCATGTTTGCGCAGCAGATAAGCAGCCTGCGACTCCTGCTCGCTAAAGATCGCGACCAGTACGTTAGCGCCCGCAACTTCGCTGCGGCCGGATGACTGCACGTGGAAAACAGCACGTTGCAGTACGCGTTGGAAACTTAGCGTCGGCTGTGTGTCGCGCTCTTCTTCGCTCACCGGCAAGACCGGGGTGGTTTGTTCAATGAAAGCTTCGAGCTCCTGCCGTAACGCGACAATATCCACCGTACAGGCTTCCAGTGCCTCTCTGGCCGACGGGTTACTGAGCAATGCCAGTAACAAATGCTCGACGGTCATAAACTCATGTCGGTGCTCGCGCGCTCTGGCGAAAGCCATATTTAAACTGAGTTCCAGTTCTTGATTGAGCATAGGCACCTCCCCCACAAATAGATCGCCTTATTCAGGCTTTTTCCAGCGTACAAAGCAACGGATGCTCATTTTCCCTGGCATACTTGTTCACATTAGCGACTTTAGTCTCTGCGACTTCAGCAGTAAACACACCGCATATCGCCTTTCCCTGGTAGTGAACCGCGAGCATCAGTTGCGTTGCACGTTCAACATCATAAGAAAAGAACTTTTGCAGAACGTCAATAACAAATTCCATAGGCGTATAATCGTCATTATTCAGAATAACTTTATACATCGAGGGTGGCTTGAGCTCCTCACGGACTTTATCGTCTGCAAGCTTTTCAAAATTAAGCCAATCGTTAGTCTTTCCCATACCTACCCAGTGTGATCAACATTGCTTACTTACGCCAGACTAACATCATTCATGTTAGGAATAACATGAGCACAATGTTGTACAGCGCGGTTGAAATTGTGTACAGAAATCATCAATCGCGACCTTCATCACAAAATTCGCAATAGCGTTAACTGCTTCAAATTTTGATGATTTCATCCCCATCATAACCGCCCGATTGCTTGACCCTTGATGCTAATTCTCTACAGTACAAACACAGGCTGAATGAAGATTAACCAGCCGTCAGGTTTTTAAACCTGGACACCTCACTCAATTTGAATGTCTTGCGAGGGATGTAGAAGCATGGAGACGGGTACTGTTAAGTGGTTTAATAACGCCAAAGGCTTCGGTTTCATCTGTCCGGTGGGCGGCGGCGAGGATATTTTCGCTCACTACTCAACGATTAAGATGGACGGTTACAGAACGCTGAAAGCCGGGCAACAAGTCCAGTTTGATTTGCATCAGGGCCCAAAAGGCAATCATGCCAGCCTCATCGTCCCTGTTGAAGAGGCCATCGCTATCAGCGCATGACCCCTTACTCATTCTGTACAACCCTGCGACAAAATGCCAGCCAGTGATGCTGGCATTTTTATTGGGCGCTCTGCTCACTCTCCTTATATGGGTGGACAGTTGCGCTTTTCAACCCAGGCAGAATGCCATGAACGGAAATAACGGCATTAATCCGCTTTCCCTCGCGCCAGCCACTGCACGCTGGCAAACATGTTACGCAGCAACGGGGGAACCGAGTCCGTTCCGCGCTCAGCAGCATCCATCGCCACTGAAATAGCCAGCTCCGGCTTGGAAGCGTGCTGGAGGGCCTTGCCAATAATTCGCCGCATATTCATCGGTACATTGGGAGGCAGCCTGGCGATACGATGATAGACCGCAGCAAAACCCGCTTTGTACAGGAAATGCTCCATATCCAGTGCGGGTAATTGCGTCAGGTGCTGGTGTTCGTCTGCCCGCGCCTCATCCAGCATACTGCGAGCCGTAGCAGCATATTTCTTTCCGGCATCATCGCCATCGGTGAGAACATGCCATTCAATGCCCATACGCTGAGCGAATTTCAGCAACGGCTTTAACCCGGACTGGGCGAACTCAATCACCTTCACGCCTTCTGCCGCAAAATGATAACCGCACTGGCGCGCCAGCTCGTTCATCACCCACACCTCTGTTTCACCTTCCACCAGCAACCAGCAGCGGGAAAACAGCGAAGACGGGCGGTTAAAACGAATGTGAAAAGCGATGCGTCGGCTGTCCTCAGCGCTCATGCCTGCGGGGCCAATACGCCACGCGGCTACGCGCTGTGGCTCGCGTACCAGGCGACACACCTGCTCCACCGGCACTTGCGACAGCAGTTCACCCGAGTTCGTGGTGACGATTTTTTGCAGGGGCAGCAGTGAGAGTAACTCCCAGGCCACGGCCAGCATGGTCGGGTGCAGACGGGTTTCCGGGTCTTCCACCAGCAATAACGGCCGGGCCTGCGCATCCAACTGTCGCGCACCGTGCGCCTGAACCAGCAGGGCAAACATCCGCAACAAGATCAGTCGACGGCTGCGGTCGCCCCCGGCAATCAGTTGATTCATTTCCCGCAGATGACGCCAGCCGCTGCCGGATTCACGCTGCTGGTGAGGGACGCGGCTGGCTGGAAGTGATGCCTGGGGCGACTGAAAAGAAAAATAATGTTCCACCAGCTGTTGCAGGGTATTCAGCCCTTCGCGCAGTGCGGTATCCGTCAGATTTTGCGGGCAGATCGCCCCGTCACGCATCAGATCTTCCATCATACTTGTCAGTTCAGTCAGCGGCGCAGCCGGTGCTGCATCGTGTGGCTGGCGTCGGCTGAAACGTGCATCGCGCAGGCGCAGCACGGGATGCAGGCGGATCAGTGCTGTTATCGCCTCCGTCGCCTGGTCGCCGCTAATGATGCTTTGTCCCCGGGCATCTCGAAACTGTCGGCGGGTTACTATCTGTTCTTCGTCCAGCAGCCGCCCCTCGATACAGAGCTCAAGACGGCGCAATCCGCCTTCGCCTCGCCACCACAGGGAGGAAAGCGGCTGATACTGCACCGCTTCCGCCTCACCCACCTCGCGTTCGCAAAACGTCAGTACGATCTGCACATCGCGTTCCCGACGATGCTGTTCACCCGGCAGGTAATGAAAATCATGGCGCCTGAACTGGTACAGATCCTGCTGAGGAGCCAGCAACAGCGTCAGCGCATCCAGCAGGCTGGATTTCCCCCACGCATTTTCGCCAATCAGAACGTTGTTTCCTTCCAGCGGCAACGACAAGCGGTTGATGCCACGAAAGCCGACGATAGCCATTTTTTCCAGAATCATCTTTGCCCCTTTTTGCTTTTGTATTGAGAATGGTCGGCCTGCGTCGGTGGGTCAAGCCACGGAGAAAAAACGCTGTTTGCAGTTGCAGAATTGCGCCAGATCAAACCAGGGCAGGTTAATCTTTACGGCTGCTTGTATCCCGGGCCGTAATCTCATACATAAAAATGTATATTAAATACATCTTATAAAAGGTGAGACCATGTTCTGTATTCAATGTGAGCAAACAATGCGTACTCCGGTCGGCGACGGCTGTGCTTACGCGCAAGGTATGTGCGGTAAAACAGCGGAAACGTCCGATCTACAGGATCTGCTGGTGGCGGTGCTTCAGGGCTTGTCAGCCTGGGCACTTCAGGCACGCAGTCTGGGAATTATCGATCACGAAGTGGATAATTTCGCCCCGCGCGCGTTTTTCTCCACGCTGACTAACGTCAATTTTGATTCCGCGCGTATTGTCGATTACGCGTTTGAAGCGATCGCCCTGCGCGATCGTCTGCAACAGCGTTGCGTGCAGAGGGGAGGTAGCCTGTTTCTCGATCACCCGCTCGCCGCGCTCAACCTGGCAAGCCATGAAATCGCCGGGTTGCAGCAGCAAGCCGCACAGTTTGCCTTGAACGAGGGGGACGCGGACGCCGACACCCTCGGGTTGCATCTGCTTTGTCTCTATGGGCTAAAAGGGGCGGCAGCCTACATGGAACATGCTCACGTCCATAACCGCTTCGATAACGCGATCTATGCTGAGTATCATCAGATCATGGCCTGGCTGGGGACAAACCCTTCTGCCACCCACGATCTGGTGGCCTGCGCCATGCAGATCGGCAAAATGAACTTCACCATTATGGGCATGCTGGATGAAGCGCAAACGACGGTGTATGGCGACCCACAGCCCGTCACCGTCAATGTTCGCCCGGTGGCCGGCAAGGCGATCCTGATTTCTGGTCACGACCTGAAAGATCTCCAGTTCCTGCTGGAGCAGACCGCCGGCAGAGGCATTAACGTTTTCACCCACGGCGAGATGTTACCTGCCCACGGTTACCCGGAACTCAAAAAATACCCGCATCTGGTGGGTAACTACGGCAGCGGCTGGCAGAACCAGCAAACGGAGTTTGCCCGCTTCCCTGGCCCGATAGTGATGACCTCCAACTGCATTATTGACCCGCTGGTAGGCGATTATCAGCAGCGTATCTGGACACGCAGCATCGTCGGCTGGCCTGGCGTCAATCACCTGGAAGGTGACGATTTCTCTGCCGTCATCGACCAGGCAGAGAGTATGCCGGGCTTCCCCTGGAGTGAAATTCCTCATGAGATCACTGTCGGCTTCGGGCGTAAAGTGCTGCTGGATGCCTGTGACAGTATCATCGACCTGGTAAGCCGCCAGAAACTGCGCCATGTGTTCCTGGTCGGTGGCTGTGATGGCAGCCGTGACCAACGTAGCTATTACACGGATATGGCGCTGGCTATCCCACAGGACTGCCTGGTGCTGACGCTGGCCTGCGGGAAATACCGCTTCAATAAACTGGCGTTTGGCCACATCGAAGGGTTACCACGCCTGCTGGACGTGGGCCAGTGTAACGACAGCTACGCGGCCATTATGCTGGCGGTCAGACTGGCAGAAAAACTCAACTGCGGCGTCAACGACCTGCCGCTATCACTGCTGCTTTCATGGTTTGAACAAAAAGCCATTGTCGTGCTGCTCACGCTGTTATCACTGGGGGTAAAAAACATTCGTACCGGGCCAACCTCCCCGGCATTTCTCACCGATAACCTGTTGGCACTGTTACAAAAAGAGTTCGGCATGATCCCGGTCAGCAGCGTGGAAAACGATCTTGCCACCATCCTTGGCAGCGTGGAGTAACCCATGAATTCAAAGATACTGTGCCCCTGGCGCATGCAGGTTCATCATGTGCAGCAGGAAACCCCCGATGTCTGGACGCTTGCGCTGATTAACCATGACTTCTATCGCTGGCAGGCGGGCCAGTTCGCGCTGGTGAAAATCGGTAACAGCGAGGAAATGCGCGCGTATACGCTGTCATCCACCCCGGGACAAAGCCCGTTTATCACGCTCACCGTGCGACAGATCGAACAGGGTAAAGGCTCGGGCTGGCTGACGCGCGATGTTCGCCCGGGAAACGATATCTGGCTGTCCGATCCCCAGGGAGATTTTAGCTGTCAGCGCCATCCTGCCAGCCATTATCTCTTTCTGGCGGCGGGCTGCGGCATCACGCCGATAATGTCGATGTGCCGCTGGCTACATGCGCAGCGCCCGGCCTGCAATGTGCAACTGCTGTACAGCGTTCGTTCACCGCAGGATGTCATTTTTGCCTGTGAGCTGAGTGCCATGCAGCCGTGGTTAACGTTGACGATTATCGCTGAAAATAGCGCCACGCCAGCGATGCTGTCCGGTCGCCTTGATCGTGCGCGCCTGGCCGCACTGGTGCCTGATATGGTTCGGCGTACCGTGATGATCTGCGGACCCGAGGCCTATATGGCGAGCCTGCAACATGATGTGAAGGCACTGGGGGCAAAGACGATTTTCACAGAACAGTTCACCCCGGTAGCCGATGTCGCCAAAGAAGAGACGCAGTTTACCCTGCGCAGCCCGATGCGCTTACAGGCTGACACCTTTCCGTCAGGCTGGTCACTGCTGGCCGCGATGGAACACCATAAACTCCCCGTTGTCGCTGCCTGTCGCTCGGGCGTGTGCGGCTGCTGTAAAACCCGCGTGACGGAAGGCCACTACCAAACCCGCAGCCAGCAGACACTTAGTGACACCGAGATTAGCCAGGGTTACGTACTGGCATGCAGCTGCTATCCAGAAAGCGATATCGTCCTCGCCTGATCTCACGTTTGACTCCCGTGTGAAACCGCTTGTTTCACACGGTATCACCTGCCCGGCGCATCCTAAACTAAGCTTGTAACCGTGAACTTTATCTTCCCGTCAAAGGACATCCCCATCACTGAGGAGAACGCATGAAGCAAACTGTTGCAACCCTGGTCGCAAAAACACTGGAAAGTGCGGGCGTAAAACGTATCTGGGGCGTCACGGGCGACTCACTGAACGGCTTGAGTGACAGCCTTAATCGTATGGGAACCATTCGCTGGATGCCCACGCGTCACGAAGAAGTGGCGGCGTTTGCCGCTGGCGCTGAAGCTCACCTTACTGGAGAACTGGCGGTCTGTGCCGGATCCTGTGGGCCCGGTAACCTGCATCTCATCAATGGTCTGTTCGACTGTCACCGCAACCACGTGCCGGTATTAGCGATTGCCGCACATATTCCGTCAGCGGAAATCGGCAGCAACTACTTTCAGGAAACCCATCCACAAGAGTTGTTTCGTGAATGCAGCCACTACTGCGAACTGGTCTCTAACCCTGAGCAACTCCCTCAGGTGCTGGGGATTGCCATGCGTAAAGCGATCCTCAGTAAAGGCGTTTCCGTGGTGGTGTTACCGGGGGATATTGCTCTCCAGCTGGCCCCGGAAACCGCCAGTGCCGACTGGTATCCTCCGCAGTTACCGCAGGTGCAGCCCGTTGCCGCTGAGCTGGAGAAACTGGCTGCTGCGCTCAATCAGGGCAGCAATATCACCCTGCTGTGCGGCAGCGGCTGTGCAGGCGCGCACAGCGAAGTGTTGGCACTGGCTGAAACGCTGAAAGCCCCGGTGGTGCACGCCCTGCGCGGCAAAGAACATATCGAATACGACAATCCCTACGACGTGGGTATGACCGGATTAATCGGCTTCTCCTCCGGCTACCACGCAATGATGAATGCTGACACGCTGCTGATCCTCGGTAGCCAGTTCCCTTACCGGGCTTTTTATCCGGCCAATGCGAAAATCATTCAGATCGATATCAATCCCGGCAGTCTGGGCAGCCACTGTGCGCTGGATATGGCGCTGGTCGGTGATGTCAAGGCCACGCTCACGGCCTTACTGCCACAGCTCAGTGTGAAAACCGAACGCGGCTTCCTCGATCAGGCGCTGGAGCACTACGCCAAAGCGCGTAAAGAGCTGGATGCGCTGGCCACCGCTAACGATAAACAACCGATCCATCCGCAGTATCTGGCACAGCAGATCAGTCGCTACGCCAGCGAAGATGCGATCTTCACCTGTGATGTCGGCACCCCAACCGTCTGGGCAGCCCGTTATCTGAAAATGAACGGCAAACGCCGCCTGCTTGGATCATTCAGTCACGGTTCAATGGCCAATGCGATGCCGCAGGCCATTGGTGCCCAGGCCATAGATCCTGGCCGTCAAACCATCGCGCTGTGTGGTGACGGAGGATTCAGCATGTTGATGGGCGATTTCCTCTCACTGGCACAGCTAAAGTTGCCGGTCAAAATCGTGGTGTTTAACAACAGCGTATTGGGGTTTGTGGCAATGGAGATGAAGTCTGGCGGCTATCTCACCGACGGCACCGACCTGGAAAACCCCAACTTCGCGGCGATTGCTAACGCCTGCGGAGTGAAAGGCATTCGGGTTGAACAGGCATCGCAACTGGACGACGCCATACAACAGGCGCTGGCACATGATGGCCCGGCACTGATCGACGTGGTCACCGCCAAAGAGGAGCTGGCGATGCCGCCGCAAATCAAACTCGAACAGGCGAAAGGCTTCAGCCTGTATATGCTGCGCGCAATTATTAATGGTCGCGGTGACGAAGTGGTTGATCTGGCAAAAACCAACTGGCTGCGGTAAAAAAGAGTGAAGGCCTTTTCACGGACGCTGCGGCGTCCGTTTTACTGTTGACAGGAGAGTTGAGCGTGATTGACCTGCGTAGTGATACCGTGACCCGCCCCAGCCAGGCGATGCTGAATGCCATGATGTCGGCTGAAACCGGCGATGATGTTTATGGTGATGACCCCACCGTCAATCAACTGGAATCAGAGGCTGCTCGCCTGAGCGGCAAGGCCGCCGCCCTGTTCCTGCCCACAGGTACCCAGGCGAATCTGGTCGCCCTGCTTTGCCACTGTCAGCGTGGCGAAGAGTATATCGTCGGTCAGCTGGCACATAACTACAAATACGAAGCAGGCGGCGCGGCGGTGCTGGGCAGCATACAGCCCCAGCCGATCCTTGCAGCCGCTGACGGATCGTTACCGCTGGATGTGGTGGCGCAGTTTATCAAACCCGATGATGTCCATTTCGCTATCACTCGCCTGTTAAGCCTGGAGAATACCCATAACGGCAAGGTGCTGCCGATTGCCTATCTGCAACAGGCATGGGATTTTACCCGCGAACGTCAACTGGCGCTGCATATCGATGGTGCACGTATTTTCAACGCGGCGGTGGCGCTGGACGTGCCGCTGGAGACACTTGCACGCTATTGCGATACGCTGACGATCTGCCTGTCTAAAGGGCTGGGAACACCTGTAGGATCGCTGTTGTGCGGCAGTGAGGAATTTATTCATCGCGCTCGCCGCTGGCGGAAGATGACAGGCGGTGGCATGCGTCAGGCGGGAATTCTGGCCGCCGCCGGGCTGTATGCGCTGGAGCATAACGTCGCCCGCTTAAAAGATGACCACGACAATGCCGCCTGGCTGGCAGAGGCACTGCGTGGCATCGGCGTGGATGTCACCCGTCACGATACCAACATGGTGTTCCTGCGGCTGCCAGAAGCGCAGGTTGCCACGCTGGGGCCGTGGATGCGCGAACGCGGTATTCTCCTCAGCCCCGGACCCGTGACGCGTCTGGTAACCCACCTGGATGCCGACCGTGATGCACTGCAACAGCTGGTCAGCCAGTGGCAGGCATTTTTAGCCGCGCAGTAAATTAGTCAGAACCGTATTTCTCCAGTAACGCAGCGGCAATGGCTTCGGTTTCAGCATCGGCCACGCCGCTGTAATCTGACGGGCGAAAGTGCATTTGAAAGGCGGCGATCAACGCCTGCTGCTGATACGGTTTCATCTGCGGCGTCACCTCATAACCATAACGGGCTAACAGGTCCAGCAGGCGGGTTTTATCCACGCGCTGTGTCGGTGGGCGACCCGCCAGCCAGAATGTCACCCTTTCTGCATCAGGCCATGCACCAATACCCTGCCCGGCAAACCACTGCCAGGGAAACAGCGGGCCAGGGTCCTGTTTACGCAGCGGAGCAATATCACTGTGCGCCACCACGTCCTGTGGCTGAATACCGTAGCGCTGCACAATGTCACGCACCAGCGGCAACAGTGCATCCATCTGCGACTGTGGGAACGGCTGCCAGACCACAACGCCGCCCTCACGGTGCCAGCCCTGATTCTCCAGCTCAATACCGATGGAGGTATCATTCAGCCGGGTTGCGCCGCGCCAGAAACTCTCCCCGGCATGCCACGCCAGCATCGCCTCCGGCACCAGTCGCCATACCAGCGGCTGACCATCATATTTCGGTGGCGTTGCCGGTAAAAGATAGTGAGCGCTTACCCGACGGTCGGTTAGCGTATTCAGTGAACGCGGGAAGTCCCCGGCCGTATAGTGGATCACCAGTACTTTGACGCGCGGGCGCGCACCGTAAGCTTCCTGCCGGGTATCCACCGTGTATCCCTGATGCGGTTGCAGCCCTTTCGGGGTAATAGAGGTATACAGAAAGACCGCCAGCAGCAGCAACAGCGGGCGAACGATAGACAACGGACGCATCAGTGATGCAGTTTCACTGCGGTGCCACTGACACTGACCATCAGCATACTGCTGTCTTTGCCCACGGTTTCATAATCAATATCGATTCCGACAACGGCATCGGCCCCCAGCGCTTTCGCCTGTGCTTCCAGCTCGCTAAAGGCTATCTGGCGCGCCTTACGCAGTTCTTTCTCATACGCCCCGGAACGGCCGCCGACGATGTCACGGATGCCGGCAAAAAAGTCTTTAAAAATGTTGGCGCCAAGAATCGCCTCGCCGGTGACGACACCGCAATATTCAGTAATGGGCTGGCCTTCCAGCGTTGGCGTTGTGGAAAATTTCATGTCGCTCTCCTTGTTCAGTGTTCACTTCGCTCTTGCAACTATACTCAGCGGCTATAATCAATGATAAAGCACACTCGCTGATAACAATAAGGAAATCAGAATGAAATACCTACCCTTTGCTTCCGTGGTACCCCTTGCGCTGTTACTGAGTGCCTGTACTACCGTAGAACCTGCCTATAAGGACATTGGTACCCGGGTGGGGCCCTGTGCTGATGGCGGCCCGGACAGCGTAGCGCAGCAGTTCTACGATCTGCGTACACAACAACCTTCACCGGGATTGCCGGATGCTCAACTGCTGGCAAAGTACCGCCCGCTACTCAGTGATGCGCTCTATCAGTCTCTGATTAACGCACAAACGAAACCGAATAAAACCGCACTGCTGACGGGAGATATCTTCTCCAGTCAGAGCCAGGGTGCTACGGACGCCAGCGTGGCGGATGCTTCGACTATCCCGAATACCGATGCCCGTAACATCCCGTTGCGCGTCACGCTGAAACGGGGTGATACAAGCTGGCAGGATGAAGTGCTGATGGTTCGTGAGGGCACCTGCTGGTCCGTCAGTGATGTGCGCTATCTGGGCCCTAATCCGCATCTTTCCGGCGGCTCACTCGTCCAACTGCTGCAAAAATAAGTCACGAATACGTGCCGCTGGCTGGCGGCACGATGTTTAATGCCGTCTTTATCCCCATAGAATAATTCATACGATCGCCTCCTGCCCCCTGATTTATAATCGTATTATTACTATTTCCAATCTAATTCATTGAACGTAAAATTCGCCGAGCAGATGGTTTATTCAGAAAATCACACTGGCGCAAAACAAACCAGACAGGCACCAATGAAACACATTATAATTACTCAGTTAAAATAATAATAATAATGTCACTTCAACCTAATGAAAAAAGCACAAAAAAGGATGTAAAATGAGTGATACAGAAAGAATTTCAAAACAAATAATAGCGTTAATGAAAACTGACAGCAAACCATTTTATATAAAATACACAACCTTCGCTGGTAATATCGTCAAGGACTTCTCAAGAGATATCGGATATTCTTCTTATGAATACTTTGATACCGAAAACAGATGGGTAAATAGATTGGATTCAGACAGGTTATTTAGACGAATTAAATTCGGTATTTCTAATGATGAGATAAGAAAAATAATAGTATTAGTTGTGGGCGAATTTACAAGAAACTCGAGAAAACACGTCACAGACATTATCGCTGAACAAGCAGGAAAGGCTTCTGGGCGAATATTTATAAACAGCATTCTGCTTCAGGACATGGCATCTTACTTTACCAGTAAATTACTTCCCAAGATTATATTCAACGCAACATTCACACTGAGTGTTACAATAGCTGGAGCCAGAGCAAGATCTTTATATGTTTCGAGAAAATTAAAAAACAAGTCACCTTCATTGTTTTATATGATGAGAAAAAAAGATGACCTCGACCTGTTTTATTTTCTTGTCGATGATTACCTGGAACCCTTTATTGACGCACTATCAATAAAGGAAAATAATGAAGAGGAATTTCATGAGATAATAAAAAATATTTTAAGTGGAATTAACTAAATGTCATTTTAATTAATTAGAAATTAGCATATCTATTATCTTAAATCTATCAATTAGTGCCATCAAAGTTCGATAAAAAAACAACAACACCCAAAAAATTCATCAACGGCGTTAGCCCACTCCCTAACACCAATATTTTGAGAAAATATATTATTACATTAACAATGATGTCTTTATTGAAAAATAAAGACATCCTACTATAATCAGCAATATTAACAGGTGGCCAATCAGATCTCCTGAGTTAAAAGAATAGATACCACCATCCTCGACAATTCTTTTTATTGAGAAAATAGCGCTAACAAAAACAAAGCAAAAAAAAGCAAAAAAAAGAAAAGAGATAAAAACCATGAACATTTTAAAGTGCTTTTTTGAATCCATTCAATATAACTCCTGTAAGTTATTCTCACCTTAATGATTTCGACATGCAAATAGCATATTACATGTAATCCACCTGATCCCGGAAGTGACGAACCGTCATGGTTTATCAGAAAAAATTGCATTTCGAAAAAATCACAATTGAAACAATAAATCATTACTTTGCTTGAGATCCGATTCTATGAAAGCCATAAAAATACGACATCTGCAATCACGTGGATATTGTAACCGTAACTTTTAATTAGTTCAATGAGCGTAAATTATTATCATGATTAAATTTCTAGCCACAACCAGTAATCCCTGATTATCGCATGCATTCACGTTAAGAATTCGATGGCGTATTTTAATAATCAGAGGCATACCCTTCATACTTTAAGATGCAGATGCGTTTTCTACACCCATTCGCCCCAGCCACATAGTTATCTATGCTCATGAAGGTTCACGGGCTCGCCATCCTTCTGTAGCACAGTCATTGATCCGATCCCGCGCACATAATTGCATAACGGCCCCGATACATTTCAGTGAAAACCGTAACATCGCGCTATCTTGTGCTACTATTTAATCACCCTGCCCGCATAAATAAATTTTAACGCACAATGATTGCATAACTATGCTGTCGACGTTAAGATTCGCGGCATCAATTGCTATTCACTTTTTGCGCATGAGTATTCAACTAAACGGTATTAACTGCTATTACGGTGCCCACCAGGCGCTTTTTGACATTCAGCTGGCTTGCCCTCAGGGTGAGACGCTGGTATTGCTGGGGCCAAGCGGTGCCGGGAAGAGCTCTCTCCTGCGTGTGTTAAACCTGCTGGAGATGCCGCGTTCCGGTACGCTGGAAATCGCTGGCAATCGCTTTGACTTCACAAAACCCCCTGGCGACGTGGCAATACGCGAACTGCGTCAAAACGTCGGTATGGTGTTCCAACAGTATAATCTCTGGCCTCACCTGACTGTCGTTCAGAACCTGATCGAAGCCCCCTGCCGCGTGCTGGGCTTAAGCAAAGCGCAGGCACATGAACGTGCTGCGAAACTGCTCGATCGCCTGCGTCTGACGACCTTTGCCGACCGTTATCCTCTGCACCTGTCCGGTGGCCAGCAGCAGCGCGTAGCCATTGCTCGTGCTCTGATGATGGAACCGGCTGTGCTGCTGTTCGATGAACCCACCGCTGCACTGGACCCGGAAATCACCGCCCAGATCGTCAGCATCATTCGTGAACTGGCGCAGACCAATATCACCCAGGTGATCGTCACCCATGAAGTGGAAGTGGCGCGTAAAACGGCCAGCCGCGTGGTGTATATGGAAAATGGCTATATTGTCGAACAGGGTGATGCCAGCCGCTTTACACAGCCGCAAACCGAGGCGTTTGCCCATTATCTTTCGCATTAATTGCAGGACATAACGATGAAAAAAATTGTCATTGCCGCACTGTTAGCCGGTTTCAGCCTGAGCGCCAGCGCCACTCAAACCCTTCGTTTTGCTACTGAGGCGTCTTACCCTCCTTTCGAATTCGTGGATTCTGATAATAAGATCCAGGGGTTTGATGTCGATCTGGCCAACGCGCTGTGCCGCGAAATCGGTGCCGAATGTACCTTCACCAACCAGGCGTTCGACAGCCTGATCCCCAGTCTGAAATTCCGTCGTTTTGATGCAGTGATGGCCGGTATGGATATCACGCCTGAGCGTGAAAAACAGGTCCTGTTCACCAAAGCCTATTACGACAACTCTGCGCTGTTTATTATCCAGAAAGATAAAGTCAGCAGCGTAGATGCACTGAAAGGCAAACGCGTGGGTGTGCAGAACGGCACTACACACCAGAAATACCTGAGCGAAAAGCTGCCTGCTATTAACGTTGTGCCATACGACAGCTATCAGAACGCGATCCTCGACCTGAAAAATGGCCGTATCGATGCGGTATTTGGTGATACAGCGGTGGTCAACGAATGGCTGAAACAGAACCCAAATCTGACGCCAATGGGCGAGAAAGTGACGGATAAAGCCTACTTCGGCACCGGCCTCGGCATTGCCGTGCGTCAGGGTAATACCGAGCTTCAGAGCAAATTCGACGCGGCGCTGGACAAGGTGAAAGCCAACGGCACCTATAAGACTATCTACAGCAAGTGGTTTCAGCAGTAATTAATGAGCGAACTTTATACTCTCGCCAGCGCCGCCGGGATGACCGTCGGCCTGGCCGTTTGTGCACTGATTGCCGGTTTAATACTGGCGATGATTTTCGCCGTCTGGGAATCTGCGCGCTGGCGTCCCCTCGCCTGGCTGGGAACCGGACTGGTCACGCTGTTTCGCGGCCTGCCGGAAATCCTTGTGGTGCTGTTTATCTACTTCGGTGCCTCACAGCTGCTGCTGACGCTGTCGGACGGCTTCACCGTTAACCTGGGGTTCGTTCAAATCCCGGTTCAGGTCGCCATTGAGAATTTTGACGTCAGCCCGTTTCTTTGCGGGGTGATTGCGCTGGCTATCCTCTACTCCTCTTATGCATCACAAACCCTGCGCGGTGCGCTGAAAGCCGTACCGTCAGGCCAGTGGGAGTCAGGACAAGCGCTGGGAATGAAGAAGACCGCTATCTTCTTCCGCCTGATTATGCCGCAGATGTGGCGCCATGCGCTGCCCGGCCTCGGCAATCAGTGGTTAGTGCTGTTGAAAGATACCGCGCTGGTCTCCCTGATTAGCGTTAACGATATTATGTTGCAGACCAAAAGCATCGCGACCCGCACCCAGGAACCTTTTACCTGGTACGTTATCGCGGCGGGGATTTACCTGCTGATCACCCTGTTCAGCCAATTCGTCCTGAAACGCATTGAACTGCGCACCACACGCTTTGAGCGGGGAGACTGCTGATGTTGAGTTATTTCCCTGAACTGCTGAAAGGTTTGAATACCAGCCTGATGCTCACCGTAGCGGCACTGCTGCTGGCGTTGATTCTGGCCCTGGTGTTTACCGTGATCCTGGCGTTAAAAGTCCCGGTTCTGAACCAGATGACTCGCGCCTATATCACCCTGTTTACCGGCACCCCACTGCTGGTGCAGATCTTCCTGATCTACTACGGACCAGGACAGTTCCCGGCGATCCAGAATATTCACTGGTTATGGAGCCTGCTTTCACAACCCTGGTTGTGTGCGCTGCTGGCCCTGTCACTGAACAGCGCGGCCTATACCACACTGCTGTTCCACGGCGCGGTGCGTGCTATTCCTGCCGGGCAATGGCAGTCCTGTGCGGCGCTGGGCATGAACCGCCGCGATCAACTGCGAATTTTGCTGCCGTATGCATTCAAACGTGCGCTCTCCTCATACTCCAATGAGGTGGTGCTGGTGTTTAAAAGTACCTCGCTGGCCTACACCATTACGCTGATGGAAGTCATGGGCCACGGGCAAATGCTTTACGGACGCACCTACGATGTCAGCGTGTTTGCCGCCGCCGGGGTGATTTATCTGTGCGTAAACGGATTACTCACCCTGATAATGCGCATGATTGAGCGCCGGGCACTGGCGTTCGAACAGCGGAATTGATGCTTACCGATGCCCGATCCGCACCCGCGCCTCGGGCATTCATGAAAAAAAAGCCTTCGTAGCTCTTTAATCAACGGATAACGAACAGCTTCTGTCGTCGATACTGGTCAGGACAATGAGACCTAAAGGAATTAATAGATGAAAAAACTCGTTCTGGCAGCCTTGCTGGCCAGCGTTGCCTTAGGAACGCAGGCTGCAGACAAGATTCGTTTTGCCTCCTCCGCGACCTACCCTCCCTTTGAATCCCTGAACAGCGATAACCAGATTGTCGGCTTCGATATCGATCTGGCGAAAGCACTGTGCAAACAGATGCAGGCGGAGTGCAGCTTCACCAATAATCCCTTTGACAGTCTGGTTCCTGCGCTGAAGTTCCGCCGCTACGATGCCGTGATTTCCGGTATGGATATCACTGAAGAGCGCCAGAAACAGGTCAGCTTTACTCAACCTTACTACGCCAACTCAGCGATTATTATTGCGCAGAAAGGCAAGTTCACCAGCCTGGATCAGCTGAAGGGTAAACGTGTAGGTATTGAGAACGGCACCACTCACCAGAAGTACCTGCATGATAAGCAGCCGGACATCACGGCGGTGGCCTATGACAGCTACCAGAACGCGATCCTCGACCTGAAAAATAATCGCCTGGATGGCATTTTGGGTGACACCGCAGTGGTCGGCGCCTGGCTTAAGACCAACCCTAATCTCAGCGCCGTCGGCGAGCATATTACGGACAGCAGTTATTTCGGCACGGGTCTGGGTATTGCGGTACGTAAAGATAATGATGCGCTGCTGAAGAAGCTGGACACCGCGCTGGCTGCACTGAAAGCTGACGGAACGATTGATAAACTCAATAAGCAGTGGTTCCCCGAGTAATTTTCGGCATCAGGGCGCGGCATGCCACGCCCCTACCCACATGCTGACGTCATCGTAAGGCATCAGGGCGCGGCATGCCACGCCCCATATAGTGGTATCATCGTAGGGGTCGGGCATGCCCGACCCGCTTTACACCCGCTGCAACAGCGTCAACACTTCGTAATGCGCGGTGTGCGGAAACATATCAAAGATCTGAACTTTGATGATGCGATAGGCTTTCAGGCGTCCGATATCGGTGGCCATCGTTTCGGCATTACAGCTGGAATAGAGTATCCAAGGCGGTGCCATTTTTTCCAGATACGCGCAAAGCCCGGCACCAATTCCGCGGCGCGGTGGATTGACCAGCACCAGCTCCGGCACGCTGCCCTCTCCGGTGGCAAAAGCGGTGGAGTCCAGTGCTGCAAAGCTCACTTGTTTCAGTCCCATCTGTTCCGCAGACCGCTGCGCACAGGCAATCGCCTCCTGGCTGATCTCGATCCCCGTCAACTGCATCTCGGGCGTCGCACAATGCAGACCAAAACCACCCACACCGCAGAACAGATCCCACATAGCACTCACCTGCAATTCTCTGACCCAGACTCGCGCAGTGGCATACAGTTCGGCCGCCACCCGTGGATTGGTCTGAAAAAAGCTTTTCGGCAGTACTGACAGCGGCACGTCGTTGAGTTGTTCGGCAAGGACCTGATTATCCGTTAATGGAATCTCTTCCTCCCCCTCCATAATCGCCATCGCCACAGGTTGAATATTGGCAGAAATCACCGCCAATTGAGGCAATGCGCGCTGAAGCTCGGGCAGTGCGGCGCGCAGCTGCGCCAGTTTGGTGGTTGAGCGCAGAACAAAACGTAGCATCAGTTGCCCGTTATGCCGGCTTTCGGTCAACAGGATATATTTCAGTTCACCTCGCCTGCGTGCCACGTTATAGGGCGTCAGCCCGGCACGGGCAATAAACGGGCGTAGTTCAGCAAACACGCTGGCAAAACTGTCAGGATAGAGCGGACAGTCGCTCAGATCGACTGGCGTACCATCACGATGCAACATACCCAGCAGAGGGCGTTCGACGCTGCCGCTGACCACCATTTTGGCTTTATTGCGGAATTTTTGTAGCGGAGAGAGCGCAGGCGGCAACCACTGACCAACCGGAAAACATGCCAACAATTGCTGTAAATGTGACTGTTTTTGAGAAACTTGCCGGGAGTAAGGTGTCTCCAGCCACTGGCAGGAACGGCAACGGCCGGCGTCATAAAGCGCGCAATGCATGATGGAAGCCTGATCTGGGAAGCGAAATGCAGTCGGACAGTATAGCAGTGGAGGATTAACGATAAAACCGTCGGCTACTTTGCGGCACAAAAAGCAGCAACAACACCAAGATATCGGGAAGCTTTTGTACCAGGAGAGAGGGAACGACCTGACTATCATTATCGCTATTAATGCTGAAAATCTCCGGATAGACCCAGCCCATAGACGCCACAAACATATAGATCAGCACCAGCACCTGAGCTGCCAGGAAACCCCAGCGCCCCCAGCTGTGCCCGCGCATCAGGGCAATGGCACAGCGCAGCTCGATAAAGAAGATCAGCTGGCTGGCAATAAAGATCAGCGTTGAATCCCAGGCCTGTGCACTGCGATGCACAAAGTTCATCAGCTCCATCAACCCCAGCTCGTTAGCGAGCAGCAATACGCCGAGGCAGCGGGTAGCAATAATGGCGATACCCGCAATCCATACGGGCACCGGAATGCTTGCCGCGCCGCTGAACAGCGTTTTGCTCTCTCTTATCACTTCAGACATTTCTTCCCTCCTGCTGCTGCCACGCCCTGTGATGGTGCAACTGATCCATCATGGTGTCTTACGGTTGCACTCACAAGAATATTCCCACTGAGAAAAGAAAAAAAGTGTCTTTTATTTCATCGTTGAAAATAAATAATCGGTTTTTCACTTTTATCTTATAGCGAAATTAACCCGCCCTGCCTCAGTTCATTCCGTAAGATTAATGATATGAATGCATTCTGGCACGATATCTGCAATCCGAACCCGGTGGTTCGATCGTTATCGGCAGCAACCACATTATTTTTAGTCCAGGTCGGTCAATAATTCCACTATATGGAACGAAAAATCCGCTATGGGCTATTTGCATAACCTTTGATGAATACCGGGGAGTAGGAACCAGATGTCTGAAGATAAAATAACCCTGTCGGGTGAAAAGTGGTCAGTCGGCAAAGGGGCCTGGCTGGCATTAATATTAGCCATACTGTTTTTTTCCGGCCTGCTGTTTAACGTCGACGGCATGGCATGGCTGGGTGCATTTGATTTCACCACACTGGGTGGCAGTTTCGGCACCATGAAAGATCCGGCCCATAATACCTTTGTCGGTGCGGGCGGACTCAGTGCCAAAGCCGGCTTCCTGTTTGCATTGTCGCTGGTGCCAACCGTGATGCTGGCGCTGGGGCTACTGGAGATCTTCACTCATTACGGCGCCATTCGCGCGGCCCACAAATTGCTGACGCCACTGTTACGTCCCCTGTTAGGTATTCCAGGACGCACAGGGCTGGCCTTAATTACCGATTTACAAAGCACCGATGCAGGTGCGGCATTAACGAAAGAGCTGTACGACAACAAACAGGTGACGAAAAAAGATGTAGTGATCATGGCGGCCTGGCAATATTCCGGCGCAGGGCTGATTAATAACTACTTCTCTATCGGGTCGGCGTTATTTGCTTCGCTGGCCACACCGGTACTGGTCCCGCTGGTGCTGATGTTCGTACTGAAATTTGTTGGCGGCGCTTTTGTCCGTCTGATGCTGAATACCGTTTACAAGCGAGATTTCCAACATGCAGAATAACCCTCAGGTTAGCGTTTCTAATAATCCCTTCGATATCTTTGTGATTGGTGCACGTAAAGGCTTTCATATTGCCATTCATAATTTAATGCCGAACGTGGTGATGGCTTATGTCATTGCTGAAGTGCTGAACCTGCTCGGCGTGATGAAACTGATTGGTACCGTTTTCGCGCCCGTCATGGGGCTGTTCGGCCTGCCCGGTGAAGCGGTTACCGTACTGCTGACCGCCTGGCTCTCCTCCTCTGCCGGAACCGGCGTTGCTATCAGCCTGCTGGCGAAAGGCGTGCTGACCGGGGGAGATATCACTATTCTGGCCCCGGCGATCTTTTTAATGGGTTCTCAGTTACAGTATATGGGCCGCCTGCTCGGTGTTTCCGACGTGCCGAAAAAATACTGGCCGCTGTTAATGCTGACCAGCATTATGAACTCGGTCATCGCGATGCTGGTGATGCGAGTCATTGCGTAACAGAAGCTGAATGGAGTGTATAACGTGTCAAAAGTGTTAGAACATTACCACTACCTGCACGAAATCCCGGAGTTGGGTTTCCAGGAGTTTAAGACCTCGGCCTACATCAGCCAGCAGCTTAAAGCCGCCGGTTATGAGGTTCAGGATCATTTTAATGCCACCACCGGCATTGTCGCTGTGCTGGACAGCGGTGTTCCAGGCCCGACTCTGGCACTGCGTGCCGATATGGATGCGCTGGGGCATATCATCAACGGCATTCCCTGCGCCCGCCATACCTGCGGCCACGACGGTCATTCTTCAGTGGTGCTCACCGCCGCCCAGGAACTGATCGCCGAGCAGGCGATTAAAAAAGGTCGCCTGAAACTAATTTTCCAGCCTGCTGAAGAACTGGGAACCGGCGCGCTGGCGATGATCGACGGCGGGGCAATTGATGATGTCGATATGATCCTCGGTTTCCACGTCCGTCCGGCGGAAGAGTGCGCGGTTGGCACAGCGATCCCTGCCGTGTATTACTCAGCCTGTGTGACCGTTGAAGCCATTATCCGCGGCCAGACCGCGCACGGCGCTCGCCCACACCTTGGCGTCAATGCGCTGGATGCTGGCGTTAGCGCAGTGCAGGCAGTAAATGCGATTCATATGGCACCGAACAGCGTGTGGAGCGTTAAAGCCACGCGTTTCCTCTGCGATGCAGGCGTGACTAACTCGATCCCGGATGAAGCACGCGTAGTGTTCGATCTGCGGGCCGCAAAGAACGAGGATATGGTTGAACTGCAACATCGTGTGCAGCGTGCCATTGAGCACAGCGTTGCCGCCTTTGGCGCACAGGCTGAAGTGCAGGTACTGAAAGCCATGCCCGCAGCCGAAATTGATGATGAGATGAGTGCGCTGATCTCCGGCGCGATTGTCGAGGTATTGGGTCAGGACGCTTTACTTGAACCGCGCTCCACGCCGGGCAGTGAAGATTTCTTCCACTATCCGGTGCAGCGTCCTTCAGTGAAGGCCGGTTTCTGGGGCCTGGGCACCGGGTTAGTTCCTGGATTGCACCATCCGGATATGCATTTTGATCTGAATTCATTGCCGGTGGGGATTAAGATTTTCAAAGCCTGTGTGAAGAAAGTGCTTGGGTGATTGATCCCCCAGGAACCTCGTAGAGATAACGGGACGACCTTTTTCCGGTCGTCCCGTTTTCATTGCGGCATAACGTCGCAGGCTGGAAGAAACAGAAGGTCAGCTACGACAGGTCTTGCTTAACCGCGGATTAATGCCCCGCGCGCGCCCTCTGAATGTCTTTCAGGCGCTGCTTCTCTTTACTGGCCATCAAACGCCAGGCAATAAAGCCAACAATCCCCACCACCAGCAGAATCAAGGTTGCCAGCGCGTTAATCTCCGGGTTAATCCCACGGCGCACGGTGGCAAATATCTGCATCGGTAACGTATTAGCGCCTGGCCCGGTAACGAAGTTGGAGATCACCAGATCGTCAAGCGACAGGGTAAATGCCAGCAGCCAGCCGGTGACAATGGCAGGCGCAATCATCGGAACCGTGATCACAAAAAACACCTTCAGTGGCGTCGCCCCCAGATCCATCGCCGCCTCTTCAATCGAGCGGTCCAGCTCACGCAGACGCGAGTTAATCACCACCGCCACATAGGCGGTACAGAAGGTGACGTGGGCCAGCCAGATCGTCAGCATCCCGCGCTCAGCAGGCCAGCCGAACGCATTTGCCATGGCCACAAACAGCAGCAGCAGCGAAAGCCCGGTGATCACATCCGGCATGACCAGCGGTGCCGTCAGGATAAAGGCAAAGCCAGTGGAGCCTTTAAAGCGGCCGAAGCGCACAATCACCATCGCAGCGATAGTCCCGAGGATCACCGCTGCCGTCGCCGACAGCCCGGCAAGGGACAGGCTAAGCGTTACCGCACGGATCATGGCATCGTCGTTAAACAGTACCTGATACCAGCGCAGCGAGAAGCCCTCCCATGCCGCCAGTTGCGATGAGTTAAACGAATAAATCACCAGTAACAGCATTGGTGCGTACAGGAAGAAGAAACAGACGGCAAGGATAGCCGTGCGCCACTTTGAGCGAATAACCGGTAGCTGACTCACGCTTTATCCCCCTCTTTATTCTGATGTTTATGGAACCAGATAATCGGCAGGATCAGGATCAACAGAATAATCACCGCCAGGGCCGATGCGACAGGCCAGTCACGGTTGTTAAAGAACTCCATCCACACCACGCGCCCGATCATAATGCTGTCCGGGCCCCCCAGCAGTTCCGGGATCACGTACTCCCCTACCGCCGGAATAAACACCAGCATCGACCCGGCGATAATGCCGCCTTTGGTCAGCGGCACAATCACACTGAAGAAGGTTCTTATCGGACGTGCGCCGAGATCGAGCGAGGCTTCCACCAGCGAGTAATCAATACGTGTCAGCGCGGTGTAAATCGGCAGCACCATAAACGGCAGATAGCAGTAAACAATACCGATATACACCGCCAGGTCGGTATAAAGAATGGTGATCGGATGATCGATCACCCCCGTCCACATCAGAAATCGATTCAGAATACCGTTATTATTGAGGATGCCCATCCACGCATAAACGCGCACCAGGAACGAGGTCCAGGACGGCAGGATCACCAGCAACAGCAGGATATTGCGCGTAGAAGGTGAAGCATGTGCTACCGCCCATGCCAGCGGATAACCAATCGCTAAACAGATCAGCGTGGCAATGCCCGCCACCTGCAATGAATGCAGGTAGGCATCGATATACAGCGGGTCCTCAGTCAGCATCAGGTAGTTGCCGAAGTTCAGCGCCATGTTCAACTGGCCGTCCGCCCAGCTTAACAGCTCGGTATAGGGCGGGCTTGAACGGGCGATATCGGCAAAACTGATCTTCAGAACAATCAGAAACGGCAGCAGAAACAGCAGCGACAGCCAGAGGTAAGGCAGTCCAATCACCAGCTTACGGCCGTGCGCCATCGACAGGCGCGTCAACAGGCCTTTAATGCCGGTTTGCTGGCCGCTTGGCGGCTCGGGAGGGCGTTCAGAAAATTGGCTCATGATTATACCGTTAAGACCACACAGCTATCGGCATCCCAGCAAAGACGCACTTCGTCACCCCAGGTCGGAGTATCCTTACGGAAGCGATAGGCATTCTGCAACTGGGCACTGATCATCTGCCCACTATGCAGACGGACATGATAAATCGACAGATCGCCCAGGTAGGCAATATGCACCACTTCACCCACGGCAAAGTTGCAGCCATCGGCCGGGATCTCATCGCATAACATCACTTTTTCCGGGCGCAGCGCCACGGACACCGGAACGCCATCAACCACCGACACGTCAGAAGCTACTTTCAGCGGATGGATCAGGCCCGGGCTCTCAATAATCAGCCCATCCTCCAGACGCTCACGCAGCAGTCCTTCGAACAGGTTAACTGACCCGATAAATTCGGCACTGAAACGCGTGGTCGGGTGCTCGTAAATCTCTTCCGGCTCACCGATCTGCACAAACTTGCCACGATTCATAATCGCAATGCGGCCCGCCATGGTCATGGCTTCTTCCTGGTCGTGGGTCACCATGACGCAGGTCGCCCCAACGCGTTCAAGGATATCCACCACTTCATGCTGCATGCGGTCACGCAATTTTTTATCCAGCGCGCCCATAGGTTCATCCAGCAGCAGCAGTTTAGGGCGTTTTGCCAGGCTACGAGCCAGTGCGACACGCTGACGCTGACCGCCAGAGAGCTGATGAGGCTTACGTTTGGCAAACTCCTGCATATGCACCAGCGTCAGCATCTCAGCCACACGCTCGGCAATCTCGGCTTTCGGCAGACGGTCCTGTTTCAGTCCAAAGGCGATATTCTGCTCCACCGTCATATGGGGGAACAGGGCGTAGGACTGGAACATCATATTAATGGGTCGCTGATACGGTGGCACATGAGAGAGATCGAGGCCATCCAGCACGATTTGCCCCTGCGTTGGCGCTTCAAAACCGGCCAGCATACGCAGCAGCGTTGATTTACCGCAGCCTGAGGCACCTAACAGAGCGAAAATCTCGCCTTTATAGATGGTGAGGTTCACATCATCCACCGCATGCTGACCATCGAAAGATTTCGTCAGATTGCGGATCTCCAGCAGTGGCGTCAGCGCCTTACCTGCTTTGCTTTGAGGACGGGGGATCGCGTCATTCACTACCATTATACTCCGGCGCTAAAAGGCGGGGCCGCTGTGCGGGTTGACGTCTGCCCTGCCCTAAAAAAAACAAAACAGAGGCCGGTAACCGCGCCTCTGCTGCTTAACGAGTGTGAAACGGTTATGGCTTACTTACCACTTTTAACTTTAGTCCATGCACGCGTACGCACACGGTCAAGTTTCGGATCCTGCACCTTCAGGGTGAACAGTTTCGCCATGGTTTCAGGGGTTGGATAGATTCCCGGGTTGTCGCGAATAGCCGCATCAACAAACGGCAGGGAAGCCTTTACACCGCTGGCGTAAAACACCGTATTGGAAATCTGCGCCATCACTTTCGGTTCCATCAGATAGTTAATAAACTGATAGGCTTCATCGACGTTTTTCGCATCTTTCGGGATCGCCAGCATATCGAAGAACGCCAGCGCGCCCTGCTTAGGAATGCTGTAGGCGATATTCACGCCGTTCTTCGCTTCTACAGCGCGGTTTTTCGCCTGGAGAATATCACCCGCCCAACCAATCGCCACGCAGGTATTGCCGTTTGCCAGATCGTTGATGTACTGGGAAGAGTGGAAATAGCGAATGCTCGGACGCAGTTTCAACAGCAGATCGGTCGCCGCCGTATAATCTTTTGCATCGCTGCTGTTCGGATCTTTGCCCATGTAGTTCAGCACAGTCGCGAAGATCTCCTCAGGTGCATCGAGGAAGGAGACGCCACAGCTCTTCAGCTTTTCGAGATTTTCCGGCTTGAGGACCAGATCCCAGCTGTCGACCGGGGCATCTTTACCCAGAGCGGCTTTCACTTTCTCAACGTTATAGCCAATCCCGGTGGTCGCCCACAGATAAGGGATCGCATATTTGTTGCCCGGATCGTGCTGCTCGAGCTTTTTCATCAAATCAGGGTCGAGATTTTTGTAGTTCGGCAGTTTGCTTCTGTCCAGCGGCTGGAACACACCCGACTGAAGCTGACGCGCAAGGAAGCTGGAGGACGGCACAACGACGTCATAACCGGTGCTACCGGCCATCAGTTTGCCTTCCAGTACTTCATTGGAGTCGAATACGTCGTACACCACTTTGATACCGGTTTGCTTTTCAAAATCCGCCACCGTACCCGGCGCAATATAATCAGACCAGTTATAAACGTGCAGCGTCTTGTCTGCGGCCAGTGAGCCAGCAGAGATCGCCATCAGCGTACCCGCTACCACACCTGACAACCATTTTTTACGTTGGTTGAACATTTTCCATCCTCATGAACAGAGATAAACATTTTGCCGGGCAGGTGAACCGGTGAACACCTGCTTTCTTGATAGATAAAGTTTGAAGAATTAAGGCTAAAGAATGAATCATTATTCACCGGCCCGTTAATACTAAAAACCTATATATCTGGGGACGTTGCACGCGTAATGCAGCCACGCAAGAATAGCCCCAGTATCAGGATCAGACCAGCCCCTAGCGTAAAAAACGCCTTTTATCGATTTTTTATGCATGTTTCCTCTATGTGATACGCCATTCACGGCATAAACAGCGACAGATATCTGGCAATATAGGGCAAAATGCAGAATAAAAAGTGGTTATGATCATGCTGAAGTTGGTGTTTAAAACAGCATTTGATTCAGGGGCGTGGAGTGAACAGAGGAAACAGGATTAAAACGGGCGGAAAGAGTATCCGCCCGGAAGAAAGCATGAGGTGTAAAAATGCCGATTAATGCAGAACCGAATGCCCCGTGCTCACGGGTGTCCGATCGTCATCTTCACCGATCATCAGTAGATTATTGGCAAAAGCCTCCATGACGATCATCGAAATTTGCTCTTCGCTCTGCTTCATAAAATGGACAAACTGGCCATAGGTCAACCCGGCGGTCACACTCAGCGACTGGCAGACTATCAGTTTGGGCAGATTATCGTCCTGAATATCAAGGAACGCTTTCACCGTCAGCGAACTGGCATTGATCTGTGACAATTCGCCCAGCAGCGGGATCAGGGCCGTGGGTTTGACTTCAGCCAGAGCCGAAAACAGAATGACGTTATCCACCAAATCGAGTTTGGCATCAAACACCCCATCAAAATTCTGCATATGCGGCAGATGTAGTGCCTGGCATGAATCACACTCAAACCAGGTGATGCTTTGCTGATCCAGCCAACGTCGCAATACGTCGAGATCCGGAACGACGAGTGAATCCATATTCTTTGTCTCATGCCGCAATAAAATTGCGCCCTAGCTTACGTAAAAACGCCGCCAAAAACCATGATTACGACAGAAATATGACGCCAGCAGCTGGTTTTAAGCATTAACTCAGGGAGACACTTCCTGGCCACGCCGCCTGAGGCAACAACAGAACGCCCCCTGCCGCTGCAGCATTGAGACCAACGAATATTATGGCCGCGTGGCGTGCGCCGCAATCGTCAGGTCAATTGCCACCCGATCGTCAACAATGCCGACAAGGCGATCAACCCGAAATGCACTGCGCGAAATCGCGGTGGATGCATGCAGTGCCAGCGTTTGTGCCTCTGGCGATAACACACCGTGATTATCCAGCGTCGCCTCCATGATGATCGGACGACGAACATCTTTGACGGATAAAAGACCGAAAATTCTGAACTGCCCCTGCCCCAGTGCCACCACGCGGCTGCTGGTAAAGCGTATCCAGGGATAATGAACCGCATCAAAGAACAGGGCACTTTTCATCTGACTGGTGAGGAGGATGTTTGACGCAACCAGCGTGGCGACCGGTATTTTCACCTCAATATGATCGTCCCAGTCCGCCATGGGATCCAGTATCACCGTTCCCGTCACCCCCTCTAAATGCGCCTGAGAAAACGCGTGGCCAAACGCGCGCCAGGAGAGCCCGATGGCAGTTTTGTCCGTCGAGATGACATAGGTTTCAGGCGCAGCATACAGAACCGGGCTGATCAGCAGTAAAAAACTCAGAAAGCAGCAAGAACGCATCATGGGTAAACCTCTCTTTAGACGTCATTGCGTAAACACCTGACCGCATGATTTTATTCACGGTACTCTCTGCATTACCCTTTTACAGCGTCACCCCTCTGTTGAATAAGATCTCTTCTTGAGGTTAACCACCGGTTTTCAAACAAAAACCCGGCTGGGCCTGCTCTTCAATCCAGCCAATCATCATCGCCGCAATATCCAGGCCGGTGGTTTTCTCAATACCTTCTAATCCAGGAGATGCGTTAACTTCCATCACCAGCGGTCCCCGGCTGGCACGCAGAATATCGACGCCGGCCACATCAAGCCCCAGCGTGGTGGCCGCTTTAATCGCTATCTCTCGCTCGCTGTCGCTGATCGTCACACGCCGGGCAGTGCCGCCGCGGTGCAGGTTAGAACGAAAATCACCGTCTTTTGCCTCACGCTCGATCGCACCCACCACTTTCCCACCGATCACCAGGCAACGCACGTCACGCCCGCGCGCCTCCTTGATAAACTCCTGTACCAGAATATGAGCATTCAGACCGCGAAAAGCATCAATCACACTTTCCGCAGCCTGGCGGGTTTCTGCCAGCACCACTCCAATCCCCTGGGTACCTTCCACCAGCTTGACCACCAACGGCGCACCGCCCACCATCTCGATCAAATCGCGGGTGTCATCCGGTGAATGGGCAAATCCGGTGATCGGCATGGCAATCCCCGCTCGCGCCAGGAGTTGCAGCGAGCGCAGCTTGTCACGCGCCCTGGCTATCGCCAGCGATTCATTCAGCGGGTAGCTGCCACACATTTCAAACTGGCGCAGTACCGCCGTGCCGTAAAACGTGGTGGCCGAACCAATGCGTGGAATAACCGCGTCATAATGTGACAGCTGGCGCCCCCGGTAATGGATAGCCGATGCGCCAGGGTTGATATTCATATAGCAGGAGAGCGGGTCGATGACGTCAATGCTGTGACCACGCGCTCGCGCGGCCTCCAGCAGACGTTTACACGAGTAAAGCGAACCATCACGGGAAAGAATAGCAATTTTCACCAATAGCCTCCGGGGCCAAAAGGATTAGCGCGTAGCCCAGCCCTGCTGATGCAGGTAATCAAGAATAAACGGACGGCTCTCCTTGATCAGCGTCTTCTGAATGTGCTCGCTCCAGCTTTCCGAGCGACGGTTGCTGTCGCGTGACTGGTAATAGGCCACCAGTTCGCGGTCATATTGCGCCAGTAACGCAGGATCGATCGGCTGATAACAGTTTTCATGCATCAACAGCCCCGCAGGCATGCGCGGTTTATGGTCAGGATCCTGCTCCGGGCTGCCCAGGCAGAGGCCAAACAGTGGCAGAACGAACTTCGGCAGGCCCAGCAGCTCCGTCACATCAGCGATATGGTTACGGATGCCACCAATAAAGCAGCCGCCGAAACCGAGCGATTCGGCAGCGACCAGGGCATTCTGCGCCATCAGAGCCGTATCGATGCAGCCCAGCAGCAGCTGTTCTGCCAGCCCTAATTCAGCGTCAGGGCAGATCTGCTGGTTACGGTTGAAATCGGCGCAAAACACCCAAAACTCGGCGGCTTCGGCAACGTATTTTTGCCCGCCGCTCAAAACGACCAGCGCATTGCGCGTCTCAGTATCCGTAATACGAATAATCGAGGAACACTGTAAAAAGCTGGAGGTGGAGGCCGACTGTGCAGCATCCAGAATCGCGGCACGCTGCTCTGCGGTGATTACCTGGTCGCTGTAAGCGCGAATCGAACGGTGTGAACGCAGTAGTTCAATGGTCGGCGTCATGGGAATCTCCTGATTTGGGCTTATCACGCGAACGGCGCGTGTTAAAAAGTTCGGGGGCCATTACCTTCGCTGTCCGCCACATCATCACCGTGGCAGCAGGCAGCATCAGGGCAATACCGGCAAAGATCATCAACGTTGCTGCAAGCTTACCGGTAAAAGGCGACGGCAAGGGTAGCATTTCATGTAACGTGAGGTAAGACAGGATCAAGAGCAAAATACCGAATACTTCGAGAACTAACACCGCCCGGGGCAGCTGACTAAAGGCACGCATAACGGCTCTCCTGCTAATGACGATATTCCTGCTGAAAGGGGGTTATTAAAGCGCAGTTTGTGCCCTTATGCATAGGTGCTGCGAATCAGACTAACAGGTAATTCCTTCTTCCTTTCAACGGGGGATGCGGGCATCATAAGCGCCATTGAGCAATGAAATGTGATATGAATCACATAAAATTCTGACCCTTTGAGGAGAAACCTATGTTTGCAGTGATTTTTGGACGCCCTGGCTGCCCTTACTGTGTTCGCGCGACCGAGCTGGCAGAAAAACTGACTGAAGAACGTGAAGACTTCAATTTCCGCTATATCGATATTCACGCGGAAGGGATCACTAAAGCTGACTTAGAGAAGACGGTGGGTAAGCCGGTAGAAACCGTGCCGCAGATCTTCCTCGACTCAACCCACATTGGCGGCTGCACCGATTTCGAAGCCTATGCCAAAGAGAATCTGGGCCTGTTCCAGTAATCATCACCGCCTTGCGGGGATGATTACCGTAGGGGTCGATCATCTTTTCCGATCGACCCCTATCACCGCAGCCATGATGACTGTCAGGGCCGATCGTTGAGATCGGCCCTTTGCTTTTGCAGCAATGCTATAAACGCCCTTTCCCATCCTGCTGGTGATGGATATCCATCAGCGTGCGCCACAGCATCACGCCCAAGGTGCCAGACCCGCACCAGAATACCGCACTGGCAATAAACGCAATCTCCTGCCCAAGGCCCACAGAGTTAAAACCGTCTGACTGCATCAGCACCAGGCATGGAGGGGACGCCAGTGCGATAGCAATGACCATTGCGGTCAGTGGGGACTCTTTTGAGGTCAACGCGGCCAGTGCGCCCGGCAGCACAAACAACAACAGACCCAACTGCGCATGCCCGATGTACCCTGCGGGCAGCGGATAGCGCACGGCGATATAGATAGCACCATAGAGTGCGCTACAGGCAATCAGGCCTGTCCAACGGATACCTTTTATCCACACGGGAATTTTCTCCAGGTTATTTAAAACCCAATTCAATTCAACGCATCAATTAGCCATTTCAGTCACTATGGGTAATTGCCGTTTTTGGTCAGCCTATTCGATAAAAACAGAACGGGTAACAAATAAGCGTGCCGGAGACTGGCTGTCAATCGGCATAGGGATTAACATAGTGGTGCAATTTATCTGGCTGTTGGCAAGTCCTGTTAACCCACAGCGGACGAATGACGAACACAGGGTGGAATCTAGCGTATAAACCCCTTTTCTTCAATAGGTTACTGGTAAACAAGAAGTTAAACCGTGAATATAAACATCGCAGATTTGTTAAGTGGAAATTACATTCTGTTATTATTTGTCGTACTCGCCCTGGGGTTATGTTTAGGCAAACTTCGGTTAGGATCTGTTCAACTGGGTAATTCTATTGGTGTTTTAGTTGTTTCATTACTGCTCGGCCAGCAGCATTTTTCGATTAATACTGAAGCACTCAATCTCGGCTTTATGTTATTTATTTTTTGTGTCGGCGTGGAAGCCGGGCCGAATTTTTTCTCTATTTTCTTCCGCGATGGAAAAAACTATCTCATGCTGGCGATTGTCATGGTCACCAGTGCGATGATACTTGCGCTTGGACTCGGGAAACTGTTCGGCTGGGATATCGGCCTGACCGCCGGGATGCTGGCCGGTTCAATGACCTCCACGCCGGTGCTGGTTGGCGCGGGCGATACCCTGCGGCAAACCCTCACCGACGAGAAAAGCCTGACGCTGGCACAGGATCATCTTAGCCTTGGCTATGCGCTGACCTACCTGATGGGCCTGGTAAGTTTGATTATTGGTGCACGTTACCTGCCTAAATTACAGCATCAGGACCTGCCGACCAGCGCACAGCAGATTGCCCGCGAACGTGGGCTGGACCCGGACAGCCAGCGCAAAGTCTATTTGCCAGTGATCCGCGCCTATCGCGTTGGCCCGGAACTGGTTGCCTGGAGCGATGGGAAGAATCTGCGTGAGCTGGGTATCTACCGTCAAACCGGCTGCTACATTGAGCGAATTCGCCGTAATGGCATTCTCGCCAACCCCGACGGCGATGCCCTGCTCCAACCTGGCGATGAGATCTCGCTGGTAGGCTATCCTGACGCGCATTCCCGCCTGGATCCGAGCTTCCGTAACGGAAAAGAAGTGTTCGACCGCGACCTGCTGGATATGCGCATCGTCAATGAAGAGATCGTGGTTAAGAATAACAATGCCGTGAATAAACGTCTGAGCCAGTTGAAGCTGACAGACCACGGCTGCTTCCTTAACCGGGTGATCCGCAGCCAGATCGAAATGCCTATCGACGACAACATTATCCTGAACAAAGGCGATGTGTTGCACATCAGCGGTGAAGCACGACGCGTGAAATCCGTCGCCGACCGCATCGGCTTTATCTCGATTCACAGTCAGATGACCGACCTGCTGGCATTTTGTGCCTTCTTTATCGTCGGCCTGATGATCGGGATGATCACCTTCCAGTTCAGCAGCTTTAGTTTCGGCATTGGCAACGCGGCAGGTCTGCTGTTTGCCGGTATTATGCTGGGATTCCTGCGTGCCAATCATCCAACCTTTGGCTACATTCCTCAGGGCGCGCTGACGATGGTGAAAGAGTTCGGGCTGATGGTATTTATGGCGGGTGTCGGTTTAAGCGCCGGTAGCGGCATCACCCACGGTTTAGGCGAAACCGGTCTGCTGATGCTGGGTGCCGGGCTGGTTGTCAGTCTGGTGCCGGTGATTATCTGCTTCCTGTTCGGTGCCTGGGTACTGAAAATGAACCGCGCCCTGCTGTTTGGCGCCATTATGGGTGCCCGCACCTGCGCCCCGGCGATGGAAATAATCAGCGATACTGCACGCAGTAACATCCCGGCACTGGGCTATGCAGGAACCTATGCCATTGCTAACGTTTTACTGACGCTGGCTGGAACATTAATCGTGATAATCTGGCCGATTTTAGGCGGATAAAATAATTAATCGATTTCAGAGAACTTTTGTGACGGCGTGAAGTCTTAATTTATGCCACTGCTTTTCTTTGAAATCCCCTTATTGTGGAGCCCGTTAATCTTATGATTTTCGGGTTTTTTTCTTTTCTGCTCCTGTCCGATTTTCTGCGGCCTTCTTAATGTTTCCTTAAGCCCCTCACGGCAAAGTAGCACCATGCTCCCCTGGTCGCCAAACTGTCATGAAATCATCATTAATTCTCAACAAAAGCCAAACGAATCGTGTAATTAAGAGCGATTCTCTTTACCCCTTGCCCACACACTTTTACCTTAAGCAATTCGTGCTACTGATCCTCAGCGCCATGGTGTTTATCTGGTTGTCGCGCAGTGAAAGCATCGATATGGCGATCACTCGCCTGTGGTTTGACCCGCTGACACAGCAATTTCCGTGGAAAGATAATCACTGGCTTGATTTGATTAACCATCGGCTGCTTAAACAGATGGTCATTGGCGGGGGTATCGTACTGCTGCTGGCCGGCGTGGTACGCCGTCAGCCACGCTGGGTATTAGTGGCATTGTTGATGGGCATTGGCCCGCTGGTGGTGGGCGTACTCAAGGCCACCAGTGCCCACTCCTGTCCGTGGGATCTGGTGGAATTTGGGGGGAAGGCGGTCTCATACCCGTTGTTCGGCGCTGTCCCGGTGAACAGCGGGCCGGGACGCTGTTTCCCCGGCGGCCATGCATCCAGCGGCTTCAGTGCCCTGGCGCTGTTTTTTCTGTTCTACCCACAACGCACACGCCTGGCCTGGGCCTGCTGGTGGGCAGCCCTGGCCGTTGGCATGGTGATGGGCTTTGGACAGATTATGCGCGGCGCCCACTTTCTCTCCCACAACCTGTGGGCAGCATGGTGGGTCTGGCTGACGCAATGTGTGACTTTCGGATGCGTAACGTATCTGCTTAACAAGACGAGGAAATCAACATGATGGAAGAGCTGAACCGGGCACTGTTTCTTTGGGTCAATGCCAACGCGGCGTCACCCGAATGGCTGATCGACCTGGCCACCTTTATTGCCCGCGATGTGATCGCCATTGTTCCCCTGCTGATCGTGGGCCTGTGGCTGTGGGGGCCTCGCAGCCAGCTCACTTCACAACGTGTGCTGGTGGTTAAAACCGGCATAGCACTGCTTTACGCCCTTGCGATTTCCTGGTGCCTGGCGCAACTCTTCCCACACCCGCGCCCTTTTGCTATTGGTCTGGGGCATCAGTTCCTGTCACATGCGCCGGATGACTCTTACCCCAGCGATCACGGTACGGTGATCTTTACCTTTGCCATTGCCTTTATCTGCTGGCACCGCCTGTGGTCAGGCGCGATTTTGATGGTGACTGGCGCAGCCATTGCGTGGTCGCGCGTTTATCTGGGCGTACACTGGCCGCTGGATATGCTGGGTGGCATGCTGGTGGGACTGCTCTCCTGCCTGTTTGCGCAAATATTCTGGCAGTTGTTTGGCGCGACATTGCTACCCCGCCTCTCTTCTCTCTATCGGGCGTTGTTTGCCTTCCCCATCAGTAAAGGATGGGTACGCGATTAATCCAACATGATGGGCCTGATTATTCAGGCTCTTTTACTTTGATGCAGATCACACCTCTCCCTGTTTTTTTAAAAAATGCACGGCTATTTCATGCAAATCACTTTTTGCTTATTGCGCAACATCATCAACCTATCTCCCAGATATTATGCGTGTTGCGCAAGGCGCTTAAATTAACCGCAAACCACTCCACTAAAAAAAATACAACCCATTGATAATTAAAAAATTACGAAAAACAAAGCTGATATTTTCGCCGCCTACGCTCACTATTTCACCATACCAAAATGATAAAAATCAGTGTAAATACCTGTTTAAACACTCATTACCTGGTCAATAACCCCTTCAAAAACCCACCCTACAGATGTTCACACTAAAAAAGGTGATGGAAATGTGATTTCGATCACCGGTAACCCCAAAGACAGTGCTTTCTTCTATTTTTTCTAGTGGTAGAGTGTGCGCCATAAAATCAGAGTAATTAATTAAAGCCGTAATCAGGGGTTAATTCTGATATCGCGGAAGGAATACGATTTAGTTAATTGTTTTAACATTTCAACCCTGGAGAAATCATGGACACATCCCAAACGGCGGTGTTGAGCCCCGAAGCAACGCAGGATGCCAGCGCGTGGCGTAAAACTGACACTATGTGGATGCTCGGCCTTTATGGTACGGCGATTGGTGCGGGCGTACTGTTTCTGCCAATCAATGCCGGAATTGGTGGCCTGATCCCGTTGATCATCATGGCCGTACTGGCCTTCCCGATGACCTATTTTGCTCACCGTGGACTCTGCCGCTTCGTCTTGTCTGGCCGTAATCCGGGCGAAGATATTACTGAAGTGGTTGAAGAACATTTTGGCGTGGGTGCCGGTAAGCTGATCACCCTGCTCTACTTCTTTGCCATCTATCCGATCCTGCTGGTCTACAGCGTGGCGATCACCAATACCGTGGAAAGCTTCATGACTCACCAGTTGCAGATTCAGGCACCGCCACGTGCGCTGCTGTCTCTGATTCTGATTGTCGGTCTGATGACGATTGTGCGTTTTGGTAAAGAGATCATCGTCAAAACGATGAGCGTGCTAGTTTATCCGTTTGTTCTGGTACTGATGCTGCTGGCGTTATACCTGATCCCACACTGGAGCAGCGCAATCTTCGACAACGTCAGCCTGAGTGGCAGCGGAAAAGGTCTGATGATGACTTTGTGGCTGGCCATCCCGGTCATGGTGTTCTCCTTCAACCACTCACCGATTATCTCTGCCTTTGCCGTTGCCAAACGCGAAGAGTACGGCGACCAGGCTGAACCAAAATGCTCACGCATTCTGGCACGCAGCCATATCATGATGGTGCTTACCGTGATGTTCTTCGTGTTCAGCTGTGTATTGAGCCTGACACCGGAAAACCTGGCGGAAGCCAAGTCCCAGAACATCTCTATTCTGTCTTATCTGGCGAACCACTTTGACACCCCGCTGATGGCGTGGCTGGCACCAATTATTGCGATGGTGGCCATTACCAAATCCTTCCTGGGCCACTATCTGGGTGCACGTGAAGGCTTTAATGGTACGGTGAATAAGATGCTGCGCAGCCGGGGTAAAACCATTGCCGAGCATAAACTGAACCGCTTTACCGCGCTGTTTATGCTGGTGACGACCTGGATTGTGGCAACACTCGATCCAAGCATTCTCGGCCTGATTGAGAGCCTGGGTGGCCCCATCATCGCCGTGCTGTTGTTCCTGATGCCGATGTACGCGATTAACAAAGTCCCGGCGATGCGCAAATACAGCGGCAAACTGAGCAATGTGTTTGTCGTGCTGGTAGGCCTGGTGGCAATTTCCGCCGTGGCGTATGACCTGATCTGATGTTCACAGGGTCAGGAATGCCTGACCCCTACCGCTTTGTCGGAGCAAGGCACGCCTCGCTCTGCAAAATCCCACACCCGCTTTGTCGGGGCAAGGCACGCCTCGCCCTGTAAAATCCCGAAGTCGTATGTAGGGGCGAGGCACGCCTCGCCCTGTAAAATCCCGAAGTCGTATGTAGGGGCGAGGCACGCCTCGCCCAAAACGTTGACGATTTACGCGAACCAGCTACCAAACCAGCTATTCATCTTCATCATCACGAAGTCCCACATGCGGCTAAAGAATCCCCCTTCTTTCACTTCCTCCAGCACCACCAGCGGGCGTTGCTCAATCGATTTGCCATCCAACTGGAAGTCAATTGTCCCAACGACCTGATGCTTAGCCAGCGGCGCCGTCAGCTGCGGTTGGGTCAGTGTGAAACTGGCCTTCAGATTTTTCATCTGCCCTCTTGGCAGCGTAATTGAAGCATCCTTCGCCACACCAAGACTGACCTCTTTCCGGTCGCCAAACCAGACGCGCTGGGTGGCAAATGCGTTCCCCGCTTTAATCGGCGTGATGGTCTCAAAAAAACGGAAGCCCCAGGTCAGCAGCTTTTCACTTTCGCGGAAACGAATCGCATCGGTAGCCGCACCCAGCACCACGGAGATCAGGCGCATATCGCCGTCCGTCGCGGAAGCCACCAGGTTGTTGCCGGCACCGGACGTATGACCCGTCTTGATACCGTCAACGTGCAAATTGGTACTCCACAGCAGGCGGTTGCGGTTGTGCTGGCGAATCTTATTGAAGGTAAATTCTTTCTCTTTGTGCAGGGCATACTCTTCCGGCACATCGCGAATCAACGCCTGGCCGATCAGCGCCATATCGCGAGCAGTGCTGTACTGACCGGAGGAATCCAGCCCGTGCACTGTTTTGAAATGGGTATTTTGCAGCCCCAGCGCCTTCACGTAGTTATTCATCAGGCCAACAAACGAATCCTGGCTGCCCGCCACATGGTCGGCCAGGGCGATACTGGCATCGTTACCGGACTGGATCACAATGCCTTTATTCAGCTCCGAAACCGGAATACGATCGCCGGGCTTCAGGAACATCAGGGATGACCCCTGCAATACCGGATTACCGGTAGCCCACGCGTCTTTGCCAACGGTCACCATATCATCGTTGCTGATTTTGCCTGCCTTCAGAGCCTGCCCGGTGACATAGCTGGCCATCATTTTCGTCAGGCTGGCCGGGTCAAGGCGCTGATCGGCATTAGATTCGGTAAGCACTTTACCGCTGTTATAATCCATCAGCACCCAGGCTTTCGCCTCAATCTGTGGGGCGGCAGGTGCCTGCTCTGCCCTGGCGGGGGACAGTGTTAATAGCAACAGCGTGGAGGTGGTAGCCAGTGTAAAAACACGGGATGACAGGGAAATATTCTTCATGTCGTGACCAGGTATCCATTTGAAAGACAATGATTAAAATTAAAGCCAGGAGACTAACCGCCCTACACTAAGGTGTTACATCCTGAAAAAGAACAATTTTACCGTAAAGATTTCTACAGTTTATTCAATATGGCTGATTTTGCCTGTAATAAGGCACAATTTAGCGTCATTTTCACAAAGTGTAAAACGGGCTTAAATCCGAATTATCGGCGAACAGTTAAGCCTGTCACAAAAATCCGCTAATCTGAGAAAAGTCTGCAAGAGGAGTCACGACGATGGATTTAGCGCTGTTTGATCTTGATGAAACACTGATTTGTGAAGACAGTACCGGCCTGTGGCTGCGCTGGCTGGTTTCCCAGGGATTTGCCCCTGCCGCTCTGATCGATGAAGAGCGGGCTCTGATGGAACAATACTATCAAGGCTCGCTGTCGATGGAAGCCTATATGCATACCACACTCTCCCCGCTGGCTGGGATGTCAGCCGCCACGGTATCCGGCTGGATCCGCCGCTTTATTCAGCGAGACATCCTGCCACGCGTCTACCCTGCCGCCCGCGAGCGAATGCGCTGGCATCAGGAACGTGGCGATACCGTCATTGTTATCTCGGCCAGTGGTGAACATCTGGTTACACCGATCGCAGAACAGTTGGGCGCGTGCGGTGCACTGGCGATTGGCGTGGAGATCATTGATGACCGCTACAGCGGCCAGACCTATGGCACCATGACCTATAAAGAGGGCAAAGTCAGCCGTCTGAACGACTGGTTGCAACAGGCGCAAACGCCGACCTATTCCCGCACCTGGGCTTACAGTGATTCCATCAACGACCTGCCGATGCTGGAACATGCGGACCATGCCTGGGTTATCAACCCTGCCGAACCGCTCAGCCTGCTGGCTCAGCAGCGCGGCTGGGAAATCTGTCACTGGCTTCGGTAACGTTTAGGGCTGATCGCTTTCGCTCAGCCCTGCTTTGTTGCTTAAGGCTGCAACCCCACCTTCAGCAGTTTGCCATTCGGCTCGTCTGTCAGCACATACAGCCAGCCATCCGGCCCGGCCCGTACATCACGAATACGCTCACCACGGTCGGCCAGCAGACGTTCCTGCCCTTCAACCCGATTGCCATTAAGGCTCAGGCGGATCAGGTTTTTCTCTTTCAGTGCACCGATAAACAGTGAATCTTTCCACTGTGGGAAGCGTGTGCCGCTGTAAAACGCCATGCCGCTAATCGCCGGAGAGACTTTCCAGTACCAGACCGGTTGCTCGGTTCCCGCCACGCGGCCCCCTTTCGAGCCGGGGACTTTTTCACCGCTGTAATCAACTCCCCATGTTGCCAGCGGCCAGCCGTAATTATTGCCCCGGTGTGGAATATTCACTTCATCGCCGCCACGCGGGCCGTGTTCACTCTCCCAGATTTCACCGCTGGCCGGATTCAGGGCAAGTCCCTGCGGATTACGCATCCCCCAGCTCCAGATTTCAGGCCGCGCTCCTGCTTTCGTCGCCAGCGGATTATCGGCAGGAACAGAGCCATCGGCGTTGAGACGAACGATCTTGCCTTGCAGGGCAGACAAATCCTGCGCTTTTCCTGCCTGGAAGTTGTCGCCAAAGGCGATAAACAGATGGCCACTGCGGTCAAACGCCAGGCGCGTGCCCAGATTGGCTCCGGTTGACAGCCCCTGCTGCCGTAGCACTTCACGGAAGTCACTCAACTGGCGATGGTCCTCGCTGAGCCGGCCATAGCCAACCGCCGCTCCGGCGCGGCCGTCCTGCCCCGCAACGGTATAACTGAGCCAGACGCGGCGGCTGCTGGAGAAATCAGGTGCCAGTACCACATCCAGCAATCCGCCCTGGCGCTGCGCCCAGACCTCAGGCACACCGCCGATCGGTTCAGACAGCCCCGCTCCAGCCTGCCAGCGGCGTAACTGGCCGGAACGTTCGGTGATCAACATCCCCTGGTTATCCGGTAGAAAGGCCAGCGACCAGGGATGATCCAACCCATCCTGTAGCACCTCAGCATGGACTTTTTCAGCCCGTATCGCTGGGCTGAGTAATAACGCTGACACCATCGTTAACGCCGCCAGGCAACCTCTCATCGTTATGCTCCTTATCGCTATTTGTTAATTAAACGTAGTTAAATTACCAATAATTGCCGAATTATCCGGTTCAGTGCGCTATATTCCCCGGGCTATTTTTTCAATACTACAAGGGATATGTCTGATGACTTCACGATTACCACAGACGGGTTTCATCCGTTTTTTACTGCTACCGTTGATCATGATGGCCCTGCTGCTGACATTAAGCGGCTGCGGCGACAAAGAGCCAGAACAGCGCAAGGCATTTATTGAATTCCTGCAAACACGCGTGCTGGCAAAATCGCAGGTTGCCGTCCCTACCCTGACGGACGAGGAGACCAAAGCATTCGGCCCCTATGCCAGCGACTATGCGTTACTGACGGATTATCACAAGGGGATGGGCAACGTGTTCAGCGCCTCCCTGGGCGAAGTTTTTGCCCAGTTCAGGGGTGTGAATACCGTCAGCAACCTGATGGCTAAGCGCGATGACCTCAAAAAAATGGCCGATCAAAGTGCCGCCTGGAAACCGGTGCTGGAGAAGCTGCGCGCGGATAGCGAAAGCAAACATGCCGCGCTGAAACAGCCGGACGATCTGAAGGCGGTTTATGACCAGGTGTGGGCTAAAGTGATTGTTGCACCGGGTGATGCGGCGTTGCAGGTTGCCACGCAGGTCCCGGAGGTGCTGACGCTGCTGGTGAGCCAGGTGGATCTGTTGAAACAGCAGGGAGACAAAGTCACCGTATCCGGGAATATCGTGCAGTTTACCGACCAGAAAGCTCTGGATCAGTACAATGCCATTCAGCAAAAACTCCAGCCGTTAGTCATGGATCTGATGAAAACCGCCGGTCAGTTACAAAGCATGATCCGTTAAATCCGGGCAGAAAGTTCACCCGTTACAGCATCAAGATAAAAGTGGCCGACCGAGTGTTGCGGTCGGCCAACAACGAGTACTTTACTGCGCAGGGAAAGTCACAACGTCCCGTACCATCTCATCGATACCGCTTTTCAGCTCGCTCAGATTGATCGGTGCATTGCTGTTAGGCACGGTTTTTCCGTAAGCCTTGCGGACCACTTCCACCACCGGTTTGCCGGTTTTCGCATCCAGCAACTGCGTTTCCAGGAACAGCACACTGTTCTGAGTACGATGCCCGGAGGCCGCCATCGTGCTGGCAACGACCGCCGCCACCGGCACCACTTCATAGAACTTCATATCCTGATTTTCGGCATTCACCGCCGTGATCGCCGTTTTCATGATCAGCGTGCCGGGGCCGGACTGATTCACCAGCGCTTTACGCTGCCCAACCGCACTTTTCAGCTGCTGGTCGAGATAACTGCGCACCTGGTCCAGCGTGGGTTGGCTGACGCGGGCAGTCGGTTTTGCTGCCGGGTAATAGACCACCGGGGTGTAATAAATGCCGCGATAATCAGACAGTTTAAAATCAGGTGAAACCCAGCGCAACGTTTCATGACCGCTGGGAGACTCCGATGCTTTCAGGCGGGAATAATCCGGCAAAAAACCGGAATATTGTGTGGTATCAGCTACTTTTGACGAACAGCCGGCCAGCACAAGACACAACGTTGCCAGCCCGGCGACCAGAGGGAGACGCAAATTCTGCATTGCCAAATTCCTTGCTCAGTGAAGGTTATTCAAGCATAGAGCGCGCCTGACCTTTCACCAGCGGGATAAGCAAAATAGTTGATCTGACTGCGGTCAGCGTCAGGTTTTTAGCTTCGGATCCAGCGCATCCCGCAGGCCATCCCCCAGCAGATTAAAGGCGAGCACGGTCAGGAAAATCGCCAGACTGGGGAAAATCGCCACGTGCGGTGCCAGCACCATATCAGCCTGAGCCTCATTGAGCATCGCCCCCCACTCCGGGGTCGGCGGCTGCGCGCCCAGCCCAAGAAATGACAGGCTGGCTGCCGAAATGATTGAAGTACCAATACGCATAGTGAAATAAACCACAATCGACGACAGCGTCCCCGGCAGAATGTGCCGCAGGATGATAGTCAGATCCGATGCGCCGATACTGCGTGCCGACTCAATATACGTCAAATGCTTCAGCACCAGCGTATTGCCGCGGACAAGGCGGGCAAAGGCCGGAATACTGAATATCGCCACCGCCAGAATCACATTCGACATGCCGTTGCCCATCACCGCCACCACGGCGATCGCCAGCAGAATGCCGGGAAACGCGAACAGCACATCGCAGATACGCATAATGATGCGGTCCCACCAGCCTTCGTAGTAACCGGCTAACAGCCCCAGCAGCGTGCCTATCGCGGCACCCACCGCTACCGAGAAGAAACCCGCGACCAGTGATAGCCGGCTACCCAGCAGCACGCGACTGAAAATATCACGCCCCAGCGCATCCACGCCAAACCAGTGGACCAGCGACGGCCCTTCATTCAGCCGATCGTAATCAAAAAAGTTCTCGGCATCGAACGGGGCGAGAAGCGGTGCAAACAGCGCAATCAGGATCAGCAGCAGCACAAAAACAGCGGCAATCATCGCCACATGCTGGCGACGAAAACGCCGCCAGAACTCACGCCACGGGGTACGGACGCGATTGGGACTGATACCCGGCAGCGCTGAGAGTACGGCGTTACGTCGCCAGTTAATCATCATGCATCCTTACTTGTAGCGAATGGCGGGGTTGATCGCGGCATACAGCATATCGACCACCAGGTTAATCAAGATAAACTCCAGCGAAAACAGCAGCACTTCGGCCTGAATAACCGGGTAATCACGCATTTCCACCGAATCCACCAGCAGCCGCCCCAGCCCTGGCCAGTTAAACACCACCTCGACCACGATGGAGCCCCCCAGCAGGAAGCCAAATTGCAGGCCCATCATCGTGACCACAGGGATCATCGCATTGCGCAGGCCGTGTTTGATCACCACCACCGATTCACGCACGCCCTTAGCGCGTGCGGTACGCATATAGTCTTCCTGCATCACCTCAACGAAAGAGGCTCGGGTAAAGCGTGCCATCACCGCCGCTACGGCAGCGCCGAGGGTAATGGAGGGTAAAATATAGTGTTGCCAGCTATCGGCGCCGACGGTCGGCAGCCAGCCAAGCTCCACGGAAAAAACCTGCATCAGCAGGATGCCCAGCGCAAACGCCGGGAAAGAGATCCCTGAAACCGCCAGCGTCATCCCCAGCCTGTCCGGCCAGCGGTTGCGCCATACGGCAGAGACAATGCCAATGGCCATACCAAAAATCACTGACCACACCATGCTGCTCAGGGTCAGCCACAGCGTCGGCAGAAAGCGTTGGGCGATCTCTTCCGAGACCGGGCGTTTCGACACCATCGAGATGCCAAAATCCCCGCGCACGGCATGGGTGATGTACTGCCAGAACTGCTGCGGCAAAGGCAAATCCAGCCCCAGTTGCTGGCGCACCATCGCCACCACATCGGCATCGGCTTCGCGCCCGGCAATCAGTCGCGCCGGATCGCCGGGCAGCAGGTGAACAAACAGGAACACCAGCACCGCCACGATCAGCAGCGTGGGGATCAGCCCCAGTAAGCGTTTGAGAAAATAGTTAAGCATCTTGTACCCTGCGCCTCCCTGACGGGAGGCGCGTTAGTCCATTACTTCAGGTCAGCATCGTCAAAGCTGAACGAGGTATCCGGCATCACATAGAACCCGGTCAGGTTTTTGGTGTTTGCCGAAACCAGCTTTTCCACGACCAGCGGTGCCCAGGGCTGATCTTTCCAGATACGGTCCTGCGCATCTTTGTACAGCGCGGCTTTTTTCTCGCCGTCAGTCGTATTCAGCGCATCAGCCAGATCTTTATCCACCTGTGTGTTGCTGTAGAAAGCGGTGTTAAAGATGGTTGGCGGCCAGGACTGCGTGGCGAACAGCGGCGTTAAGGCCCAGTTGGCTTCCCCGGTAGAGGCAGACCAGCCAGTGTAGAACATGCGCACGCCGCTCTCTTTCTGGCCTTTATCTTCAACCTGTGCCGCACGCTGACCGGCATCCATCGCCGTCAGTTCCACTTTGATGCCCACCTGTGCCAGCTGCTGCTGGGTGAATTGCAACACCTTCTGCGCAGTGCTGTGATTATGCGAAGACCACAGTGCGGTAGTAAAGCCGTTCGGATAGCCCGCTTCCTTCAACAGTTCACGCGCTTTAGCCGGGTTGTATTCCGGGGCCGGGTAGCTTTGTGAGTACTGGATCGACGGCGGTACAATACCGGTTGCCGGGGTGGCATAACCGGCGAAGGCCACTTTCGCCAGCGCCTCACGGTTAATCGCGTAGTTGATCGCTTCACGCACTTTCGGGTTATCAAACGGCTTCTGCGTCACGTTAAAGCTGATGTAACGCTGCATGATCGATGGCGAGGTCACCAGATCCAGTTTGCTGTTTTTCTCCAGCAGTTTCGCCTGCTCAAACGGGATAGGGAAAGCAAAGTTGGCTTCGCCCGTTTGCAGCATCGCGGAACGGGTGTTGTTATCCACGACCGGGCGCCAGGTAATGCTGTCCAGCTTCGGATAGCCCGCTTTCCAGTAACCCGCAAACTTCTTCACTTTCACAAAATCAGTCTGATTCCAGGTGACGAACTCGTAAGGACCGGTGCCGACCGGGTGGAAGCCGATATCCTTACCGTATTTCTTCAGCGCATCCGGGGAGATCATCGCCGCTGCCGGGCTGGCCAGGGTGTTGATAAAGGCAGAGAACGGTTGCTTAAGCGTGATTTTTACCGTGTTAGCGTCCACCACTTCGGTGCTGGCGATGGTTTTAAACAGGTTATACCGCTTGAGATGATTGTCCGGGTTACTGGCACGGTCGAGGTTGGCTTTTACCGCTTCAGCATTAAACGGGGTGCCATCCTGGAAGTTAACACCGGTTTTTAGTTTGATGGTATAGCTCAGTCCATCCGGGCTGGCCTGGTAACTTTCTGCCAGCACGTTTTCCAGCTTCATCTCTTTATCAAAGCCAAACAGCCCCTGATAAAACGACTTTGCCACGGCCTGCGACAGCGTGTCATTCGCGTCGTACGGGTCCAGGGTGGTGAAGTTTGAGGCGACTGCAATGGTGACATCTTTCGCCGCCCAGGCAGGCAGTGCAACAACGCTGCCGAGCAGGCCAGCAGTTAACAGCAATTTACGCGTGTAGTGATTCATCATGTCATCCCTTATTGTCGTTCTACTCTGGAGTAAACAGGTTCTAGCTGCGATTTATGGCATGGCGCGCCACGTAATGCCCGGCGCTCACCTCTACCAGCGGTGCCACATCCGGCTCATCACCGAGGGCGTGGATTGGGCTGGGTATTTCATCAACGAGCAGTGCGCGTTCACGTCTCCGGTGCGCAGGGTCGGCCACCGGTACAGCGGCCATCAGCTTACGGGTGTAAGGATGCTGGGGATGTTCGAACACCGCCTGGCGCGGACCGATTTCCACAATCTGCCCAAGGAACATCACCGCCACACGGTGGCTGATTCGTTCCACCACCGCCATATCGTGCGAGATAAACAGAAACGCAATGCCAAATTCACGCTGCAAATCGAGCATCAAATTAATAATCTGTGCCTGGATCGACACATCCAGCGCGGAAACCGCTTCATCGGCGATCACGACTTTCGGATTAAGCGCCAGCGCGCGGGCAATACAGATGCGTTGTCGCTGCCCGCCGGAAAATTCATGGGGATAGCGCTGGGCGTGTTCAGGCAGCAGGCCGACGCGCTCTAACAGGGCGGCCACGCGCTGCTCGGCCTCCCGCCCACGGGCAATGCCGTGCACCAGCAGCGGTTCCATGATCGAAAACCCCACCGTCAGGCGCGGGTCGAGCGACGCATAAGGGTCCTGGAAAATAAACTGAATATCACGCCGCAGATGCGACAACGCGCTCCCAGTCAGATTATCGATACGCTGGCCGTTGAAAGTGATGCTGCCGCCCTGGCTTTCAACCAGCCGCAGCAGCGAACGCCCGGTGGTGGACTTGCCGCAGCCGGACTCTCCCACCAGCGCCAGCGTTTCGCCGGGGCGCAGATCAAAGCTCACCTTCTCTACCGCATGCACACGGCGCTGTACCCGGTTGAGCAGGCCGCCACGAATATCAAAACGCGTCACCAGGTCGCGCACCTGAAGAATCGGCGTATCCTGCGGGTTTACCGTATCCTGCGGCTGTTCTGCCACGGATTCACCTTCACTGACCAACGGGAATTTGGCTGGCCAGTGACGCCCGGTCATCGCCCCCAGTTTCGGTACGGCTGCCAGCAGCGCACGCGTATAGGGCTGTTGAGGGTGACTGAAGATCGCCTCGACGCTGCCGGTTTCCACCACATCACCGCGATACATGACCTGAACGCGGTCGGCCATCTCGGCCACCACGCCCATATCGTGAGTGATAAAGATCACCCCCATCTGCATCTCTTTTTGCAGCACGCGGATCAGCTGGAGTATTTGTGCCTGAATGGTCACATCCAGCGCGGTAGTGGGTTCATCGGCAATCAACAGCGCAGGACGGCAGGAGAGCGCCATCGCGATCATCACACGCTGACGCATCCCGCCAGAAAGCTGATGCGGATAGCGCGCCAGCACATTTTTTGCTTCAGGGATACGCACGAGGTCGAGCATCCGCTGCGCCTCGGCCAGGGCCCCGGCGTGGCTTTTGCCCTGATGGAGACGAATGGATTCTGCAATCTGCTCACCCACCGGGAATACCGGGTTCAGCGAGGTCATCGGCTCCTGGAAAATCATCGCCATATCGGCACCGCGCAGGGTGCGCAACTGCGACGGCGACTGTGTGGCCAGATTGACCAACTGATGATTGCGACGACGTAGCCACATCTCCCCGTTGTCAATTTTCCCGCCGCCCTGCTCCACCAGCCGCATCAGGGCCAGAGAGGTGACCGATTTACCGGAACCGGACTCACCAACAATCGCCAGCGTTTCGCCACGGCGGACCTCCAGTGACAGGTTATTGACGGCCTGAATACGCTGGCCTTCATGCTGGAAGCTGACGCTGAGGTCGCTTACCGACAGCACCACATCATCCTGATGGGGTAACTCACTCATCAGGGCTCCTCCCGATAAATGGCGACCACTGGCCGTTCACCCACCACGGCATAAGCGCGATACATGCCTTCGCTGTTAAACGGCAGCACCACGTTGCCAGCAGCGTCGATAGCAATCAGCCCACCGCTGCCGCCCAGTGCAGGAATGTTTTCGTGGATCACTTTGTCACTGGCCTGTTGTAACGACAGTCCGGCGTACGCCATCAGCGCGGCGATATCATAGGCCGCCAGCGTGCGCATAAACACTTCCCCGGTACCCGTACAGGAGACGGCCACGCTGTCGCTGGCGTAGCATCCTGCGCCAGGTAAGGGGGAGTCACCGACACGACCCACCTGCTTGTTAGTCATGCCGCCCGTAGAGGTTGCCGCTGCAAGATTGCCCGCCTGGTCGAGGGCAACCGCCCCCACCGTGCCAAACTTGCGGTCAGGATCCAGCGGTTCGCCAGACGCATCGCCATCGTGATCCAACAGAGTTTGTTGTGTGGCGATGGCGCGCTCAAGCTGTGCACGGCGCTCTGGCGTGGAGAAAAACGCATTTTCGACCATTTCGAGGCCATGTGATGCCGCAAACGATTCCGCACCCTGGCCGATAAACAACACATGAGGACTGTTTTCCAGCACCGTGCGTGCCGCCAGCACCGGATTACGCACGCGGGTAACACCCGCCACAGCCCCGGCTTCTCGCGTGCGGCCATCCATGACGCTGGCATCCAGCTCATGCGTGCCTTCATGCGTAAAGACTGAGCCGACCCCGGCATTAAACAGTGAACACTCTTCCAGCTGGCGCACTGCCTCGGTCACCACATCCAATGCACTGCACCCCGCCGCCAGCAATGCCTGCCCGCTGGCAACGATCTGCAACAGCGCCTGGCGATAGAGCAGCTCTTTCTCTGCATCCATGCTGGCACGCGCGATAGCTCCTGCACCACCGTGAATTGCAATCGTCGCTATGGCCATAATTCATTTACCCTGTGTGCCAAATCAGCATGAAAAACACTGAGTTAGAATATATTTGTCGAAAAAAAGCAGTTTTTGACTATAGGCAGGCAATATAGCGATGTAAAGCAGAAAGTTCGCACCCTGATAATAACCATTAATTCTAAGATAAACTTTATAGACGGTTATGGCTTACGCAGGCGGGCAAACGTGACCCTGCGAGCGATTCACGCCATAATGATCGCATTAGATTTTTGCCCGAATCCTGGAGAAATAACTCAATGGAAGCTTTCACTGCGGGGTTGATCTCGCTTGATGATGCACTCAGCACGTTGCTGGCGCGCGTGATCCCTGTTCAGCAACACGACACCGTCACATTACCGGATGCCGCTGGCCGTATTACCGCCAGCACGGTGATCTCCCCCATCGATGTCCCCCCATTCGACAATTCCGCCATGGACGGTTATGCCCTGCGCATGGCCGATCTCACCGCGGGAAGCACACTGCCCGTGGCGGGGATGGCTTTTGCCGGTAGCCCATTCAGCGGCAACTGGCCTGCCGGGACCTGCATTCGAATTATGACCGGAGCGCCGCTGCCTGAGGGCTGTGACGCGGTGGTGATGCAGGAACAGACTGAGCAGGAAGGTGAGGCCATCCGCATCACTGCCGATGTCAGTGCCGGGCAAAATATCCGCCGGGTGGGTGAAGATATCCGCCAGGGAACCCAGGTACTGGAGGCGGGAATAAAACTGGGTGCGGCCGAACTGCCGCTGCTCGCCTCGCTGGGCATTGCCCAGGTCGCGGTGCTGCGTAAGCTACGGGTTGCCCTGTTCTCCACCGGCGATGAGTTACAGCCGGTGGGTCAGCCGCTGGCTGCGGGCCAGATATACGATACTAACCGCTTCGCCGTGCAGCTGATGCTGAACAAACTCGGCTGCGAGGTGATCGATCTCGGGATTATCCGTGATGACCCGGCTGCGCTGCGTGCTGCCTTTATTGAGGCCGATAGTCGTGCGGATGTGGTGATCAGCAGCGGCGGCGTATCGGTGGGTGCAGCGGATTACACCCGGCAGATGCTGGAAGAACTGGGTGAAATCGGCTTCTGGAAGCTGGCAATGAAACCCGGTAAGCCCTTTGCTTTCGGTCGCCTGCCGAACAGCTGGTTCTGCGGTCTGCCTGGCAATCCGGTCTCGGCGGTGGTGACCTTTTACCAGCTGGTGCAGCCATTACTGGCGAAGCTGACGGGGCAGGCAGGCCCGGCATTGCCGCCACGTCAGCGGGTGCGGAGCGCCAGCTTTCTGAAGAAATCCCCCGGCCGCCTCGACTTTCAGCGCGGTATTTTGCAGCGCAATGGGCAAGGCGAGCTGGAGGTAGCCACCACCGGCCATCAGGGCTCACATATCTTCAGTTCCTTCCAACAGGCTAACTGCTTTATTGTTCTGGAACGGGATCGCGGCAACGTCGACGTGGGAGAATGGGTGGAAGTCGAACCGTTCAATTCCCTGTTGGAAGGCTGATATGTTTCCCGAACTGAATGATGAAGAGATGCTGCGCTACAATCGCCAGATCGTGCTGCGCGGCTTCGATTTTGACGGACAGGAGCGGCTGAAGGCTGCCCGGGTGCTGGTGGTCGGGTTGGGCGGGCTGGGCTGTAGCGCCAGCCAGTACCTCGCTTCGGCCGGTGTGGGTCATCTGACACTGCTCGATTTCGACCACGTGTCGGTGTCGAATCTGCAACGTCAAATCCTGCACGGCGAAGCGCAGGTCGGTATGGCAAAGGTGGACTCAGCACGGCTGCGGCTGGCGGCCATCAATTCCCTGATTTCCCTTGAGGCCATCAACGACCGGCTGGACGATCAACCGCTGGGCGATCAGATCGCTGCGCATCACCTGGTGGTGGACTGTTGCGATAACCTGGAAACGCGTGAGCAGCTCAACCGATTGTGCCATGCGCGCAAAATTCCGCTGGTATCCGGTGCGGCGATCCGCATGGAAGGCCAGATCAGCGTCTTCACCTGGGGCCACGATGAACCCTGTTACCGCTGTGTCAGCCGCCTGTTTGGCATCGCGCCGCTGAGCTGTGTGGAAGCGGGCGTAATGGCGCCATTGGTGGGCGTGATCGGTTCATTGCAGGCGATGGAGGCGATCCGTGTCCTGACCCAATACGGCAGCCCGGTGGCAGGGAAACTGCTGTTGTATGACGCAATGACCTTGCAGTTCCGAAGTATGACGCTGGCTAAAGATCCGGATTGTGAAGTCTGTGGCATCGTCAAGCAGCACTATAGTTAGGGGAGATGCCTGGATGCGTAAAGGATTGATTAGCACATGACTGATGAGCAAAGTGGGATAAGCGCGAGTGAAAAATCGTCATTGCGTCAAATGATGATTATTTTTCTATTGGTGATTGTCACGGCTGTGATTGCGATCAACAGCTGGATTGTGTGGAGCTCGTGGAACCGCATGATTTCCACCTCGAAGGATGATGCGCGTAATCTCTCCCAGTCCCTTTCCCGTCAGGCAGAAGATACCTTCTTGCAGGTTGATCTCACATTACAGGATCTGCGTGATCGCGTCTCCCTGATCGGCCTGCGCGACGATCAGACCGAGTACCTGCGTGAGATACTGACCAACCGTAAGGCCAGTCTGCCACAGTTGCATGGTCTGTTTATCTTTGATGCACAGGGCAGCTGGCTGGTGACTTCTGACGGCAATATCCCTAAACGCGCCAATAACAGCGACCGCGAATTTTTTCAATATCACCAGCAGAACAACAGCACGCAGGTGCATATTGGCAAAGTGATCCGCAGCAGAACCACCGGGGAGCTCATTATCCCGGTGTCCATGCGCCTCGTTAATTACGATGGTTCTTTTCGGGGTGTGCTGCTGGCCACCGTCAGGCTGAGCTATTTCAAGCAGGCATACAGCTATTACAACCTCGGCGAGCACGATGTACTGGCGCTGATGCTGAAAGACGGCACGATTCTGTACGTCCGTCCTTTCCCCGATGACACCATTAATCGCAATATTTCCGGCAGCCCGCTGTTTACCGGCCTGCTCAATAATGCGTCCAGCGGTACCGCCATTTATGGCTCGGCGCTGGATGGCATCGAACGGGTATTTGGCTACTCCAGTCTGAAACGGTATCCGTTGGTGGTGGCCGCAGGCTACGACAAGAACCATCTGCTGGAAGTGTGGTTCTCCGATATCAGCATCTTTATTACGCTCTGCACCATTCTGCTGCTGGTGATCGCCCTGCTCGGTTTTCTGGTGCTACGCCATATTTCACTTAACCTGAAAAATCAGCTGGAGTTGACTCAGGTACGCGACAGGCTGACCTCAATGAACCGGACTCTCCAGACGCTGGCGCTGGTAGACAGCCTGACCGGGTTAGCCAACCGGCGACAGTTTGATCTCTATCTGCAACGTAGCGCGGAGCGTTCGGCAAAACTGCACACCCCGCTGGCACTGCTGATGATAGATGTCGACAACTTCAAAATGTTCAATGATAGCTACGGGCACCTGGCAGGCGATGACTGTCTGAAACAGGTGGGTGATACGCTGGCGCATTTACCCCGCAGACCCGAGGATCTGGTTGCGCGCTATGGGGGTGAAGAGTTTGCCGTGGTGATGCCAGGGGCGGATCGTGCTGCCGCGCTGCGCTTTGCTCATCAGGCCATCGCGGCGATTGCCAACCTTGCTATCCCTCATCAGCATGCCGAAAAAACGGGGAATGTAGTCACCATCAGCGTGGGGATGCATGTGGTGAACGCCGAACGCAATGTTGATGTCAGTCTGGCGCTGATTGCGGAAGCGGATAAAGCGCTTTATGCCGCGAAAAAGGCGGGGAAAAACCGGGTGGCGGAAAATCAATCTGAGGCAGAGACCTGATAAATCGTGCTAACCCTGGCACGGGTCGACCGAAACAAATGGTCGACCCCTACGGGTTTGGCGTGGAGGTGACCGGAAAAATGGTCATCCCGTGCGGGTCTTCCGTAGGGGCTGACCTTCTGTTTCGGTCAGCCCGCAGCCACTGGACCTTAAACGATACCCTGGCTACGCAGGTAATCTTCGTAGTCACCGGTAAAGTCGTTGATTTTGCCCGGTGTCATTTCAATCACGCGGGTCGCCAGCGAGCTGACGAATTCACGGTCGTGAGACACGAAGATCAACGTACCTTCGTACATTTCCAGCGCCATGTTCAGCGCTTCGATGGATTCCATATCGAGGTGGTTGGTTGGCTCATCCATGATCAGCACGTTAGGCTTCTGCATCATCAACTTACCAAACAGCATACGGCCCTTTTCACCACCGGACAGCACCTTCGCAGGCTTCTTAATATCGTCCTGGCTGAACAGCAGGCGGCCGAGAATACCGCGTACGGCCTGCTCATCATCGCCGTCCTGCTTCCACTGGCTCATCCAGTCGAACACGGTAAGGTCGTCGGCAAAGTCATGGGCATGGTCCTGCGCGTAGTAACCAATCTGCGCGTTTTCAGACCATTTCACCGTCCCGTTGTCTGGCAGCAGCTCACCGATCAGGGTTTTCAGCAGCGTGGTTTTACCGATACCGTTTGGCCCCAGAATCGCCAGCTTTTCGCCCACTTCCAGCAGCATGTTGACATTCTTAAACAGGGGACCATTGTCGAAACCTTTAGTCACCGCTTCCAGTGTCAAGGCGTTACGGAACAGCTTCTTGTCCTGCTCGAAACGGATAAACGGGTTCTGACGGCTGGAGGCTTTGACTTCGTCCAGCTTGATCTTATCAATCTGCTTGGCGCGTGACGTTGCCTGACGAGATTTCGAGGCGTTGGCGCTGAAGCGGCTGACGAAGGATTGCAGTTCGTTGATCTGCGCTTTCTTCTTGGCGTTATCCGACAGCAGACGATCGCGGGCCTGGGTGGCCGCGGTCATATACTCATCATAGTTGCCCGGATAGACGCGCAGTTCGCCGTAATCCAGATCCGCCATGTGCGTACACACCATATTCAGGAAGTGACGGTCATGCGAAATGATGATCATGGTGCTGTTACGTTCGTTCAGCACCTGCTCCAGCCAGCGAATGGTATCGATGTCCAGGTTGTTCGTTGGTTCGTCAAGCAGCAGAATTTCCGGGTTAGAGAACAGCGCCTGTGCCAACAGCACACGCAGTTTCCAGCCGGGAGCGACTTCGCTCATCGGGCCGTAATGCTGCTCCAGCGGGATCCCCACGCCCAGCAACAGTTCACCGGCGCGCGCTTCCGCGGTATAGCCGTCCATCTCACCATACTTCTCTTCGAGATCGGCAACTTTGTAGCCGTCTTCTTCGCTCATTTCCGGCAGCGCATAGATCGCATCGCGCTTTTCTTTCACCGCCCACAGCTCGCCGTGACCCATGATCACGGTATCCAGTACGGAATACTGTTCAAAGGCGAACTGGTCCTGGCGTAATTTACCCAGCCGTTCGTTCGGATCAAGAGCAACGTTGCCGCCAGATGGCACCAGGTCGCCGCCCAGAATTTTCATAAAGGTGGATTTGCCGCTGCCGTTGGCGCCAATCAGGCCATAACGGTTGCCGCCGCCAAATTTGACAGAGATGTTTTCGAACAGCGGCTTACTGCCAAACTGCATGGTGACGTTGCTGGAAACTAGCACAGAGATAGCCTTTAATTTTTAATGTGAGTATGTGAGTCAGCGCGCATTATGCCAAAAAAAAGGCGCGGGGCATACAGCGGGAAATCCTGGAGAGGGGGAGAATCAGGGCCGGGAAGAAACCCGGCCCTGGCGGTTAATGACTTTCTGCTTTACGTTTCGACGCGGTTAATGCCTTGCTCTCTTCCTCGTTACTGAGCCAGTCATGCAGATAATGTTCTATCTGCTCAAGACTGCGATTGCGTGTTTCCGGGATGCATTTGATAACAAATACCGCCCCGACAATACCAATCAATCCAAAGATAAAGAACGCACCTGACAGCCCCACGCTGGCAAGCAGCATCGGGAAGGCAAGAGATATCAGGAAGTTGGCAATCCACATGGCAAAGACCGCACCGCCCATAAAGACACCGCGCAGCCTTGTTGGGAAGATCTCTGACAGCAGCAGCCAGGTGACGGGCGATAACGCCCCCTGCTGAAAGCTGAGGAACATCAGCATTCCCAAAAGAACCATGTAGCTGCGTAACATATCCACCTGACCGTTGATGGTCTCAGGCATGAAATAGCTGACGGCACCGATAAAGAACAGGCAGGCGGTACAGCCAAACTGGCCTATTTTGACCATCGTTCGCCGGCCAATTTTACCTAACAGCCAGATGCCGACGAAGGTCATCAGCACTGAGATAGCCCCGTTAGCGATGGTGGCAAACAACGCTGCATCCGTACTCATTCCCACTGCTTTTAGCATCGTCGGTGCATAGTACATAATGGTATTTACACCGGAGGTTTGCTGGATCACCGCCACCCCGATACCGATCAGGAATAGCTTAAACAGCCAGGGCTTTTTCAGCTCACGCACGCTGGCTCGCGTCTGGGCTTTGTCCTCATCTTCCAGCGTTTCAGTAATCTCCTCCAGCTCCCAGTCAACGTCCTCTTTGGCACGGGTGCGTTCCAGCACTTTACGCGCTTCTGCCAGGCGTCCTTTCATCGCATACCAGCGTGGTGTGTCCGGCATAAACATCATGCCAAACCACAGCAGCACTGCAGGAATGGTGGCCACGGCCAGCATCCAGCGCCAGGTTTCATGGCCACCCCACGCGGCGTTAAATCCGGCATTCGAGATATAAGCCAGCATCTGGCCGGAGACAATCATCAGCTCCTGAATCGTCACCAGTTGCCCACGCTTATTCGCTGGTGCAATCTCTGCAATGTAGATCGGCACCGTGGCGGATGCACCACCAACGGCCACCCCTAGCACCAGTCGGAAGAAGATCATCCATTCCACGTTCGGTGCCAGGGCGGTCCCCATTGCGCCGACAGCGAAAATAATCGCCAAAATGATAATGATTTTTTTACGCCCGGCAGAAGCCGCGAAATGCCCGGAAAACAGTGCGCCGAAGGCTGCACCAAACAGCAGTGAACTGGTGACCAGTCCGGTAGTGAAGGGAGTAAGGTGTAATTCGTCGCCCATAAACAGCAGCGCGCCGGAGATAACGCCGGTGTCATAACCGAAGAGTAATCCGCCGAGAGTGGCAACCAACGCAATGACCTTAACAAAGGGTTCTGTTTTGGTGTTGCTGTTGGGCCCTGATGCCCGGTTAGGTGTTAAATATTGTTCTTTTGCCATGGTGACTACAGTGACCTCTCATCGACCTGGTTAGTAGGATGCAGAGGGGTAAATCATTATTTTGCTCAACCGCTCACCGCCTCTGAATCTTAATTTAGACTATTTCTTTCATTTTAATTAACAATGAAAATTAAATTTTGAGCGTTACATCGCATTATTTCATTTTAATTGCGACACTCATCACATAAAAACACCAATTACGTTGTATTAATGTGATCTAATTGGCGCAAAAATATTTTGAGAACATTTCATCTCAAATGAAATAATAATTATTCATTTCATTTAAAATGAAAAAATGACAGGAACACATCAAACCAAAAACAGATTACCCCATAAATCTATTTAATAAATTCCATTAATTACAATGGATTAGAAAATGATATTTAATTATCATTCGATCATAAAAAACTCTCTTTTCGCAGAACAGGCCTCTCTTTTATGGTCAAACATAATGAAAATAAACAGGAATTCCATCGTTATGGCTTACACAGGTTAAAAGAGTGAAATGGAGTAAACTCTCATTTCTTGCATTTTTTGAGGAAAAAAGGCGATGAGATTCAAACCAAAAAAAACGCGGCCCCTGATGAGAGCCGCGTTTTTTTAGAAAGATAAAAACTTACTGTGGGTTTTCTGCGGGGCCAAATACCGAATAATCCGGCATGTTCACGTTTTGATACGCTTCCCAGCCGCCGCCCAGCGCTTTATACAGCGCGACCAGGTCAAGCGTGCTCTGTACCCGTGCCTGTTCCGCCTGCTGTTGCGCCTGCGCCAGCTGACGCTGTGCATCCAGCGCCTCAATAAAGGTCGAGATCCCCTGGCGATAGCTGTCGCTGGCCAGCGTAAAGGCACGCTGTAACGCCGCCACAGTGTCATCCAGCCCTTCCACCTGCTGCTGGTCGCTGCGATAGCTGACCAGCGCATTTTCCACATCCTGCAACGCCGTCAGCACCGTCTGACGATAACCCAGCGCCGCGCTCGCCTGCTGCGCACGGGCCAGCTTCACACTGGATACCAGCCGCCCCCCCTGGAAGATCGGGATGGTGACGGACGGTCCGTAGCTGTAGAAATGACTGCTCCAGTTATCCAGATAGCTGGCATCGCTGTTACGCATGCCATACTGCCCGGTCAGTGACAGACTGGGAAACAGCTGTGCCACAGAAACACCAATATTGGCGGTCGCCGCGTGCAGGCTGGCTTCCGCTTCACGCACATCCGGGCGACGACGCGCCAGCTCAGACGGTACGCCGACCGGCACCGCTTTCGGCAGAGCCGGCAGCGGTTTGGCGGTCATTAACTCCGCATCCAGTGCGCCGGGGACTCTGCCCGTCAGCACGGCCAGACCGTTCATCGCCTGGTGGATCTGCGCCTGATACTGCGGCAGTTGAGCGCGCAGTGAATTCACCTGGGCGCGGGAGTTCTCCACATTGGTCTGCGGTGCCAGCCCATTACGCTGCTGGCTCTGCGTCAGCTCCAGTGTCTGCTCCGCCACGTCAATCTGTGTTTGCAGGGTACGGGTAATGGCTTGCGCGCCCCGCAGCTGCAGGTAAGCCCGCGCCACTTCGGCCTCCAGTGACACCAGCGCATCATTACGGTTTTCTACCGATTGTTGCTGCTGCGCATCGGCCATTTCGACCTGACGACGCACTTTGCCCCACAGATCCAGCTCCCACGAAGCGTCAAAACTGCCCTGATACAGCCCGACCGGCTTAGACAGGCTGTCGAGCGCCGGTTTTAAATCGGTTTCGCTTCCCGCCTGGTCAATCTGGTCGTAGACCCCTTCGGACTCCAATTCGCCTTTAATGCCCAACTGTTGGCGGGTAAAACGGGCGTTACCGTTCACAGAAGGTGCCCAGGCACCGCGTGCCTGGTTCAGCTGCTGACGTGCGCCAGCGATACGCAGTACCGCCTGCTGCAGGGATAAATTGCCTTTAATGGCACGTGCGATCAGGCTGTCCAACTGCGGATCGTTAAATGACTTCCACCAGTTCGGGTTAGTCGCTGCCGCCAGCGGCGCGGAGATACCGTCCGGCTGCATACTGTTAAAACGCTCCGGTGTGGCGGGCTTCGGCGCCTGGTAATCCGGGCCAACGGCACAGCCACTGAGCATCAGTGCAACGGCTATCAGCCCACCACTGCGCGAACGCAAAAAAGAAGGAGGAACGTTCATGTCAGTGTGCTCCTGCACTGCCCTGGCTCTTGATAGGCGCCAGTAACAGACAAAATGGAATAAGGACCAGGGCAACAATACTGAGGCCCATAAAAACATCGATATAGGCGAGGAAACGCGCCTGCACGATCATCTGTTTATACAACTGCCCGGTGGCGATGGTCACCGGGTCACCCGCCATATGCACATAGTCCCTGACGCCCTGGGCCCAACGCTCAACCGTCAGGTTAAACGGCTCATTGAGTGGGGTCATGTTATGTACCAATTGCGCGCTACGCGCCTGGGAGCGTTCGGTGATCATCGCCGTCGATAGCGAAATACCAATCGATCCCGCCACATTACGAAACATGGTAAACAGCGCCGAGGCATCGGCATTCAGCCGCTGCGGAATAGTGACAAACGCGATGGTGGTCAGCGGTACAAACAGGAAGCCGAGGCCAATGGTCTGGAAACTGCGCATGATGACCAGCGTGGTGAAGTCGATATCCGGCGTCAGGGTCGATGAGTAGATAAACGACACCCCGAGCAATGCAAAGCCAAAGGCAATCAGCAGACGCGTCTGCACGATGGGCATCAGCTTCAGCACCAGCGGGATCGACAGCACAATCAGCACCGCCCCGGGCGACAACACCAGCCCCGAGAGCGTGGCGGTATACCCCAGGTCCTGCTGTGCCAGTTGAGGGATAACCACCGAACTGCCATACAGGATGGCAGCCATACCCGCCATCAGCAGGCAGGCCACCGCAAAATTACGATCTTTCAGCACGTGCAGATCGACCACCGGCTTTTTGGCATACAGCAACCAGTAAATCGCTCCGACAATCCCGGTCAGCGCCAACAGCGCGAAGGTAACGATAAACCCCGACTGGAACCAGTCTTCATCTTCGCCACGGTCCATCATCACCTGCAGGCAGCCAAGGCCGAGTGTGATCAGACTGATGCCGATATAGTCGACGCTCAGTTTGCCCTTCGCCTTTTTACGCTCCCACGGCGGATCTTCCAGCAGCTGGTAGATCGCCAGCACGCTGAGGATCCCCACCGGAATATTGATGAAGAACACCCAGCGCCAGCTGTAGTTGTCGGTGATCCAGCCGCCCAGCGTCGGACCCAGTACCGGTGCCACAATAATCGCGATGGAGGAGAGGCCAAACGCCTTACCGCGATCCTCAGGTTTAAAATAATCCAGCAGCACAGACTGCTGCACAGGCTGTAACCCGCCGCCGAAGAATCCCTGTAATACGCGGAACAGAATGATCTGCCACAGTTCAGTCGCAATGCCGCACAGGAATGAGCAGACGGTAAACATCACAATACAGATGAGGAAAAACTGCTTACGGCCCAGCAAACGACTCAGGAAGGCTGAAATAGGTAGCACGATGCCGTTGGCCACCAGATAGGAGGTCAGCACCCAGGTGGATTCGTCATAACTGGCCGAGAGCGATCCGGCCACATGCGGCAGGGCAACGTTAACGATGGTGGTGTCGAGGATCTCCATGAACACCGCAAGCGTCACGGTCATCGCGACCAGCCAGGGGTTACTGGCGGGCTTCCAGTTCTGGCCGGGATTCATTCCAGCGTGACCTTAGGTTCAACCGACAGACCAATCGGAAGCGGATGGTTCGGATCCAGCCCTTTATCAATCACGATTTTCACCGGCACGCGCTGCACGATTTTCACGTAGTTGCCAGTAGCATTCTCAGAAGGGAAAGCAGAGAAGCGGGAACCACTGCCCATCTGTACGCTGTCGACATGTCCCTCCAGCTTGAGGTCCGGCCAGGCATCGACACTAATCTCCACTCTGTCGCCCGGTTTCATCCGTGCCAGCTGCGACTCTTTAAAGTTAGCCACAATCCATACGTCGGGTGATACCAGTGAGAACAGCGACGAGCCTGCCTGCACCAGCGTCCCCACCTGTACATTACGTTTGGTGACAAAACCGTCGTAAGGGGCACGGACTTCGGTATAAGAGAGATTCAGATTCGCGGTATTGAGCTGTGCCTGTGCCTGTTCAACCTGGCTCTGCCGCGCTTCAACATTGGTTTCCTGCTGACGGATCTGCAAAGCCACCTGAGAAGCGACTTCAACCTGCGCCTGGGCATTCGCCAGTTCAGCTCTGGCACTGCGTAACTGGGCGTTTGCTGTATCGATATTGCGCTGTGACGTGGCACGCGGGTCGACGCCACGCTGGCGCTTATCGTCAGCCTGAGCATTCATATAATTGGCCTGCGCACTGGCGAGCTGTGCCAGCGCCTGGTCTTTCTGTGCCGGGTACTGTACCCGTGCCAGTTCCAGTTGAGCCTGCGCCTGATGCAGCTGTGCCTGAGCCAGGCCGAGCTGCGCTTTCGCCTGATCGCGCTGGGCAGTGGTATCACGCGGATCGATCACTACCAGCAGATCGCCCTTCTTCACTCGCTGGTTATCTTTAACCCGCAGCTCGGTGACATAGCCAGAGGCTTTCGGCGCAATGGTCACCGCATCCGCTTCAGTGAAAGCATCATCGGTGGTTTCAATATTGCGCGTGGTCAGCCAGAACCACAGCGCCACGATAATCATCACGACAACCACTATCGCCAGAATAACCAGAGGCTTTTTACCGGGCCGTTTGCGTGGAGTTTCTTCATTTTGCGCAGCATCAGACTGATGCTGGGATTCATCATCAGGTGCAGAGGAGGTTTGATTAGCCATAGTATCCGTCGGTGAGTGCGCCCGGGTTCAGCGAGCGCAATGATTCAGTCTGGTATAACCATAGGGCCAAAATTGACAAATGCCAGGGTTTCCTGACAAATCCGGAATTGCCTGACGTCAGTTCGCATGAATAAACAAATAGAGCCCCCAGCCACTGACTAACGCCCACACCAGCATCGGCAGGGAATAGAGGTGGAAGTGCCACCAGATAGCGCGATCTTTTGCCATGCGCAGCGCGATCAGGTTGGCCAGCGAGCCTGGCAGCAAGCCAAACCCACCAATATTCACCGCCCAGGCCAGCAGCACCGACGGCGGCAGGCTGCTGAGCAGCAGGATGGTGGCAGGAACATTACTGATCACCTGCGACAGCCCCGCGGCCAGCAAAAACTGCCCGCCAGCCGGAAGCTGCCCGGCCAGATGCAGGGTGGACTGTACCAGCGGCAGCTTTGTCAGCAGGAAGACATCGATAAACATCACAATAAACACCACCAGCAGGCTCCAGTCGATGCTTAACAGGATGCGACGCGCCAGCACAAGGAAGGTAGCAAAGACCAGCACCAGCCCCCAGATGGCGAGATCCATTTCCAGCGCCGTAATAAACAGCAGATAAAGCAGCGCGCTGGCGAACAGCAACCGGCGCTGCCAGGGGGCATCTTCTGACGTCTGATGCTGCTCAATCTTCTTCGCGCGGAAACAGCAGGCGGTCAGTAACAGCAGGCTGAGCACCAGCCATCCGGCCAGCGGTAACATCTGCCAGATAAAACCGGCAAAGCCTGCCTCACCGTGGCGCCACAGCAGGATATTTTGCGGATTACCGATGGGGGTAAGCAGCGAACCCGCGTTCACCGCCAGGGCTTCAAAGATAATTAACCGTGCAATCGGCAGCGCGGAATACTTTCGCAGAGAGAGCGTCAGCGGCACCAAAATAAACAGAGCAACGTCGTTGGTCAGGAACGTTGAGAGCAGTGCGGCAGCAGCCACCAGAAACAGCGCCAACTGGCACTGGTGGCGAAAGCCCTGCACCAGACGACGCCCGAGCACATCAAAATAACCGCTGGCCTCAATGCCTTTGGTCAGCATCAGCAAGCCGCTCAGCGTGATAATGGTGGGCCAGTCTACGGCACCAGGCAGTTCTGCCAGGCGGAAAGGCACAAAACAGGCCAGCAGCAGCCCCAGAACCACCAACAGATGCAAAAAACGATCGTGCAAAAAAGGTCTGAGCAGAGAAGTCATGCTGGCGCGCCATGTGATATCCCCTTTATCCCTGACGCTGCATCAGCATACGCCCGATGGACCGTCCCTGGATGGGGTAAGGTTCTTCAGGGCTGTCGCAGGCAACGCCAGTGATGGGGGAAGAAGGTGATTAACGACTTTCGCTAAATTTTTTAAAGATGGCCAGCGTTTCATCGCTGACGTGATGCTCAATACCTTCCGCATCGCGGCGTGCGGTATCCGGGCTGATACCCAGTGCCAGCAGGAAGGTTTCAACAATATGGTGACGTTCGCGGCTCTCTTCAGCCAGTTTTTCCCCTTCCGGTGTCAGGAAAACGCCCCGGTAAGGTACCTGTTCAACCAGCCCGCCTGTGGCGAGACGTTTAAGCATTTTTGCCACCGTTGGCTGCGACACGCCCAGACGAGCAGCCATATCCACCTGGCGGGCTTCACCAAACTCGCGGATCAGATCAGAAATCAGCTCTACATAGTCATCGATTAATTCACGACGGTGCGCTTCACGTACCTGACGGAAACCCTCGACATGCTCTTCAATATCTTTCAGTGGCGCGGGCACTGCCACTTTTGCGCGACGACTCATTCAGCTTCCTCTTCTTATCAACCGCTGCATTATAGCGGGCAGCGGTCTGTTGTGTGCCACATTGTAAACGAACCGCAGGCAAGCACAAAATTTAGCGTATTAGCTATGGCTATAGGGTATAGCCTGTGCTATACCTGATGATAATTCGCGCATATCCTGATTGACCGGAGGGACATCAGATGAAAACACCACTGCTATTAAAACTCTTTTGCCGTTCGCCGTTTACACTCCGACTGATGCTGCTGGAAATGCTGGTGAATTCGAAGCCTGCCCGTCAGGCTTCTTAACCACTCAGCCCTTGTTCCGACTATTTTGTCTGTCACTTCACAGAACTTATTGATGATGCTGGTTGCCTTTCGGCAAAACAGCGATTATCGTGCCAGCCTTTCGTAAAGAATGCAGGCCGATCGGGCTCCACCCCACCCCTTCCCCCATGATCTTACGAGTTGTATCAGGCAGTTTGCCACTTCAGCGTCGAACTGAATGGTCGCTATAGCTTTCCCTAATAAGAACCAATAATGAATCTGACATTAATTAAAACTGCTACAGCAGGCCGTTATCGTGCCTGGGTTAGCCCGTACGTTGGGCTGTATTTACTTTTATCCGTTCTGATTAATCTGGCATTCGGTTACCCGTTAAGCGGTTTATACAGTCTGGCCTTTACGGCACTGCTGGTGCTGCTGGCGGCGGTTGCCCCGAAGACGCAGAAAACGCTGATTGCCGTCGGTGTACTGATGGCCGGGTTCTATTACCCTTTTGGTCAGGTTTATGGCCCACCCAATTTTAATACCCTGCTGGCACTGCACGCGACCAATGTGGAAGAAGCCAGTGAAATAATGCTGATCTTCCCACTGCATGATTATTTTATTGGCATGGCCATTCTGGCCGCCGGGCTGCTGGCGCTCAGGCGTAAACCACTGGAAAAACAGCGCTGGTGGCACGCGGAAAGTGCCTGCCTTGCCTTCGTACTGGTGGCGTGGGTGACACAGCCAGTGATGAACCAGCTGACGGGTGGGGTGTTTAATCTGAAGGATACCGGTTTCCCACTGGTGCGCTTTGTTAAAGATACGCTGGAGAGTAAGTTTTCTGTCGATAAAGAGATCGACCGGATGAACCAGCTGGCCACGCTGAAAGACGACTGGCATGTGTTAAGCGTCAAACCCCAGCAGCAGATTTATGTGGTGGTCATTGGGGAAAGCGCGCGTCGTGATGCGCTGGGTGCCTTTGGCGGGCACTGGGATAATACGCCTTTTGCCAGCCAGCTTAACGGCCAGTTTTTCACCCGCTATACCTCGGCGGCCTCTTCCACTCAGAAATCGCTGGGCTTGACGCTTAATCAGGTGGTGGACGGTAACCCTGAATACCAGAACAATATCATTACTCTCGCTAACCGCGCCGGGTTTGATACCTGGTGGATGTCGAATCAGGGCCAGATTGGTCAATATGATACGCCGATTGCCAGCATTGCTCAGCGAGCCAAAAATGTGCATTTCCTTAAAAGCGGCGACTTTGAAGCGGATAAAAACACGCGGGATGAAGACCTGTTGAGTTTTACGCCGGGTGCACTGGCACGTCCGGTCGATCGTCCTCGCTTACTGGTGTATCACCTTGTCGGCTCACATCCGAAGGCCTGTGATCGCACGCGTGGTCGCTTTGTCGAACGTCTGCATTCGCTGGAAACCTCATGCTATCTGTACAGCATGACGCAGACCGATGGTTTCCTGCAGCAGCTCTGGGAGCAGTTACACAGCAGCGGTCTGACTTTTTCGATGATCTATTTTTCCGATCACGGCCTGGCATTTAAAGAGAAAGGGACGCGTAACGAGTATCTGACTCACGATGATAAATATCGTCAGAACTTTGAGGTGCCGATGTTTATCAGCTCAAGTAACGACAGTCGTCATCAGATGATCACTACGCCGCGCTCAGCCAATGATTTCCTGATGCTGTTCTCACAGTGGACGGGGATTGAGACGAGGGAAATTACATCACGCTATCGCTTTGTATCCGCAGAGAAAGCGCCACCGATTGAAGTGACTAACTTTGCACTGAAGCGCCTGCCGTTTAATCAACTGCCGCAGGATCATTTTGCTAAGTAGGACATTCACATAAAAAAAATCCGCCCCGAGGGGCGGATTCTTCAACGTCAGCCCGGTAATCCGGACTTGCGGTTAGCAACTTAGAAGCTGTAACCTACGCCAGCAGTCCAGGTGCCAACGTCAACGCTGCGGATACGGCTCTGCTCGTAACCCACGTCCAGAGCGATGTCCTGGATTGGGTTGAACTGCAGGCCAGCACCGTAGGAGAAGCCTACGTCGCTTGAATCATATTTTTCACGGTTTGGTTCGTTGTACTGGTATTTGCCGTAGCCGATACCCACAACACCGTAGATGCTTGCCCAATCGTTCAGACGGTAAGCTGGACCACCAGTGATGCCATAGTACTGGCCCTTGATGTAGTCGCCTGCATCGGTACGGTCTTTCTCAGTGTAAGTGAAAGAGCCAATCCAACCCAGTGCATCGCTGCCGTTCTCGTAGCGGTATTTCAGGTTGAAGCCGTTAGCTTTGTTAGCTACGCCCTGGTAATCACTCTGAGCGTAACCAGCGGAAACGGTGCTCTGCGCCATTGCTGAACCAGCAGATACTGCCAGTACGCAAGCTAATGCTGAAAGACATGCAATTTTTTTCATAACCACCTCAAATGTGAAAGTACTTCTCTCCTGACAACGCTGGAAATATAACAAAAATCAGCGAGAAACTCTGCCCTGATTTTGTTGTCTAACAGAATGTTTGGTGTAACAGAAAGTTAATGATGCTTTCTATGTCATTCTTTTTTCTTATGATTATTGCCATTTTCATTCTATTTTTATCGACTGTAAAAAAAGCTTCATTGAGATAAATCCTAATCAAATTTGACAGTTCTTTACTGAACTGGCCCTGTTTTCTGACAAAATTTCTGTTTTTTTCACTTATTTTTTTCCCCTCACTGGGTTTAACAGCGCCTTCCAGTACACTGTCACAGCGCGTTTATCTTCGAAACGGATCAATTAAGGCTGGAATACAGGATGTCTTCACACGTAAAAAATGCTGTCTGGTTACCCGTGCTGGTGCTGCTGATTGCCATGACGTCAATTCAGGGTGGTGCTGCGCTGGCCAAAACACTGTTTCCTACCGTCGGTGCACCAGGCATTACCGCCCTGCGTCTTGGCCTGGGTACGGTTATTCTCTGCGTGATCTTCAAACCCTGGCGGTTGCATTTCAACCGTCAGCAGATCTTGCCACTGGTGATCTACGGTCTGGCGCTGGGCGGAATGAACTATTCCTTCTATTTATCGATACGCACTGTACCGCTGGGTATTGCCGTGGCACTGGAGTTTACCGGCCCACTGGTGCTGGCGCTCGCAGGATCACGACGACCCCTGGATTTTCTCTGGGTCGGGCTGGCCGTACTGGGGCTGTTCTTCCTGCTGCCGATCGGGCATAGCATTGATAGCATAGACCCGCTTGGTGCGATATATGCGCTGACCGCTGGCGCCCTATGGGCAGTGTATATTCTGGCGGGCAAACGTGCGGGTAGCCAGCACGGCCCGGCCACCGTCGCGGCAGGCTCCCTGATTGGCGCGTTGGTGTTTGTACCTCTGGGCCTGGCGTATGCCAACCCCGGGATCTGGACCTTATCACTGATCCCCATTGGCCTGGCGATTGCGGTGCTCTCCAGTGCTCTGCCCTACTCACTGGAAATGGTCGCACTGACACGTCTGCCTGCACGGACTTTTGGTACGTTAATGAGCCTGGAACCGGCAATGGCGGCTATCTCTGGCATGCTGTTCCTGGGTGAAGTACTGACGCTGGTGCAGTGGCTGGCACTGCTGGCGATTATTACCGCCTCGGCGGGTTCAACCCTGACGATGCGCCCGGCAAAGCAGGACATTGACCCGGTGGGAGAATTAAGAGAATAAACGGCACCCTGCCTGCGGGAAATGTATCTCCCGCAGGTGATGACATCCTCCATGCTTAATTCCACAGCGCGAATTGTGACAAATTGGTTAATTACCTCATCAGAAACATCCAGTTATAATTTTAATAAAAATGAATCACTTAATGCAAAATTAAAAAAATTATCCTTTAAAAACAGAAAGATAGAATAATAAAATAAACAAAAATCATTCGCATCATTATTTAACCTCACCCTTCTCTGTCTTTATTCTGTCAACAGGCCGGCACTATTCAATCAATAGGCACTAACTTTCCAACAAAATTAAAAACCAGTGCTATACTTAATCCCGTATTCAATTAGGACAACCTGACTATCAAGAGGATATTAATGATGAGTACCGCTAAACTGGTTAAAGCAAAATCTTCTGATCTGATTTACACCCGTAACGACGTGGCCGATGACGAGAAAAAAGCCACCATTGAGGTGCTTAATCGTCTGGTTATTGAATTTATCGATCTGTCGCTGATCACCAAGCAGGCGCACTGGAACATGCGCGGAGCAAACTTTATTGGCGTCCACGAGATGCTTGATGGCTTCCGCACTGCGATCACCGACCACCAGGATACCATTGCAGAACGCGTTGTGCAGCTGGGTGGCGTGGCACTGGGCACCACGCAGATCGTTGCCGACAAAACACCGTTGAAAAGCTACCCGCTGAATATTCACAGCGTGCAGGATCACCTGAAAGCGCTGGCCGATCGTTATGGCATCGTTGCTAATGACGTGCGTAAAGCTATCAGTGAAGTCTCGGATGAAGACTCTGCCGACATCTTCACCGCCGCATCACGCGATCTGGATAAATTCCTGTGGTTTATCGAATCTAACATCGAATAATCGCACTGACGATTCCGCTCAGCTCCTGGCAGATGGTGATCCATCTGCCTTTTTTTTGCCAAAATGTTGCTAAAGTAAGAACTCTGTGACATTAAATTAATCCCCCCCGACACTATCTGTTGTTTTTATCCCGTAATTTGCTAAAACTGCTGATGCACCACCATAGACACAGCGCACCATAATGGGGCACCAAAATTGTGCACCACCCTGAACCCTGTCAATGAGCTTAAGAAAAATCGCATTTAACTTGCTGTTTTTCATTGTTTTTGCAAAACTGGCACGATTCTTTCATAGGGCTGCGGGCATTTAATCGGGAAAGACCTTTCCCGAGAAGCGATAAGGATAAAATGATGAAGTCAATTTTTAAGGTTTCTCTTGCAGCGCTGACGCTGGCGTTTGCGATGTCTTCCACGGCTGCTGACAAAAAACTGGTTGTTGCTACCGATACCGCTTTCGTGCCTTTTGAATTCAAACAGGGTGATAAATATGTCGGTTTCGACATCGACCTGTGGGATGCGATTGCCAAACAACTGAACATGGAATACACCCTGAAGCCAATGGACTTCAGCGGCATCATTCCTGCGCTGCAAACCCGTAACGTTGACCTGGCTCTGGCCGGTATCACCATTACTGAAGAGCGCCAAAAAGCGATCGACTTCTCTGACGGCTATTACAAAAGCGGCCTGTTAGTGATGGTGAAAGCGGGTAACGATGCCATCAAAGGCATCAATGACCTGAATGGCAAAGTGGTTGCAGTGAAGAGCGGCACCGGATCGGTTGACTACGCTAAACAGCACATCAAATTTAAAGATCTGCGTCAGTTCCCGAACATCGACAATGCCTATATGGAACTGGGTACCAACCGTGCTGACGCGGTCCTGCACGACACACCAAACATTCTTTACTTCATCCACACCGCAGGCAAAGGCCAGTTCAAAGCTGTAGGTGAGTCAATTGAAGCACAGCAGTACGGTATCGCCTTCCCGAAAGGCAGTGATGAGCTGCGTGGGAAAGTGAACGGCGCACTGAAAACACTGCGTGAGAACGGCACCTACAATACGTTGTACAAAAAATGGTTCGGCAGCGAACCTAAATAATAAGAAAATATCGGTAACGCCTTAAATGCAGGAGCGTGTTGCTCCTGCGTTTTTTCCACATCAACACACTGTTTTAGATCCGGAGAATAAACATGCAGTTTGACTGGAGCGCCATCTGGCCTGCTATTCCAATCCTGCTTGAAGGTGCCAAAATGACCCTGTGGATTTCGGTCCTCGGTCTGCTTGGCGGTGTGATCATCGGTCTGGCCGCAGGTTTCGCCCGCGCCTACGGTGGCTGGCTTTCACGCAACATCGCGCTGGTTTTCATTGAACTGATCCGTGGCACCCCTATCGTGGTGCAGGTGATGTTTATCTATTTCGCACTGCCAATGGCACTGCCCGATTTCAGAATCGACCCGTTCACTGCTGCGGTGGTGACCATCATGATCAACTCAGGTGCCTACATCGCTGAGATTACGCGTGGTGCTGTGCTGTCGATTAACCGTGGCTTCCGTGAAGCCGGCCTGGCGCTGGGCCTCTCCAGCCGTGAAACGCTGCGCTACGTGATTATGCCGCTGGCGCTGCGCCGTATGCTGCCACCGCTGGGTAACCAGTGGATCGTCAGCATCAAAGACACCTCACTGTTTATCGTGATTGGTGTGGCAGAACTGACCCGCCAGGGACAGGAAATTATTGCAGGTAACTTCCGCGCACTGGAAATCTGGAGCGCCGTTGCGGTTATCTATCTGATTATTACGCTGGTGCTGAGTTTCGTTCTGCGTCGCCTTGAGAGAAGGATGAAAATCCTGTGATTGAATTTAAAAATGTTTCCAAGCACTTCGGTGCTACTCAGGTCCTGCATGACATCGATCTGAAAATAAACCAGGGCGAAGTGGTGGTGATTATCGGCCCATCGGGTTCCGGTAAATCCACACTGCTGCGCTGCATCAACAAACTGGAAGAGATCACCAGCGGTGATTTGATTGTTGATGGCAAAAAGGTCAACGACCCGAAAGTGGACGATCGTCTGATCCGCCAGGAAGCGGGCATGGTATTCCAGCAGTTCCATCTGTTCCCACAGATGAGTGCGCTGGACAACGTTGCCTTCGGTACTATCCGCGTACGCGGTGCGAAGAAAGCCGATGCTCAGCGTCTGGCGAAGGAACTGCTGGGTAAAGTCGGCCTGGCTGAACGTGCTAACCACTTCCCTTCCGAGCTGTCCGGTGGCCAGCAGCAGCGCGTGGCGATTGCCCGTGCGCTAGCCGTGAAGCCGAAAATGATGCTGTTCGATGAACCCACCTCTGCGCTTGACCCGGAGCTGCGTCACGAAGTGTTAAAAGTGATGCAGGACCTGGCTGAAGAAGGCATGACCATGGTCATCGTGACCCACGAAGTGGGCTTTGCGCAGAAAGTGGCATCGCGCCTGATCTTTATCGATAAAGGCCGTATTGCGGAAGACGGTAACCCTGACGAGTTGATCTCCAACCCGCCAAGCGCCCGTCTGCGTGAGTTCTTACAGCACGTGTCGTAATCCCTTCAGGGGCGAACCTGCGTTCGCCCCTGCTTTTCGTCTTTGTCTCAAAACCTCTCCTTTCTCTTTCACACCGTCTTGACGGTCTATACTTTTCTGCCGATCGCCACTACAGGAGAAGAGGATTCGCGCACACGAACAGGGTGTTTGACGCCCGCTTAAACGAAACGGGCCGACTCACACAGCGGCAAGGTTAAAGATTAAGGTTGCGCGTTCTCTGCGGCTGTTCCATAAAACTCCACGCAATAAAGCGGCTCTGCTTCTGTCCCTGCGCCATTTCAACGGTACGCATGGCAGCAACATCCGCCTCTTCCAGCGTACGCCACAGCTCCGGCAGATGCTCTTTGCGTGATACCAGCGTGGTGAACCACACGCACTGACGGCCGAAGCTGGCGCTCTCTTCAATCATGCGCTTGATAAACGCCACTTCGCCGCCTTCACACCAGAGTTCGTCCTGCTGCCCGCCGAAGTTCAACGGAGAGTGGCGATCCAGCCCCAGGTTGCGCAGCTTCCGCTGGCTGCCCTGGTGGGCATCGGCTGCGGATGCGTGGAACGGTGGGTTACACAGTACGGCCTGATACAGCTCACTTTTGTGAATCACACCTTTAAAAATCGCGTTAGTGTCTTTCTGACGGCGCAGACGAACGGCACGGTTCAGGCCCGGATTCGCCGCGATAATCGTATTGGCGGAGGTCATCGCCTGCTCGTTGACTTCACTGCCGGTAAAGCGCCACTGGTATTCGCTGTGGCCAATCAACGGATAAATCAGGTTTGCACCGCAGCCGACGTCCAGCACGTTAATGTCACGCGGCACCACGCGGCGGTTATCTTCCGCCAACAGGTCAGCCAGATGATGAATATAATCGGCACGTCCCGGCACTGGCGGGCAAAGGAAACCTTCCGGGATATCCCAGTGAGCGATCTGATAAAAATGGCTCAGCAGGGCCTGATTCAGCGCCTTAACGGCATCGGGATTGCCGAAGTCCACGGACTCGCTGCCCCAGTTATTGACCGCGACAAAAGGTGCCAGGGAGGGATGGCTGGCAATCAGCGCGGCAAAATCGTAGCGACCGCGATGACGGTTACGGGGGTGAAGCACATTTTTTTCAACAGGGGTTTTCATCAGTCATTCTCTTATCAGCAGACGCGTAAGATACCTGCTGCGCTATTAATGGTAAACCACTGGCAGATAATTCACGCGTTGTGCCTGCGGGTGGGGAGCGCCTGCTGAGAGAAAAAGGGCCTGACGGCCCTGATTTTTGTGCTGACTATTTCGCCATCGCTTTCATCGCTTCGAGATCGGCTAATGACGTAAATTCGCAGCTTAGCAGTGTCTTACCCGGGATCCCCTGCGCTTCACGTGCCGTGATCGCCACGCGTCCCATCTCCGGTGAAGGCTGGTCGGCATCAGCTAATACGCGAATGTAGCTTTTGGTCGCCACGATCATCGGGTTTTTGGGCTCAGGCGTTAACTGATAAGTTTTCGCCAGCTCATCGGCTTTATTGCCTTCGACCAGCACGCCGTAGGTGGTACCTGCCAGCACAAAGGCTTTGGTGCTGTAACCATCTTTGACCACAGCTTCAGTCAGCGGGTAAACCGCCATTGCACCCACCAGCTGATATTTGGACACTTTTTCTGCTTCATTGTAGAGCGCGCTGGCAGCCTTGGTGGTGTAGGCTGGTTTGCATAATGCGGCATCAAAAAATGCGCTATTATCCGCCGCTGTAGCCGCTGTAGCCGAAAACAGTACCGCGGCAGCAATCAGAAGAGGGGTTGCAGTAAAACGCGAGGCATTTGAATACATGTAAAGCTCCTTAAAATTAAGTTCCTTAAAAAATATAAGGGCATATCTTCTTAGATAGCGCCCCTAATATATTGCATGTTTCAAATGATTTTCCAACTGAATGCATTTGACTTAAGTCATTAATATTTATCTTTATTATTATAGGAGTTCCCTTTGCGTACGCGTCATTCGTATCAACCTAAACAAGGCCACGGCCTGCCGCACGATCCACTCAATGCGATCATTGGTCCGCGCCCGATTGGCTGGATCAGTTCACAGAATGTGGCCGGGCAGCGTAATCTCGCACCCTATAGCTTCTTTAACTGCTTTAATTACCGCCCTCCAGTGATTGGGTTCGCCAGCAGCGGCTGGAAAGACAGCGTGGCGAACATCGTTGAAACCGGAGAATTTGTCTGGAACCTGGCGACACGTTCGCTGGCCGTTCCGATGAATGAAAGCTCGGCCTCTCTTGCCCACGGCGAGGATGAGTTTGCTTATGCGGGGCTGACTGCCCTGCCGGCCAGCCTGGTAAACGTCAGTATGGTGGCCGAAAGCCCGGTCAATTTTGAGTGCCGACTCTCACAGTGCATTCAGTTGCAAACCGCCGATGGCGAGCAGATCCCGACCTGGCTGGTATTGGGCGAAGTGGTGGCGATCCATATTGATCAGGATCTGCTGGTTGACGGGATCTATCAGACGGCAAAAGCAGAACCGATCCTGCGTGCAGGCGGCCCCTCCGCCTATTACGGCATCAGTGAAGCGCTGAAGTTTGATATGGTCAGGCCGGATGCCCGGGGTTAAATACAAGTCGGGCATGCCCGGCAGGTGCAATGGAATAAACGTCAGATAGCAGACCATTCAGTGAGGCAGGCATGACAAACGCCGACATGCCGTCCGCAGGCTTTTTTGCTATGATGCGAATTCTAAAAACATTAGTCATGGAGTGATTATGAAACGCATCGCCATCGATATGGATGAAGTCATCGCTGATTTTCATACTAAGATATTAGCCACCTGGAACGCCCATTTTTCACAGCAGCTGATGCCGGATGAGCTGAACCTGTTTAATCTGCATCAGGACGATCAAGATAAACTGGTGGAAATCTTTGAGCTGGTCGGCGACCCCACCTTCTTTGCCGACCTGGGCGTGATCGCCGACAGTCAGCGGGTGATCGCCCGGCTGAGCGAGCATTACGAGATTTTTATTACCACCGCTGCGATGGAAGTGCCGACATCGTTCAACGCTAAATTCCAGTGGCTGAAACAACACTTCCCGGCCATCAAACCCAGCAATATCGTGTTCTGCGGCAACAAAAGCATTATCAATGCCGACTATATGATCGATGATAACGTGATTAACTTCGCGAATTTCTGCGGGGAAGGCATTCTCTATTCGGCGCCGCATAACCGTCATGTGACGGGCTACCGACGCGTGGAAAACTGGCAGGACATTGAAACCCTGTTGTTGTAAGACAGAAACGTTGTTGTAAGACATAAAAATTGTTGTAAGGCAGATAAAATCAGGGCGCAACACCGTTGCGCCCGAAAGATCAACGCGATTTTCCGTAGTGCAGCAGCGTCTCGATCAGCTGCTTAAGCAGCGGCTGAAGCCTGCTGGCTTTATCTTCTCTCCAGCCAAAGGGCGGCTGCTCATCCATATAATGACACTGCGCCAGTTCCAGCTGCACCGCATGCTGGTTCTCCTGCGGTTTACCGTAAGCGCGGGTAATATAGCCGCCTTTAAAGCGCCCATTCAGCACCCAGCTAAATTGAGACTGGGCATCACAGCAGGCAGCGAGCTGTTGCGCCAGTTCCGGGTGGCAACTGGCACCATCGTTGGTTCCCAGATTCAAATCCGGTAATTTGCCATCAAATAAACGTGGGATAACTGACGCTATCGAATGGGCGTCAAATAACAGCGCATAACCAAATTGATGCCTGATCCGCGCCAGCTCCTGCTCGATTTTGTCATGATATGGCTGCCAGATATGCTGCAGATAACCTTCACGCTGTGCCGGTATCGGTGTTTTTCCCGGGGCAAACGTTGGAGAGCCGTCAAACAGGGTTTCCGGATAAAGCCCGGTGGTCGCCGTGGTGTACAGTGCCTGGTTATCCGGCGGACGATTGAGGTCGATAACAAAGCGTGAATAGTTGCCCACCAGCACGCTGACGCCCATTGCCCGGGCAAAGTCGTACAGTTGAGGGATATGCCAGTCGGTATCGGGCAGCCCGCGTGCGGCATCACTTAAGCCGGATTCCACTTCAGGCGTGAGCTGCGTGCCCGCATGGGGAATACTGAGCAGCAGCGGAAGCGTACCGGCGCTGAATTGATAAGCGTTCATCGTTCTTCTCCACGAAAGATGACCCGGCAGGGTAACTGCCCGCCAAGCCAGTAAACCAGTTCAGCCGGGCGCGCCAGCGGCCAGTGGACGAAATCGGCCAACTTACCCACCTCCAGCGAACCCAGTCGATCGGCCAGACCCAATGCACGCGCACCGTTCAGCGTCACTCCTGCCAGCGCCTCTTCCGGCGTCATACCAAACAGCGTGCAGCCCATATTCAGCATCAGACGCAGTGACAAAGCCGGGGACGTTCCCGGATTGGCGTCGCTGGCCAGCGCCATCGGCACCTGATAACGGCGGAACAACTCAACAGGCGGGCGCTGTGTTTCACGCAACAGATAAAAAGCACCGGGCAGCAGTACGGCAACGGTGCCATGTTGCGCCATCGCAGCAACGTCAGTTTCAGTGGCATATTCCACATGGTCCGCCGACAGCGCATTAAATTCTGCCGCAAGCGCACTGCCACCCAGCGGTGACAGCTGTTCTGCGTGCAGCTTCACTGGCAATCCGAGCCGCTGCGCCGCGGTAAAGACCCGCCGTACCTGATCGGGGGAAAAGGCCAGGTGCTCGCAGAAGGCATCCACCGCATCGGCCAGACCTTCTGCCGCCACCTGAGGCAACAGCCGATCACAAATGACGTCAACCCAGGCATCGGGCTGCTGCTGATACTCCGGCGGCACCGCATGTGCCGCCAGGCAGGTTGCCTGGATCTGTGCAGGTACCTGCTGCGCCAGTTGACGAATGGCCTGCAGCATCCGCAGCTCGCTGGCAATTTCCAGCCCGTAACCGGATTTAATCTCAACGGTGGTGACACCCTCGGCCAGCAAATGATCGAGGCGCTTGCGGGCACTGGCCACTAACTGCGCCTGGGAAGCGCTGCGGGTTGCGCGCACGGTAGACAAAATGCCCCCGCCCTGGGCCGCAATCTCGCTGTAACTGACCCCGTTCAGACGTTGTTCAAACTCATGGCTGCGATCGCCCCCAAACACCAGATGCGTATGACAGTCCACCAGACCGGGCGTGATGATCCCCCCGCCGAGATCGGTGCGCTGACTGGCCGCAATATGCGCACTGTGTGTATAAGGCCCCAGCCAGACAATCTCTTCCCCGCTGACGGCAATGGCGCCTTGCTCAATGATGCTGTAACGCCCATCCTGCATGGTGACAATATCGGCCCCATACCAAAGATGGTCGCAGCTGAGTTGCTGGTTCATCCGCTCTCCCATGTTATGCACTTTACTGTTGAATCATAAGTATGTATATGTATATACAACCTCATTGCACAGGAAGCAACCATGACACGCTTTTTTGCGCCCCGCGCCCTGCTGGCCGATGGCTGGCAGCGCAATGTCCTGATTGATGTCGATGCACAGGGCATGATCACCGCCACTGCTGCCAACAGCACGCCCGAGGGAGCACAGCGGCTTAATGGCGTCGTGCTGCCTGCGATGGCCAACCTGCACTCACACGCTTTCCAGCGGGCGATGGCCGGGCTGGCCGAAGTGGCGGGTGACCCGCAGGACAGCTTCTGGACCTGGCGCGACCTGATGTATCGCATGGTGCAGCGTCTGTCGCCGCAGCAGGTCGGTGCCATCGCCACACATCTGTATGTTGATATGCTGAAAGGCGGCTATACCCAGGTGGCCGAGTTCCACTATCTGCACCATCAGCCCGATGGCCAGCCCTATCCTGACGATGCGATGCTGCGCCAGTTGATTCACGCCGCCGACCGCAGCGGCATTGGTCAGACACTGTTACCCGTGTTGTACAGTTATGCCGGATTTGGCAGCCAGCCCGCACAGCCGGGGCAGAAACGGTTTATTCAGGATACCAACACCTATCTGGCTCAGCAGCAGCGCCTGCACCAGCTGATTGCCGGGCGGCCGTTGTACAACCAGGGGCTGTGCTTCCATTCTCTGCGTGCGGTGAACGAACAGCAGATGCGCGAGGTGTTGGAAAGCAGTCCCGCCGATCTTCCGGTGCATATTCATATTGCGGAGCAGGAAAAAGAAGTCAACGACTCGCTGGCCTGGAGCGGTGAACGCCCGGTGAGCTGGCTGCTGGATCGCTTTGCCGTGGATTCACGCTGGTGTCTGATTCACGCCACGCATCTGGACGAACAGGAGATCCGCCGCCTTGCCGCCAGCCAGGCCGTTGCCGGTCTGTGCCCGACCACCGAGGCTAATCTGGGGGACGGGATTTTCCCGGCCACCGACTACGTGGCTCAGGGCGGTCGCTGGGGGATTGGCTCTGACAGCCATGTTTCGCTGGATGTGGTGGAAGAGTTGCGCTGGCTGGAATATGCCCAGCGACTGCGCGACCGCCGCCGCAACCGTATTGTGACCGCGCAGGAACCGTCAGTGGGTGACGTGCTGTATCAGCAAGCGCTGGCAGGTGGTGCTCAGGCATGCGGCGTGAAGATCGGCAGCCTGCAGCCCGGCTACCGCGCTGACTGGCTGGTGCTGGCCGGGGATGCCCTGCTGGACAGCACCCCGGATACCTCACTGCTGAACCGCTGGCTGTTTGCCGGCCACCGTAGCCAGATTCAGGATGTGTTTGTCGCCGGACAGCAGCGCATCCGTGACGGACAGCATGCACAACAGACCGCAATTAATGCCGATCTGCGTGATGCCCTGGAGGCATTACAGTGATCCATCTGTATGAGAGCAACCGCCTGCCCGCCAGCCGCTGGCGTAATGGCGGTGGTGAAACGCGGGAAATTGTCAGCTATCCACCCGGTGCAGCGGATTTTGACTGGCGCATTAGCATTGCCACCATTGCCGCTGACGGTGATTTTTCACTGTTCCCCGGCATCGATCGCATTATTACGCTGCTCAGCGGGGATGTGGCGCTCTATCGTCATGACCAGCTTTATCAGCCGTTGAGCCTGCATCAGCCGTTCGCCTTTCGTGGCGAAGAAGCCATCAGCGCCCGGCTCTCCGGCAAAATCAGTACAGACTTTAATATCATGGCACGGCGCAGTGCTTTTCTGCCGGAGGCGGGGATTGCCACCACGCGCTTTGCACCTGCGGCGATTGAGGCGGGCGTGGTGTATGTGATTTCAGGTCAGTGGCAGCATCAGCAAACGCTGCTAAAAGCGGGCCAGGGCGCATGGTGGGAGAACAATGCCGGGGCGTTTATCCCGGTGTCAGAAGATGCGCAGTTGCTCTGGGGCACACTTCACTTAAAACGTCCGAATAACTGATAGCGTGAACCAGGATAGAGCAGGCGCGCGTAAGTCACAATCTTGCCCTCGCTCCAGGTCTGGCGGCGGATCAACAGGCAGGGTTCCGTAGCCTCGATTGCCAGATGACGGCACTGCTGTGCATCCGGCAATACCGCTTCCACAATATGCTCACCTGCTGTCAGCGGTGCCACATGCATCAGATAGGTATAAGGCGTCTGATGCTCATAGTCCTGTTGCAGATAATCCGGTGCCATTTGCGGATTCACCAGGCGATCTTCCAGCTGTACGGGTTGCTCGTTTTCGTAATGCACCATCAGCGAGTGGAACAGTGACTGACCGGTGGCTAATCCCAGCACAGCCGCTTGTTCCGGGTCGGCTTTACATTCGCGCAGCGTGAGGATTTTGCTGCTGTGCCGATGACCACGCTGGGCGATCTCTTCTGCGATATTGTGCACTTCCAGCATTGCCGTATAGCCCTTCACTTCGGCCACAAAGGTGCCCACCCCCTGCATACGGATCAGATACCCTTCGCTGGTGAGTTCGCGCAGTGCGCGGTTGATGGTCATACGGCTGACGCCGAGTTCATTGACCAGCTCGCTTTCTGACGGCACGCGCTGGTTGGCTTTCCACACCCCTTCACGGATCTGGCTGATAATCGCCTGCTTAACACGCAGGTAAATCGGAGCAGGCTGATCGCTCATGGCTGCGGAGAGTTGTGAAATGGCAGTCTGCACGACCATAGCGGATTCCTTAATTATCTGATAACGGAAGTTTACGGGCTAAAACCTGATATGTATAGACATCCGGACCGCACCTGAATAAAGCATGATGCCCTGATGCAGTGCAAACCCGAAAGCCTGCTGTGCGCGGGCTGCTGGAAAAATCCCCGGTTAAACACACATTTTCTCCGAAATCGTTTTTGTGACGCAGCTGGCACAACTCTTGCTGGTTGTATAGACAAGACTATACACATGTGTTTCACTCATTAACGTCTTCCTAACAAAACACAGCAACCTTAGTTGTCTATACAGGAGTATACCATGTCACTGACTACGCATCATTGCCTGCTGACGCCGGGCAAGGTGGACCTGGCCACCCTCAAAAGGATCTATCGCGGGGGTGTCACACTGGCGCTGGACGAAACGTCACGCAGCCGTATTCAGCAGGCGAGTGCCACGGTGGCCGCGATCGTCAAAGAAGGCAAAGTGACCTACGGCATCAACACCGGTTTTGGCAAACTGGCACAAACCACCATTCCAACGGAACGCCTGGCCGAGCTGCAACGTAACCTTGTTCTCTCACACAGCGTCGGGCTGGGTGATCTGCTGCCAGATGATGTTGTGCGCGTGATTATGGCGACCAAAGTCATCAGTCTCGCGCGCGGTCATTCGGGAATACGTATTGAACTTGTCGACGCACTGCTCGCCCTGTTTAACGCAGGCATCATGCCGTGCATCCCGGAAAAAGGCTCCGTTGGCGCCTCCGGCGATTTGGCCCCGCTGGCACATCTGTCGCTGATGCTGCTGGGTGAAGGTGACGTCCGCGTACAGGGCAAACTGATACCTGCCACTGAAGGGCTGGCGATCGCCGGGCTGAAGCCCTTTGTGCTGGGACCCAAAGAGGGCCTGGCGCTACTCAACGGTACCCAGGTGTCGACGGCGCTGGCACTGCGCGGCCTGTTCGAGGGGGAGAATGTGTTTGCCGCCGGGTTGGTGGCGGGCGCTCTGTCGCTGGAAGCCATTAAAGGCTCGATCAAACCTTTCGATCACCGTATTCATGAAGCGCGTGGTCAGCAGGGTCAGATTGACGTGGCCGCTGCGGTGTCAGCGCTTCTGGAAGGCAGTGAAATCCTCACTTCGCATGCCAACTGTGGCCGCGTGCAGGACCCCTACTCCATTCGCTGTGTCCCACAGGTGATGGGCGCCTGCCTCGATAACCTCAATCATGCGGCGAAAGTGTTACAGATTGAAGCTAATGCCGCCTCCGATAACCCGCTGGTGTTTACCGACACCGGCGAAGTGATTTCCGGCGGTAACTTCCACGCCGAGCCGGTGGCGTTTGCCGCCGATATCATCGCACTGGCCGTTGCCGAAATCGGTGCCATCTCTGAGCGTCGCCTGGCGCTGCTGCTGGATACCGGCCTTTCCGGTCTGCCGCCGTTCCTGGTGAACGATGGTGGGGTGAACTCCGGCTTTATGATCGCTCAGGTGACCGCCGCTGCGCTGGCCTCTGAAAACAAATCGCTGGCCCATCCGGGCAGCGTCGACAGCCTGCCCACCTCCGCAAACCAGGAAGATCACGTTTCCATGGCAACCTACGCCGCCCGTCGTCTGGGCGCGATGTGTTTTAACACCGCTGCAGTGGTCGGCATCGAAGCGATGGCCGCTGCACAGGGTATTGATTTTATCCGCCCGCTGCACAGCTCCCCTCAGCTGGAAAACGTGCTCGCCGCCATCCGCGAACGCGTGCCTTACCTGGAAAAAGACCGCCTGATGGCACCGGATATCGAGCAGATGCGTCTGTGGGCTGGCGCGGATCGCTGGCCGGATATGATCGCCGCCCTGCAACCCTCACGCGCGCGCTAAGCCCATATTGAGAAGGAATACACCATGACTGAATCTGTAAAAAATGCCGTCGCCCGTACCATACGCGCCCCGCACGGCAGTGAACTGCACTGTGCTAACTGGCTGATTGAAGCTGCTTATCGCATGATCCAGAACAACCTTGACCCGGATGTTGCTGAGCGCCCGGAAGACCTGGTGGTTTATGGCGGCATTGGCAAAGCAGCACGGAACTGGGAGTGCTTTGAGCAGATCCTGCGATCGCTGAAAGCGCTGAAACCGGAAGAGACGCTGCTGGTGCAGTCCGGCAAACCGGTGGGCGTATTCCGCACCCATGCCGATGCGCCACGCGTGCTGATTGCCAACTCTAACCTTGTGCCGCACTGGGCCACCTGGGACCACTTCCATGAGCTGGATAAAGCCGGGCTGATGATGTACGGCCAGATGACTGCCGGCTCCTGGATCTACATCGGTGCGCAGGGCATTGTGCAGGGGACGTTTGAAACCTTCGTGGAGGCCGGGCGCCAGCATTATCAGGGCGATCTTGCCGGTAAATGGATCCTGACCGCCGGGCTAGGCGGGATGGGCGGCGCACAGCCTCTGGCGGGCGTGCTGGCCGGTGCCTCCGTGCTGGCGATAGAGTGCCAGGAGTCCCGTATTGATTTCCGTCTGCGCACCCGTTATCTGGATTACAAAGCCTTTAGCATCAATGAAGCCCTGGAAATTATCGACCGGGCAAACAAAGAGAAACGCGCGATTTCTGTCGGCCTGCTGGGTAACGCGGCCGAAATCCTGCCAGAGCTGGTGAAACGTGCGAAAGCCGGCGGCATGAAGCCGGATATCGTCACCGATCAGACCTCTGCCCACGACCCGATCAACGGCTACCTGCCTGCGGGCTGGGATCTGGCGCGTTGGGAATCCACCCGCAAGACCGATGCAAAAGCCGTAGAAAAAGCCGCCCGTGCCTCAATGGCAGTCCATGTTCAGGCGATGCTCGACTTCTGCCATATGGGCATTCCGACGGTGGATTACGGCAATAATATTCGACAGGTTGCCCTGGACGAAGGGGTGAAAAATGCCTTTGATTTCCCAGGCTTTGTTCCTGCTTATATTCGCCCCCTGTTCTGTGAAGGCAAAGGTCCCTTCCGCTGGGTCGCCCTGTCCGGTGACCCGGAAGATATCTACAAGACCGATGCCAAACTGAAAGAGCTGTTCCCGGATCACAGCAACCTGCATCGCTGGCTGGATATGGCGCAGGAGCGCATCGCTTTCCAGGGTCTGCCTGCCCGCATCTGCTGGCTGGGGTTGGGTGAGCGTCATCTTGCCGGGCTGGCCTTCAACGAAATGGTGCGCAACGGTGAGCTAAAAGCACCGGTGGTTATCGGTCGTGACCACCTTGACTGCGGTTCGGTGGCTTCCCCTAACCGTGAAACCGAAGCGATGATGGATGGATCGGATGCCGTGTCGGACTGGCCGCTGCTGAACGCTCTGCTGAACACCGCTGGCGGGGCCACCTGGGTCAGTCTGCATCATGGCGGTGGCGTCGGGATGGGCTTCTCACAGCATGCTGGTGTGGTGATTGTTGCAGACGGCACCCCGGAAGCTGATGTGCGCCTCGGGCGCGTACTGTGGAACGACCCGGCTACCGGCGTGATGCGCCATGCGGATGCGGGTTACGAAACAGCCAAAGCCTGTGCCCGCAAGCACGAGCTAAATCTTCCCATGATCAAATAACCCCACACGGGCCTGCTCTCAGGCCCGTTTTTCTCTGCACCTGCCCCTTTCCTTATCCGTTTTATGCTAACTTATTTTGTGCCCGCTACTGGATAGCAAAGCCCCTGACAGGAGAAGTAATCTATGGTCATTCCCGTTTCGCTGATTGATGAAGCCACTGGCTGGCGCAGGGCATTTCATGCCCGCCCGGAGCTTGGCTATCAGGAGCATCATACGTCGCAAGCGGTGGCGGAACAGCTTACAGCGATGGGGCTTCAGGTGCATCGTGGCCTGGCGGGGACGGGCGTCGTCGGGACGTTGGAAAACGGCCCCGGCCCGACCATTGGTCTGCGCGCTGATATGGACGCACTGCCGATGACCGAACTGGGAAACCCGCCGCACCGCTCCACGCAGCCGGGCGTGATGCATGCCTGTGGCCACGATGGCCACACGGCAATACTGCTGGCAACGGCCAGACACCTCAGCACCACCCGATGTTTTAGCGGCACCGTTCACTTTGTCTTTCAGCCTGCGGAAGAAAACCTCGGCGGTGCACGCCGCATGGTTGAAGACGGCTTGTTTACCCTGTTCCCGATGGATGCCATTTACGGTATGCACAACTGGCCGGGCCTGCCTGCGGGCCATGTGGCGGTCAATGAAGGAGCGATGATGGCCTCGCTGGATTCGTTCGAAATCACACTGAACGGACGCAGCTGTCATGCCGCCATGCCGGAAAACGGCGCAGACCCGATTGTCGCTGCTGCCCAACTGATTCTGGCGCTGCAAACCATCCCTGCACGTCGCCTGTCGCCGCTGGCCTCGGCGGTCGTCAGCATTACGCAGATTAACGGTGGCGAAGCGATCAACGTCATCCCGGAGACGGTGGTGCTGCGCGGCACGCTGCGCTGCCTGCAGGCGGATGTCCGTGTACGGGTACGCCAGATGATTGATGAGTTTGTCACCACCTTCACTCGCCCGCTGGGCATCGAAGGCAGCATTGTTTATCAGACGGATTATCCGGTCACGGCGAATAATCCACAGGAAGCCGCGAAGGTGCGTGACTGTGCGCTGACGTTACTTCCCGCAGAGCAGGTGCACTGGAATGTTAACCCATCGATGGCATCGGAAGATTTTGCCTGCATGCTGGAAGCCTGTCCCGGTGCCTATTTCTGGCTGGGGGCCGACGGTGAAACCCCTTCTGCACCGCTGCATAATGCTCGCTATGATTTTAACGATACGCTGATCGGCCCAGGTATTGCGCTGTGGACCGCCCTGGTCGGGCAGTTATTGCCCCGTTAGAACCGCGTATTCAACACCGGGCGAGGCATGCCTCGGCCCTACAGCGATTCCAGATAAAAGGGCTTTCGGATCCGGTCCATCCGTTCCAGATAAGGGGGATCTCGTCGGGGTCGGGCCGTTATTGCCTCGTTAGAACCGCGTATACAACATCGGGCGAGGCATGCCTCGCCCCTACAGCGGTTAACGATGATGAGGGATTGGTAGGGGTCGGGCATGCCCGACCCGAATGCGGCGCGGGTGTTAATAGCCCGCCGAATCGATCTGCGCTAACGCGTCATCCAGATCAATCGCCCGCCCGGTGGCGAGGTAACAGCAGGCAATCTGCAAACGCAGCGACTGGGGCACGGGCACTTGGCGATCCAGGCAACGACGGATCCATGCGGCCGTGGTGGCCGCATCTTTAGCTGAAGGCAGATGGTCAGCGCTCAGCACCACTTCTTCCTGCCGGGACAACAGCGCACGCGTGTCTTCTCCAGCAATCAGCGTGATCGACGGGCACCGCTGCGGGCTGGCGTACACTTCCCCTTCCGTACCGTTCAGCAACAAACCCCGCCCGCCAACGGCGCTGAAAAATGTTGCCACGCGCGGGATATACTCCGGATGCGAAACGCTGGCCAACCGCAGCGCCGCATCGGCGGCAAACGGCGTTGCCAGCTTGGCCAGCGTATGCGCACTGTTACGCACCCCCATACGCCAGCGCAACGCCAGCTGCTGCTCCATGGGCTGGCAAAGCGTGCCAATAGTGATAAACACCAGCTCACCGGCATCCAGCTTCGCCTGTGCTTCTTCCAGGGTGGAAACCGCGGGTATATCCAGCGCTGCAAAGACCGCCTCGCTGGTGATGCGGGTCGGATCGTCGCTAACGCCGTGAACCAGCACCGGGAAGCCCAAACGCGACAGCAGCAGCGCCAGCAGCGGCGTCAGGTTTCCCTGACGGCGTGCCCCGTTGTAACTCGGGATCACGATGGGCATCGGTCGCTGTGCAGGTGGTATCAGGCGCGGCATCTGCTCCTGCATCGCCTGGTAGAAGCCCAGCATCTCGCCCTCGCCTTCGCCTTTAATGCGCAGAGCAATCAGCAGAGCACCCAGCTCAAGATCCGGTACCTCGCCGTTCAGTATCCGGCGATAAAGCTCGCACGCGGTATCCGCATCAATATCGCGGGCATGATTCTTACCGCGTCCGACCTCTTTGATAATTTTTTTATAGTCCATGCTCATGTTTTTGCTCAGTAAAAAGGGTTAACGACGACGGCGCGGCGCGGGTTTCTTCTTCGCGGCCGGGGTCACGGCTTTTGGCAGTTCGCCTTCCGGCATCGGAGGCTGCGCGATGGGGAACACCGGCAGCGCTCCCAGCAGGCGTGCGCCATAGCTTTTGCTGATCAAGCGCCGATCGTAAATCACAATCTCGCCAAAGCAATCATGGCTGCGGATCAACCTCCCGACCTGCTGGATGAGGTTAAACGAGGCGCTGGGCAGGCTTTGCACTTCAAACGGATAGCGCTTGAGGCTTTTTAGCCACTCTCCCTCTGTCAAAATAACCGGACTGTCTATCGGGGGGAAAGCGATTTTATGAATATGGACCTGAGAAAGCAGGTCACCTTTCAGATCCAGCCCCTCCGCAAAGGACTGTAATCCCACCAGAACGCTGGTTTCCCCCTGCTCTACGCGTTTACGGTGCAGCGCCACCAGCGCCGGGCGTGGCTTATCGCCCTGCACCAGCATCATCAGGCGCAACTCGGGCAGGTAAGCGAGGAATTGATGCATGGCGCGACCACTGGCGAACAGCACCAGGATACCTTTATGGGCCGCAAGCTTAATTTGATGACGAAAGAAGTGCGCCATTTCCGCCAGGTGCATCACTTCGTTCGCCAGCATCGGCTCGTACTTCATCTGCGGGATAATCAGCTGCCCCTGAGTCACATGATTAAACGGCGAATCGAGGGCGACAAAACGGTCCCCGGCTTTCTCACTCAAGCCGGACATCTCCTGCAGACGCTGGAAACTGTTTAACGAGCGCAGCGTCGCCGAGGTCACCACCACATGCGGGATCTTGCGCCACAGCAACTTTTCCAGCTGTTCACTGACGCGTATCCCGGCGCAGTGAAACATCAGATGCGCGCTACCGTCGCGGATTTCCCGTGTGACCCATTTCGACACCGGGGCGCCGGATGCCTGCTCCATTGCCGCCAGTCGCCACAGCTTGCTGCTGGCTTCAAACCAGCCCAGCGCACGGTTCATCTGGATCAGCGTACGGTGCAGGCGCACTACGTCAAACTGGCCGGTTTTCTCGCTGAGGTCATTCATCATCCCTTCCGCCAACCCACGCAGCGCATCGCTGAGTTTGAAAAGGCGGGCGCAGATTGTCAGGATCTCTTCGGGCAGCAGCCCCATCTCAAAGCGATATTCGCCCTCCTGCCCTTCCGGCGGCAGATACAGGCCTAAGATTTGCGACAGCATCTGTAACTGCTCACGCACCTCTTCGCAGTGGGCTTTGAGCTTGTCCGGGTGGCTAAGGGACGGCGGGCGTTTCGGACGAAACTGCGCCAGGCACTGCTCCACCAGGCGGCAGAACAGATCCAGTTGTAACACGGTCCAGCCTGGGGTGATTTCGCCGCTCATCTCCAGCGCATCGCGTGCCACATCCGGTAAATGGTGGCCTTCATCCAGCACCAGAAGCAGGTTTTTCGGCGGTGGCAGCACGGATTCTGTTTCCAGTGCGGCCATCACCAGGGCGTGATTCGCCACCACCACGTCCGCATCTTCGATTTCACGCCGCGCCACATAAAACGGGCATTCACGGAACCAGTTGCAGTTACTGCCGAGGCAGTTGGCTTTATCGGTGCTCAGGCGTTGCCAGAGGGAGTCTTCAATATTTTCCGCACAGTGATCGCGCAGTCCATCCCACTGATAGCGCTTGAGGGATTTTTCCAGTTCAGTGCAGATGACCCGCTCATCTTTGCTGGCGGTCATATCGTCATCGAGGAACAGCAGCAGATCGCCCTGATTTTCTTCATCTGTTGCCAGCGCCGACAGATTGCGCGGACACACGTAACGACCACGACCAAACGCCGCAGTGAACTTCAAATCGGGAATAATTTTCTTCAGCAGGGGCAGATCCTTACTGAAAATCTGATCCTGTAAGGCCACGTTAGCGGTGCTGACCACCAGCGGTTTTTCCTCAGCGCGGCTGACAGCAATACCGGGGATCAGGTAGGAGAGGGTTTTCCCCACCCCGGTCGGCGCTTCAATTGCCAGATGACGACCGTCGTCCCCCGCCAGCGTTTTCGCGACCTCGGCAATCATCTGCCGCTGCGGCGCACGCGGAATAAAATCGGGAACTTGCTGTTGCAGGGCTTTATACCACCCGGCAATTTGCGTTTTTAACGCGACAGTTAACGCCATGACAATCACTTCCAGCTAAACAAGGCTGTATTTTTACACAGTATTGCGGCGGCGTCAGCCTGCAAACGTTAATCTCCTGCGGCGGCTTGCAGTTTCAGCAGGTCACGCAGGGCACGGATCGGAACTTCCCGGCTGCGGCCACGACGAAAAATCAGGGAAAATGCTGCACGATAGTTGAACTGTTCCGGTGACAGACGCCGCAACCGGCCCTCAGCCACCCATGACCGCGCGCAGTGCTCCGGCAGGTAACCAATATACTTACCAGAAAGGATAAGAATCAGCTGCGCTTCGATGCTTTCCACAGAGGCGCTACTATCTTTAAAGCCGCGCCGCGCCAGCTCGCTCTGATTCCAGTAGCTGCGAGTCACGAAGCCCACATTTTGCAGGTCATCCAGGGTGTGGCGGGCAAACAGCGAATGGCTGTCGCTACAGTAAAGCCAGTGCTGTTCATGGTGCAGCGGCACTGTCACCAGATTATTCACGTTCACCGGGAAATGCCCGATGGCCAGGTCAAGGCGGTTATCCAGCACCTGCTGCTGCAACTCATTCGGGTCACGTACCGCCAGGCTGAGGTAGATCGCCGGAAAGCGGTCACTGAACTGACGCAGGGTATCGGCCAGATGCAGTCGGTCATCCGTGGCGATAGAGTCCACGACGCCAAGTGAAAACACGCCACCCTGCTCATTCTTCAGCCCGTCCACCTGGCGGTCAAAGTCCTGCAAGGTATCCAGCAATTGCAGGCTGTATTGCAGATACTGTTCGCCTTTTTCTGTCAGTGAAAATCCTGCCCGCCCGCGTCGGCACAGCACGAAACCCAGCTGTTGCTCCAGCTCACTCATATAGGCGCTGATCGCAGGCGTGGTCATATTCAGCTCCTGCTGGGCGCGGGAGTAGCCCTGGCAGCGCGCCACACAGACAAACACACTCAATAGTTTCAGATTGGGTAAACGGTTGAGGCTCACTTTCGTTCCACTGATTAAACGATCGATAGTTAAGTAAATCATGAAGTGAATAGTGGATACGAGTGATTTTCCTGCGGAGGGTTCCGTCAGATGATAGCCATAACTTTCCCCCTTTTTTTCTGAAGGATAACCATGTCACACCAACATCTGATTTTCCCGGCGCGCGTACTGCGTGGCGCGGGAGTCATCAACCAGATCGGCACCCTCAGCCGTGAACTGGGCCAGCGTGTGCTGCTGATTGGCGGCCACCAGGCGCTGGCGGCGGTCAAAGACCGGGTGGCGCAACAGCTGACGGCAGCAGGTTGTCTGCTGGTGGGCAGCGAATGGTTTGGCGGCGAAACCTCATTACGCCAGATTGCCCGCCTGGGCGCGCTGGCGCAGGAATATCAGGCCGACGTGATTATTGCAGCGGGGGGAGGTAAATCGCTGGATACCTGCAAGGCGGTCGGTGCCGAGCAGAATATCCCGGTGATCACCCTGCCCACCATCGCCGCGACCTGTTCGGCGGTGACGCCGTTAACCATTCGCTATGACGATAACGGCAACTTTTTTGATATCTTCCCGCTGCCGCAGGCTCCGGCGGCGGTGATCATCGACAGCCAACTGCTGACCGAGGCACCGCTGCGCTGGCTGGCCGCAGGGCTGGGCGATACGCTGGCAAAATGGTATGAGTTTCGTGCGGTGAGCGAACGCCACCCGGCCGTGGATGCGAATGCGCTCTCCTCGCTGGCACACAGCCGTCTCTGCTATGACGTGATAGCAAAACACGGCCCGGCAGCCTGTGAAGCCGTGCGCCAGCGGCAGCCTGATCACGCTCTCGATCAGGCGCTGGATGCCATCTTCACCTTTGCCGGGCTGACTTCACTGATGAGCAACGGCGCCCATGCGGCGGCTTCCCATGCCATTTACGAAGGGTTCACTTTCGTCGACAAAACCCGCGAATTCGGCCACGGCCTGCTGGTCGGCTACGGCAATCTCTGCCTGCTGGCGCTGGAGCAGCGCGATGATGCAGAGCTGCTGGCAGAAATGCGCCTGGCGCGAGACTGTGGTGTACCGCTTAGTCTGGCAGAGATTGCCGAACTGAATGCGGACGAACTGGCGGTGATTGTGCGTGAATCGGTGCATGCACCGGATATGGAAAATATGCGCGAGACGGTGACAGAAAGTGCGCTGTATCAGGCGATGGCGCGCGTGGACGCGCTGGCCGCCCGCGTTTAGCCCCGTCTCCCCCGGAAAGTGATCCGGGGGAGCGCGCCCGACCGCTTACCCAATCGGATCGATCGCCTTATACATGATCGTGGTGGCATCTATCACGCCAGCGGTCGATCGGGCATAGCCCGGGATCTGCCCGGCCACCTTCCAGCCCAGCGAGAGGTAAAGCGGTTCAGCCGCATCCCCGCTGCGCGTGTCCAGCACCAGCAGACTGCGCCCGAGTTCACGTCCCCGGGCTTCTGCCTGCTGCATCAGTTCACGGGCAATCCCGCAGCGGCGTGCATCCGGATGCACCAACAGTTTGATCACTTCGGCACGATGCACGCCGTTCGCGGGCATAGCCAGCACCAGCATTACCGTCCCGACAATTCGCCCGTCGCGCTTCGCCACCAGCAGCTGTTTATCCCCGCAGGCCAGGCTGAGAACGGCATCCTGCCAGAAATGGTGCAGCCTCTGCGCATCACGATCGATAAAGCCAATACTGGCCCCCTGCGCCACGCAGCCATCCAGCACCTCACACAATGCAGGCAGCGCCTGCTGCGCCTGACCGGCATCCAGCCATTGATAATCAATATTGTTCATGGACGGGCCACCACCAGTGCATAGCGTGCACCGCCCGCTTCAGGTGCATGAAAGCGGGTGCGGCCAAACAGATGAAAACGCAGGCAGTCCCCCTGCTCCAGCCGCCAGAAACGCTCATCCATTTGAAATTCCAGTACGCCATCCAGGATCCAGATATGTTGCTCAAGCCCGGCGATCGGCGGAATGTCATAGTCAATACGCGCACCCGCCGCCAGCCGGGCTTCCACCAGCTCCGCATGAAACGCTTGCGCAGGCGGGGAGAGCGATCGGCGCTCGTAGTCATTTTCCACATCGTGCCAGACGCTTTGCTGCTCAGGCCGCAAAAGTTGTACAGCCTCCTGTTCCACTTCGCTTAACAAACGTGACATCGTTAATCCGTAGGCATTACACAGTCGGTTAAGCAAAGAGGCTGTCGGGCTGGTCTCAGCCCGCTCGATACGGGATAGCGAAGCGCGGCTAATCCCGGTAAGCTCGGCAAGCGTCTCCAGCGACCAGCCCTTTTCCACACGCAGGTCGGCCAGACGTTGTGCCAGCCGCTGTTCCGTTGGGGTTTGTTCCATCTTCATTTCTCATATTTGGGAATTAATCTCTAATATGAGATATAGCTGTTTATTTTCATCATTTCAACTTGTACAACAAATAATACTTTGTACAACCTGATAATATTGGTTAGGCTGATAAAAGGTCTGACAGCAAGTCAAGAGGTAATACATGGCACTGTACAGCATCGGTGACGTCGCAGAACGCTGCGGCATTAATCCGGTCACGCTGCGCGCCTGGCAACGTCGTTATGGTCTGCTGAAACCACAGCGCACCGAAGGGGGTCATCGTCTGTTTGATGAAGACGATATTGCGCGCATTGAAGAGATTAAACGCTGGATTGAGAGCGGCGTGCCGGTCGGTAAGGTCAAAGCGCTGCTCGAAGGCGAAAACGTTAATATTGATGATGGGTGGCTTGCCCTTCAGGAAGAGATGCTGGCGGTTATTCGCCTCGTGCGTCCGTCAAAGCTACGCGTAAAAATCGCCTCAATGGGTAAAGAAAACCCGGCAGAAATTCTTATCGACCATGTTTTCATCCCCATCCGCCAGCGCCTTGGTTTAGATCAAAATACCGCCCGGGCCATGTGTAGTTTATTAGATGGTGCTTTAATTGATTACATAAGCTTCTGTTTAACGGGTTCACGCAAGAAAGCAGGCAAAGATGCACTGCTGATTGGCTGGGGCCTGACGGACCGACCCCGCCTGTGGCTGGAAGCCTGGCGACTCTCGCAGCAGGGCTGGCGCATTGACATCCTGGCCGAGCCGCTGGAGTCTCCCCGCCCCGAGCTTTTCCCCGGTCAGCATATTTTTGTTTATACCGGAAAAGCGTTAACCAAACGCCAGCAGGAACAGATGAGCCACTGGCAGGCGCAGGGGTTCTCGATTACCGCATACGGTCACTAAGGAATCAGGTATGACTCAGCAGGCCGCACTACAGCAGTTAGTGACATTTTACCAGACGCTGGACAGCGACAGGCTGACAATGCTGGCGCAGATTTACCATCCGGAGATCTGCCTGAGCGATCCGGTAGGTGAACACCAGGGCATTGCGGTGGTGGAGCAGTACTTTGCCAGCCTGCTGAAAAACATGCGTTACTGCCGCTTTGTGGTGACGCAGGTGCGCGAGTTTGATACCGACGCGCTGCTGCTGTGGCGCATGGAGTATGCCCACCCTGCCCTGCAACGGGGAGCTGACCAGACGCTGGAGGGCAGCAGCTACCTGCAATTTCGCGACAATAAAGTGGTCTTTCAGCGCGATTACTACGATATGGGCGCCATGCTCTACGAAAAGCTACCGTTGCTGGGCACGATCATCGGCCTGGTCAAAAAGAGGTTGCAACCATGAAACGTGTCCTGATCACTGGCGCCAGCTCCGGCATCGGCCTGCAATTAGCGCAGGATTATGCAACGGAAGGCTGGCATGTCACCGCCTGCGGGCGTAATCCGGAGCGACTGGACGCACTGCGCCAGCAGTTCCCGCTGATTGACATCTGCCTGTTTGATATCACTGACCTGGCTGAAACGCGCGCCGCTCTGGACGGCAAGCGGGCAGATCTGGCGATCCTCTGTGCAGGCACCTGTGAATATCTTGACCATGGCATTGTCGATGCCGAAAAAGTCCACCGCGTGATGCTGACGAACTTCAGTGGTCCGGTGAACTGCCTGGACAGCCTGCTCCCACAGATGCAGCCTGGCAGCCGCGTGGCGCTGGTCGGCTCTACCGCCAGCATGGTTCCCCTGCCGCGCGCCGAAGCGTACGGTGCCTCGAAAGCCGCGCTGGCCTATTTCGCCCGCAGCCTGGCGCAGGATGTCAAGCGTCAGCAGATTGGCATCACGCTGGTGCTGCCCGGCTTTGTCGACACGCCGCTGACACAGCGCAACGATTTTGCCATGCCGATGATTGTCGACGTGGTTCAGGCTTCGCGCTTTATCCGGCGCGGGCTGGCAAAAGGAAAGGCCGAAATCGCTTTCCCGGCGCTGTTTGCTTTTATTCTGCGGGTGACCTCACGGTTGCCCCAGGCCCTTCAGCGTCTGTTAACGCAAAAAATAGCGAGGTAATGCGTGCGCATTGCGATTATTGGCAGTGGAATTGCTGGCCTGAGCTGTGCGTGGAAATTAGCCCCACGCACCGAGGTTCATCTTTATGAAACCGGCAGTACACTCGGTGGCCATACCGCCACGGTGGACGTTGAGCTGGACGGTCAGCACTGGGCGATTGATACCGGATTCATTGTTTTTAACGATCGCACTTATCCGCGTTTTCAGGGATTCCTGGCCGAACTGGGGCTGGAAGGCAGGCCCACGGAAATGAGTTTTTCAGTGCGCAATTCCCGCACCGGGCTGGAGTATAACGGCCACACGCTCAGCAGCCTTTTCGCCCAGCGTAGCAACCTGTTAAAGCCCTCGTTTTATCGCTTCCTCGCAGAGATCGTGCGGTTTAATCGCTGTGGAAAGCAGTGGCTGGCGCAGCAGCAGGACCAGGGTTCACTGGATGAGTTTCTGACCGCGCAGGGCTTTAGTGAATTTTTTGCCCGGCACTATATTTTGCCGATGGGTGCCGCCATCTGGTCAGTCTCACTGAGTGAGATGCGCCGTATGCCGCTGACCCAATTTCTGAACTTCTTCCATCATCACGGCCTGCTGGATTTAACCCAGCGACCGCAATGGTACGTAGTGCCCGGCGGTTCGCGGGAATATATCCGCCGCATGATGCAGCTGATCGGGCAGCAGATGCAGGTCTATCTCGATACCCCGGTCACCCGGATAACGCGTGATGCCGATGGCGTCACGCTGGAAAGCCCGCGAGGCGTCGAGCGCTATGACCAGGTTATTTTCGCCTGTCACAGCGATCAGGCATTGCAGCTGCTGGGCGATGCGTCGCCGCAGGAAAGTGAGATGCTGGCCGGTGTGCCCTATCGCGCCAATGAAGTGGTGCTGCATACCGATACCCGTTTGCTTCCACAGAACCGCGCAGCCTGGGCGAGCTGGAACTACCGTCTGGATGATGAAGCAAACGACAGCGAACAGCAGGGTGCCAGCGTGACATACAATATGAATATCCTGCAGGGCATTCAGTCACCGCATACGTTCTGCGTCAGCCTCAACCCGACACAACCGATCGATCCGGCCCGCGTGTTACGCCGCTTTGAATACCATCATCCGCAGTTCGGACCACATGCTCTGCACACACAAGAGCAGCGGCTGCTGCTGAACGGGAACAACCGTACTTGGTTCTGCGGCGCATGGAGCTACAACGGTTTTCATGAAGATGGCATTCGCAGCGCGTTAGATGTAACGACGGCCATGGACCAGGCAGGTTTACTGTGAACAGCGTGCTGTACAGCGGCCATGTGCGCCATCGTCGCTTCACCCCGGTCGATCATCAGTTCAGCTACCGCATTTTTATGCCGCTAATTGATCTTGATGAGCTGCCGTTGCTAAAAAATGTCGGCATCGGCCACCACAATCTGCGCGCTGCCAGCTTCAGTGAGGACGATTATCTTGGTGGCGGCAGCGGCATCAAAGAGCGTGCTCAGGCGCGCATTGCCGCCCTGACTGGGGAGCATCTTACCGGACGCGTGATGCTGCTGACGCAGCTGCGTTACTTTGGCTGCTCATTCAATCCGGTCAACCTTTACTACCTGTACGATGCTGCCGACAGCCTGCGCTGGATGCTGGCCGAAGTGCGTAATACGCCGTGGAATGAGCGTCATACGTATGCGGTGAAACCTGACGGCAGCGAAACCACGCAGAAAGCGTTTCATGTCTCGCCGTTTAACCCCATGGAGATGGTTTACCACTGGCGGCTGTCCCCGCCGGGTAAATCACTGCAGGTGCATATTGAGAATCACCGTGAGGGGCGCGAGTTTGATGCCACCCTGCATTTACGCCGTCAGCCGCTGACCCGGCAGACGCTGCGCCATTTTCTCTGGCGTTTTCCAATGATGACCGTTCGTACCGCGCTGGCGATTTACTGGCAGGCGTGGAAACTTTGGCGCAAAGGTGCGCCGGTGTATGACCACAGCAAGTCGGAGAAATAACCCATGACTGGCACTGATTTCAGCTTGGCACGCCGTGCAAAAACGGGTAAACGCTTCTCCGCATCACGCCGGGTGATTTTATCCCTGTTGCAGGGCATCAAAGGGGCGGGATTAACCCTGCATGACCCGCATCTCGGCACCTGCTTCTTCGGCGATGCGCAGGCTGCGCTTCAGGCCGAAGTGATGGTGCATCACTCACGGGCGTATCGCCGTATCCTGCTGGGCGGCAGCATAGCCGCTGCAGAAACCTATATGGATGGCGAATGGGAAACCCCGGACTTAACCGCCGTGATCCTGACGCTGGCACAAAATACCCGTGTCGCTGATAAACTGGAGGCCCGCCTCAGCTGGCTGACCGCACCGTTTAATCAGCTGCGTCATGCGTTGCGCCGCAACAATGTGCGCCAGGCAAAGCGCAATATCGCCGCCCATTACGACCTCGGCAACGACTTCTACACCACGTTTCTTGATGAGGCGATGCTCTATTCCAGCGCCTGGTTCCAGCAGCCGGAGATGACGCTGGAGCAGGCGCAGCAGGCCAAAATGAAACGCCTGTGCGTGAAGCTGGGGCTGACGCCGAATGATCATCTGCTGGAGATTGGCAGCGGCTGGGGCGCCATGGCTGAATTTGCCGCTCGCGAGTACGGCTGCCGGGTGACCACCACCACCATCTCGCGCGAACAGTATGTCTATTGCTGTCAGCGCATCGCCGCCGCCGGGCTGAGCGACCAGGTAACCGTGCTGTGTGAAGATTACCGTGATCTTAGCGGCCAGTACGACAAAATTGTCTCGATAGAGATGATTGAAGCGGTGGGTAAAGCCTATATTCCGCTGTTTATTCAGCGCTGCCAGCAGTTGTTGAAGCCGGGCGGCCGTCTGGCATTGCAGGCGATCACCATCAGTGAAGAACGTTTTGACAGCTATGCGCGCGGCGTCGATTTTATCCAGCGTTATATCTTCCCCGGCGGCTTTTTACCCTCAGTCAGCCTGTTGCAGAACACGCTGCAAGAAATCAGCGATTTCAGCGAAATTGACCAGCTGGAAATCGGCCCGGACTACGCGCAGACCTTGCAACTGTGGCGGCGGCGGTTTGACAACGCCTGGCCACAGCTGTCAAAAGGACGCTTTGATGAGCGCTTCCGCCGTATGTGGCTGTTTTATCTCTGCTATTGCGAGGCGGGTTTCCGCGCGCAGACCATTGGCACCGTCCAGCTCACACTGCAACGCGCATGAGCCGCCTGCGCTTCTGGTTGCTCACCCTCGGTTTTGATCTCTACTGGGGGCTGGCCGTGGCGCTGCGCGAGCGCATCGGGCTGCTGCTGTGCGCCGGGGCGCTGCTGGCCTGGCTGCTGAGCCCGCGCGTGATGAAGCTGCGCCTGCTGCTGGTCGCGCTGGCAGGTATCGCGCTCGACAGTCTGTGGCTGGGCGTCGATCTGTTCAGTTTTAGCGGCAGCCACGCGTTTCCCGTCTGGATGCTTGCACTGTGGCTGACGTTCGCCTGCTGGTGGGGGCTGATCCTCCATCGCTTTGCACCTGACTGGCGCTGGCTGATCGTGGCTGGCGCATTGGGCGGACCCTTTTCCTATTTCATTGGTGAGCGGCTCGGTGGCCTGCAATGGCATCAGTCACCCGCCATGGCGCTGGGTGCGCTGGCGATTGGCTGGGCGATCTGGCTACCGTTAGCCAGCAGACTCCTGCGGAGAAATTCATGAAAAAATGGCTGTTATTGCTGTTGTTATTTTCATCGCTGAGCCAGGCCGCTGACTGGCTACGCTGGAAGAACGTGGGCAAAGCGACGCTGACCTGGGGGCCATTTACACTGTACGATTCCCAGCTCCTGACGCCCGGCGGACGCTGGCAACCCGAGCAGTGGCCGCTGGCACTGGTGATCACCTACCGCCGCGACATCAGCCGCCAGGAACTGCTGGATGCCACGCTGGAACAGTGGCAGGCACAGAATACCGGCAGCAGCGATCAGCGTCAGCAGTGGCTACAACAGCTGGCCACCGTCTGGCCGGACGTCAGCGATGGCACCCGCCTGGCATTTCAGGCGGATGCCCGCGGCGGACAGTTTTACTGGCAGGCCGCCGGAACGCAGGCGGCTATTAGCCCGATCGGCCCGCGCTTTGATGCTGCCTTTCGCGACGCTTTCCTCAATATCTGGCTATCGCCATCGTCGACTTACCCCGATATCCGTCGGGAACTGACCGGAGGTTAATCATGTGGAAATCCCTGTTACTGACGTTCAGCCTGCTGCTGGCAGGCTGTGGTGCCACGCTGGAAGACTATCAGCAGGCGCAACCGAAGATTGATATTTTCAGCTGGTTCAACGGTGAGTCCCGCGCCTGGGGCATGGTGCAGGATTACAGCGGGAAGCAGATCCGCCGTTTTGAAGTGGTTATCCGCGGCCAGGTGGTGGGCGAAACCCTGACGTTAAACGAGCAGTTCGTTTATGACGACGGCGAGAAGCAGACGCGGGTCTGGCATATCCGCCGCCTGGCCGACGGCAGCTACACCGGAACGGCCGGGGATATTATCGGCACGGCAACCGGCCATGCCAGCGGTAACGCGTTTAACTGGCGTTACACCATGACGGTCAAAACCGACGACAGCAGTTATAAACTGAACTTTGACGACTGGATTTATCAGCAGGATGCGCAGCATCTGATGAACGTCACCTCGATGAAAAAATTTGGTATTGAAGTGGCACGCGTCACGCTGTTCTTCTCAAAACAGCCCGATTCGGCACAATAAAACGCCGGCTTTAACTTAATTCCCACGGGCGAAAGCGCTATACTTCGCCCCTGGTTGAGAAAATGGATGAAGTGATGAACTTACAAAAGATTGGTGTGATATTTATCTTCCTGCTGATGGCGCTGGGCGGGATTGGCGGCGTGATGCTCGCCGGATATACCTTCATCGTGCGTTCCTGATCGTGCGGCCCGGCGGCAGCCTGTTGCCGCCCCGCTAGCACCGTTGGTTGTAACTTATAATCAGACGGAATTTAACACGACAGGTCAGACAGTTATGCTCTGAGTTTACTCATCACAATAAAACTCAACATCATGACTGAAATCACTTCTTCGGCGCACGTCGCGCTGGCAGGGAACACGCCGACAGGCGAAGTCGTCACCCTCCGTCAGGCATCGGATGTCTCTCAGCTGGTCAACACCAGCAGTCACTCTGGCAACAATGCACGTATTGTTATCGGTATCGCCCTCGGCGGTGTCTTTCTTGACGCCTATGATTTGGGTGCACTGGCCTTTGGCATGAAAGATGTCACCCGCGAATTTGGCCTCTCCCCGGCTGGGGCAGGTATGATCGCCTCATCGATTACGCTGGGTGCCATCGTCGGCGCGCTGATTGGTGGCTACCTTACCGATAAAATTGGCCGCTACCGCGTCTTTATGGCGGATATGTTCTTCTTTGTTTTTGCAGCCCTCGCCTGTGCCTTTGCCCCCAATGAGTACGTTCTGGCCGGTGCGCGTTTCGTGATGGGCATGGGCATCGGTATTGATTTACCGGTAGCGATGGCTTTTCTTGCCGAGTTTTCCAAACTGCGGGGGCGCGGCAATAAAGCCGCCAGTATTGCCATGTGGTGCCCCACCTGGTACGCAGCGATCTCTATCTCTTATCTGCTGGTGTTGTTCTTCTGGTCAGTGCTGCCGGAAAGCCACAGCGACCTGATGTGGCGCATTATTCTTGGCTTCGGGGCCGTACCGGCACTGATTATTATCGCCATTCGCAGTCGCTATATGAGCGAGTCTCCGGTCTGGGCCGCCAATCAGGGTGACCTGAAAGGGGCAGCGGCCATCCTGCGCAGCTCCTGGGGCATTAATGCACATGTCGCCGCAGATGCGGATCTCGCGCCAGTCAAAGCGGTACGCCGTGCCAGCTGGAGCAACTACGGCTCGCTGTTCAAAGGGGTTTACCTGAAGCGTACCGTGCTGGCGACTGTTACCTCGATTGTCTCCCCCTTCGCCTATAACGCGGTGGCGTTTGGCCTGCCGGTGATTATCTCCAGCTTCCTGGCACAATCGATGCTGAACACCATTCTGCTGTCGCTGGCGCTGAATCTGTTGTTTGCCTTTGTCGGGGGTACGCTGGCCGTACGGCTGGTGCCACGTTTTGGTGCCTGGAAAATGATGACACTCGGTTATACGTTCCAGATCGCGGCGCTGGTCGGTCTGGCACTGGTTGGACGCCCGGAAGACGGGCAACAGGCGGCGATCTCGATTGGCATGCTGGCCCTGTTCCTGCTGGGCCAGGGCTTCGGACCGGGCGCACATACCATGACTTACGCCTCACTCAGCTACCCGACGTCGCTGCGCGGCGTGGGCGTGGGCTTCAATCAGACAATGGTGCGCGCCAGTTCGAGGGCTTCGCTGTTCCTGTTCCCGGTGCTGGCCGCCCTGCTGGGCACTAATGTGTTCTGGGTGATTGGGATGGCACCGATTATCGGCCTGATCGCCCTGCTGGCTATCCGCTGGGAACCCTCAGGTTATGATGTGGATTCCGAGGATTTTGCTTTCAGTCATCAGTAGAGGAGAAAGCGTGTGGCGAAATGATTCGTCACACGCTCCCGCATTGCACGCAAATTTCGATGAAATTTTAGACATACCGACAAATATTCGATATATTCAAAATATGCAATATATCCAGTCGGGGGTGTTCTATGTCAGCAAAATCTACACCAGCCATATCAGAAACCATCAGCCTGTTTAATGGTCAGCAGCTACGCAATATGGCTGCTGAAGAGAGTGCTGAATATCTGGTCATCAATGTTAATCAGCTAAAAGATGCCGCCCCTTCGCCTGCAGGCAATGGTGTCGCATTGCGCAAAAAACTGGAGAAGATGGTCAGTAATCCCCTTCTTGATCCCTCCCTGGCGCTGGCTTTTTTTGAAATTGCCCAGACACTGCTTAAACCTGCGCGCAAAAAAAAAACCGCTCACGCCGGGGGAAATAAATCAGAAAGTATTTTTGATGGCTATGAGCAGTACCATGCACGTAATCAACAGCGTCAGCACGATATCCGTGAATTCGTACTGAGCGAAGACCGATGGATCAGATCCGGCGAACTGTCTGACAAAGCCCATTTTACCAATGCTAACCGCAGTGCCGGGCCCAATGCCTGGAAACGTCGGGGTAAAACCTTTGCCATCAACGTTGAAGGCCAGGACCGCTACCCGGATTACGCGTTTGATGAAGCCTGGCAACCTCTGCCCGTGATCAAACAGGTGCTGGACATCTTCGATGGCACACGCACGCCCTGGTCGCTGGCCGCCTGGTTTGCTACTGGAAACAGTTGGCTGGGGGGACGCAGGCCAAAAGACCTGCTCACCAGCGATCCTCAGGCAGTCACCGATGCTGCGCTTCAGGCAAAATCCGGAGCACAGCATGGCTAAGGAGAGCAGTAACGGAAAAGGACTTTCGCCGTTTTTATGTCCTGTAGGTTCGGTTGCGATTAACCCTGTGTTACTACCTGCAGGTCATTTATTGTTTCGCGTTCATCGTCAGCAGTTTGCTGGCGACAGTTTTAACAATACATTGCAGGGTAACGCGCGCTTCAGCCCGATTTTCGACCAGCAGGGCAGACTCATTCCGACACTCTATGCCGGAGACGTCACCAGGGTGGCGCTGTGCGAAGTGATATTTCATGATATCGATATTTCGCAGTCGGCTATCGTCTATCAGGTTAAAGCGTTGGCTGCATTTCGTCATAGCCAACTGGTCACCACAGTCCCCATGCAGTTAGCCAGCCTCGACCTGGCTTCATTGGTAAAAATGCGCGCCAACAAAAAGCTCATTCACTCCGATGCCAGTGAATACAACATTACACGCCAGTGGGCTGAAGCAGTCCATCATCAATATCCGCACATTCAGGGTCTGACCTGGCCTTCACGTCAACACGAAGGCCAGGCATGGTTGTTTTTTGGCGACCGTATTAACGGAGAATTACAGATGCACCACCAGGGAACTCAGCTTCTCACTACCCCGCCGGTGGTTGGCGAGTTACTGGCGCTGGCTGACCGGATGGGGATCTATCTGGAAGAGTGATCTGACTGCTGCGCGGTAAAACGCGCAAATTCAGAAGGGATGCGGGAAAACGTCAGCAAAAACCACGGAGTGAAGCGTTCCGGGTGAGCGTGCATTTCTCGCTGGATATCGGCCAGGGAACAATAACGCCAGTCGTCGGCCTCTTCCGGATTAATATCAGGCTGCACATCGCTGATGGCAAAATAGACGTGGCCATATTCATGTTCGGTCAGGCCATTACTGAGCGGCAGATAATAACTGAGTTCAAACACCGGTTGCAGCGTCAGGCGCAGCCCCATCTCCTCGCGCAAGCGGCGTTCAGCGGCATCCTGAGTCGACTCCTGCGGATAAGGGTGCCCACAGGTGGTGTTGCTCCACAGCCCGCCACAGTGGTATTTACCACTGGCACGACGCTGTAACAGCAGCTGATGGTCGGTGTTGAACACGTAAACGGTGACCGCACGATGCAGCAGACCTTTTTCATGAACTTCCATTTTTTCCATCTTACCGGTAGGACGATCCTGGCTGTCGACCAGAATAACTTCAATTGCAGACATGCCGACTCCTCAGAAATGATACTGACTATTCTGGCATAAGAGGCATCTCATGGTCTGCATAAAATCGTGCTTTATGCGAGGCGGGCGTAAACCGAAAGTTTCCCGGCGTTGGCAGGCCGGGATCGCGAGAAATTACTCTTCTACATTCACCACCTGCTGACGGGCGCGAAAAATATGCCCGCCGCCGTACTGCAACAGACGCGCCACCAGATCCAGGCCACCGTTCTCTTCGGCCTGCGCGAATTCGCGCTCAAGCTGCGTAATCGGGGCCGCCCAGAGCAGATTGACCTTTTCGCCGTCACGTTTTGGTAGCGGGAACTGGCCGCTTTCACGCCCCAGGGCAGATGAGAGAATAAACCCTTCAAACCCCATCGGGGCCACTGAGGATTCGAGCGTATGCCCTTCCCCCAGCCAGCTGAGGCGAGACCATGGCATATGCGCAAATCCGGCTAACGCACTGGCCATTTGCACGGCATTTTCTTCCGTCATCACCTCGGCATCGATGGCCAGCGCCAGCTCCGTCCGACGATATTCCGGGGCGAGGTCATCAAACAGGAAATCCACCCACGGCATCGGGCGGATGCACATGCCAAGCGTCAGAAAGTACCAGCAGCCCTCATGGTAATGCTGGGAGATCGCCATCGGCGGCCAGTTGCCCTGATCAATAGAGTAATATTTCAGTGATTCACCGTACTGCGCTTCATAACATTGCAGCATCTCCTGCTGGAAGGGCTCCCACTGCTGGCCATCCTGCCACTCGCGAAAAAACTGCCGGTGCTGTTGTGCGGCGGCGTAGTTTTTGTTGGTCGACGCAGAACCCAGCGGCGCGGTCAGACGGTTCGCTTTAATGCAGCCCGCCGAAAAGCTCACCTGCTGATCCTGGTACAGGCTCCAGCCCGGGATCACGGCCAGAAGCTGCCCCTGGTACCACAGAGCAGCACCGTCATCTGACGGCTCCCAAATGATCTGTAGCCCGGCCGGGTCAAGCATCGGCTCGGCGGCCAGCGTACGGCAATACTCGGCACTGAGCAGCGGCGGTGTGCCCTGCTCCATCGCGGCAACATCATCCTGCAAGGGGGCAGGCAACAGGTTACGCAACCAGCAGCCGCGCACGGCAAACTGTTGACGAAATGCGTCTGTCGGCCAGATATAAAAATACGCGGTGCGCTCATCCTGTTCGACAATTGCGATGAGCGTCTGTTGCTGATTGGTGACTTCAGCAATCTGATAGGGCTGTGTCATAACGCCTCGACGGTGTGTGGCGGGTTCCATTCCCTTGAGAATAGGCCTGGGCAATAAGAAGAGAATGGCGCGTTACATCACGTTGGGGCAAGGGTAAAAGTCTCAAAATGCCTTTTGTTACTCCCCCATATGGGTGCTTTCACGCAATCGATAGAGATCGCGGGCCTTCTCTTTAATCACATTCAGCTTCGCTTCTGACGCCACCAGCCCCCAGATTGTTCCCTGCTGCTGCTGATAAAAGCGGTTCATTGCCTGCAAATAACTGTCACGGTAGCTGATCCACGCCCGCTGGGCATTTTTCAGCGCGGCCTGCGCCTCAGGTGACTGCCCTGCCAGCAATAGCCGGTACTGTTTATTCAGCTCACTATCCCAGGCTTTATTCGCCACCTCATAACACTGAAGATTCTCCAGCGTGCTGACCGCCTGCTGCTGGCAGTTTGCCAGGCGGGTATCCAGATCCTGACGTAATGTTTCTGCTGCACTGGCCGTGCCGCTGAGCAGCAGCACGCTGATGAGAATATTTTTCATGATGAGATCCTTGAACCGTGAAAGAGAATTAACGTCCGACCCGCGTCATGGCCCGTTGATACGCCCCGCGCGAGATCGCCCAGCGCAGCAGCCTGGCAATCACCTCAATACGCAGGCGAATAATGCGCCGCCGTAGCGGAGAAAAATGCAGTCCGAACGCCTGTTGTGCCCACTCCGGCAGCAGTTCAATGCCCGCCAGCAGCATGGCATTCATCGCCGGACGCGCCTGCCATGATGGCGCGGGCGCATTCAGCAGCAGGGATAACACTTCCTGTGTGCGTTCATCACAGCGTAACTGCGGCCGCATCGCCTCAAGATACGCAGCAACGCAGGCAACACTTTTCGGTACATCCTGCGCGCCCAGCGCTTCGGCCACTAACGCTGCCTCTGCATAATAACGATCCTGTTCAGCCAGACTGAGCTGCGGGTTTTTATAGCGCAAATGCGCCGCCAGGAAACTGCGGGTTTCCGCGACATGAACCCAGGTGAGCAGCGCCGGATCGCTGGCGGCATAAGGTTGCCCGTGCGCATCCACACCGCTGACGCGCAGATGAATGCGCTTCACCCGTTCAATCAGGGTGTGTGCATCGATGGTGTTACCAAAAGTGGTGACGGCGATGAACTGACTGGTGCGGCGTAACCGCCCCATCATGTCGTCGCGGAAAGTGGAGTGATCCCACACGCCAGCCAGCGCCAGCGGATGTTGCATCTGTAACAACAGCGCGGCGATCCCGCCACACAGCATGGAAGAAAAATCACCGTGCACCCGCCATATCACACTGTCCGGGCCGTACAGACCGGGGTCACCAGGTGGTTTTGACAGGTCAAACTCATTTAATGACAGGCCATTTAAGCGGAACACCTGCTGCTGAATTTTATCGCGAAAATTGACCATTACAGCGTCCAGTGAAACCGGGCGAGGCATGCCTCACCCCAATGGAAAATGAGGTGGGCATGCCCTGCCCGACCCGCTTTACAGGTAATCAAACTCCGCATCGACGGTGCGCGCGGAATCCAGCCCGATCATCACGCTGAATTTACCCGGCTCGGCCACCTGCTGCATTCTGGCATTCCAGAATTGCAACGCGCTGACGTCAATCGGGAAGGTGAGGGTTTGTGATTCACCGGCCTTGAGCATGATGCGCTTAAAGCCTTTCAGCTCTTTCACCGGGCGGCTAATGCTGGCCACCTGATCGCGCAGATAAAGCTGGACCACGGTTGCACCATCGCGCTTACCGCTGTTGGTCACCGTGACGCTGGCGTTGACCGTGCCGTTACGTGGCATGGTCGTCGCAGACATCTTCACAGGCGACAGCGTGAACGAGGTATAGCTCAAACCGTAGCCAAACGGGAACAGCGGGCCATTCGCTTCATCAAAATAGTGTGAGGTGTATTTGTTCGGTTTTTCGAAGTTATACGGACGGCCACTGTTGAGATGGTTGTAATAGATCGGGATCTGGCCCACGGAGCGCGGGAAGGACATCGGCAATTTGCCAGACGGGTTGTAGTCGCCAAACAGCACATCGGCGATGGCGTTACCGCCTTCGGTGCCACTGTACCAGCTTTCCAGCATCGCATCGGCCTGCTGCGTTTCATGCACCAGCGTGAGCGCACGGGCATTCATCAGCACCAGCACCAGCGGTTTTCCGGTCGCTTTTAGCGCATCAATCAGTTTCAGCTGACTTTGTGGCAGCGTCAGGTCACTCCGGCTGGAGGCTTCATGCGCCATACCACGCGCCTCACCTATCGCCAGCACCACCACATCCGCTTTTTTAGCGGTGGCAACGGCTTCATCCAGCATCTGCTGCGGTGAACGCGTATCGACGGTCATCGCTTTTTCATACAGGTTGATAAAGTCCTGAATGCCTTTATCGTCGGTGACGTTCGTGCCTTTGGCGTACAGCAGCGTGGCTTTACCGGCCGTGGCGTTTTTCATCCCCTGCAACAGCGTGACGGACTGCGCTGCCACACCGGCGGCAGACCAGCTACCCATGATGTCGATCTGGCTGTCCGCCAGCGGGCCAATTAAAGCCACTGTGCCGGATTTTTTCAGCGGCAGCGTCTCCAGACGGTTTTTCAACAGCACCATGCTTTTGCGCGCCACATCGCGGGCTTCGGTGCGATGCAGACGGCTTTCCGCATTGGTGTCTTCCGGGTCGCTCCCCACCGGACCAAGATGGCTGTACGGGTCGTTAAACAGCCCCATATCGTATTTCACATTCAGCACATGGCGTGCCGCATCGTCGATCTCTTTCTCGCTCACTTCACCGCGTTTTACCAGGCCCGGCAGGTACTTGCTGTAATACTCATCGCTCATACTCATATCAATGCCGGACTTCAGCGCAATACGCACCGCGTCTTCCGGATCACGTGCCACGCCGTGTTTGATCAGCTCTTTAATGGCACCGTGATCGCTGATGGTGATGCCTTTAAACTTCCAGTCATCACGCAGCACCTCTTTCAACAGCCAGCTGTCGGCGCTGGCCGGTACGCCGTTCAGCGAGTTAAGCGCCACCATAACGCCGCCGCTGCCCGCATCTAACGCCGCTTTGTACGGCGGCAGATAGTCCTGGAACAGACGCTGCGAACTCATGTCTACGGTGTTGTAATCACGCCCGCCTTCCACCGCACCATAGGCGGCAAAGTGTTTGACGCTGGTCATGACAGAATAGCGATCCGCCGGGCTTTTGCCCTGCATCGCCTGCACCATCGTGCGGCCCATCACCGACGTCAGATAAGTATCTTCACCAAAGCCCTCTGAGCCACGTCCCCAGCGGGGTTCACGGGTCACATCCACCATGGGCGCCCAGGTCATATTCAGCCCGTCATCAGCGGCTTCATACGCCGCAATGCGGCCAACATTCGCTACGGCCTCGGTGTCCCAGCTCGCGGCCAGCGCCAGCGGGATCGGGAACTGGGTGCGTTGCCCATGGATCACATCATAAGCAAAGAACAGCGGGATCTTCAGGCGGCTGAGTTGCATCACCTGATCCTGCATCTGACGAATGTCATGCCGGGTGACGGTATTAAAGATCGCCCCCACCTGCCCCTGCTGGATCATATCTCGTATGGCGGATTTCGGATTTTCCGGCCCCACGCTGATCAACCGGAGCTGGCCGATCTTTTCATCCAGGGTCATTTTTGTCAGCAGATCGGTAACGAATGCGTCACGCGCCTGCGGAGTCAGTTGATGTGGGCCGATCAAATCGTCGGCAAAAGCTGGCTGGATCGCCAGAGTAACGGCAAGGCTGACAGAACAAATCCATTTCATCAGATGATTTTCTCTCAAGTGACTGTGGCGTATCTATATTATTTTAGTGCAAGTAACAAGCGGGTGCAGTGTGTCATACCTTGAGAATAGCAGCTAGTTTTCAGGTGATGAATCACAGACGCCACAGGCCGGACTTTATTGCCACGCTGCGAGTGCTACAGTAGGACGGTGATACTGACAAGGATATGACATGCACACTTCCCAACACGCAGAACAAAAACTGATCGCTGAACTGGGCCGCATTGTGGGCCGCAACCATCTGTTAACGGAACCGGAAAAAACGGAACGCTATCGTAAAGGCTTCCGATCGGGCGAAGGCGATGCGCTGGCGGTGGTCTTCCCCGGCAATTTACTGGAGCAGTGGCGTATTTTGCAGGCCTGTGTTGCCGCCGACGTGATTATTCTGATGCAGGCAGCCAACACCGGGCTGACCGAAGGCTCAACGCCGAACGGCAAAGATTATCCGCGTGATATCGTGATTATCAGCACCCTGCGGATGGATAAAATCCAGTTGCTGGATGAGGGGAAGCAGGTGCTGGCGTTTCCCGGCAGCACGCTCTATCAGTTAGAAAAAGCCCTGAAACCGCTGGGACGTGAACCGCACTCGGTGATTGGTTCCTCCTGTATCGGCGCCTCGGTATTGGGCGGTATCTGCAATAACTCGGGTGGATCGCTGGTGAAACGCGGCCCGGCCTATACCGAGATGGCGCTGTATGCGCAGATTGATGCCAGCGGAAAATTGCAGCTGGTGAATCATCTTGGGATCAACCTCGGCGTCACACCGGAGCAGATTTTAGGCAAGCTGGATGACGACAGCTGGCAGCAGAGTGATGTGCTGCACGACCAGCGTCACGCCTCTGACCCGGATTACGCCGAACGGGTGCGCGACGTCGATGCTGACACGCCATCGCGTTTTAATGCCGATGAACGCCGGCTGTTTGAGGCCTCCGGCTGTGCCGGCAAACTGGCCCTGTTTGCCGTCCGCCTGGACACCTTTGCCAGCGAAAGCGCCCAGCAGGTGTTTTACATCGGCACCAATGACACGGCGGTGCTCGACCAACTGCGCCGCCATATGCTGGCCAGCTTCGATAATCTGCCCGTGGCCGGGGAATATATGCACCGCGATATTTTTGATATGGCGGAAACCTACGGCAAAGACACCTTTGTGATGATCGATAAGCTCGGCACCGACAAAATGCCGCTGTTCTTCACGCTCAAGGGACGCGCAGATGCCCTGCTCGCCCGGATCAAATGGCTGAAGCCCCACTTCAGCGACCGTCTGTTGCAGAAAATAGCCGCGTTGCTGCCGTCACATCTGCCACCGCGCATGAAGCAGTATCGCGATCGTTTTGAACACCATCTGATGCTGAAGATGTCCGGCGACGGGGTGGCGGAAGCGCGCGCTTATTTAAACGACTTTTTCAGCAGCGCCGAAGGGGAGTTCTTCGCGTGCGAAGGAAAAGAGGGAGCACACGCTTTCCTGCATCGCTTTGCCGCGGCGGGCGCGGCCGTGCGTTATCACGCGGTACACCATGAGGAAGTGGAGGATATCCTGGCGCTGGATATTGCCCTGCGCCGTAACGATCGTGACTGGTTTGAGCAACTCCCGCCGGAGTTCGACGATGCGCTGACCCACCGTCTTTATTACGGCCATTTCCTCTGTCATGTGTTCCATCAGGATTACATCGTGAAAAAAGGGGTGGATGTGCACGCGCTCAAGGAGAAGATGCTGGACATCCTGCACGCGCGTGGCGCGGAGTACCCGGCAGAGCATAACGTCGGGCATCTGTACAAAGCCAAACCGCAGCTGAAGGCGTTCTATCAACAGCTCGACCCGACCAACAGCTTTAATCCGGGGATTGGTAAAACCACGCGGGCGAAGCACTGGGGCGAATGCGGGTGCGATAAATCACAGGGGGACCGGCACGCCTGACCCTTGAGGCGGTCGAGGCATGCCTCGACCCTACATTGTTACGTTCAATGTGCCCTGGTCGGGGCGTGCCTCGACCTTACTCTTTCGGCTCCTGCAATACCATCTGACCGTTTTTACGTTCAATGATCATGGTCTGCGGTGTGGATAACATCACCCCTTCTTTGCGTAAGCGGGTGAGGATATCAAACAGCAGATCACTTTTCGCCCCACCCACCTGACGCGGGCTGGCAACGTTACCGGTTACAGACAGCACAATCCCCGTGGAGGTCAGATCCTTAAAGGTGACTGACGGCTCCGGGGTCTCCAGAATGCGTTCGTTCTCGTTATACACCTCAAGCAGCAGTTGACGAACCTGCTGCGGGTCAATATCCAGCGGGAAGGTCAGCGTAATGGTCGCCACCCCCTGGGCATTGCCCATTGTGGCATTACGTACGTTCTGCGAAATCAGCTGCGAGTTAGGCACAATCACCGTCGATTTATCACTCAGCTGGATTTCCGTGGCACGCACATTGATACGGCGAATATCGCCTTCAATGCCGCTGATACTCACCAGATCACCGACCTTAACAGGACGTTCCGTCAGCAGGATCAGGCCGGAAATAAAGTTCTTCACAATTTCCTGTAAGCCAAAACCAATACCGACTGACAGGGCGCTGACGATCCAGGCCAGCTTGTTCCATTGCAGGCCCATAATCGACAGGGTCATCAGGATCACCAGCACAAAACCGATATTACTGAACAGGGTGATCAGCGACAGGCGCATCCCTTTGTCCATCGTCGTTTTCGGCAGAAAATCATGCTCCAGCCAGCGCTTGACCGAACGCAGAACCCAGATGCCCACCACCATGCAGATCAGCGCATTCACCAGATGCGCCGGGACGATATTCAGGGATTCAAGGCCTTTACCGCCCCAGAACTCAATGGCTTTCTGCACCAGCTCAATCGGTGTCGAACTGCCGAAAGTACCGTTAAGCAACGCCATCGCAGCAGCCAGCACCAGCACAGTTTTGCCTATGGCGCCCAGCACTGCTGCAACCTGCCCCAGATGACGCTCATCGATATTCAGCGAAGCCTGAATGCGTTTACCGGAGGCATTGTTAGTGGAAAACAGACTTTCACACCCATCGGCCACCAGCTGGCTGAGGATATAGAAAGAGCCAAAAACAATCCCCATCCAGATCAGCTCGTAGCTCAGGAAGCGCGCCAGCGTGATATAGCCAATGACCAGCGCAATCATAATCGCCACGCCAATCAGCGTCAGCGCCATCTGGATCAGCCCGACCAGCGTAGATTTCGCCTCCGGCTGATTACCTTCCTGCATCATACGGCGACGTACGCGGTTGGTGCGCATACTGATTGACAGCGCCGTGGCACCAATCAGCAGTGCAGTCAGGCCGTTAGCAAAGATAGTGGTGCCAACGCTGGTGCTGGCGCTGCTGTTGAAGCTTTCAACTGTCTGGAAGATAAACACCAGCGCAGCGGTGAGCGGTGGGAAGGGTTTTAACGCCATCGCCACTTCATTAGAGATATTCGGCAAACGCCATGACGGGCGACGGGTGGAGAGGAAAGCCCGCCCGAGGCCGGCAATCAGACCACAGAGCACACTGAGCCCGACCAGCTTGTCAGCGAAATCCCGGACCTCGTCGACAACGTCATCGTGGCGGGTGAAGGCAAGGTCGAGGAAGTTAAAGGCCAGCACTACTGCGGCAAGGGTGGTGATAGCGGTCGCTGCCGCCAGGAAACTGCGGCGCAGGCGCCCTTCCGGCAAATGGTGAATCCCCACCCAGGCAAGAAACTCTTCCAGATAGCGGCGCCCCAGCGTGGCCACCAGGCCGGCGGCCAACAGCCATGCCAACGTGCCAAAGCGCCAGCCGGGTTCCCAGGAGAGCGCAGCGGCGCCGGTCAGCTCATCGACAAAAGCGCTGATCTTTTCGCTGTCATCGCTTTGGGTATTAAACAGCGGCGCCCAGAAGCGCGGACCGAAAATACTGCCAGCGTTGAGCGCAAGCTGGGTTTTCAGCGCGTCACGACGCAGGTTGACGATCTGCGCCGACAGGTTAATCGCCCCGCTTTTGATCGCCTCGGCCTGTTTTATCTGGTCATCCATTTTGCCTTTCTGGTTTTCCAGCTTGTTGCGTTTGCTGGTGACCTCAGCCGTTTCTTTCACACCGCTGCTGGCTTCCGGGGCCGGGCCCAGCACCGCCAGCTGCGCCTGTAACTGCGCACGCTGTGGGATGATACTTTGCATCAGCGTATCGGCATCGCCGGACAACTCCAGCGCCAGATCGTTGAGCGCATTGAGTTTACTGTCGTTTGTTTCACCGGAAACCTGCTGTTTGATCTTGTCCAGCACCTTCTGCATTTTCGGCAGTTCAACGGAGGCGTTGATTTTAGGGGGAGCATCATTTTGCTGAGTGTTGTCGTTATCCGCCGCCAGTACAAACTGGGGCGACAGCGCCACCAGCGCCAGCAGACAAACACGAAGAAAAGTTAACAAGCCAGACATGTGCAGGTTCCTGAGACTAAGGGCAGCGCCGGGCGGCGCCTGTCAATTTTCCGGCTAGTTTAAGCTTTTGATCTGGCCGGGACTATAGGATTCGTGATGGAAAAATGAGGTCGTTGTCATAAGAATATTCTATGACCTCACCTTCCTGGTGTTATGGCAAATTATCCAAAAATGCATGGAGCAAAAAATGTCCCTTTCCTCTTCTGAGCCGATCGTCCGTGATGCAACACCAGCCGATATCGACGCGATGACCCGTATTTATAGCTGGCATGTGCTGCACGGTTGCGGTTCCTTTGAGGAAACGCCCCCCGATGCAACAGAGATGGCTGCCCGACATCAAAAAGTCTGTTCGTTCGAACTGCCGTGGCTGGTCGCCGAGATCGACGGGCAGGTCGTGGGTTACTGCTATGCCACACAATATCGTCCACGTCCCGCCTACCGTTTTACCGTTGAAGATTCGGTCTATATTGATGCGGAAATGGGGGGCCGGGGCATCGGCAGCGCCCTGCTGGCCGCGCTGATCGTCCGCTGTCAGCAAGGTCCTTACCACCAGATGCTGGCGATTATCGGCAATGGCGAGCGCAATGCCGGCTCGCTTAATCTGCATAAAAAAATGGGGTTTGAGATTGTCGGTAATTTTCGCGCCGTTGGTTTTAAACATGGCGAATGGCGCGATACATTACTGATGCAGCGAGCGTTATAACCAGGGCGACCGCAAAAAAAGGTCGCCCCGTGAGCGCAGGTTATTCTACCGCGCTGTCATCGACCGCCCGGTTAGTGACCACCTGCGAGGCTTTCTGCTTCTTGTAACTCAGCGCTGCCGGAGGAACCGGAGAGATTTTGCCGGTTTCCATCCACTTACGCAGACGGTTAGCGTCAGCAAAATGGGTGTATTTGCCAAAGGCATCCAGCACCACCAGTGAAACCGGGCGCTTATTGATCACCGTGCGCATCACCAGGCAGTGTCCTGCCTCATCGGTATACCCTGTTTTCGTCAGCTGTATATTCCAGTCCGGGCGATACACCAGATGGTTGGTGTTACGGAACGGCAGGGTGTAATTCGGGTTGCGGAACGTTGCCATATCTTCATGGGTGGTGCTGAGTTCGCCCAATAGCGGATAACGTTTGGTCGCGATCAGCAGTTTGCTCAAATCACGCGCCGTTGAGACGTTCTTAATCGACAGTCCGGTCGGCTCTACGTAATGCGTGTTACTCATGCCCAGTGCACGGGCTTTGGCGTTCATGGCGCGAATAAAGGCATCATATCCGCCCGGATAGTGGTGCGCCAGGCTGGCCGCCGCGCGGTTTTCTGAGGACATCAATGCCAGCAACATCATGTTCTTACGGCTGATTTCGCTGTTAAGACGCACGCGCGAATAGATTCCACGCATTTCTGGCGTACGGCTGATATCAACCTTGAGCATTTCGTCCATCGGCAGATGGGCATCCAGCGTCACCATCACCGTCATCAGCTTGGTGATTGAGGCAATCGGACGGACCAAATCCGGGTGACTGGCGTAGATCACATTCTGGGTGGTCAGGTCGACAATCATCGCACTGCCTGATGCAATTTCAGGCTGGGCCGATGCAGTTTCTACGGCAGGCTGGTGAGTACGGGCAACGGCCTGATTCAGGATGGCCTGACCAGAAAACAGCATAACCACACTTAATAGAGACAAACGGATTTTTGCAGGCATTGTAAACTTAGCGGCTGATAATGAGGGTGTGGAGACCACACACCGCGTCCCGCACTGTTGCGGGGGCTGGCGCAGGCATAATACGCCGGAAGTTAAGGATTATCCTACAGGATATTCGTTTCTGAGCGTTACCAAAACACCGCCGGTTTCCCGGCGGTATCCACGCTCAAAATAGCTGATAGCCGTAACCCCACATCAGCACGGTTATCGCCAGTAACACTTCAAACACCAGGATACCGATGGCCAGTGTGGAGCCGGAGAAACGTAAGCTCTCTTCGCGGTCAATGTTGAGGAGCAGCGGGATACCGACATACAGCAGATAGCCGGTATAAACCAGCGCCAGCGCGCCGACAAGGACACAAAGCCACACCAGAGGATAGAGAGCGACCAGCCCGCTGAGAAACAGCGGCGTTGCCACGTAACCGGCAAAGACCCGACAGTTTGAGAGTGAGGGCCGCTGCGGGTAGTCACGCGCCATCCACCAGATCACCCTTCCCATGACGGCCACACCCAGCAGGATCAGCGCATAGAACAGGATGGCCAGTGAGAACGCACTGAATAACGACAGCGGAATAGTCCGTTCAATGCCGATATCCCAACCGATTTGAGTGGTACCAATGAAGGCGCAGAGCACCGGGATCAGCGCCATCAGCAGCACATGATGAGTGTAATGATGCGAGAGCGTTTCATTCTCTTGCTTAATGTCGCGCATCTCCCGACCCGGGTGCGCAAGAAGTCCCCAGACATGATTCATATCTTCACTCCTCTGTACAACGGACCGCCAGCAGGCACAGTCTCGGGCGGCATCTCTTCAAGTATAAACGGCCCTGGCCTGTTTGTTTTTCATCCAGCAGATGAACGCGTTAAGCGCTTCATTTTCCGTTAAAAATAAACACGGAGACGGCCCTTTTCGCTGCAACTTTTATCAAAAGGGTTAGACTTAACCCTAAAAGCAACATGAGGAACGGGTTTAACAGATGGATGTGAATACGCTGATTTCCCAGTATGGCTACTGGGCACTGTTTATTGGTTGTCTGGCTGAGGGTGAGACATTTACGCTGTTGGGCGGTGTCGCCGCACATGAAGGCCTGCTGCATTTCGGCTGGGTGATGCTGGTGGCGATGTGTGGGGGTGTTCTGGGTGATACTGCGCTGTTTTTCATTGGCCGCCGCTACGGTGAGCCGATCCTCCAGCGTTTCAAAAAACATCAGCAGCAAATTGAGCGTGCTAACCGCCTGATCCGCAAACGTCCGGTGCTGTTTGTGATTGGCGTGCGCTTTATGTACGGACTGCGCATTGTCGGGCCGATTATTATCGGGGCCAGTCAGCTCTCGCCACGCAAGTTCCTGCTCTTTAACGCGATTGGCGCCGCACTGTGGGCGCTGATTTTTGTTTCGCTCGGTTATCTCGGCGGCCAGGTGATTGCGCCGTGGCTGCATCAGCTTGACCATCATCTCAAGCACCTTTTCTGGCTGCTGCTGGCGGTGGTGCTGGTGTGGGGCATACGCCTGGCGGTGAAACACCGCCATAAAAAGCATCAGTAGTGGTCTACCCTCTGTTTCGGTCGACCAGCAGCACCGGGCCCACCCATGGTGCTGACCCCCGGCACGGGATGACCGGAAAAAAAGGTCATCCCCTACGAAATGCGGATACCTGACCCCTTGTGGTCGATCATTTTTTCCGGTCGGCCAGTGGTCCCTATTCCCCCCCCGGCAACTGCCGGAAAAAATCCGCATAGGTGGGCGCACGCACCTGCTCCAGCACCGCGGCTAATTGCGCCAGGGGGGCATCCGACCAGTCAACACGCACATCAATGTCGGCATAAGCACGACGATCCCAGACCTTTAGCGCCGCAGAACGAATGCCACGCTCATCCCCTCCGGCCTGATGCGCAGCATTGAGCGCCGCCAGCATCCGATCGGCCAGCGGCAGACGGTGCGCCGCTGCAAACGCAGTCTGCATCGCCGTCAGGACCTGCTCACTGACCAGCATATTGCCCGCCACGGCCAGCTGCGGGCCCGCCATGCTGCTGAAGCAGCGCCCGCACAGGTTGCCGCTCCAGTGCGCGGTCGCTCCGGCATTATCGATAATCAGCAACTGCCGCCGCTCACGCGCATCATCTTCCTTCAGCAACAGATGCAGCGTCTGTTCTGCCGTCAGCCCCTCAGCCAGCAATGCCAGCCCGCGACTGCCGTACAGTGGATTGGTCAGCGCCTGCGTGGCAATAGCACCCGTACGAGCGCGGCCATGGATCACCAGCGCACCCACGGCCGGGCCGCCCGTGGCCGTGGCCGCCGCCAGTGCGCCACTCTGTGGATCGCGTGCCACAATAGAAAAGGTCATTGCACCCTCCTTCTGCCAGGCAGATCAAATTTATATGGATAAATTATTGCACTTAACGCTATTTATACGCATAAATAACAAACAGGACAAACTTTGTTCATCCGCACGTCACACCGTGCGCTGACCACTCTGCTTAACGGGGACCACCATGTTCACATCGCTACGCACCGGGTTGCACTGTCTTTCCCTCTGCCTGGGCCTGCTGGCCCTGGCACCCCAGGCCGGGGCAGAATCTCCCCCCGGCGTGCTAATTATCGGCCAGGTGGCAGAGCCACAGTCGCTCGATCCTCAGGTGGCTACAGCTGCTAACGATTCGCGTATTCTGGTCAATATTTACGATGGTCTGGTGCGCAATGCGCCGGGTTCACTCTCGATTGAACCGGCACTCGCCAGCCGTTGGGAAATCAGCCCGGACGGCTTGCGCTATACCTTCCATCTGCGTGAAGGCGTCACGTTCCACGACGGTACGCCGTTCAATGCCGATGCGGTGAAATTTACCTTTGAACGCATGCTTAACAAGCAACATCCGTACTATCACACCGGCCCCTTCCCGCTGAGTTTCTTCTTCTCTTCCATCGATACCATCACCACCCCGGATGCACAAACGGTGGTGTTTACGCTGAAACAACCCTTCGCCCCCCTGCTCTCCAATCTGGCGACCCCTGCCGGGCTGATTGTGTCTCCGGCAGCGGTGAAGAAATATGACAAAGACGTTGGTCGCCATCCGGTCGGCACCGGGGCCTTTCGTTTTGGCGAGTGGCAGGCCAACCAGCGCGTGGTGCTGACCGCCAATAAAGACTACTGGGACGGCGCACCGAAACTGGAAGCCGCCGTGTTCCGTCCGATTACCGATGGCAACACCCGTACCGCGGAGATGCTCTCCGGCGGCATTGATGCGATGGTGGAAGTGCCACCGGACACGGTAAAAACCTTCGCCGATAACCCGCAGTTCAAGATGCACCAGGCGGTCGGCCCGCACGTCTGGTTCCTGCTGCTGAACACCAAAGAGAAACCGTTTAACGATAAGCGCGTCCGCCAGGCGGTGAACTACGCCGTGAATAAGCAGGCACTGGTCGATAAAGTCTTGCAGGGATCGGCACAGGTTGCCGATGGCCCGATCCCTTCAGCATTTACCTGGGCGGCGAATAAAGAGGTCAGCCCGTATCCTTACGATCCAGAAAAGGCCCGTGCGCTGCTGAAAGAAGCCGGGGCAGAAGGAGCTACGCTGAATTTCTACGTCACAGAAGGGGGATCAGGGATGCTTGATCCGATCCCAATGGCCACCGCGATTCAGGCCGATCTGAAAGCCGTGGGCCTCAACGTCACTATTCAGACCTGGGAGTGGAACACCTATCTGGCCAAAGTGAATGCCGGGCTGACCCCGCAAACCCAGATGGCAGAGATGGCATGGATGACCAATGACCCGGATACCCTGCCGTTCCTCACCCTGCGGCGCGATGCGTGGCCGGATAAAGGCGGCTTTAATTCCGGTTATTACAGCAATCCCGAGGTCGATAAGCTGCTGGATGAAGCCCGTAGCAGCAGCGACCAGCAGACGCGCGGTGCACTGTATCGCCAGGTCCAGGCCCTCGTTCACGATGATGCGCCCTGGCTGTTCGTCGCCAACTGGAAGCAAAACGCTGTGACCACGCGCCAGGTGCAGAATTTTGCCCTGCAACCTAACTTCAACCTGATCCTGCATCAGGTCAGCAAACCCTGACGGAGGCCGCCTGCCATGTGGAACTATTTACTGCGGCGATTGATTGGCATCATCCCGGTGATTATCGGCCTGTCGCTGATTGTCTTTCTGCTGATGGCGATGATCCCCGGCAACCCGGCACAGGCATTGCTCGGCGCATTTGCCACACCGGAAAATGTGGCGCGCGTCAGCGCCGAACTGGGGCTGAATAAACCGCTGTGGCAGCAGTATTTCATCTGGGTCAACAACCTGCTGCACGGCGATTTTGGTCGCTCCTATGTGCTGAACCGCCCGGTGATCGATGAAGTGCTGGAACGCCTGAGCGCCACCCTGTTGCTGGGCGGCTGCGCGCTGTTGCTGAGCGTGATCCTCGGCCTGCTGGCGGGTGTCACCTCGGCGGTACGCCAGTTCGGCTGGGGCGACAAACTGATCACCCTGCTGGTGTTGATCGGCATTTCCCTGCCCTCGTTCCTGATCGGCCTGCTGATGATCATGCTGTTTGCCGTCAGCCTGCGCTGGTTCCCGGCCTCCGGCATGTTCGCGATTTATGGTGGCGGCGATGCATGGGACCTGCTGCATCATCTGACGCTGCCCGTCATCACGCTGGCAATTGTTGCCACCGGGGTGATTGCCCGCCTGACGCGCACCGCGATGCTGGAAGTGCTGCGCCAGGATTACATCCGTACGGCACGCGCGAAAGGCGTCAGCGAGCGCCGGGTGATATGGCGTCACGCCTTTCGCGTGGCGCTGGTGTCGGTGATCCCGGCGATCGGTATTCAGGCTGGCTTTGTGCTGGGCGGTGCGGTGTATATCGAAACCGTGTTCCAGTGGCCGGGCCTGGGCGCGATGCTGGTGAAAGCCGTCTCGACCCGCGACCTGCTCCTGGTTCAGGGCGGCGTGCTGGTCGCTGCCATTGCTTACGTGCTGATTAATCTGCTGACCGACATCGTTCAGGCCTGCCTCGACCCGAGGGTAAAATCATGACGACTTCCACTACCCTGCCCACGCGCCGCTCCAGCTGGTCGCTGTTACTGCACAACCGCCTCGCCGCGCTGGGATTGCTGCTGCTGGCAATCACCTTAACCGCGGCCTTTATCGCCCCGCTGCTGCCGTTGCCGGACCCGGATGCCACCGACCTGCTGCAACGTCTTGCTCCACCGCTGACGCCGGGCCACCTGCTGGGCACCGATGCGCTGGGCCGCGATATGTTATCGCGCCTGCTGTGGGGCACCCGGGTTTCCGTTGCCGTGGGCCTGAGCGCCACCCTGCTGGCCGCCGTATTCGGCACGTTGATCGGCCTGATTGCCGGCTACGCCGCCGGGCGCACCGACAGTATCCTGATGCGCCTGATCGATATGATCATGGCCTTTCCCTATATCCTGCTGGCGCTGGCGATTGTCGCGGTGCTCGGGCCAGGGCTACTGAATGCGCTCTATGCCATCGCGCTGGTCAATATTCCGTTCTTTGCCCGTAATGTACGTGGTCTGACCCTTGGCCTGCGCAGCCGTGATTTTATTCAGGCAGCCAAACTGTCGGGGAAAAATCATACGCAGATCCTGTTAAGCGAAGTCCTGCCAAACGTACTGCCGCTGATCGTGGTGACGCTCTCCACCACCATCGGCTGGATGATCCTTGAAACGGCCGGGCTCTCCTTCCTCGGTCTGGGCACGCAGCCACCGGATGCCGATCTCGGCTCGATGCTGGGCCAGGGGCGCAACCAGCTGTTTATCGCCCCCCATGTTGCCCTGGTGCCGGGCGTGATGATCTTCCTGCTGGTGATCGGTTTTAACCTGCTGGGAGATGGCGTGCGTGACCTGCTGGATCCGCGTCTGAAGTCCGGCGCCCTGCTACGCTCACAGGCAATGACCACCGTTGATCGTGCAGCGGTCGCCCCGCGTGCTCATCCTGATGCGCTGCTGGAAGTGGTGGATTTACAGGTGGCGTTCAGCCGTGGCAGCCATCGGGTGCCCACGGTAAAAGGCGTCAGCTTCCATGTGCAGGCGGGTGAATGCCTCGGGCTGATTGGCGAAAGCGGCTCCGGTAAAAGCGTCAGCGCGCTGGCGATTATGGGTCTGGTGGCTTCGCCACCCGGTGTGATCACCGGCGGTAGCGTCTGGCTGGAGAATGAGGAGTTGCTGTCTCTCTCTGCCACCCAGATGCAGCAACGCCGTGGTGTACGCGTGGCTTATATCTTCCAGGACCCGCTGACGTCACTGCATCCCCAGATGCGCATTGGTCAGCAGCTGGTCGAAGCGATTCAGTGCCACCAGCCGCTAAACGCCGCGGCAGCACGCGCCAAAGCCATTACGCTGCTGGAAGATACCGGCATTCAGCAGGCGGCAGAACGCTTTGATGCCTGGCCTCATCAGCTTTCCGGCGGCCAGCGTCAGCGCGTGGGCATTGCAATCGCCCTCGCCAACGATCCGCAGGTGATTATTGCCGATGAACCCACCACGGCGCTGGATGTCACGGTGCAGGCGCGTATCCTCGCCCTGTTGAACGAACTGCGTCACAAACGCGGGCTGGCCCTGCTGTTTATCACGCATGATTTTGCCGTGGTCAGTGAGATGTGTGACCGGGTAGCGGTAATGCGTCAGGGTGAGATTGTGGAAAGCGGTCTCACCGCCACGGTATTACAGGCTCCTCAACACGACTATACCCGACGACTGATTGCCAGCGTGCCGCAGCGCGGTCAGGGCCGCGCCTTCCTGCAACAAATCCGCCAGCTACACCAGCAGGAGACCTCTTCATGAAGAACGTGATTGAAGTGAAAAATCTGATAAAAACCTACCCGGGTCAGGGAGGATGGTGGCGACGCAGTAACGCCGTTGAGGCGGTAAAAGGCATCAGTTTTGATCTCTGCCAGGGGGAAACCCTTGCCGTGGTCGGTGAAAGTGGCAGTGGAAAAAGCACCCTCGCCCGTATGCTGGTCGGGCTGGAATCCCCCACGTCTGGCAGCCTGACCCTACAGGGTGAAGAGGCCAGCCTGCTGGCACAGCGTGGCGTGCAGGCCTTTGGCAAAACCATTCAGTATGTGTTTCAGGACCCGGTGGCATCGCTCAATCCGCGTAAAACCATTCGTCAGACGCTGAGCGTACCGCTGCGGCGGCTGTGTGGTTACTCTGCGCATGACTGTCTGCCGCGTATGCAACAGCTGCTGGCGGCGGTCAATATGCCTGCCGATGCCCTGAACTGTTATCCTCATGAGTTTTCTGGCGGTCAGGCGCAGCGGCTGGCGATTGCCCGTGCGCTGGCGGCAGAGGCACAGATTCTGGTGCTGGATGAACCTGTCTCTGCGCTTGACGTCTCAGTACAGGCACAGGTTCTGCTATTGCTGGAGGATCTTAAACAGGAACTGGGTCTGTCTTATCTGTTTATCAGCCATGACCTGGCCGTGGTGGAGTCGATTGCCGACCGCGTTGCAGTGATGAATTCTGGTACTATCGTCGAATGCGCCGCCACGCAGACGCTGTTCAGTGCGCCTGAGCACGAATACAGTCGTCAACTGCTGGCAGCCGCGCCAGCCTGGCAGGCCACGCCGCCCAGCGTTCAGCCCACTCTCTGACATACAGGTGACCATGTCTTCAGTATCAACGCCCCCCGAGGCAGTAAAGCGTAAACGCACCGACACCATCATTGATGCCATCAAGCAGAGCATTGTGGATGACAACCTGCTGCCCGGCGATCGCCTGCCGCAGGAAAAAGATCTGATGGTGCGGTTTTCCGCCGGAAAAAGTACGGTGCGCGAGGCACTTAAGGCGCTGGAAGCGCAGGGGCTGATCCGCACACGTACCGGACCTGGCGGTGGTGCGTTTATCGACAGCATGCCGGAAAACCGTGCCATGAGCCTGCTGTCGAATTATCTGTTTACCCGTGAGCTGAGCATCAGCCATATCTATGCGCTGCGTAAAACGCTGGAACCGCAGGTCGCCGTCAGCGCCATCGGCCAGATTGATGAGGCGGGTTTTCAGCAGTTGCATCAGTTGATTCGTATCTATGATCACCCGCCCGCCAGTGAGGAAGAGCGCTGGGAGCAGCGTATGGCCGAGCTGGATTTTCACAGCGTGGTGGCCAGCTATTCGACTAATCCGCTGCTGGCCTTTTTCTGTCGCTTTCTGCAACGTCTGCTGAAAGATCTGGCCGTGTGCAAAGACATTTATCAGCAGCCGCAGCCCGTCGATCGTCGCCAGGGCATCGAATATCAGTATCAGTTGATTGATGCGCTGCGCCGTGAGGATGTCACCGCGGTGGAACGCATCATGCGCGATCATATGCAGCATGCTGAGCAGGCGATGCTGTTGCTGCAGGCGACGCTGGAAGAGCGTTTTTTACGGGATGATAGTTGAGTGAGGGTCAGGCATGCCTGACCCCTACGAAAGATTACGGTTGTAGTAGACGAGTGGGATGCCTGACCCCTACGAAAGATTACGGTTGTAGTAGACGAGTGGCATGCCTGACCCCGGCGAAAGATTACGGTTGTAGTAGACGAGTGGCATGCCTGACCCCGGCGAAAAGATAGTGCGGTTGTCGTAGGGGCGTGGCATGCCGCGCCCATCAGCCAAAACAACCGCTATAGTTAAACGATGAATAAAATCAAACGAAAGATTGAAGACCACGGCGTCATTGGCGATCTGCGCACCTGCGCACTGATCGCCAATGACGGAACCCTCGACTACTTCTGCTGGCCCAACCTCGATAGCCCCTCGGTATTCAGCGCCCTGCTCGACAGCGATAAGGCGGGCTTATTCAGCCTCAGCCCCGACTGGCCCGATGCGCGTCGTATGCAGATCTACCTGCCCGATACCACCCTGCTACAAACCCGCTGGCTGGACGATCTGGGTGTCGTGGAAGTGACCGACTATATGCCGGTATGCCAGCGGGAAGACCGCCAGCCGCGCATAATTCGTCGGATTAATGTGGTGCACGGCAGCGCCACCATCAACCTGCGCTGTGCGCCTGTCCATGATTATGCCCGGGCAGAAACCCGCGCCACTCTGCAATCAGGAGGCGTGATATTCCACGCAGAAGGTCAGCCCACGTTACGCCTGACGGGCGAAGTGGACTTTGCCCTGGAAGGTGCCGCGGCGGTCGCCCGCTTCACCCTACAGGAAGGGGAATCGCGCGAGTTTATTTTCGGGGGCGATGAGGATCCGCAGCGTGAAGAAGAAGGTACCGAAAGCTGCTTTGATGCCACGCTGGCGTTCTGGCGGCAATGGAGCGCGCAGAGTAGCTACCAGGGACGCTGGCGGGAAATGGTGAACCGCTCGGCGCTGACGCTGAAGCTGCTGACCTCCTGGCAACACGGTTCGATTGCCGCTGCTGCCACGTTTGGCCTGCCGGAAGAGCTGGGTGGTGAACGGAACTGGGACTACCGCGCCGCCTGGATCCGTGATGCCTCCTTCAGCATGTATGCCCTGATGCGCCTCGGCTATGTCGATGAAGCAAAACACTTCACGCACTGGGTCAGCCGCTGCGTTGAGAACAGTCACAACGACGTTGAAAAATTACAGGTGATGTACCGCATCGACAGCGGCACCGAGCTACACGAAAGCGAACTGCTGAACCTGTCGGGCTATGCCGGTTCCACCCCGGTGCGCATTGGTAATGATGCCTGGCGCCAGTCGCAGCTGGATATCTACGGTGAGTTGATGGACGCCATTTATCTCGCCAACAAATACGGCGAAGCGATTTCCCAGCGCGGCTGGAGCCACGTCAGCCGGATGATTGACTATGTGGCCGACCACTGGGAGCAGCGTGATGCAGGCATCTGGGAAATGCGCGGGGAACCGCAGCACTTCCTGCATTCACGCCTGATGTGCTGGGTAGCACTCGACCGTGCAATACGTCTGGGTGAAAAGCGATCGCTGTCGATGCCTGCCGAACGCTGGACCGCCGCCCGGGATGCGATCCGTAGCGATATCTGGGAGAATTTCTGGCATAAAGAGGCGGGTCACTTTGTCGCCACCCGTCACGGCGAGTTTGTTGATGCCTCAATGCTATTGATGCCGCTGGTGCGCTTTGTCGGGGCGACCGACCCGGACTGGCTGGCAACGCTGGATGTGATTAAAGAGAAGCTGGTCAGTGATGGAATGGTGCGCCGCTACAACGTCAGCGAAACCCCGGCCGATGGCCTGCAGGGTGAAGAAGGCGCCTTTGCCGCCTGCTCTTTCTGGTACGTTGAGTGCCTTGCGCGTGCCGGGCGGCTTGATGAAGCACACTTTGAATTTGAGAAGCTGCTAAATTACGCCAACCCCCTCGGCTTGTATGCGGAGGAGTTTGACAGTCGCGGTCACGCGTTAGGCAATACGCCTCAGGCGCTCACCCATCTGGCCCTGATCAGTGCCGCCTTCTTCCTTGACCGGAAACTGAGTGGGAAAGATCCGCTCTGGCAACCCTGAAATCAGGACGATGCATCGCAGAAACAGAATGATGCATCGCAAAAATGGTCGTATTGCAGACAATTTATCGTAAAGATAGTTCAACAGGGAAAATCCTGGTTTCATCCGGGGCCATAATGCACATATAATGTGCAGCCGGTCACAGTTGGCCAGTATTGGGTCGTTTATCAACAGTCTACATGGCGCTACACCTGAAATTACTATGAAAAAGAACATCCGTGCGTTAGTCACCTTGATTCTGGCCGCTGCGGCTTTCAGCCACTCTGCCTTCGCTGTGGTTTACCCTCTTCCGGCCGCCAACAGCCGCCTGACCGGGGAAAATCTGGAAATTACCATCCCGGAAGACAGCAAACTTCCGCTGGAAGCTTTCGCTGCTCAGTACCAGATGGGTCTGAGCAACGTTATGGAAGCGAACCCAGGCGTGGACGTTTATCTGCCGAAAGCAGGCAGCAAACTGATCATTCCTCAGCAGTTGCTCCTGCCTGACGCTCCGCGTGAAGGCATCGTGATCAACAGTGCGGAAATGCGTCTGTACTACTACCCGAAAGGCAGTAAAACTGTGGTTGTGCTGCCTATTGGCATCGGCGAACTGGGCCGTGATACACCGGTAAACTGGACGACTACCGTTCAGCGCAAAAAAGATGGCCCGACCTGGACTCCAACCAAGAAGATGCATGAAGAGTACGCCGCACGCGGTGAATCCATGCCAGCGGTCTTCCCGGCTGGCCCGGACAACCCGATGGGTCTGTATGCGCTGTACATCGGCCGCCTGTATGCCATCCACGGCACCAATGCTAACTTCGGTATCGGCCTGCGCGTGAGTCACGGCTGTGTGCGTCTGCGTGCTGACGATATCAAATGGCTGTTCAAGAATGTGCCAGTGGGTACACGCGTGCAGTTTATCGATCAGCCGATTAAAGCATCGGTTGAGCCGGACGGTTCACGCTACGTGGAAATTCATAACCCACTGTCGCAGACCGAAGAGCAGTTTGCTTCACGCGAGCCGGTTCCGTTGACACTGACCAATGCGGTGAACAAGGTGGTTTCAGACGCCAGCGTTAACACAACCGCAATGGAAGACGCGCTGAAAGCACGTTCTGGCATGCCAACCAAAGTGAACGGCGATGCAAATAGCCAGCCTTCTGCTCCGGTTGTGGTGCCTCAGCAGGCTGCCACGCCTCAGGAAGCACCTGCTGCCCCAGCCGCAGCTCAGGGCACTGACGCACCTGCCGCTACTGACGTGCCAGCAACCACGGAAGCACCGGCAACAACCGATGCGTCAGTACAGGCGGTTCCCGCGCTGACTCAGCCTGGCCCGATCTACAGCACGCCGAAGCCTTAATTCCGCGCAGTAGATATAAAAACCCCCGTGCCGTTAAGGTGCGGGGGTTTTTTATTGTGCGTTTTTTACTGGCGCGAGATAGCCGTCAGGGCTTATCACGCCGCCGCAACACCAGCCAGGCCGCAACGCAGGTGAAAAGCGTTACCAGCATCACCAGCAGGAAAAAACCGTGCGGATTATTGGCCAGCGGCACACCGCCCACATTCATGCCAAAGAACCCGGCCACCAGATTAATCGGCAGGGCCAGCACGGTGATCAGCGTCAGGGTAAACAGGGTCCGGTTACTCTGTTCCAGTTGCTGCGCAGCGATCTCTTCCTGCAGCAGCCGGATGCGCTCGGTCAGTCCATTCAGGTCGTTCAGGACCACGGTGAACTCTTCGGTAAACTGACGCAGATCCTGCACCACATGATGATGCAGCCAGCCCGGCGGGCGATTGATCAGGCGAAACAGTGCCGCCGGTTCCGGTGCCAGCAGGCGCTGGAAACGCAGCAATGTGCGGCGCAGGCGCCCCAGTTCACCACGATTACTTTTTATATGCTGCCCGAGCAGGCGCTCTTCTATCTGATCCACATACTGATTCGACTGGCGCACAATCAGCGCCAGCACCTCTTCCTGTTCCGCCAGCAACTGAGCCAGCAGCCCGGTCGACGAACGCAGCTCCAGCTGGTCCAGCTTACTGACTAACCGTTCCACCAGCCGCAGCGGTTTAAAGCGGGCGCTGACCACCAGCCCATCGCGACACCAGATCCACAGCGTAGCGCTTTCGTCGCTGGTTTCCCGTGCGTTGAAAGTAACATCGTTCAGTACCGCCATCAGCGCATCATTCTGTCGTTCTATACGGGTGCTGTGCGACCCCTGCTGGATTTCGTCAAAGAAGTCTTCATCAACACCAAAGTGGGTTTTCAGCCAGCGGGCGGCGGCGGCATGGTTAAGATTAACGTGCAGCCAGAGAAAGCTGCCCTCAACGGCTCCGCTGGCCCAGGCCTCACAGGATTGCTGAACGGTCAGGCTTTCGGGTGCGTGATCCTGAACAAAGCGGTAGCCATAAATCAGGCCGGAAACATCATCACTGAAGTCCGGTTTTTGCCGCAGTAACGGCAGGTGTTGCGTCATTCGTTTTTTTCCGGTTCGGGCGCGTTATGGCGATAGTCTTATCCTGCCGTATGCCGATGACAGTTTTGTTACCGGAGCGACTGTTCGCGCAGAAATCCCTCACGGATGTCATTTTCCTGTCACACAGAGTGCGTATTACCAGAGGATAAATTGATGAACCTGCCTGAATGGCTATTTTCACCACATGACCGGGAGAACGACGTATGGCGATGCAAGGTAATGATTTCTCAGCTGAGAATATTCACCATCGTCTGCTACAGGAATTTTACGACAGCTACGACGAAGAGCTGGAAATGGAGCTGGACGATCTGCGTTTTGGCGATGACAGCAAGATGGAAGAAGGCGAGAAAGCCTGGCGTAAACACTATTTCCGCGAGCTGCTAAGGCTACAGGGCGAACTGGTGAAGATGCAGGACTGGGTGATGCGCACCGGGCACCGCATGGTGATTATCTTTGAAGGCCGCGATGCCGCGGGCAAAGGTGGCGTGATCAAACGTATTACCCAGCGTCTGAACCCCCGTACCTGTCGTGTGGCTGCCCTGCCCGCCCCCAACGACCGTGAACGTACACAGTGGTACTTCCAGCGCTACATTGCACACCTGCCTGCGGCGGGCGAAATGGTGCTGTTCGACCGCAGCTGGTACAACCGCGCAGGCGTTGAGCGGGTCATGGGTTTTTGTAATGAACAGGAAGTGGAAGAGTTTTTCCGCAGCGTACCGGAGTTCGAGAAGATGCTGACGCGCAGCGGGATCCAGATCGTTAAATACTGGTTCTCTATCACCGATGAAGAGCAGGAACTGCGTTTTCTCAGCCGCATTCACGATCCGCTGAAGCAGTGGAAGCTCAGCCCGATGGACCTGGAAAGCCGCCGCCGCTGGGAAGACTACACCGAAGCCAAAGAGATTATGCTGTCGCGCACCCACATTGACGAAGCGCCGTGGTGGGTGGTCCAGGGCGTGGATAAAAAGAAGGCGCGCCTGAACTGCATCAGCCACCTGCTGCGCCAGGTGCCGTATGAGGACAGCGCCTTAAAACCCATCACCCTGCCCAGCCGTGAGCGCAACGAGGATTATCACCGCACCCCGGTGCCGGACGATATGATTGTGCCGGAAGTGTACTAAGCCTGTCGGGGCAATGTGTTATTGCCCCGGATTAGCACACTGACCATGATTAACAGGGCCAGCAACACCACCCCTGCCGCCGCCAGATAGATACTGTCCACGCCCCAGTGCCCAATCAGCAATCCGGCAATCGGCCCGGTAATGCCTAATCCACAGTCGAGAAACGCGGAGTAAAGCCCCAGCGCCGATCCCTGATTTTGTGGCTGAACCCGACGGATCGCTTCCACGCCCAGCGCCGGGAAGATCAGCGAGAAACCGCTGCCGGTAAGAAATGCCCCCAGATCCACCAGCCAGATCGAACCGGCCTGCCAGATTAGCAGCAATCCTACACATTCAATGGCAAAGGAGACCAGCGAAACACGAATGGCCCCGTAGCGCGCAATGCTGTTGTTAAACAGCAGGCGCATGAGAATAAAACCGATGCTGAACAGGGTCAGGGAGAACGCCGCACCGTTCCAGCCATGATGGGAGAAGTAGAGCGTAATAAAGGTGGCGATAGTCCCAAACCCGACCGTGCCTAATCCCAGGCAAAGACCATACAGCCAGATTTTTCCAAACACCTGGTTGAAGGGAATGCGCTGCCCCACTTGTACCTGAATCGCCGGGCGTTGGGTCGCCAGCCAGTAGCCAAAGGCGGCCATCAGCATGATCAACACGGCAAAACCGGGGATGCCGAACAGCGCATTGAGCATCACGCCCAGCGGTGCCCCCATTGCCATTGCCAGATAGGTTGCCACGCCATTCCACGAGATTACCCGAGCACTCTGCACGGTGCCCACCACATTGATGCCCCAGAGGATCGATCCGGTGGCAGTGAGGCTTTCACCAAAGCCTAATACCACGCGCCCCACGGCCAGCAGCAGCAGACTGGTGAGCGGTGAGGCATCCATCAGCACCGCTAGCAGGGTAAACAGCCCGCTGGCACCACAGAGGATCAGCCCCACCAGCACCACTTTTTTCGGCCCCAGCAGATCGGCATAACGCCCGGCCTGCGGTCGGCTGATCAACGTGGCGAAATATTGCAGGCTGATAATCAGTCCGGCAATAAACGAGCTGTAGCCCAGCTGGTTATGCACGTAGCCCGGCAATACCGCCAGCGGCAGGCCGATAGACAGGTAGCAAAAGAAGGTGAAGATCACGACAGAGATAATACGTTTGTTCAGTTGGGCATTGGTTAACGCCGGGATTGCGGACATAGCGGAGCCAGAAAAAGATACGATATGTGTCACATTATACCCTTAGCTTGCTAACAGATCCCGATCAGTTTAGAGACAAGTTATGTCCGTGAGAGGAAAGAGGGTTGATGCAGATGAGCAGGCAGAGGCTGGCCTGTGGGCCAGCCATTAACAGAGGGTTAGCCATTCACGGAACCAATCACCCGCGCAATATCCGCGGAGGTTTGCAACACGCGCACCTGCATAAACAACGGTGAGGCTTCTTCATACTCTTTACGCAGATACCCCAGCCACTGTTTGATACGCGCCACATGATACAGTCCGGTATCGCCCTGCTTCTCCAGGAGCACATACTTTTTCAGCAGTTGAACAACCTGCGGCCACGGCATCCGCGGTTCGTTGTATTTGATCACACGGCTGAGATTGGGCACATTCAGCGCACCGCGCCCGATCATAACGGCATCACATCCCGTGGCCTGCATACAATCCTGCGCACTCTGCCAGTCCCAGATTTCACCGTTGGCAATCACCGGAATCGACAGCCGCTGACGAATCTCGCCTATCGCCGCCCAGTTTATCGCCTCAGCGCGATAGCCATCCTCTTTGGTTCGGCCATGTACCGCCAGCTCCGTGGCGCCAGCCTGCTGCACCGCATCGGCAATTTCAAACTGCCGCGCACCGGAATCCCAGCCCAGCCGGATTTTCACCGTGACGGGGAGATGGGCAGGCACGGCGGCACGCATCGCCTTCGCGCCCTGATAAATCAGCTCGGGATCTTTTAATAACGTTGCCCCACCGCCGCTGCCGTTCACCGTTTTTGACGGGCAACCACAGTTGAGATCCACGCCCCAGGAGCCCAGCTCGACGGCACGCGCGGCATTCTCTGCCAGCCATTGCGGATACTGCCCAAGCAGCTGAATACGCACACGGGTGCCTGACGGCGTGCGGCTGTCATGATCGAGTTCGGGACTGAGGCGTTGGAAACATTTCACCGGCAGCAGTGCATCCACTACCCGCAGAAATTCGGTAATACAGAGATCGTAGTCGTTGACGTCGGTCAGCAGTTCACGCACCAGCGAATCGAGAACGCCTTCCATCGGGGCAAGTAATACGCGCATGGTAAACCTGTGGGATGGGTGAGCAAAGGGGGAAGCGGGCGCTTCCCCCTGATTAATTAGCCGTTGTTCGCCGGGTTAGAACGACGTGGGCGGGTTTTGTTGACGCGTGGTGCGCCAGCGTTACCGCCTTCAGGGCGAGCGCCGCGTGGGGCTCCTGCACTGCTGCCATTCGCATTACCCTGACGACGTTCGCCGCCATTGCCGCCGCCGCCGTTACCGGTACGACTGCCGCTGGCACTGCGATCGCCACCGCTGTTACTGCGTTGACCCTGGCCCGGGCCGCCACGACCACGTCCACCGCCGCCACCGGCTCCGCCACGCTGCTGCTGGCGACCGTTGATGATCGGTTCTGCTTTGATGCTTGGGTCTGGCTCGTAGCCGTCAATCGCCATACGCGGGATTTCACGCTTCAGTACGCGTTCGATATCACGCAGCAGCTTCAGCTCATCCACACACACCAGTGACAACGCTTCACCCACTGCGGCCGCACGACCGGTACGACCAATACGGTGTACATAGTCTTCCGGCACGTTTGGCAGTTCGTAGTTCACTACGTGTGGCAGCTCTTCGATATCGATACCACGGGCAGCGATATCCGTTGCCACCAGCACACGAATTTTGCCGTCTTTAAAGTCGCTCAGTGCACGGGTACGTGCGCCCTGGCTCTTGTTACCGTGAATAGCAGCAGACGTGATGCCGTCTTTATTTAACTGTTCAGCCAGATGGTTAGCACCGTGCTTGGTACGGGTAAACACCAGCACCTGCTGCCAGTTGTCACGACCAATCAGGAACGATAACAGCTCGCGCTTACGTTTCTTATCAACCATATGCACATGCTGCGTCACCTGCTCAGAAGCCGTGTTGCGGCGCGCCACGGACACTTGTTCCGGGTTGTGCAGCAGTTTTTCCGCCAGGGTTTTAATCTCATCAGAGAAAGTGGCAGAGAACAGCAGGTTCTGACGTTTTGCAGGCAGTTTTGCCAGCACGCGACGGATGTCGTGGATGAAGCCCATATCCAGCATACGGTCCGCTTCGTCCAGAACCAGGATTTCCACCTGAGACAGATCAAGAGCGTTCTGGTGCTCAAGATCCAGCAGGCGACCCGGGGTCGCGACCAGCACATCCACACCACCGCGCAGTTTCATCATCTGCGGGTTGATGCTCACGCCGCCGAAGACCACCAGCGAACGCATATCCAGATATTTACTGTATTCCTGCACGTTTTCGCCCACCTGAGCCGCCAGTTCGCGGGTCGGGGTCAAAATCAGTGCGCGCACCGGGCGACGGCCTTTAGGGTGCGGGTTGTTGCTGCTTAACAACTGCAGCAGTGGCAGGGTGAAACCTGCGGTTTTACCGGTACCGGTCTGTGCGCTGGCCATCAGGTCGCGGCCAGCAAGGACTACCGGGATAGCCTGGCGCTGAATAGGCGTCGGCTCGTTATAGCCCTGTTCTGCAACAGCGCGCAAAATATCGGCGTTAAGGCCGAGAGAATCAAATGACATAAAGTTGACTGACTCCGGATCCGCCCTGACCGCATAGCGGTGTAGTTTCCAGGGGGAGAGTTGACGCCAGGATCATTCCTGACGCTTGAATGAGAGCACAAACCACGGTGCGTAAGCCGGGCATTATAACAGATCCCTACGCTGCACAGGGAGTTATTCTTATCGTGTTATCCGAAAATGCGCTACAGCCTGTAACAGTGCACAAACGATCGCTTGCTGTTGCATACAACGCATTAACGTAACAACACTTTTGTCATGCAGGAGGTTTATGAAGTGATGACGGCCCTGGTGACACTGCAGCACGTGGTGGTCGTGGTGGTATTGCTAACGCTGGCAGAGTGATTGAAACGACGGAGAGAAAGGCCATAAAACAGACGGGCCACCGAAGTGGCCCGTTGGGGTTTAGCGTGGGCGCTGACTCGGCTGCACCCGCTCTTTCACCAGCAGGGAGACCAGCGCAGGGCCAGCTAACATAACGACCCCTGCGGCACACAGCAGCAGGTTATTATGGATGACTCGTGACAGCACCAACAGCACCAGCATTGCGGCACCAAAATAGTAAGTGGTGGTCACGTCTTCCAGAAAATCGCCAATACGCCGCAGACGCGGCAAACGCTGGGTCAATAACATCGCGGCAAACACGCTGACATACATCGCCAGTAAAATCGTGCTGACCTGTAACAAGGCCTGATGTTTCCACCCCCACACCAGCGCAGCAATCAGCAGCAGGTGCAGTGCGATATGTACGCAGTTTTGTCCGGTGACAATCTGAATACGATTAGACCATTTCATGCTCTTCTCCTGGCAACCTCCGTTAAAGGTTACCCAAGCGGGTTACTGACACAGGCCAGTAACATATTTCCTCAGACTAACGTAGTTTTCGGATTATGCTGCAAATTAACGCATATCCCGCCACACTTTTGTGACAAAGACTACACTTTATCCTTCATTAGTTATGAAGGTAGCGTCATCAGTATGTCACAAAAAGCGCAAGGATTTTCATTTAAAGTCCTGACGATCAATACACATATGGGTTTTAACGCCTTTAACCGTCGCTTTATTTTGCCTGAACTGCGTGATGCCGTTCGCAACACCGGGGCGGATATTGTGCTGTTACAGGAAGTGATGGGCAGCCATGCGTTGCATCAGTTACGCGTTGCTGACTGGCCTGAAACCCCTCATTACGAATTTCTGGCGGATACCATGTGGAAAGACTTTGCCTATGGGCGCAACGCGGTCTATCCGGAGGGGCATCACGGCAACGCCGTGTTATCACGTCTGCCGATCGTCGATTATCAAAACCGGGATATCTCTGTTGCGGGCACGGAAAAACGCGGCATTTTGCATTGCCAGATTCAGGTGCCGGACTCCCCCGTTACGCTGCATATTCTCTGCGTACATCTTGGTCTGCGCGAGGCGCACCGTTCGGCCCAGTTGCGCATGATGTGTCAGCTGGTCAATGAATTGCCGCCGGAAGCGCCGGTGGTGATCGCCGGCGATTTCAATGACTGGCGCCAGCGGGCGAATGCCATTCTGAAGCGTGAGGCGGGGATGGAAGAGGTATTCAGCCGCAAAAATGGCCGTCCGGCTCGCACCTTCCCTGCCCGCTTTCCTCTGCTGCGGCTTGACCGTATCTATGTGCGCAATGCGGGCATTAGCCATCCGCAAACCATCCCGTTACGCCCGTGGGCACATCTCTCCGATCATGCCCCGCTCGCCGTGGAGATCCACCTATGAATCTGAACTGGCGTGAGGGCAACCAGATTACGCTGCTGGAAAACGGTGAAGAATTTTTCCCCCGGGTATTTGGGGCGATCCGCCGCGCACAGCACAGCCTGCTGCTGGAGACGTTTATCCTGTTTGAGGATGACGTGGGTAACGCCCTCCATGAGGAACTGCTGGCGGCCGCGCAGCGCGGGGTGAAAATCGAGATGATGGTGGATGGTTATGGTTCACCGGATCTGTCGGACACATTCGTTCACAGCCTGACGTCGCTGGGGGTACGTTTTCTCTATTATGATCCGCGTCCGCTGGTGCTGGGGATGCGCACCAACCTGTTCCGCCGCCTGCACCGTAAAATCGTGGTCGTCGATGGTACGATCGCTTTCGTCGGGGGCATCAACTATTCCGCAGAGCATAACGCCAGCTTTGGCCCGCAGGCCAAACAGGATTATGCCGTTGAGGTGAAAGGCCCGATTGTTGACGATATTGCACACTATGTGCAGCAGGAGATCGGCAGCGAACAAAAACATTACCGCTGGTGGGGACACCGTTCTCACCGTCCGGCGCACAATGCCACGCCAGGGGATGCCCAGGCATTGCTGGTTTATCGTGATAACCATCAGCACCGCGATGATATTGAACAGCATTATATCGAAATGCTGAAAAATGCCAGACAGGATGTGATCATCGCCAATGCCTATTTCTTTCCCGGCTATCGCCTGCTGCGTGAGATGCGTCAGGCGGCGCGGCGCGGAGTGCGCGTGCGCCTTATCGTGCAGGGCAAACCGGATATGCCGATTGTCAAAGTGGGTGCCGAGCTGCTGTACAACTACCTGGTGGAGGGCGGCGTGGAAGTCTATGAGTATTGCCGTCGCCCGCTGCATGCCAAAATCGCGGTGCAGGACAGCCAGTGGGCAACGGTGGGCTCCAGTAACCTTGATCCGTTGAGTCTGTCGCTAAATCTGGAAGCTAATTTAATGATCCACGATAGTGCATTTAATCAGCAGGTGCGTGATAACCTGGAGGGCTTGCTGTCAGCCGACTGTCAGCGGGTGCAGGAAAGTCAGCTACCGTCACGCAGCTGGTGGCAGCTCACTAAAAATGTGGTGGTGTTCCACTTTCTGCGCCACTTCCCGGCAATTGCAGGCTGGCTGCCGGCCCATACGCCGAAACTGGCCCAGGTACCTCCACCGGTTCAGCCGGAGATGGAAACTCAGGATCGCGTTGAACCGGAAAACGAAGGGGCAAAACCCTGATGGCAACCTCCTCGTTACTCTGGAAACGTACGCGAAAAGTCCTCACCTGGCTGTTTTTTATCGCGGTTATTGTCCTGTTGGTGGTCTACGCCCGCCAGGTGAACTGGGCCGATGTCTGGAATGTGGTGGTCAATTATAACCGGCTGGCCATTTTAGGCTCAGTGGCGCTGGTGGTGGTCAGTTACCTGACTTACGGTCTGTATGACCTGATCGGCCGCGCCTACTGCGGACATAAGCTGGAAAAACGCCAGGTCATGCTGGTGTCGTTTATCTGTTACGCCTTTAACCTGACGCTCAGTACCTGGGTCGGAGGGGTAGCGATGCGCTATCGCCTTTACTCACGGCTGGGGCTGGACGGCAGCACCATTACGCGCATCTTCTCACTGAGTATCGCGACTAACTGGCTGGGTTATGTTCTGGTGGCCGGCGTGGTGTTCAGCGCCGGTATGGTCAGCGTGCCAGGCGGCTGGTTTATCGGTGCCGGCACCCTGCGTATCACGGGCTTCGCACTGCTGGCTTTTGTCGTGGCTTATCTGGCGCTGTGTGCATTCTCAAAAAAACGGCGCTGGACGATCAAAGGACAGAAGCTGGCGCTCCCGTCACTGCGAATGGCGCTGATTCAGTTTGCGGTATCCAGCGCCAACTGGCTGGTGATGGGCGCCATTATCTGGCTGCTGTTAATGCAGAAAGTGGATTTCCCGCAGGTGCTGGGCGTATTGCTGATCAGCAGTATTGCCGGGGTAATCATTCATATTCCGGCCGGAATTGGCGTGTTGGAGGCGGTGTTCCTGGCGTTATTGCGTGGTGAACCGATTTCGCATGGTGCGATTATCGCCGCGCTGCTGGCCTATCGAGTGCTCTATTTTATTGCCCCGCTGCTGCTGGCGCTGGTGCTGTATTTATGGCTGGAAGGCCGGGCGAAATCGTTACGGGCAAAGAATTTGTCAACGTAATGATAGCGGGTCAGGCATGCCTGACCCCTACGTGAATTCAGATACGCGCCTGACACCTGCGTGAATTCAGATACGCGCCTGACCCCTACGTGAATTCAGATACGCGCCTGACACCTGCGGGACATGCAGACACGTAGGGGCGAGGCACGCCTCGCCCACTCTGGTTTTAACGGCGGTTGCCGAAAATCCGCAGCAGCATCAGGAACAGGTTGATAAAGTCGAGATACAGCGTCAGCGCCCCCATAATGGAGAAGCGACGCAGGTTCTCTTTATCATTAACGTCGATCCCTTCACCGATATTTTTCAGCTTCTGGGTGTCATACGCCGTCAGACCAACAAACACCACTACCCCAATGTAGGTTACCGCCCACATCAGTGCCGTGCTCTTCAGCCAGATGTTCACCAGTGATGCCAGTACGATGCCGATCAGCGCCATAAACAGCATACTGCCCATTCCGCTCAGATCGCGTTTCGTGGTGTAGCCCCACAGACTCATGGCACCAAACATCCCGCCCGTCACCAGGAAAGTGCTGGCAATGGAAGAGTAGGTATACACGAGGAAAATACTCGCCATCGTCAGTCCGGTCAGCGCCGAATAGAGCATAAACAGCCCGGTGGCAACGGTGCCGCTGAGTTTATGCACCATCCCCGACAGCACAAACACCAGTCCCAACTGGACGATAATCAGGCCAAAGAAGGTAATACGATTGGCAAACACCAGTTCCATCACCTGCGGCGTATTGGCCGCATACCAGGAGATAAAGGCGGTTAACAGCAGTCCACAGGTCATCCAGCCGTAGACCTGCGCCATATAAACAGACAGGCCGGTGCTGGCGCGCTGTACGATTGAATCACTGGAACGTGGATATCGGTCCATGATGCTCCCCTTAAAAGGTGAATGAAATTACGGTTAGATCCGCTATTAGCTTGGCACAAACTCCACCCGCTCCGCCACCCTGCAACCGTGCTCTTTTTGCCAGATTGATTACCTGTTGAAGTTATTACGGAGTGAGACAATAAGCGGATAAAGATTGTGCAGCTTCTGCCGATAGATCGCTTACAGGGAATTTTAGTTACAAGAAGACACATAGCGATCACATTATTGCCACATCGGGGGAAGTCAGATGCAGAGTCAGTCGGTTCCAAAAAAGAAAATGAGTACCCGTACACTGATGCTGCTGACCGGGGTGCTGACTATCACCCTCGGTTTCAGCGTGACGATTGGACTGCTCAGTTGGCAGTCCAGCCAACAGCAAAGGAAACTGGCAGAAGAATATCTCGGTCAGATCGCCCAGAGCCAGGCACTGGCCGTACAGAATGAGCTGGATTATGCCCGTACTGTCGCCACATCGATGGGACAGAGCCTGGTCGCTCTGCGTGCCTCTGGCATCAGCGATCGTGCTATTGCAGAACAGCAGATGATCTACTCCCTGAAACTTAACCCAAGCTATCTGTCGATGTCGGTCGTGTTCGAACCTGATGCCTTTGATGGCCGCGATGCCGAGTTCGCCAGCCAGCCAGGATCGCCGCCCGCCGGGCGTTTTGCCCGTTTTGTTGACCGTGACCAGGCCGGAAACTATAAAGCGCACTTTATGGGATCGTTCCTGACACCAGGCCAGGGTGACTACTACCTGGTGCCGCGCAAACTTGAGCGCGACACCCTGACCGAACCCTATAGCTACGCTTATAACGGCATCCCTACCCTGCTGACGTCGGTTTCTGCGGTCATTGTCGATGACGGTAAATTGAAAGCGGTCACCACCTCTGATATCTCCCTCGCCTCGCTGCAAGAGCGTGTCAGTAAAATCAAACCCTGGGAAGGCAGCGGCTATGCCATGCTGATTTCCACCGCCGGTAAAGTGGTTTCCAGTCCGAATAAAGCGGATGCCGGTAAGCAGTACAAAGGCGAAACTGACGGCTTCACCACCAAAATGGTCGAACGCTTTGATCCGGTACTGGGCGAAGAGGTGCTGCAAACCTGGCGTCCGGTGACCGTCGGTAACAGCAAAGCTTCATGGTATCTCAGCGTTGTCGCTCCGGTTGATTTGGTGATGGCCGCCGCTAACCGCCAGTTAATGTACGCAGTGGCAATGATGCTGATCAGTATCATCGTGGTGTGCGGCGTGCTGGGCGTGATCTTCAGCCGTAAAGTGGCAACGCCTATTGGTGGCGAACCGCGTCAGGCGGCAGATATCGCCATGGCCGTGTCGGAAGGCGATCTCAGCGCCAATATTCCGGTGAAAAAGAATGATCAGCAGAGTATTTTCTTCGCCATGCAGACCATGCAGCATCAGTTGCGCAATATGGTCGGTGAGATTATTTCGGCCAGTGATTCCGTGCGCCAGGGTGCAGAAGAGATTGCCAGCGGCAACCTTGACCTCGCTTCCCGTACCGAGCAGCAGGCGGCAGCGCTGGAAGAGACAGCAGCCAGCATGGAGCAGTTAACAGCGACGGTAAAACATAACGCCGATAACGCGCATCAGGCCACGGCACTGACCGAAAATGCCACGGATATTGCCCAACGCGGTGAGCATCTGGTGTCGCAGGTGGTGAAGATCATGCAACAGATCGATGAAAGTTCACAGAAAATCGGTGCTATCACCAGCATTATCAACAGTATCGCTTTCCAGACCAACATCCTGGCGCTGAACGCGGCGGTTGAAGCTGCACGAGCCGGGGAACAGGGGCGTGGTTTTGCCGTTGTGGCGGCAGAGGTGCGCAATCTGGCGCAGCGCAGTGCCAACGCAGTGAAAGACATTTCTGCCCTGATCAGCGAATCGACTCAACGTGTTGATCAGGGGGTGACGCTGGTGCAGAGCGCCGGAAAAACCATGCAGGAGATGACCCAGGCGGTGAACTCGGTGAAAACCATTATCGGGGAAATTGTGCATGCCTCGGATGAGCAATCACAGGGTATTGGTCAGGTAACGGTCGCCGTGAACCAGATGGATGGCGCAACGCAGCAAAACTCCGCGCTGGTTCAGGAGATGTCCGCGGCTGCGGCTTCGCTGGAAGATCAGGCGAAGACGCTGGCGCAGACGGTGCAGATTTTCAAACTGCAATCAGTGTAAGACAGCGGTAGGGGACGGGCATGCCCGTCCCTGTTAATGACGACCGATACAGCTCTGATATTGGCTGTTCACCCGCTGGGCAAACCACGCGGTGGTGAGATTACGGGTAATCTTCGGACTCTCCAGCTTGATCCCCGGTAACACTTCGCGCGGCAGCTTTTTCCCGGCATCTTTCTCAGCCAGAGCAAATACCGACTTCCACAGATCGGTTTTCTCGAAATCGATGCTGTCGCCTTTCTCCAGTGCACGGCGAATCGCCCGGTCACTGTAATCCAGCCGCTTACCCAGAGTACGTACCGCCTTCTCGGTCGATCCTGCACTGTCGGAACCGTAGTTTATCAGGTCACCATCCAGCGCCAGCTTAATGCCACTTAACCGCGACACTGCCGCCTGGAATGCCGCATTACGGCTGGCGTACCAGCCTGCATTAAAGTCGGCAAAGCGATACAGCGGCGACGGATAATTAGCCGGATAGCCAAGCAGGTGCCGGGTGCCAAACCACATGCCTCCCCGGCGGGAAAAGACTTCGCGGCGAACAGAACTGTCCACCTGATACGGATACCCTTTAGCATTGGCTTCCGCGAAGGCAATACTGACCTGCATCGGCCCGCCCGTGTGGATTGGATTCAGGTTGCCAAACAGCTTCTGTCCCATTGGCACCATATCGATAAAATCATCAAATACCGCGCTCAGCTCTTTCTCACTTTTGACGTGATCCAGACGCCAGGCATAACTTTTGCCGGTCGGTGAGTTGATCATCAGTGCGGTGCGCACCAGGAAGGACGGAATATGCATTTGCCCGGCACGGCGATCTATCTCCGCCCAGGCAATTTTTGGCAGACCCGGCACGGTGGCATCGGCGCTGAAGTTAGATTCCTGTCCGGTCACCGCAATGACGGCGCAGATATTGCTGACGTCGGGCACGATATTCTGGCTGTTAAATGCCACGAAAATATCCTGCGTCCATCCCTGACGATCGCTGACGCCCGCAGGTAACAGACGGGCAATATCGGCTTTTACATCGGTCGGGCGCGGCTGAGATGCTGTGTCCGACGGCTGATGGCTACAACCCGCCAGCACCAGCAGGGCCAGCGGCAAAAGATGATGCAGTTCAATCCGGCGCATGAAAATCCTCAAGGCAGAGTCAAAATGATAAATACGCTATTTCCAGCGGTCTGCGGCTTGATGGTCGCTGTCACGCGCGGCAACCCAGCGGTCACCTTCAGCGGTGGCTTCCTGTTTCCAGAACGGGGCACGGGTCTTAAGCTGATCCATGATAAATTCTGCGGCGGCAAACGCCGCTCCCCGATGCGCACCGCTAACCCCCACCAGCACGATTTCATCGCCAGGGAACAGCTCGCCAATACGATGGATCACCGTCACACGCTGCATCGGCCAGCGGGCGCGCGCCTCTTCGACAATCTCTGCCAGCGCTTTTTCGGTCATACCGGGATAGTGTTCCAGCCTCAGCGCGCTGACATTATCCCCCAGATTGTGGTTGCGCACCTTGCCCGTGAACGTCACCACGGCACCGTCAAGATCGGATGCCGCCAGCCACTGGTACTCATCACTCATGCTGAAGGGCGCACTGCCCACGCGAATGCGGGTATCCATTTCAGCCCCCGGTGACCGGCGGGAAGAAGGCAACTTCATCCCCGGCACGAACAGGATGCTGCATTGACACCAGCGTCTGATTAACCGCGGCCAGTAGCTTGCCGGATTCCAGCGCCAGCGCCCAGCGCTCGCTTTGCTGCGCCAGCTGACTGCGCAGGGCTTCGACATTCTGATATTCCGCGGGCAGTTCAAGGCGATCAATACCGACCAGTTCGCGCACCTGGGCGAAAAACAGCACGTTAATCATGGGCCACCGCCTGGAAATCACCGGATTTCCCGCCGCTCTTACTTAACAGGCGACACTGCTCAATGGTGATATCTTTCTGCACGGCTTTGCACATATCGTAAATCGTTAACGCAGCGACCGATGCAGCCGTCAGCGCTTCCATCTCAACCCCGGTTTTCCCCGTCAGGCGGCACAGCGATTCAATGCGAACCCGGTGATGTTCAGGTTCGGCGCTTAACGACACTTCGACCTTGCTCAGCAGCAGCGGATGGCACAGCGGGATCAACTCCCAGGTCCGTTTGGCCGCCTGAATACCGGCGATGCGCGCCGTGGCGAACACATCCCCTTTGTGGTGGCTGCCATCGATAATCATTTGCAGCGTTTCAGGACGCATGACGACATAGGCTTCTGCCCGTGCTTCACGCACGGTTTCCTGTTTGGTGGACACATCCACCATATGCGCCTCTCCGGCGGCATTAATATGCGTTAACTGAGACATTTACGGCTTCTTCACATGCGAAACAAAGTGACAGGGACGGGTGCGGGCATCGAGCTGATCCTGAATGATGCGCTCCCAGGCAAGCTGGCAGGCCCCGGTTGATCCCGGTATGGCGAAAATCAGCGTGTTATTGGCTAAACCGGCCACCGCGCGCGATTGCAGGGTAGATGTGCCAATATCCTCATAGGAGATCATGCGGAACAGTTCGCCAAAGCCTTCAATCTCGCGATCGAACAGCGGCAGTAACGCCTCTGGCGTGGCGTTTTTCTCGTTAAACCCCGTGCCGCCGTTAATCAGCACCACCTGCACATTATCGCTGGCGATCCAGCGCGAGACTTCGGCACGAATACCGTAGCGGTTATCCGCCACGATACCGCTCTCCACCGTGTGGTGCCCGGCCTCTGCCAGCGCTTCGCGCAGATAGTCGCCGGAGCTGTCAGTTTCAGTCGTATGGCGATCGGAGACGGTGAGTACCGCCACGTTAAGGGGGATAAAATCCGTTGATCCTTTGCCCATATATACTCCTTAGATTAACGCCTGTATCGTCGGCTGTTAGCCGCCGATAAACGAGAGATTCTGTGTAATACCGGTATTTCCCTGATGGAGAAAATGCGTCTCTTTCTTCGTCGTCAGGCTACCGGCAATACGCGCCTGTAATTCGGCCTGCTGGCTGTCATCGGCCAGCAAATCACGCAGCGGCACACCGCCATCGCCAAACAGGCAAAGATGAAGATTTCCCGTGGCAGAGACGCGCAGACGGTTGCAGCTGGCGCAAAAGTCTTTTTCATACGGCATGATCAGGCCAATTTCACCCTGATAATCCGCATGACTGAACACCTGCGCCGGGCCGTCGCTACGGGCGCGCAGTTGCTGCACCCAGCCCTGTTGCAGTAACTGGTCGCGGATCACCTGGCCGGAAACATGGTGTTTGCGGAACAGTGCACCACCGTCACCGGTTTCCATCAGTTCGATAAAACGCAGCTGAATGGGACGGGTGCGTATCCAGTCGAGGAAGGTATCGAGGCTTTGATGATTGACGTCACGCATCAGTACGGTGTTGACTTTTACCTTGCTGAATCCGGCGTCGAAGGCCGCATCAATCCCGCGCATCACGTCATCAAATTTATCCTGCCCGGTGATGGCATGAAACTGGCGCGCATCCAGGCTGTCGATACTGACATTCAGCGCGGTCAGCCCGGCAGCACGCCACTGCGCGACATCGCGCTTCAGGCGATAACCATTGGTGGTGAGGGCTATCTGACGAATGGAAGGATTTTCACGCACGGCCGCGATGATCTCGGTAAAATCACGGCGCATTGAAGGTTCACCGCCCGTCAGGCGCACTTTTTCCGTACCTGCTGCGGCGAAGGCACGTGTGACGCGGCGGATTTCATCCAGCGACAGGAAGCTTTTGTTCTGCGCGCCCTGCGGCTTGTAACCGTCGGGCAGACAGTAAGTGCAACGGAAATTGCACACGTCGGTGATCGACAGGCGCAGGTAATAAAACCTGCGCGCGAAGTTATCAGTAAATTGTGGCACCTGTGACACCTTTCCAGATAGGGAGATGCAGTCATTTCTTTCTGCACCCTGGCAACTCAACGGTTGCGGCCAGGACACCATATCCAGCAGGACACAGGTATCAGGGCTTAAGTGTGATTCACCGAAAATCGGTAAACCGTGATAGCGCAAATGTTAGCGCTAATACAGCAGGGTTACCAGCGCAGTATTTCGCTATGTATTATTATATATAACGCATTTTCCCCGCATTTTAGCGGACGTTTAGCGTAAAATAAGGCTCATAACAGTTTCATCACATGACGAATGGATATTATGCGAAATCGCACGTTAGCTGACCTCGACCGCGTGGTGGCATTAGGGGGAGGACACGGTCTGGGCCGTGTGATGTCCGCCCTTTCACCTTTGGGTTCCCGCCTGACCGGCATTGTCACCACCACCGATAACGGGGGTTCCACCGGGCGTATACGCCGCTCTGAAGGCGGTATCGCCTGGGGCGATATGCGTAATTGCCTGAATCAGCTGATCGCCGAACCGAGCGTTGCTTCCGCCATGTTTGAGTACCGTTTTGCCGGTAACGGTGAGCTGGCAGGGCATAACCTCGGTAACCTGATGCTGAAAGCCCTCGATCACCTCAGCGTCAGGCCGTTTGAAGCTATCAATCTGATCCGCAATTTGCTGAAGGTGGATGCATTCCTGATCCCGATGTCCGAGCAGCCGGTTGACCTGGTGGCGCTGGATGAAGAAGGCCATCTGATATACGGCGAAACTGAAATTGATCAGATGATACAACCGCCGCAGGAGCTGATGCTCGCGCCCAAAGTCAGCGCCACGCGTGAAGCGGTGGAGGCCATTGGCGAAGCTGACCTGATCCTGATTGGTCCGGGCAGTTTTTACACCAGCCTGATGCCCGTTCTGCTGCTGCCTGAGATTGCTCAGGCCCTGCGCCGCACGCCGGCCACGATGGTGTTTATTGGTAATCTCGGGAAAGAACTCAGCCCGGCGGCCGCGAAGCTGACGGTCACCGATAAGCTGGCCATGATGGAGAAGGCGATAGGCAAACGTGTGATTGATGCGCTGGTGCTGGGGCCAAAGGTCGACAGCAGCCAACTCGACGGGCGACTGATCATTCAGGAACCGCTGGAGGCCGGAGATATTCCGTATCGCCACGATCGCCAGTTGCTACGTATGGCGCTGGAGCACGCAGTGCAGGCAATGGTGTAAAGACGGGGCGACCGGAAAAATTAATGTCTGATCATTCGGCTTCAGGTCTGAGGCCAGTTTGAGCACGCCGGATCGGCAACTGCCGCATCCATGCGGGCCTCGGCACGCGGCGTCCCTGCCGCGTGACGTCCGGCTTACCTCAAACTGGCCCCATCCCCGCAGAACGTCTGCTCGCTGTAGGTATTACAACCCCCACCATGTGACAGTCTCTGCGGATTGATTTGAATCAGGATTTTGGATCTTGGTTTTGACCTGGATTTTGACGTTGAGGCGGCATTCAGCAGCGCTGAGGAAGCGCAGTGAACCAGGACGAACCGCCAGGACGGCGGTGAGAGTGAGAGCCGGCACAGGGATGTGCCGTCACGACTGCTCCGTCGGTGAACGATGCTTGCGAAGGTATCCACGCAGTGGACGCAGCGCCTGCCGCAAAGCCCGGGCCCCCAGGGCGGCGGCGACTGGCCGCCCTGGGTCGCTCAGCCCGCGCAGCGGGAAAGCGAAACGCCCTTGACGTTGACCTGAACCATCGTGCAGGCCCGCGTCACTGGCCGACCGGAAAAGAAGGTGGCTGCAAATAATGCAGGTCTTGTTTTGTGGGGATCCCTCAGGGGTCGCCCCTACAGAATCGGGTCAGACCCTACGCTAAGATGCCGCGATAAACAGTTCGCGCACCTTGTGTAGTTGGTCGCGTACCTGGGCGGCCTCTTCGAACTCCAGATTCTGTGCATGCTTTTGCATTTGAGCTTCCAACTGGTGGATGCGTTTCTGCAATCCACCCGGCGACAGATCAACATACTCAGGATCGTCTTCCACAATGCTGCGCCCTTTCATGCTGCGCACCTTCGCTTTGTTCTTCGCCAGCCCCTGGCCCAACTCCAGAATGTCCGCGATTTTCTTATTCAGGCCCTGCGGTACAATGCCGTTTTCCAGGTTGTGCTGCTCCTGCTTTTCACGACGCCGTTCCGTTTCACTGATCGCACGTGCCATAGACGGCGTGATTTTATCACCGTAGAGGATCGCCTTACCGTTAAGGTTACGCGCCGCGCGGCCAATGGTCTGGATCAGTGAGCGTTCAGAGCGCAGGAAGCCCTCTTTATCCGCATCGAGGATTGCCACCAGCGACACTTCGGGCATATCCAGCCCTTCACGCAGCAGGTTAATCCCCACCAGCACATCAAACTCACCGAGGCGCAGGTCGCGGATAATCTCCACGCGCTCCACGGTATCGATATCTGAGTGCAGGTACCGCACCCGCTCGCCGTGTTCTTCCAGATACTCGGTGAGATCCTCTGCCATACGTTTGGTCAGCACCGTGACCAGCACGCGCTCGTTTATCACCACGCGTTTACGGATCTCAGACAGCAGATCGTCGACCTGCGTCCCTACCGGGCGCACCTCAATGGTCGGGTCAAGCAAGCCGGTGGGACGCACCACCTGATCCACTACGTCCCCACCCGATTTCTCCAGCTCATAGTTGCCAGGAGTCGCGGACACATAGATGGTTTGCGGCGCCAGCGCTTCAAACTCTTCAAATTTCATCGGGCGGTTATCCAGCGCTGATGGCAGGCGGAAACCGTACTCGACCAGCGTCTCTTTACGCGCCCGGTCGCCGCGATACATCCCGCCGATTTGTGGGATCGTCACGTGGGATTCATCAATGACCAGCAGGCCATCGGCGGGCAAATAGTCAAACAGCGTAGGCGGTGCCTCACCAGGGCCACGCCCGGAAAGATAGCGGGAGTAGTTTTCAATGCCCGAGCAGTAACCCAGCTCGTTCATCATCTCCAGGTCAAACTGGGTTCGCTGGCTGATTCGCTGCTCTTCCAGCAGCTTATTGTTAGCCAGCAGCACCTGTTTACGGTCAACCAGCTCCACTTTGATCTCTTCCACCGCCTGCAGAATGCGCTCACGCGGGGTCACATAGTGGGTTTTGGGGTAGATGGTATAACGCGGCACCACCGAGTCAATCTGCCCGGTCAGCGGGTCGAAAATGGATAAGCGTTCGACTTCTTCATCAAACAGCTCAATGCGCAGCGCATAGTCGTCAGACTCTGCCGGGAAGATATCGATCACTTCACCGCGCACGCGGAACGTGCCGCGCTGGAAAGCCTGGTCATTGCGGGTGTATTGCAGCTCGGCAAGACGACGCAGGATCGCGCGCTGGTCAATAACCATGCCACGTGACAGGTGCAGCATCATTTTCAGATAGAGGTCCGGGTCACCCAGGCCGTAAATTGCTGACACTGAGGCCACCACAATCACATCGCGCCGTTCGAGCAGGGCTTTGGTGGCAGAAAGACGCATCTGCTCAATGTGTTCGTTTACCGAGGCATCTTTTTCGATAAAGGTGTCAGAACTGGGGACATAGGCTTCAGGCTGGTAATAGTCGTAGTAAGAGACAAAGTACTCCACCGCGTTATCAGGGAAGAACTCTTTCATCTCGCCGTAAAGCTGTGCCGCCAGCGTCTTATTGGGTGCCAGTACCATCGTCGGTCGATTGAGATCGGCAATCACGTTGGCAATCGTAAAGGTTTTACCTGATCCGGTTACGCCCAATAACGTTTGATGCGCCAGGCCATCTTCCAGCCCCTCTTCCAGGCGGCGAATCGCTTCCGGCTGATCGCCAGAAGGTTTGAAATCGGAGTTGAGTTTAAACACTTTGCTCATAACAGGCTACCTGATGAAGAGGGACGCGAACCGGACTGTAATTCTACTCTGCCGTGACGATTTTGCCAGCAAAAAAGGCTGGATAAAATCCCAGGTATTTTTCATACTGCTTCAAAGAAACGCAAAGCCGCACTTTTGCCGCCCGGTGCGCAAACGTATGCGGAAAGTGTCTGAAAGGCTTATCCCCAGATAGTTTAGCCTTTTAACATTTGTCAATAGCCGCCCGCCAAAAGCGCTGATGGATCAACCCAGGATTTTTACCTGTATTGATTTTAAATAAACAATTGATTTAACTATAGTTTATCAATAAGCCGAGTTTCACACCAACCCGAGCCAAAGCCGCGTCCGCTCTCGCATTGCGCAGGTTTTCAGACGTTAATGCACAAGGTTATCCACAGGAATAGTGGATAACTGTTTTCAGCGCCTGACCCGTCTGATGTGTATAAATCGTCCCCACGCTCCCATCTGACCGCCAAATATTTTTTTTTGCTTTTTTTTCGTCACGCAAAGGGGGCAGCAGCAAGGATAAACGGGCAACTTATGCACCGTTTTGAGCCACGTGCGCCTATCGAATTATCACCTCACATTTTCGGCTCTGCTATTTTACATGGCAGTTGCACCATGACCGTTTCACCTGCGGCACTGGCCCGGTGCAGCGCGCGGTTGACCACGAGAAATTGTTTAGCGCCGCTCACCAATACCTGCCGTCAATGTTACCATTTTGTGTATTTTTGGCCTTTTTCCGAACTGGCCTGCTATTTGCAAGCTATATCAGTACCGCCTCACGCTTTCATCACACCAAAGCGAAAAGCGCAAAGCCGCGGGCATTTTTATCAATGCCGGACTGTTTGCCTGACGACAAAGAGCGTAAGCAAAACAGGTGCGATCGATAACTGTCTGAAGGAGAGTGTCAGATGCTCAGTTTACGTTCTATTAATCAATTTTATGGGCAAAACCACATTCTGTGGGACGTTGACCTGGATCTGCAACCGGGCACCTGCACCGGCATTATCGGCCAGCCGGGAATGGGTAAAACCACGCTGGTGAACTGCATTATGGGACACCTGCCCATCAACAGCGGTTCCATGATCTGGCAGGAAGATAACGGCCCGCCGCAGGATCTGTTACTGCAACCGGTAGAGAAACGCGCGTCGCTGGGCATTGGCTATGTGCCGCAAGGGCGCCAGATTTTTTCGCAGATGACCATTGAAGAGAACCTGCAAATTGCCCTACTGGCAGGGGCAGGTATGGAGCGCCACCGCGCAATCCCGCCGATGGTTTACGATCTGTTTCCGGCGCTTTACTCTCTGCGCCATCAGCGCAGCGGCGAGCTGCCGATTGGCCAGCAACAGCAACTGGCGCTGGCACGTGCGCTGGTACTGCAACCGAAGCTGCTGATTCTGGATGAGCCGACGGAGGGGATGTCACCCTGGCTGGAAGAGGAGATGGGCAATCTGATCCATCGTCTGAATCACGACTTCGGCATGACGATTCTGTTGCTGGAGCAGCGCCTGTCGTTTATTCGCCGCGTGGCCGATTACTTCCTGCTGCTGCATCGCGGGCGCAATGTCGCCCATGGCAAAGTTGCCCAACTGGATGACAGCATGGTGAATACATGGCTGACGGTGTAATGACGACGGGTCGACCGGAAAAAAGGGGCTCCCCCTACAGGATATCGTAGGGGCGGCCCCTGTTTTCTGGTCCGCCAGTCAGCCTCAAGGTAGCGTAATAAAACGCCCTAAATCCTCTCTCCCCTGCCCGGTCAGATGCGGGATTTCACCCAGTAACGGTGCGGGTATACGTTGTTTCAGCGTAGCCAGATATTCCTGATGCCGTTGACCCGGCGGCTGAATACCGTTCGCAATCCATCCTGCCAGTGATAAACCGGCAGACTGTACCGCCAGTACGGTCAGCAGCGCATGGTTGATACATCCCAGCTTCATCCCCACCACCAGAATCACCGGCAGCTGCATCTGCTGCACCCAATCGGCAAACGTCAGGGTGTCCGACAGCGGCGTAAACCAGCCACCCGCCCCCTCCGTCAGCACCCAATCCGCCTGCTGTGCCACCGCATCAAGCCCGTCAGAAAGCTGCTGTGCAGTAATCGTCCGCTGCTCCACGGCACTGATAATATGCGGTGAGGTCGGTTCAACAAAGGCCAGCGGATTCACCACATCGTAGGGTAGCCTGACCGCGCTGTTACGTTGCAATGCCAGAGCATCTTCATTACGAATCCCTTCCGGGGTGATCTCACTGCCGGAGGCAACTGGCTTATAGCCTGCGCAGCGATAGCCCGCGGCCCGTGCCGCCTGGAGTAACGCACAGCTGGCCACGGTTTTTCCCACTTCAGTATCCGTTCCGGTCACAAACCAGCGTTTATTCACGTTCCATCACTCCTGAAACCAGTTGATAACTGAGCAGGCAACCGCGCACATCACGCGGCCAGACCTGTTCAAGCTGTTGCAGCTGTCCACGGCTAAGCGGCCGTTCTTCGCGGCCCTGATGCAGATGGGTGGCACCGATGCCTTTTAAGGAACGAAGCAGACTCAGGACATCCGGGAAGGCCAGCGTCAACGTGTAAGGGGTCAGCGTCAGTGCACTGCCCGCCGCCGCCTGTTCAATCCTGCTCAGGCTGGCAAACGTGTTAACCGGCGCCGCCCGTCCGAGCACCTGCCAGGCCTGCTGCACTTCAGCAAGTGACCCGGCTGCAAGCGTAGAGAACAGCACCTGACCGCCCGGTTTCGTCACCCGTTGCAGCTCACGCAGCGCTTGTGATAAATCGCTGCACCACTGAACGGCCAGATTGCTCCAGCAGCGATCAAAGCGGGCATCGGCAAACGGCAGCGCCTCGATATCGCCGGGCTGGTAATGGTCCGCAGCGTGGCTGTTCGCTGCCTGCTGAAGCATTTTTTCCGACAGATCCAGTGCCGTGACCTGATGCCCGGCAGCACGCCAGCGCTGGCTGAACCAGCCGGTGCCACAGCCAGCATCCAGCACCTGCAGCGTGTGACCGGGGCGTGCCAGCGCCATCAGGTGTTCACCGCACTGACGCTGAAGATCCGCATGTTGGTTATAGCAGTGTGCTGCGCGCCCGAAGGCTGCCGCTACGGCATGCTTATCAACGGTTTGCTGCATGGAGAGCCTCCAGAAGCCGATCGATATCCTCCGTGCGATGAGCCGAACTGAGAGTAATACGCAGACGTGACGTCCCCGGCGGCACGGTGGGGGGGCGGATGGCGCTGACCCAGCAGCCGCGTTCACGCAGCCGCTGCGACAATGTCAGCGCCGCCTGTTCATCACCGACCATCAGGGGCTGGATGGCACTGTCGGAGGATGCCAGTGACCAGGGCAAACCAGCCGCCTGCTGGCGGAAGTAGTGAATGTTGGCCGACAGCTGCTCGCGCAGACCCTCGCCTTGCCGGATACAGCCGAGGGCCGCCTGCAGTGCGCAGACCTGCGCAGGCGGCATCGCGGTGCTGTAAATCAGGTGACGGGCAAACTGCAGCAGGTACTCGGCAGTGTCCTCATTGCACAGCACCGCTGCGCCGCTGACACCAAAGGCTTTGCCGAAGGTGACAATAAGCAGCTCCGGTTTCACCCCCTGCTGCCAGCAGCTGCCGCGCCCGTGCTCGCCGCAGACGCCGATACCGTGCGCATCATCCACCAGCAGCCAGCCGCCCTGTGCCAGAGAGAGCTGATGCAGTTCTGCCAGCGGGGCACGGTCGCCGTCCATACTAAAAATCCCCTCCGTCACAACCAGCGTTTCGCCGTTGGCAGGCAGAACCAGCAGCTGCGCCAGTGCCGACGACTGATTATGCGCGAAGCGCCGCAGCGTCGCCGGGCTAAGGCTGGCGGCTTCAAGCAACGAGGCATGGCACAGCTTATCGGCGAAGATCCGGTCATTTTTCGCCATCATCGCCGTGACAACAGCCTGGTTCGCCGCAAATCCTGAAATAAACAGTAATCCGCGATCGTATCCCAGCCAGTCGGCCAGCTCACTTTCCAGTGCGGCCTGAGGGGCGCGATAGCCGGTCACATGCGCCGAACCGCCTGCGCCAACGCCATAGCGCGCAGCGCCCTGCTGCCATGCGCTGATGATGCGGGCATCGTGGCTTAATCCGAGGTAATCATTCGCTGAGAAGTTCAGATAGTCCTGCCCCGCCACCCGCAGGCTGCGTGCATCCCCTTGCTGGCTAGGGTGGCGCTGGCGGTACTGCCCGCTGCTGCGCCGGGCGGTCAGTGCCTGTTCAATACGCTGTGACCAGCTCATTACAGCGCCGCGTTGTAGAACAGGTCGGTATCCGCAGTCATCAACTGGGCTGCCAGCGCCTGTTGCTGCTCGTTATCCCCGCTTTCCGTCTCCGTATGCTGCGGGTTCAGGCCCAGCTTGCGGAACAACACCCGGTCTTTGTCCTCTTCCGGGTTTGGCGTGGTCAGCAGCTTGCAGCCGTAGAAAATCGAATTGGCTCCGGCCATAAAGCACATCGCCTGGGTTTGCTCGCTCATCTGCTCACGCCCGGCAGAGAGGCGCACATGGGAACGCGGCATCATGATGCGCGCCACCGCAATGGTGCGTACAAAATCGAAGGGATCGACGTCATCGTTATCCGCCAGCGGGGTGCCTTTGACTTTGACCAGCATATTGATTGGCACGCTCTCCGGCGGGGTTGGCAGGTTGGCCAGCTGCACCAGCAGGCCAGCACGATCGCTGACTGTTTCTCCCAGCCCGACGATGCCACCGGAACAGACTTTGATCCCGGCATCGCGCACTTTGCCCAGCGTATCCAGTCGCTCCTGATAGCTACGGGTGGTGATGATGCTGCCGTAAAACTCCGGCGAGGTATCCAGGTTATGGTTATAAAAATCCAGCCCGGCATGCGCCAGTCGCTGCGCCTGCTGCTCGCTCAAGGTGCCCAGCGTCATGCAGGTCTCCATCCCCATCGCTTTTACCCCCTGCACCATCTGCTCCAGGTAAGGCATATCGCGCTCGTGCGGGTTTTTCCATGCGGCGCCCATGCAGAAGCGTCCGGATCCGGCGGCCTTGGCTTTACGCGCTGAACTGAGCACCTCCTCCACTTCCATCAGGCGTTCGGAGGTTAGCCCGGTTTTATAACGCGAGCTTTGCGGACAGTATTTACAGTCTTCGGGGCAGGCCCCGGTTTTGATCGACAGCAGCGTGCTGACCTGCACCTGACGCGGATCAAAGTACTGGCGATGGATTTGCTGCGCCTCAAACATCAGTTCGAGAAAAGGTTTATCAAACAGCGCCTGTGCCTGAGAAAGGGTCCAACGAGTTGCCATTGCTTGCTCCAAAAAAGTCTGTCATTTGTCTTCACGGCCTGGTTATACTTGTAAACTAAATTTTTTATTTTTGGTTTACAAGTGATTTTATGACCCCTGACGATCTCGCCTTTGACCGTGAGCATATCTGGCACCCTTACACCTCAATGAGCCAGCCGCTTCCCTGCTACCCGGTGGTCGCTGCCGCTGGCACCTCGCTGGAACTGGCGGATGGCCGCCAGCTGGTGGACGGCATGTCCTCGTGGTGGGCGGCGATCCACGGCTACAACCATCCGCGCCTTAACCAGGCGTTACAGACGCAGATGGCGCAGATGTCCCATGTGATGTTCGGCGGCGTCACGCATCCGGCGGCGGTTGCGCTGTGCCGTCGTCTGGTGGCGATGACGCCACAGAATCTGACGTGCGTATTCCTGGCAGACTCGGGGTCCGTCGCCGTTGAAGTGTCGATGAAAATGGCCTTGCAGTACTGGCAGGCGAAGGGAGAAAAACGCCAGCGTTTCCTCACCCTGCGTAACGGCTATCATGGCGATACCTTTGCGGCGATGTCGGTGTGCGACCCGCAAAACTCGATGCACAGCCTGTATCAGGGCTATCTGCCGGAACATCTTTTTGCACCTGCGCCGCCGCGTTTCGATCAACCGTGGCAGGCACAAGATGCCAATGAGCTGGAATCGTTGATTGTTGAGCATCATCGCCAGCTGGCGGCGGTGATCCTCGAACCTATCGTGCAGGGTGCAGGCGGCATGCGCTTTTATCATCCGCGCTATCTGCAACGGGTGCGTGAGCTGTGTGACCGCTATCAGCTGTTGCTGATCGCCGATGAGATCGCGACCGGATTTGGCCGTACCGGCAAATTGTTTGCCTGTGAACATGCGGCCATCAGCCCGGACATTCTCTGCGTGGGGAAAGCGCTGACCGGCGGCACCATGACACTCTCAGCAGCCCTGACGACACGCCAGGTGGCAGACACCATCAGCAACGGCGCCGCCGGTTGCTTTATGCACGGTCCAACGTTTATGGGCAATCCGCTGGCCTGCGCCGTGGCATCAGAGAGCCTGGCAATATTGCAGGAGAACCACTGGCAGGCGCAGGTGGCAAACATTGAGCGACAGCTACGCACGGCACTGTTGCCCTTGAGCACACAGCCGGAAGTGGCCGATGTGCGGGTGCTGGGGGCGATTGGCGTGGTGGAGACGCACAGAAGCGTCAATATGGCGGCGATGCAGCAGTTCTTTGTTGAACAGGGTGTGTGGATCCGCCCGTTCGGGCAATTGATTTATCTGATGCCGCCTTACGTGATCACTTCACAGGCGCTGACACAGCTTACGGACGCCGTCAGTGCCGCTATAGCACATCCTGCCCTGTTTAATTGTTAACAATGGAGGCAGTCTCCAGGCAGCCGTCAGCGTGATGCGCTACGCTTTTATCAGGTTTTGCGCGGCCTGCTGCCGCAAACAGGAGATAACATGCCACAAGATAAACAGACCAACCGTCGGCTGCTGCTGGCCTCTCGTCCGCACGGCGCACCGACTACGGCGAATTTCCGCCTCGAGGCACAGCACGTTCCTGAACCCGCTGCCGGACAGGTGCTGTTGCGCACTGTCTGGCTGTCGCTCGACCCTTATATGCGTGGACGCATGAGCGATGCCCCTTCCTATGTGCCACCCGTCGCCCTTAATGAGGTGATGTGTGGCGGAACCGTATCGATTGTTGAGCGCTCTGAGCACGCAGATTTTGCCGCCGGGGACTGGGTGCTGAGTTACAGCGGCTGGCAGGATTTCGCGATCTCCAGCGGAGAAGAGCTGGTGAAACTCAGCGGCCCGGTGCTGAAGCATCCATCCTGGGCGCTGGGAATGCTCGGGATGCCGGGCTTTACCGCCTATATGGGACTGCTGGATATCGGTAATCCCCAGGCGGGAGAAACCGTGGTGGTCGCCGCCGCGACAGGTGCCGTTGGCTCCCTCGTTGGCCAGATTGCCAAACTGAAAGGCTGCCATGTGGTGGGCATTGCAGGCGGTGCGGAGAAATGCCGCTACGCCGAAGACGTGCTGGGCTTTGATCGCTGCCTCGATCACCGTGATGACAACCTGGCCGAACAGCTGAGCCGTCATTGCGCCGATGGCATTGACGTCTATTTCGAAAGCGTTGGTGGCAAGGTGTTTAATGCCGTGCTCCCGCTGATGAACACCAAAGGACGCATTCCGGTCTGTGGCCTGATTGCCGACTATAACAGCACCGGGCAGCACGCCGGATCGGACCGCCTGCCGCTGCTGCAAAGCGCCATCCTGAAAAAACGCCTGCGCGTTGAGGGCTTTATCATTACTCAGGATTATGGCCACCGCTTTGATGAGTTCTTCCGCCAGATGAGCCAGTGGGTGGCTGAAGAGCGCCTGGTATTCCGTGAAGATATTATCGACGGGCTGGATAATGCGCCGGAGGCGTTTATCGGTATGCTGGAAGGGAAAAACTTCGGCAAGTTGGTGGTGCGTGTGGCAGGAGATAAACCCTCATGAAGTTATTAATGGTATTAACCTCGCACGATAAACTGGGCGATACCGGCCATAAAACCGGTTTCTGGCTGGAAGAGTTTGTTGCGCCTTATTATGTTTTCCGTGATGCCGGGATCACCGTAGAGCTGGCTTCTCCGCTGGGCGGACAACCCCCGCTCGATCCGGTCAGCGACGAGCCGGATGCACAAACCCGCGACACCGAACGTTTCCGCAGTGACGTGGAGGCACAGCAGGCGCTGGCCCATACGCAACGTCTGGATGCTATCGATGCCAGCCAGTTTGATGCGGTGTTCTATCCTGGCGGGCACGGCCCGCTGTGGGATCTGGCCGAGAATGCCGACAGTATTCAGCTGATCGAAACGCTGTTTGCTCATGGCAAACCGGTGGGCACCGTCTGTCATGCGCCGGGCGTACTGCGTCATACCAAAAAACCCGATGGCACGCCCATCGTTGCCGGGAAACGGGTGACCGGGTTTACCAACAGCGAAGAAGCCGCCGTTGGCCTGACGAATGTGGTACCTTTTCTGGTCGAGGACGAGCTGAAGAAGCTTGGCGGTCAGTTTGAACACACTGATAACTGGGGTGTTTATGTGCTGACCGATGGCCACCTGGTCACCGGACAAAATCCGGCCTCTTCCGCAGCGGCGGCAGAAGAGCTGCTGAAGCTACTACACCAATAAATGGGGGATGACATGAAATTAAGCAGCCAGAATTTTAACGACGGAGACAAGTTGCCGGAACGCCAGGTGCTGAACGCCATGGGTTACCAGGGTGATAATCTGTCGCCACATCTGGCCTGGGACGATGTTCCCGCAGGGACAAAAAGTTTTGTGGTCACCTGTTACGATCCTGATGCCCCTACCGGTTCTGGCTGGTGGCACTGGGTGGTAGCTAACCTGCCCGCCGACACGCGTGAACTTCCCGAAGGTGCCGGTTCCGGCAAAGTCGATTTGCCAACGGGTTCAGTGCAAACGCGCACGGACTTCGGCAGCGCGGGCTACGGCGGCGCGGCCCCGCCTAAAGGTGAATCCCACCGCTATATCTTCACCGTTCATGCCATTGACGTTGAAGTGCTGGAAGTGGATGAGAACGCCAGCGGTGCGTTGGTAGGCTTTAACGTGCACTTCCATTCACTGGGCAGTGCATCCATAACGGCGATGTATGCCTAATTCACGTTAAAATCTAATGTTGAAAGAGGCGGGGGCGTTTCCCTTCCGGCACAATGCCCCCGCCTCACTATTACTCTAAAGCTTTGACTATTTGCATGGCGACTTTTACCCGCAAGGTATTGGGATAGTTTTTATTCGCCAGCATGACAATACCGATCTGTTTTTGCGGGATAAAGGCAACATAGGCTCCAAAGCCCCCTGTAGCGCCCGTTTTGTGTACCCATGATGCCTTCACCCGTGGATGCGATTGCGCATCCCGCACCTGCTGGGGCCCCAGAGCCACCGGACTATCAGCGCCTCTGATGGCCAGTGTTGACTGTTCTGGCCAGTCAAGCATCTCCCAGCCAAGTCCCTGATATAACGCATCAGTGCGATAATAACGCGTCTGGGCAAGTGCCAACCCCTGCTGCAATGTCTTATCCCCAACCTGTTCAGGATTCATATTGGCCTGCATCCAGCGCAACATATCTTTTATGGACGACTTCACACCGTAGGATTCTGCATCCAGCATGCCAGGCGATACGCGGACGGGTTTCCCATCGCGATAACCCCACGCATAAGCATTTTCGCTGGCTTCTGGTACGGTAATAAATGTGTGTGTGAGTTTTAGCGGCGTCAATACACGCTGCTGCATCGCCTGTTCAAAGGAGAGTCCCGTTGGCTTGACCGCGAGCATACCAAAAAGTCCGATACTGCTATTCGCATACTGCCGCGTCTCTCCCGGAGCCCACTGAGGTTGCCACTGTTGATAGAAGTTTTTCAGCCTGTCTTCATCCGTAACGGCATCCGGAACCTGGAGGGGCAAGCCACCTGCCGTATACGTTGCCAGTTGTAGTAGCGTAATATTGCGCCACTGAGGAAGATTAAGTGCCGGCCAGTATTGACTGGCACGATCGTTCAGCGCGATCTCACCTTTTGCCACCGCCACGCCCCCCAGCACACCGGTGAACGTTTTACTCACCGAACCCAGTTCAAAAAGGGTGTCCTGAGTCACCGGGAGATGCTGCTCTTTATCTGCCATACCCCAGGTAAAATAGTAAGGTTTGCCTTTTACCAGGACCGCCACTGCCATACCCGGAATGTTTTGCTGATCGATAAGGGGTTTAATCGCCTGGCTGACCGTTGTTTCCACATCAGGAGCCGCCACGGCACCCAATGAGTATGCCGATGCCAGTACAGCCACCATCACAGCCTGAGAACGTAATTTCACTGTTTCTAACCTTCCATATTCTTGAACAGCAGTCAGTTTGACGGGTTTGACAATCAGCAACAAACTGTTAATTTTTACACCTGATAAAAGAAAATCTTACAGGTAAATCCGTGACCCGTCCTTACATCCCTCTCAATGCGCTAAGAGCGTTTGAAGCAGCTGCGCGCCATCTAAGTTTTACTAATGCAGCAGTTGAACTGAATGTAACGCATGCGGCCGTGAGCCAGCAGGTAAAGTCGCTTGAGCAGCAGTTGGGTTGCTCGTTATTTATCCGTGTTGCTCGCGGTCTGATGCTGACCACGGAAGGCGAGAATTTGTTACCGGTCTTAAACGAATCTTTTGATCGTATTGCCAATACGCTGGACCGTTTCTCTGCGGGTAAGATGCGCGAAAAATTAAAAGTGGGGGTGGTTGGCTCCTTTGCTACTGGTTTGCTGTTGCCGCGCCTGGAGGATTTCAACCACCGTCATCCGCATATTGAGCTGCAACTGTCCACACACAATAATCGGGTTGACCCCGCAGCCGAAGGTCACGATTACACCATCCGCTTCGGTAGCGGTGCCTGGCACGGCACCGAGGCGACGTTAATTTGTGATGCCCCGTTTTCACCGCTCTGTCATCCCACGATAGCCCGTCAGTTACAGCAACCGGCGGACGTGCATAAATTTACGCTGTTGCGGTCATTTCGTCGTGACGAGTGGAGCCACTGGTTGCACAGTCTTAACGAACTCCCACCTTCTCCCTCACATCCGGTGATGATTTTCGACTCTTCGCTGACGATGATCGAGGCTGCCTTGTTGGGAGCGGGCATTGCGCTGGCACCAGTTAAGATTTTTCATCACCTGCTACAAACGGAGAAAATTGTTCGCCCTTTTGACGCTGAAATCCACCTTGGAGGCTATTGGCTGACACGGTTGCAGTCCCAGCCAGAAAGTGAGGCAATGACGATGTTTTCCGACTGGCTTAACAGGCAGTTTAAAGAGAGTTAATGAGGAGTAAGCGGACCTGCCAGATGATCCCCCACAGAATCAATGCTCCTGGCCAATATGATTACTCCTGGCGCTTTCTTTTTACGATCAGACCATTATCCTGAAGGATGTAAACCCCACCACTTACGGTGAAACTTGCAGGGCTATTTATATTATGGCCAATTGTTATCACTTTGTTCTTATCAATACAGTTGATGGGAGGAGGCATATCATCAAAACATAGACTATCATATCCATCTCCTTCTTTATAACCATCGCCAAAATCCCACAGTATCACATGATATCGCCCATCCTTACTTGGTCTGGGAATGTTGTATTTTTCTTTTAATATCGCTTTATTTTTTAACCACCATTTTATTTTTCCTTCATCTGTAAAAGGATAGTCTTTAACTAAAACCTCACTATAGTTACCGTCCTGATGGACAGCGATGACTTTCACTGAACGAAATGATAACCAGAGTAAAAAACTAACCAATACCATCATTATCACCAAGATAAGCACTCTTTTCTTAGTCAATGTTAACAATATTTCCTTAATCCGATTTTGTTTTTACGATCAGACCATTATCCTGAAGGATGTAAACCCCACCACTTACGGTAAAATCTGTTACATTGTATTTATTTCGACCAACCGTAATCAGTTTGTTTTTATCAATACAGTTTTTCGGTGGGTGCATATCTTCAAAACATAATCGGTCATACTTACCCTCTTCTTTATACCCTTTATCGAAATCCCAGAATACAACATGATATCCGCCATCCTCATCAGGTTTAGGGATATTATACTTCTCTTTTAATACCTCTTTATTTTTCAACCACCAGTCCATTTTTCCCGTATCAGTAAGAGGATAGTCTTTAACTAAAACATCACTGTAACTACCGCTCTGATGAATGGCAATGATTTTCACTGGCCGAGACCATAACCATAATAAATAGCCACCAATAGCCATGATCACCAGCATTATGGCCTTTATTTTTTTTTTGCTATTTAACATTACGCTCACCTGTAATCTCAATGGTAGCTTCCATATTCGTCATAAACGGTTTAAAAGCAAACTTACTGTAACGTTGAAGGATAAACCAGATACGGAATAAATTGAAATTTCTGTATTTCCAGTTTTGGACATCCTGGTTATCCAAGCCAAAATGGTCCTGAATTTTATAATGTATAACAGCGCGAAAACGTTCATTTTCTATCTTCAGAGATTTAATGGTAATATGTGTAGCCCAAGTATCATGCACGCTAATTCCCATTCCATTTACCCGATCCTCAATACGGTCGAATTTTGGAAGTATGCTGCGGTTTATAGCTTCAGTAAGTTCATTTTTCCATTTTAAAGGGTAATGACAATTACCCCAGTCAATTCTGTCTCTTAACGTTTTTTGTAATAATAATCTCGAACTATATTTATCTGATCTATCAGTCAATATTTGCTCCCTCAGTGCCGAATCTAACCTCGAACTGCTAAAATCCAGACCTTTTTTATGCTGCATATGGGTGATCATCTCAATGATGTTATCCCGATAGGGACCGTAAAAAGAGAATAATTTTGCGCACTCACGGAACTCATCAAACAGAATATTGATGCACTCTTGTTTGCTAATCGACTCCGCCTTCCAGGCGGATGAGGCTGCAGGATAGGTGGTAGGCACTTGCTGGTGCTTTTTTCGTGCCAGCGTCCAGGGATCTACCCTGTCAGAGACAGTTGCAAGGCCAAAATCTCTTTTCAGCTGTTCCGCGCTTAAATCACCGCAGCACATATCGTTAGCGCCGAAGTCATCCATGCGCTTCTTAGTGGTGAAAATGGTGCAGGGGAAAGATAATGCCGACATTGAAAACGCTCCTTGTGTTGAAAAATAGTCATCCTGACGCTGACTTTCTGTCAGTTCTCATGCGGCATCAGAGAAAGTGTCATTCAGTTGCCGACAACGTAATTTATCGATCACCGTCTGTGTTTCCAAATTAATATGATGATAAAAACCAAAAGTGCAGCACAGATCATAGTTATTGATAAATAGTAAAAATACGAATAGTAACAGGAGGTGTCAACACCTCGCCCATTACAGCTAGTTATAATAAACCTCTATAAAAACCATAGACAACAGAAAAAACATTCCTTCTTTAATTAAAATCAACAACCTCCATTCAATTAGATTTTATTCTCACACTATCATCCTGATGAACGGCGACAATCTTCATTGTCCGACACAACAGCCATAATATAGCCCCAGCGAATACAATAACCATCAGTAGGATAAGCACTCTTTTTTAATCAACTTTAAAAACATTATTTTAATCCGATTTTCTTTTTACGATGAGGCCATTGTCCTGAAGGATGTAAACTCCATCATCACCGATGAACTTGGTGACATTATATTTATCGCGACTGATTATCATGAGCGAGTTTTTGTCTACGCAGTTTACTGGTGGTTTCATATCCTCAAAACAAAGACGATCGTATTTATCCAACTCCTTATAACCGTCATCAAAATCCCACAGTATTACATGATACCGCCCCTGCTTATCTAGTTTGGGTATATTATACGTCTCCTTTACCATTTCTTTATTTTTTAACCACCATTCCATTTTTCCTGCATCAGTAAACGGATAATTTTTTATTAATACGATGCTATAACTATCACTCTGATGAGCGGCGATAATCTTTACTGGCCGACACCATAACCATAATATATAACCACCAATAATCATGATTATCAGAACCATGAACTTTCTTTTTTTATAACTATTTAACATTACGCTCACCAGTAATCTCAATGGTAGCTTCCATATTGGTCATAAACGGTTTAAAGGCAAACTTGCTATAGCGCTGAAGGACAAACCAGAGACGAAACAAGCGAAGCTGCCTGAACTTCCAATCCAGGACATCCTGGTTATCCAACCCAAAATGGTCCTGGATTTTATAATGTAGAACAGCGCGAAAACGATTACCGTTTATTCTTAGCGAATTAAAAATTATCTGGGTGGCCCAGGTATCATGCACGCTAATTCCCATACCGTTAAACCGATCCTGAATGCGATCAAACTTTGGGAGTCTACTATCACTCCCGAAACTCATCATCAATTCCGTTTTCTTTTTACGAACTGACCATTATCCTGAAGAATATAATACTCGTTACCCACGGTAATTTGAGTTATGTTGTCTTTACTGTGTTGGATGATCATCATCGCATTCTTATCAACGCAGTTGATAGGTGGTTTCATATCATCAAAGCACAGACGATCATATTTACCCTCTTCTTTATAACCCTCATCAAAATCCCACAGTATCACACGATATCGCCCATCCTCATCGGGTTTAGGAGTATTATACTTCACCTTTAGCATCTCTTTATTTTTTAACCACCATTTCATTTTTTCCCTATCAGAGAAAGGATAGTCCTTGACCAAGATAACACTATAACTACCTCTCTGATGAACGTTTATGACTTTCATTGGACGATACCACAACCATAATAAATACCCACCAACGATTATGACCAACAGCATCATGAACTTTCTTTTTTTAGAACTATTTAACACGACGTTCACCAGTAATCTCAATGGTAGCTTCCATAATCGTCATAAACGGTTTAAAAGCAAACTTACTGTAACGTTGAAGGACAAACCAGATACGGAACAGGTTAAATTGCCTGAATTTCCAGTTCTGTATATCCAGATTATCCAGCCCAAAATGATCCTGGATTTTATAGTATACGACAGCGCGAAAACGATTATTTTCCACCTTCAGGGATTTGATAGTAATCTGGGTGGCCCAGGTATCATGCACGCTAATTCCCATCCCGTTGAACCTATCCTTAATGCGATCAAATTTTGGCAGTATTCCGCTATCTATCGCATCAGTAGGATAAGCACTCTTTTTTTAATCAACTTTAAAAACATTATCTTAATCCGATTTTCTTTTTACGATGAGGCCATTGTCCTGAAGGATGTAAACTCCATCATCAAGTGTGAAATCTGTAACGTTGTATTTATCGCGACTAACGGTCATCATCGCATTTTTATCCACACAGTTTTTGGGTGGTTTCATATCCTCAAAACAAAGACGATCGTATTTATCCAACTCTTTATATCCCTCGTCAAAATCCCACAATGTTACATGATATCGTCCCTGCTTATCTAGCTTGGGTATATTATACGTCTCCTTTACCATTTCTTTATTTTTTAACCACCATTCCATTTTCCCTGCATCAGTAAACGGATAATTTTTTACTAATACGATGCTATAACTACCACTCTGATGAACGGCGATTATTTTTACTGGACGACACCATAACCATAATATGTAACCACCAATAATCATGATTATCAGAACCATGAGCTTTCTTTTTTTAGAACTATTTAACATTACGCTCACCTGTAATCTCAATGGTAGCTTCCATATTGGTCATAAACGGTTTAAAGGCAAAATTACTGTAACGCTGAAGGACAAACCAGATACGGAATAAATTGAAATTCCTGTATTTCCAGTTTTGGATATCCTGGTTATCCAAGCCAAAATGGTCCTGAATTTTATAATGCACAACAGCGCGAAAACGATTGCCGTCTATTCTTAGCGACTTAATACTGATCTGGGTTGCCCAGGTATCATGCACGCTAATTCCCATACCGTTAAACCGATCCTGAATGCGATCAAACTTTGGAAGTCTACCTTTGAATATCGCATCTGTAAGTTCATTTTTCTCATTTGAAGGATAGTAACCATTTTCCCAATCAATATTTTTTATTAACGTTTTTTGTAATAACAACCGTGAACTATTTTCGTTTGATTGATCAGTCAGTATTTGTACTCTCAATGCCGAATCCAGCCTCGAACTGCTAAAATCCAGACCCTTCTTATGCTGCATATGGGTGATCATCTCAATGATGTTATCCCGATAGGGACCGTAAAAAGAGAATAATTTTGCGCACTCACGGAACTCATCAAACAGGATATTGATGCACTCCTGTTTGCTAATCGACTCCGCCTTCCAGGCGGATGAGGATGCAGGATAAGTGGGCACTTGCTGGTGCTTTTTTCGTGCCAGCGTCCAGGGATCAACCCTGTCAGAGACAATTGCAAGGCCAAAATCTCTTTTCAGCTGTTCCGCGCTTAAATCACCGCAGCACATGTCATTGGCGCCGAAGTCATCCATACGTTGCTGGGTGGTAAAAATGTTACAGGGAAAAGATAATGCGGACATTGAAAACATTCCTTGTTTTTAAAAATAGTCATCCTGACGCTGACTTCCTGTCAGTTCTCATGCGGCATCAGAGAAAGTGTCATTCAGTTGCCGACAACGTAATTTATCGGTCGCAGTCAGTACATCCTAATTAATATGAGGATAAAAACCAAAAGTGCAGCATAGATCATAATTATTGAGAAATGGTAAAAATACGATTGGAAAAAAATATGCTACTTTTCGTTATGGTTATTTTGACTCAACCCTCTTCATTATTATCTGAGTCCGTTACGCTAAGCGGTAATCAATCATCTTTAATAATGCTTCATGTTATCTCTCTCAGACCAATAAAAAAGGCCAGCCAGAATATGGCCGACCCTTGATATTTACTGACTGAAAAATTAACGCGATTAATCCAGCTGGTGAACCACCACCCACATTGGTCCCTGCCCTACCGCATAGCGTGCCAGCGGTTGTAACAGGCCACGGTCGGCTGTGATTTTATACACTTCGATATGGTGCGACTTCTGCCCTGCTGCCACCAGGTACTGGCCGCTATGGTCGATGTTGAAACCACGTGGCTGCGTTTCCGTAGGCTGATGGCCTTCAACGGTCAGGGTTGCGCCCTCGGTGCTGATGCTGAACGCGGTAATAATGCTGGCGGTACGGTCGCAACTGTACAGATGACGGCCATCCGGCGTGATATGAATATCGGCCGCCCAGCGGGTATCGCTGAAACCTTCCGGCATCATATCCAGGCTCTGTACTTTCTCCACTTCATCTTTACTGATATCCCAGACGTCAACCGTGCTGTCCAGTTCATTCACGCAGTAGGCGTAACGCTGGTTAGGGTGGAACACCATATGGCGCGGACCGGCCCCTTTGGTGGTGTTCAGCTCAGACTGCGCTCGCGGCGTCAGTTCGCCGCTGTCAGACAGGTTGAACAAAGCGATACGGTCCTGCTTCAGTGCCGGAACAAACAGCGTCTGATTGGTCAGATCGATATTGGCCGAATGGCAACCTTCCAGACCGTTTACAATCTGCGTTGGCGCACCCGGCAGGCCATCAGCGCCAATCGGGCTGACGCTGACGAAAGCATCGTTATAAGAGCCGACGAAAATGAAGTGCCCCTGGCGGTCGGTAGAGATATGCGTCGGGCTGCCTGTGAGCGGTGCATGGCCCGCTTCTTTCAGTTTACCTTCGGCATCAATACGATAGGCGACCACACGGAAATCCGGGCGCACGCCGACATAAAGAAACTTTTTGTCCGGGCTGACCACCATCGGCTGCACCTGGCCTGGGGCATCAACCACCTGCAACAACGTCAGTGCGCCGTCATCATTCAGCTGCCAGGCGTGGATCTGATGGCTCTCTGGGCTGGCGGTATAAACAACTTGTTTCATGAATGCTCCTTGTTCTGAACGGGAAATCGGTAAGTGGCTTTTCTCTTCATCTTCGGATGATGCTTTCTCTCTGTGCCGCCAGTTTTGTGGCTGGCGTCACAAGGTGTACACTTATTGACTTCTTTTGAGCCACGGGAACTGTTATGAGCTATCGCATCATCGCCCTCGATCTGGACGGCACGCTGTTAACCCCTTCCAAAACCATACTGCCAGAATCACTGGAAGCGCTCAAAAAGGCGCAACAGGCCGGCATAAAAATCCTGATCGTGACGGGTCGCCATCATGTGGCCATCCATCCTTTTTATCAGGCACTGGCGCTGGATACACCTGCAATCTGCTGCAATGGCACTTATTTGTATGATTATCAGGCAAAAACAGTCTTGCAAAGTGACCCGTTGCCCAAAGAACAGGCGCTGCGTGTGATTGAGATGCTCGACACCGCGGGGATCCACGGTCTGCTTTACGTCGATGATGCGATGCTGTACCAGACAGAAACCGGCCATGTGACGCGCACCATTAACTGGGGGCTGTCACTGCCTGAAGCCCAGCGTCCGACATTCTTGCAGGTCAATAGCCTGGCAGATGCGGCAAGAAATGCGCAGTCGATCTGGAAATTTGCCCTGTCTCATGCAGACACCACAGCGCTGCAACAGTTCGCTGAAAAGGTCGAAGCCGAGATGGGCCTGGCCTGTGAATGGTCATGGCATGATCAGGTGGATATCGCCAAAGCGGGCAACAGCAAGGGTAAACGACTGGCGCAATGGGTGGCCGCCAACGGTTACCAGATGAGTGACGTGATCGCCTTTGGCGATAATTATAACGACCTCAGTATGCTGGAAACCGTGGGGTTAGGCGTGGCCATGGGCAACGCCGACGAAGCCATTAAAGCGCGGGCAAAACGCGTGATTGGCACCAATCTGGAAACCGGGATTGCCGACACTCTCTATCAGGAAGTGCTGTAATCAGGTGGTGATCGACACGCTTTTGATTTGAGCAAACAACCACATATTCGGTTTTATCATCAGTTCATCGCGAGCCCAGGGCGTGATACGCGCCCATAGCTCGCTTTGCCCCACCAGCAGCTTCACTTCCACCTGGTTATCAATCTCCAGCAGTTCAGCCACCTGCGCCGGGATGACGTTGCGGATGCTGCTGTTCACCGGTGGCTTGAGCACCAGCGATACATCGGCGGCCTGAATACGGATACGTAACGGCGTGCCCGCCGGGGAATCCACCCGATTCACCCAGATATGCTGATCGCCCAGCGACAGCGCCGTCATCTGATAATGCGGATGCTGTTCCAGCACCTGCACGCGCAGAATGCTGCTCTGATCACTTCTTGGCAGCCACGGACGCATGGCGCTGCTGGCCCAGACTCTCTCCAGTGCACCAAACGCTTTTACCTTCCCCTGATCGAGCACCATGACGTTATCGGCCAGATGCAGCAGTTCATCCAGGCTGTGGCTGACATAGAGGATTGGCGTAGAAACCTGGCGCGCCAGCGTTTGCAGCCAGGCCAGCAGTTCGCGCTTACGCGGTAAGTCGAGGGACGCCAGGGGTTCATCCATCAGCAACATGTCCGGGGCGGTCAGCAGCGCCCGGCCAATGGCAACGCGCTGTTTCTCACCACCGGATAATGACCACGGAAAACGATCGAGCAGGGATTCAAGCCCCAGCAGTTTGACCAGTGCATCGAACTGCGGGCGCATGCTTTTTACCATGCCGTATTCCAGATTACCGCGCACCCGGTAGTGCGGGAACAGGCGGGCATCCTGAAAGACATAACCAATACGCCGCTGCTCCGGCGGTAACCAGATGCCGGTGGCCGTATCACTCAGCACCCGATCGTTCAGCGTAATGCTGCCCTGCTGCGGTACGGTTAGCCCGCCAATGGCATTGATTAGTGAGGTTTTTCCCGCACCGGATACGCCAAAAATGGCCGTGACACCGCTGGCAGGCAGACTGGCCTTTACCGTCAGGGTGTGGTCGCCCTGCTGTTGAGTAAAATCGAGGATCAGCATCAGAGCCCTAAACGCTTACGACCCCAACGGGTCAGCCATTCGGAAAGGAGCAGGGAAACCAGCGCCAGCAGGATGGCGATCACGCACAGGCGCGCTGTCGCCCCTTCGGCCCCCGGCGTTTCAATCAGGGTATACATGGCAGAAGGCAGCGTACGGGTTTCGCCCGGAATATTGGAAACAAACGTAATGGTGGCGCCAAACTCGCCCAGCGATCGGGCAAAACCCAGCACCGTACCGGCAATAATACCCGGCAGCGTAAGCGGCAGGGTAATGGTGAAAAAGACCCGCCAGCGCCCGGCCCCGAGGGTACGTGCTGCCTGTTCGAGTTTGGTATCCACGGCCTCCAGCGCCAGACGGATAGCGCGCACCATCAGCGGAAAAGCAATCACCGCTGAGGCCAGTGCGGCACCGCGCCAGCTAAAGGCAAAACTGAAGCCGAACCAGTCATAAAGATACTCGCCAATAAAGCCGCGACGCCCGAATCCCAGCAGCAGCAAATAGCCCACCACCACCGGTGGCAGCACCAGCGGTAGATGGATAATGCTGTCGAGCAGGGTTTTTCCGGGGAACTGACGGCGCACCAGTAGCCATGCCATCAGGATCCCAAAAGGCAGACTACAGGCGACTGCGACCAGAGAAACTTTAAGACTCAGCGCTACGGCCTGCCATTCAGGATCGCTTAAAAACATCGTTTTAACCTTTATCTTTTAACCTGCAGCAGTGTTGGCTGCACTCCCTCACCCCAGTCACTGACTTTAGTCAGCTCCTGGGGATTCACTCACTTGCCGCCTTGCTGCAGCTTAAAATATTTTGGTTAATTTATCTTTTTAACCTGCAATTATAATGGCGCGAACCCGTACTTTTTGAACACAACCGCCGCTTCCGGCCCTTTCAGATAGTCATAAAACGCCTTCACACGGGCATTGTTATGGTCGGTGACGATCGCCAACGGATACTCAACCGGTTTATGGCTCTCTTTCGGGAAGATGCCGACCACGGTGACTTTCTTACTGGCTATGGCGTCAGAGCCGTAAACAATTCCGTAAGGGGTTTCATTACGCTCCACCAGCGCCAGCGCCGCACGCACGCTGTTACTGCGCGCCATTAGCGGGGAAAGTTGCTCCCATGCGCCCAGGTTTTGCAACGCTTCTTTGGCATAAATTCCCGCAGGAACATGGTCCGGGTCCCCGACGGCCAGACGCTGACCTTTTAGCAGGCTTTTCCAGTCGGTTGTTTTACTGATGTTCACCGGCTGTGGCTGACTGGCCGTTGGGGCCACCAGCACCAGGTCGTTACCCAACAGGGTCACACGACTGCCATTATCGATCGTTTTCTTCTCGCTGGCATAGTCCATCCACTGCTGATCGGCAGAGATAAACAGATCGGCCGGCGCACCCTGCTCAATCTGGCGAGCCAGCGTTGATGAGGAGGCAAACGAAGAGACGATTTTCACGTCCTTGCCCTTCTCATACTCGCTGGCAATATCCTGCAGCGCATTGGTCAGTGAAGCTGCCGCAAATACAGTCACGTTTTCTGCCGCGATGGCATGGCCACCAACGCTCAGGCTGACGGCGGCGGCGGCCAGCCAGTGATTCCATTTTACAGACATGTTTTCTCTCCAGTGGGTTCGTTATGTACTGAATAATATAACGATGCACTGGGATCTGTAACCGTAATTATCGGCATCTGAGGCGAGAAGTTTAGTGGGGCAGAAACGACAACGCCCGGCAGAGCCGGGCGCCGATCAGAAACAGGAGAGATTTACTGGGTAATCTGGTTTTTTTTCGCTGGCTGGTCTTTGCGGTGACCAATTTTGGAAATAACGTTGAATACTTCGCCCAGACCCCAAATCAGACCGAGGATAATCGCCATGACGATTGGCACCATGATAATGGCAACGGCAAGGCCTTTCAGTAACTCCAGCATGGAAACCTCATCTTACGGGATAAAAGAAGCATTGTAGCGGGCATGGTTAAGAAAGCACTGACCTTTTGTGCCTTCGTGCGCAATTTATTTGCCGCGCACTGATAGAATCAACCCAGACCCTTTATCTTGCCCCCTTCCGGAGTTCCTATGCAGGCCGATATTTCCCTGATCCTGAAACTGCAACAACGGCTGTTTGCCGACCCACGCCGTATTGAACTGCTGCGCCAGGTGAAAGAGAGTGGCTCGATCAGCCAGGGTGCCAAACTTGCGGGCATCAGCTATAAAAGTGCCTGGGATGCGATTAACGAAATGAATCAGCTGGCCGACCGGACGCTGGTGGATCGCGCCACCGGAGGAAAAGGCGGCGGCGGTGCCGTGGTCACCGCCTACGGCGAGCGCCTGCTGCAACTGTATGCCCTGCTGGAGCAGATTCAGCAAAAAGCGTTTGATGTCTTGCAGGATGACGCACTGCCAGGCAGTCTGTTAGGTGCCATTGCGCGCTTTTCACTGCAAACCAGCGCACGCAATCAGCTTTTCGGCACGCTTATCGCCCGCGATGAGCGTCCGGTGCAGCAGCATATAAGAGTGCAACTGGCCGACGGGCAGACACAAATCCAGGTCGCCCTGACGGAAGTAAGTGCCAATCGTCTGCAACTGACCCACGGCAAAGAGGTGCTGGTGCTGATTAAAGCGCCGTGGATTGAGGTGACTCGCGCTCCCACCCAGGCGGATAATCAGCTGGCCGGAACCGTGAGTCAGATTGAGCAGGGGGAAACCCACAGCGAGGTGTTGATTGCCGTGGGAGGCGGTGAAATCCTGTGCGCGACCGTGGATAATCTGCATATTGTGCAGCAAAAAATCGAACCGGGCGCCACTGTGACCGCCAGTTTTAATGCCGACCGCGTCATCATCGCGACGTTACTGTGAATCGAAAAGGGAAACGAGAATGCCAGTATTGCAGATTCGCCAGGGTATCTTCCGTCTGAACGATACCCGGGTACTTAACCTCAACGACCTGACCCTGACGGCCGGTGAAAGCTGGGCGTTTGTCGGCGCTAACGGTAGCGGTAAGTCCTCACTGGCCCGCGCCCTCTCAGGTGAACTGCCGCCCTCGAAAGGCAGCGTGACCAGCCAGTTTCAACGCCCCACCCGTTTATCGCTGGAGCAGTTACAAAAACTGGTAGCCGATGAATGGCAGCGTAATAACACCGATTTGCTGAGTGCTGATGAAGACGATACCGGCCTCACTGCCAGTGAAATTATTCAGGAAGCGGTACGCGATAACGTTCGCTGCCAGCAACTGGCTGCTCAGTTTGGTATTGAGCACCTGCTGACACGCCGTTTTAAGTATCTCTCGACCGGGGAAACCCGCAAAACGCTGCTCTGTCAGGCATTGATGGCGCAGCCCGATCTGCTGATCCTCGATGAACCGTTTGACGGTTTAGATGTGGCGTCACGCGCCAACCTTGCCGATGTCCTCGGCAACCTGCAACAGCAGGGATTAACGGTGGTGCTGGTGCTTAACCGTTTTGATGATATTCCTGATTTCATCGATCGGGTGGGCGTGCTGGCTGAATGCACCCTGACCCACACCGGTGAACGGCAGGCGATCCTGGCGGAAGCGCTGGTGGCGCAGCTGGCGCACAGTGAACAGCTGGCGGGCATGACACTGCCGGAAGCCGATGATGCCAGCGCGATCCCATTACTGGCGGAGGACGCACCGCTGATTACGCTGCGCGATGGCGTGGTGTCTTACAACGACCGTCCCATCCTGCATTCTCTCAGCTGGCAGGTGGAACGTGGCCAGCACTGGCAGATCACCGGCCCTAACGGTGCCGGAAAATCGACACTGCTCAGCCTGGTGACAGGCGATCACCCGCAGGGCTACAGCAACGATCTGACGCTGTTTGGCCGCCGCCGTGGCAGCGGGGAAACTATCTGGGATATCAAACAGCATATTGGTTATGTCAGCAGCAGTCTGCATCTCGACTATCGTGTCAGCAGCAGCGTGCGCAATGTGGTGATTTCCGGCTACTTTGACTCCATCGGGATTTATCAGGCGGTGTCCGACCGTCAGCAGGCGCTGGCAAAACAGTGGCTGGCGCTGCTGGGCATGAGCGGAGCCGTGGCGGATTCCCCTTTCCACGATCTCTCCTGGGGTCAGCAACGGCTGGTATTGATCGCCCGGGCGCTGGTGAAACATCCGGCGCTGCTCATCCTCGATGAACCTCTGCAAGGCCTGGACCCGATAAATCGCCTGCTGGTGCGCCGCTTCGTTGATGTGCTGATTGGAGAAGGCCGTACCCAACTGCTGTTTGTCTCGCACCATGCGGAGGATGCTCCGCAGTGCATTACTCATCGTCTGAGCTTTGTCGCTGATGGCGAGGGATATCGTTACACGCAGGACGCGTTGTCACTCTGACCTTTCGGGTCGATCGGAAAAAACGATCGACCCCTGCAGTTCGTGGCAACCTGACCGTTGCTTTTTTGGTGTAACCGCTACCATTATTCACCCCACCCTGCCTGATAACTCTCCAAGCCCGCACTATTTTTATTGATACTTCGGATTTTTCAGCTTGTGTAAACGATTCCATTTATACAAACTCGATCACGCTTTCAGCGCGTAGATTGTGCTATTTTTCTTTGCAGTTCAGAAATGCATAAACCCGGTTATCAGGACACAACATGCAGAAATTTAATCCGGTCGATCACCCTCATCGACGTTATAACCCGCTGTCCGATCAGTGGATTCTGGTTTCCCCTCACCGTGCCAAACGACCATGGCAGGGTGCACAGGAAACACCGTCGCAGGAAAAACTGCCTGCACACGATCCCGATTGCTTCCTTTGCCCGGGAAATACCCGTGTGACCGGGGATAAAAATCCCGATTACACCAGCACGTACGTTTTCACTAACGACTTCGCTGCGTTGATGACCGACACCCCGGATGCGCCAGAGAGCGACGACATCCTGATGCGTTGCGAGAGCGCACGCGGCACCAGCCGGGTGATCTGCTTCTCTCCGGACCACAGCAAAACGCTGCCCGAACTGACGCTGGCAGGCCTGGTCGATGTCGTAAAAACCTGGCAGGAACAAACGGCGGATCTGGGCCAGCACTATCCCTGGGTACAGGTGTTCGAGAACAAAGGCGCCGCAATGGGCTGCTCTAACCCGCATCCGCATGGCCAGATCTGGGCCAACAGTTTTCTGCCGAATGAAGCGAAGCGTGAAGACGATCTGCAACGCGCGTATCTTGCGAAACATGCCTCCCCGATGCTGGTTGATTACACGGCTCGCGAGCTGAACGATGGCAGTCGTACCGTAGTGGAAACGGAGCACTGGCTGGCCGTGGTGCCGTGGTGGGCGGCATGGCCGTTTGAAACACTGCTGCTGCCGAAAGCCCACGTGAAGCGCCTGCCCGACTTGAGCGAGGCACAACGCAGCGATCTGGCGCTGGCGCTGAAAAAGCTCACCAGTCGCTATGACAATCTGTTCCAGTGCTCTTTCCCCTATTCCATGGGCTGGCATGGCGCGCCGTTTAATGACGATGCCAATGACCACTGGCAGCTACATGCACATTTCTATCCACCGCTGCTGCGTTCAGCCTCGGTGCGTAAATTTATGGTCGGCTATGAAATGCTGGCTGAAACCCAACGTGACTTAACGGCCGAGCAGGCAGCAGAACGTCTGCGCGCCGTCAGCGATATTCATTTCCGTGAGGCGGAATAATCATGAGCTTACAGACCGCTACCCAACAGATTTTCAGTACCGTGTTCGGCTACGCGCCAACCCATACCCTTCAGGCACCGGGCCGCGTCAACCTGATCGGTGAGCATACCGACTACAACGACGGTTTTGTGCTGCCCTGTGCCATTGACTACCAGACTGTTATCGCCTGTGCAAAACGCAGCGACCGTCAGGTGCGGGTGATTGCCGCCGACTATGACAATCAGCAGGACATTTTCTCGCTGGATGAAGCGATCGTCAGCCACCCGGATCAGATGTGGTCTAACTATGTACGCGGCGTGGTAAAACACCTGCTGAAGCGTGCACCCGATTTTGCCGGTGCCGATATGGTGATCAGCGGCAATGTGCCACAGGGTGCCGGATTAAGTTCCTCAGCCTCGCTGGAAGTGGCCGTCGGTACCGTGTTCCAGCATCTGTATGAACTGCCTCTGGACGGTGCCGCCATTGCGGTAAACGGACAGGAAGCTGAGAATCAGTTTGTCGGCTGTAACTGCGGCATTATGGATCAACTGATCTCGGCATTGGGTGAGAAAGATCACGCCATGCTGCTCGATTGCCGCACGCTGGGCACGCGCCCGGTGCCGATGCCATCCGATATCGCGGTGGTCATTATCAACTCCAACTTCCGCCGCAGCCTGGTAGGCAGTGAATACAATACGCGCCGCCAGCAGTGTGAAGCCGGAGCACAATTCTTCGGCGAAACCTCACTGCGTGATGTGGAACTGAGCCAGTTTACCGCGCAGCAGGATCAGCTTGATCCGCTGGTGGCCAAACGTGTTCGTCATGTTCTGACGGAAAACGCTCGTACCCTTGAAGCCGCCGATGTCCTGGCGCGCGGCGATCTGGCCCGCATGGGCGTGCTGATGGCCGAGTCGCACGCCTCAATGCGTGATGACTTCGAAATCACCGTACCGCCGATCGACCAGTTGGTTGAGATTGTCAAAGCCACGCTCGGCGATCGCGGCGGCGTGCGCATGACCGGCGGTGGTTTCGGGGGTTGCATCGTAGCGCTGATGCCGTTCGATCTGGTGGACGAGGTCAAAGCCGCCGTAGCAGAACAGTACGAAGTAAAATCTGGCATTAAAGAGACCTTCTACGTCTGCAAAGCCTCAGCAGGAGCCGGCGAATGTTAACCCCAAATTCTCACGCGCCCGATGGGCAACCGTGGCGCATCACTACCCTGCGCAATCGCAATGGGATGGTCGCGACATTTATGGACTGGGGTGCCACCTGGCTCTCTGCCCGGGTCCCGATGGGCGATGGTCACGTTCGTGAGGCGCTGCTCGGCTGCGCCACGCCGTCAGACTATCTGGCACAGAGCGCTTACTTAGGTGCGACCGTAGGCCGCTATGCCAACCGCATTGCCCACGCACAGTTGCAGCATGACGGCCAGCGCATCGCACTCACTGCCAATCAGGGTGCGCATCAGTTGCACGGAGGCCCGGAGGGCTTCCACAACCGTCGCTGGCAGATTGTCTGTCAAAGCGACAGCGAAGTGGAATATCGCCTGGACTCTCCCGATGGCGATCAGGGATTCCCAGGCACGCTACTGGTATCGCTGCGCTACCATCTGGATGATGACAACACGCTGTCGATTCAGTATGACGCTACCGTGGATAAAGCCTGCCCGGTTAACCTGACGAATCATGCCTATTTCAATCTGGATGCGGAACACGGTGATGCACGTCAGCATCGCCTGTACCTGAATGCCGATCATTATCTGCCGGTGGATAGCGAAGGGATCCCCAATGCCCCACTGAAAGCCGTGGCAGGGACCAGTTTTGATTTCCGCCAGGCAAAATCGGTTGCACAGGATTTCCTCAGTGATGCCGATCAGCGCGCGGTAAAAGGCTACGATCACGCCTATTTGTTAAATAACAGCGCGGCACAGCCCGCTGCCACGTTGTGGTCTGCCGATGGCAAACTGCAACTTAACGTCTTTACCAGTGCCCCGGCATTACAGCTTTATAGCGGGAATTATCTGGAAGGTACTCCGGCGCGCGAACAGGGCGTCTATACTGCTTTCCAGGGTATTGCGCTGGAGAGCGAGTTCCTACCCGACTCGCCTAACCACCCTGAGTGGCCACAGCCCAACTGCTGGCTGCAACCAGGTGAATCGTATCAGTCGATAACGCGTTATCAACTGACTGCGGTTTGATAAAGCGCATGAAAATCGCGCATCGCGAGCGTTACGGACTTACGCGCTGCGCAGAATTCAGCTATGGTAATGCACATTAAAATTGCCGCGTTGTCGTCTCCGGCAGTTTACCGGTCACCATTATCATAGAAACGTAAAGTTATTAAGGAGTTAAGCTATGGCTGTAACTAAGCTGGTTCTGGTACGTCACGGCGAAAGCCAGTGGAACAATGAAAACCGTTTCACCGGTTGGTATGACGTTGATCTGTCAGACAAAGGCCGCACCGAAGCGAAAGCTGCTGGTCAGCTGCTGAAGAAAGAAGGCTTCACCTTCGATTTCGCTTACACTTCTGTGCTGAAACGTGCCATCCACACGCTGTGGAACATCCTGGATGAAGTGGACCAGGTGTGGCTGCCAGTGGAGAAATCCTGGCGCCTGAACGAGCGTCACTATGGTGCGCTGCAGGGTCTGGATAAAGCTGAAACCGCGAACAAGTACGGTGATGAGCAGGTTAAGCAATGGCGTCGTGGTTTTGCCGTGACCCCACCAGAACTGGATCGTGCGGATGAGCGTTTCCCTGGCCACGACCCACGTTATGCATCACTGACCGCTGAACAGCTGCCAACCACCGAGAGCCTGGCGCTGACCATCGATCGCGTGCTGCCTTACTGGAATGAATCTATTCTGCCACGCATGAAAAGCGGTGAGAAAGTGATTATCGCCGCCCACGGTAACTCCCTGCGTGCGCTGGTGAAATACCTGGACAACATGAGCGAAGAAGAGATCCTGGAACTGAATATCCCAACTGGCGTGCCATTGGTGTATGAGTTCGATGAAAACTTCAAACCTATTAAACATTACTACCTGGGTGATGCTGACGAGATTGCTGCGAAAGCCGCTGCCGTTGCTAACCAGGGTAAAGCGAAGTAATCCTTTAGCAATAGAGGATTCGCTGATATAAAAAAACCCGCCAGACGGCGGGTTTTTTTATGTACGTTAACGGATTAACCGCGACGTGTTTTCACCGCATCCGCCAGTTGACGCAGCACGGTTTCAGTATCTTCCCAGCCAATACAGGCATCGGTGACACTTTTGCCATAGACCAGCGGCTCACCGCTCTCCAGGCTCTGATTTCCTTCAACCAGATGGCTTTCGATCATCACACCAATGATTGCGCGATCGCCGCCCGCAATCTGCTGTGCCACATCCGTTGACACCTCCAGCTGCTTTTTAAACTGCTTGCTGCTGTTGGCATGGCTGAAGTCGATCATTATCTGTGGATCCAGACCGGCTTTTTCCAGGCCGGATTTTACGGCGCTGACGTGGTGAGCACTGTAATTAGGCTCTTTGCCGCCACGCAGGATAATATGGCAGTCTTCGTTACCGGCGGTCTCAACAATCGCCGAATGCCCGTATTTGGTCACCGAAAGGAAGCAGTGAGGGGCGCTGGCTGCGCCGATGGCGTCAATGGCGACCTTGATGGTGCCGTCAGTACCATTTTTGAATCCTACCGGGCAGGAAAGGCCGGACGAGAGTTCACGGTGCACCTGAGACTCGGTAGTACGTGCGCCAATGGCGCCCCAGCTCATCAGGTCGGCGACATACTGCGGGGTGATCATATCGAGGAATTCCCCCGCCGCTGGCAGGCCGCTGTCGTTGATCTCCAGCAGCAGCTGACGTGCGATTCGCAGGCCATCGTTGATCTGGAAGCTGCCATCCATATGGGGATCGTTGATCAGCCCTTTCCAGCCCACCGTGGTGCGCGGTTTTTCAAAGTAGACGCGCATCACGACTTCCAGCGAGTCTTTCAACTCTTCACGCAGCAATAGCAGGCGGGAGGCGTACTCTTTGGCCGCCGCCGTATCGTGAATCGAGCAGGGACCAATCACCACTAACAGACGGTCATCCTGTTTTTTCAGAATATGATGAATGGCCTGACGGGCCTGGGAAACGGTGCTGGCCGCTTTGTCCGTGGCAGGGAATTTTTCAAATAACGCAACCGGAGGTAAAAGTTCTTTTATCTCTTTGATTCTTAAGTCATCGTTCTGATAATTCATAATATTTCCATGTTATTTCATTGCCGTACTGCACACCAGGCGCATCGCCTCCAATCTATCGCGACTCCCCAGCCCTGTAAATCGCATTACATTGGTTAACCCACACTCAGATTTGATTTATCCCTGTCGTGAACTACACTTTTACTCGTTAACTCTTGCATTAAACGCATTTGTACCACTTACGATTTCACCCTGACCTTTTTACAGGATTTTATTCTGAAGATAATGAAATCGCGTAACTCATCGAATCGAGTTAATGAGTCAGGCAACATTCAATAATTAACGGAGCATAATGATGAATAAGTTTGCAATCGTATTTCTGACAGCAGCAATGACCCTGGGCAGCGGTGCGGCAATGGCTGCCGATAATAACGGTTCAGCGAATGCAGCCGCAGATGCCGGTGCAGTGGCCCCAGGTTCTAATGAAAAAATTGCCCCAAATAACGTTGATAACAGTAAAATTAACACTGACGGTACGGGTACGCACAAAGATATGAAGCACCATAAAGGCATGAGTGCGGATGAAGTGAATAAAAATACCCAATGTAAAGATGGCAAATGCCCCGACATCAACAAAAAAGTCGGTAATGAAGCTGATACCAAAACCGATGGTACCAGTCAGTAATCTGTTATAACGTCAGATTCATTAAAGGAGAGCGGGTGCTCTCCTTTTTTCTTTCTCGTTTTCTTCGGCCATCCCATCAGCTATCCTGAATCCCCTGTTTCACTTCGGACTTTTTCATGGCCACGTTGCTGCTGATTGACGATCACCCGCTGGTGCAGGTTGCACTGGAAGCCGCTCTGGTTCATGCGCCATTCCCTCTGACTTTATTGTCTGCTGAAAATCAGCAGGATGCACTGGCGTTACTCGACAGTCAGCGTGTCAGCCTGGTGATACTCGATATTGGTCTGCCTGACAGCGACGGTCTGCAACTGCTTAAACGTATCAAACGGCTTGCCCCCTCACTGCCCGTGGTGATCTACTCAGCGCAGGAAGAGCGTGTCTGGCCGCGTCTGGCAGAAGCGGCTGGGGCATCGGGTTTTGTGGCAAAACGCCAGCCTTTAAGCCAGCTGTTATCGGCCGTACTCGCCGTGCTGGGGGGACAACGGGCTTTCCCTGCCCAGCAGCAGGATGAAACGCTGCATGAACAGCTCACCGCTAAAGAGTTGCAGATCCTTGCTCTGCTGGCACGGGGTCAGTCCAATCTGCAAATTGCCGAACAGTTGCATATCAGCAATAAAACGGTCAGCACGCATAAAAAGAATATTATGGATAAAACCGGGGCACAGTCGGTGGTTGAACTGGCACAGCTGTGGCAGTCGCGCCAGTGATAGCCAGACCACTGTTGCTTATCCTGCTGCTGTTCGTCAGTAGCGTCAGCGCCAGTCTGCGGCCCATCAGCAGTATTGCCCTGCCACAGGAGATGATGCCGCTGGCCTCGCCTGCGTCAGAATCGTTAAAAAACCTGCGCATTGGTGTGCTGGTTGGCGGCAGTTCTCCGTGGAATATGGTGGTGGGCAACGATCTTTACGGCATTAATGCAGACTATCTGGTGGCGTTACAGCAAACCAGCGGCCTGAGTATGAACGTACAGGGCTTTAATCGCCTGCCCGATATGCTGGAAGCCTTACAGCAGAGGAAAGTGGACGTGCTGTTCGGCGTGCCTCAGCACCCTTTGCCCCCCGGCATCAGCGCCACACAGCCCTGGTTTAGCAGCCCACTGCGCATCTATCGTAATCGCAACAATCTGCGTCCGGTGATGTTTAATTCCAGCGAAGCACGCATCAGCGTCAGCCGTGATACGTTGGCACGCGTCAATCCCGCCTTTGTCCAACAGCATCGCTGGCAGATCGTTGACAGCGATGTTCAGGCACTCTCAGGTCTGTTGAATCAGCACAGTGATTATGTGGTCGCGGATGAAACCAGCGCAGGTTTCCTGCTTGGTCAGTTACAGCAGGGTGAAATTTACCAACTGGCCTCGCCCCTTGATCCGGGTATGTTGCAAATCAGAGCAGTAACCCGGAGTCCGGCACTGACGCAGCAGTTGGACGATGCCATTCGTCAGCTCCCTATGGAGGTAGTCAACGGCATCCAGGCACGCTGGAGTAGCGCACTGCCGCGCTATCAGGACAGTAATACCGCCCGGCTCACTCCGATGGAACGCAGCTGGATCGCCGAACATCCGATGATTATTTATGCCGCCGTCAGTGATGATTATCCGTGGAGCTACCGCAATGCCAGCGGTCAGCCCGCCGGTTACAGTGTGGATCTGCTCAACAGCATTGGCCAGCTCACCGGGTTGCGCTTCCAGCCTTACTGGGTCAGCAATGCTCAGCAGGCGGGTACGCTGGTGACGCAGGGTCGTGCCCTGATCCAATTGACGTTACCCCTGACCGGCAATGACGCCATGCTGAATAATACGCAGCCCGTCTGGCGAGCGCTATGGGGCGTTTACGTTCGCCCATCGGAACAGAGCATCAGCAGTTGGGCAGATCTTAATGGCAAGCGCATCGGGGTAAAGCGTGGCGATATTGCTTCCCGCCTGTTGCCTGCGGGCACCGAGCCTCAGGTGTTCGATGACACAACCCGCCTGTATGACGCGCTGGCCAGCGGTCAGATTGATGCACTGGTGGACAATGTGCTGTCGGCTCGCTGGCGTATCCAAAGCCGTTATGTCAATACGCTGCAACTGGCGTTTACTGCCAGTGATACCGCCTGGCCCATTACCCTGGGCATTGCCCCTGACCAGCCGCTACTGCGGGCATTACTGAACAATAGCCTGCAACAGATCCCGGCGGAAAGCTGGCAGCGGCTGCGGGAAAACTGGGGCAGCACACCGGAAAGTGTTGATGACGGTCATCAGGGAGCCATGCGACCCATATCGCTGTTCGTGCTGGTGGCGGCGCTGTTTGCCATTGTCTTCCTGCTGATCCTGCTGCTGAGACGCTATCTTGACCAGCGTCGTGAACGTCAGCAGCGGCAACGGCTGGAACAGGAGCGCGAAGTGGCTCTTCGGGAAAACCGCATGAAAAGCCAGTTCCTGGCCACCGTCAGCCACGAGCTGCGCACGCCAATGCAGGCAGTGCTGGGACTGCTTGAACTGGAGCTGGTACAACAACCTCAGCGCCATAATTTATCGTTGATCTACAGCAGCGCTGCCAGCCTGCTGACGCTGCTCAATGATCTCCAGGATCATGCCAGAGTAGAGAGCAACAGCTTCAACCTGGTGCCGCGCCCGCTGGAACCGGAAAGCTGGCTGAAGCATCTGGCCGTTTTTTATCCCCCTCTTATTCGCCGTAATGGACCGCAGCTGAACGTCAGTGCATTGACGACCCTGCCCGACTGGGTGCTGATTGATGGTGAGCGTCTGCAACAGATCGCCAATAATCTTATGGGGAATGCCATTAAGTTTACCCCGCAAGGCGAGATCCATCTGACGCTGGCCGCGCTGGAGGATCCGCCCCGCCTCTGTCTGCGGGTCACTGATACCGGCAGCGGCATTCCTCTGGCTGAACAGCAACGGCTGTTTGAACCCTGGTATCAGACGCCTTCCGGCCGCCAACTGTCAGTGCAGGGCAGCGGGCTGGGGCTCTCTATCTGCCGTGAAATTGTGAGTCGCATGGGCGGGACCATTGACCTGCAATCGGCACCTGGCGAAGGCACCTGTGTCAGTGTCACGCTGCCGTGGCAGGTGATCAATCCACCGCAGCCTGTAGCGTCACAGGCGGGTCCTGTTGCGGCGATGACCCACCATTTACGGGCGGCAATTATCGATGATCATCCCACTAACCTACTGGTGATGCAGCAGCAGCTGGCACACTGTGGCATTCAGGCTGACACCTTCGGCAATGGACGCGCACTGCTGGATGCCGCAAAACAGGCGCAATGGGATTTGCTGTTTATCGACTTCAGCATGCCTCATCCGGATGGCCTGACGCTGGCAAAAATCCTGCGCCGCCGCGAACGCCATCAGCCGCACCGTACGCGCATTGTGCTCTGTTCGGCTGATGCGCATATTCTTAACCATCCGCAGGCACAGCAGGTTGCCGATCATCTGCTGCTCAAGCCCGTGTCTCTTGCGGATATCGCTACGCTGTTGCAGGCCGATGCACCGGACCTGTTTGCGGATATCACCCAACGTCTGAACCAGCTTGCCCACAATGACGTGCACTATTTTCAGCGCCTCTGCCAGACACTGAGTGAGACATTAGCGCGCGATGTCGAGGCGATGAATCAAGCCATTGCCGCTGAGGCCTGGCCTGCACTTGAGAGCGCTGCTCACCGGATGAAGGGAAGTTGGCTGCTGCTGGGTTATAGCGAAGGGGAACGACTTTGCCAGCAGATCATTCAGTCGGCAAAAAACCATCAGCCCCCTAAATCTGCGCTAACTTTATTGATATCATTAAGCGATAAGTTATTAACTCAACTGGAATCTTATGGCTCACAACCACGGTGAAACCGACACCAACCGATCCCGTCTGCTGGCCGCTTTCGCCGTCACCGCCATTTTTATGGCGGCGGAAGTCGCGGGTGGACTGATCTCAGGCTCGCTGGCGCTGCTGGCCGATGCCGGACACATGCTCACCGATGCCGCTGCACTGCTATTGGCGCTGCTCGCTACCCAGTTTTCCCGGCGCAAACCGACGGCACAGCACTCATTTGGTCTGTTGCGTTTAACCACGCTTGCCGCCTTTGTGAATGCGATCGCCCTGCTGGTCATTACTGCCCTGATTGTCTGGGAAGCGCTGGTGCGTTTCCGGCAACCGCAGCCGATTGCAGGAGGTATGATGCTGATCATTGCTATCGGCGGGCTGCTGGCGAACCTGCTGTCGCTCTGGCTGCTGCGCAGCGGCAGTGAAGAGAAGAACCTGAATGTACGGGCCGCAGCACTGCATGTCCTTGGCGATCTGCTTGGCTCAGTCGGTGCCATTGTTGCTGCACTGATCATCATGCTCACCGGCTGGACGCCCATCGACCCTATTTTATCGGTTCTGGTGTCGTTACTGGTACTGCGCAGCGGCTGGGCGTTGATGAAAGAGAGCGGTCGCGAATTGCTGGAAGGTGCACCACGGGATATTGACGTGGATAAGCTGCAACGCGCCCTGGTCCGCAGCATTCCTGAAGTCCGTCACGTGCACCATGTGCATTTATGGCAGGTGGGGGAGAAACCGGTGATTATGCTGCATGTCCAGGTGATTCCCCCGCGGGATCATGATGCTCTGCTGCACTGCATTCAGGATTATCTGCGTCAGCACTATCATATTGCGCATGCAACGGTACAGATGGAGTATCAGCGCTGTGAAGATGACGACTGTGGCCTGCACGGGGTTCAGGAGAACCACAGCACACATCACCATCATTGAGATGCCTGGAATGAGGGTATCCGTGGCTCAGGGCGGACCAAAACAGACGGTCTGCCCTGAGCCAGGCATCAGCGTTGACGGGCGCTTTTCACCCACAGCCACGAACCGTTGAGGGCGATTAATGTCAGCACGGCATATTCCAGCGCCATCGCATAAACCCCCTGGCGGGCGAAAATCATCACGCTGATCACGTTGATAATCACCCACAGCAGCCAGTTTTCGACATATTTACGTGTCATCAATACCATCGCCACAATCGACAGCACCATCATGCAGGAGTCCCAGAAGGGGAACGCATCCGGCTGTAGCTGCGGCATCACCACGTTCATGCCCAGCCCCTGCATCAGCGATACGGCGGTGTGCGTCAGGAAAGCAAACACCGGATCGATATAGCGCGTCATCAGGGCAATCGCCACGACAATTGCCGCGCCCCAGCCGAGCAGTTTAGGCAGCGGCAGCCAGCGTATTTTCAGCGCCTGCTGATTATCACTGGTTTGCCGGCTCCAGGCGTACCATCCGTAAATATTGGCAACAAAGAAGAACAGTTGCAGCAGCAGGCTGGCATACAGCTGGATCTGGAAGAAGATCACCGCAAACAGGGTGACGTTTATCAGGCCAAACGCATAGTTAGCGATCTTTTCAAGGCTGGCAAGCCAGATACACAGCAGGCCCGCAATGGTACCGATCGCCTCGATCCATGACAGGTCGTACCCGCCCTGACCCAGAGGAATGTGAACCAGAATATTCGAGGTACTAAAAAAATCCATATTGAAATTCCTTCAATTTTATCGATTATGCGTTGCCCTTAATTTTTAATTTAAGGTCTGCGGCAAAGGTTAGCATACGATTCAGCGGGATCAATGCAGCTTCACGCAGCGCATCATCAACAAAAATTTCATGTTCACTCCCCCCCTGCTCCAGACCATCAGCAATCGCTTTCAGGCCGTTCATCGCCATCCACGGGCAGTGAGCGCAACTACGACAGGTGGCACCTTCGCCGGCCGTCGGCGCTTCCAGCAATTCTTTGTCCGGACACGCCTGCTGCATTTTATAAAAAATACCGCGGTCGGTGGCGACGATCATTTGCTTATGCGGCATCGTCTGCGCAGCATGGATCAGCTGACTGGTAGAACCAACGGCATCGGCCAGATCGACGATCGCCTGCGGGGATTCAGGATGGACCAGCACCGCCGCCTCCGGGTAGAGCATCTTCATGCGCTGCAGTGCTTGCGTTTTAAACTCGTCATGAACGATACAGGCCGCCTGCCAGCAAATGACATCTGCGCCACTTTTTCGCGTGACATACTGTCCAAGATGGCGATCGGGCGCCCAGATGATTTTCTCTCCCAGACTGTCGAGATGCTCAATCAATTCCACGGCGATACTGGAGGTGACCACCCAGTCAGCACGGGCTTTTACCGCCGCAGAGGTATTGGCATACACCACCACGGTGCGATCAGGATGGGCATCACAGAATTGGCTGAATTCCTCGATCGGGCAGCCGAGATCGAGTGAACACTCGGCCTGAAGGGTTGGCATCAGAATGGTTTTTTCCGGGCTGAGGATCTTGGCCGTTTCGCCCATAAAACGCACTCCAGCAACCAGCAGGGTGGAAGCAGAGTGCTGGCTGCCAAAGCGCGCCATTTCAAGAGAATCAGAGACGCAGCCACCGGTCTCTTCTGCCAGGGCCTGAATTTCCGGATCGGTGTAATAATGAGCGACCATGACCGCATCACGCTCTTTCAGCAGGCGTTTGATTTTTTCACGGTAGAACTGTTTTTCATCAACAGATAAACGTGCCGGTTTTGGCGGGAAGGGGTAAACAGCGGCTTCGGGATCAAACATCAGGCTCATAAGGCAACTCTCGTTTCTTCAACTTAACCGAATTAACGTAGAAGGCCCATCTGGTGCCAACTCTACGGCTGGTTTGTTTTATATGCTAAACACGATAGCTGAAAAATGAACCTATGTCGCCGGATTTCTAACTTTTGCCTCAGGATGTGATGCCGATCATCAAAGAGACTCCTCCGCCCACAACTGCCCCCCTTCCAGACGCAGTAAAAAGGCTTTGGCTGCCAGGCCACCGGCAAATCCGGTCAGTTTACCATTGGCGCCAATCACCCGGTGGCAAGGGGCAATAATTGAGAGTGGATTTTTTCCATTGGCTGCGCCCACTGCACGAACAGAGTTGGGGTTGCCGATCTGGTGGGCGATTTCCCCGTAGCTGCGCGTTTCACCAAAGGGGATGGTGATCAACGCCGCCCAGACCTGCTTCTGGAACGTCGTGCCGATGAAATCCAGCGGCAAGCTGAACTGCTGGCGATGGCCGGCAAAATATTCGCGCAGCTGCCGTTCGGCTTCGAGCAAGGTTGCGTTGTGGGTGTCTTCCAGCTGTGGCCTGAAGCGCACACGTTTGGGATCATCATTTTCCCACAGAATAGCGGCGAGACCCTGTTCGCTTGCCACCAGTTTCAACTCACCAACCGGGGATTGCATCATTTTATAGTAGAAAGCCATCTTCCCTCTCCTTCTCTGTCTGGGGTACGCGCTATTATGCCCTGGGGATGGCATATCACTGGCCGTTTTCGGACATCAGTACAGAATAATGTTGTGTCCGCAAACGGCGAGTACTGGATGCGCTAAACACCTAATCTGAAGTGAATTCTGTGCGACAGGACATAACGATGATTGACCCAGTCTCAGCTTACCGCGCCCTCACCTCACGCGATGCGCGTTTTGACGGCATATTCTACGTGGGTGTGACCTCAACCGGCATTTATTGTCGTCCCGTTTGCCCGGTGAAGGCACCACGTGCGGAGAACTGCCTGTTTTTCGACAGCGCTGAAGCGGCAGAAAAAGCCACCTTTCGGCCCTGCCTCCGTTGCAGACCCGAGCTGGCTCCCGGCCATGCGCCTGTCGATCACAGTCAGCGTATTGCCGAACGGTTGATGCAGCGTATTGATGAAGGGATGATTGAGCAGGTCGACAGCCTGGAAGAGATTGCTGCCAGTTTTCATCTCAGTCTGCGTCAACTTCGCCGCATTGTTCATAAAGAGCTGGGCGTTTCGCCACAGGAGTTACGCCAAACCCGGCGATTGCTGCTGGCTAAACAGTTATTGAGCGAAACCCATTTGCCCGTCACGCAAATTGCGTTTGCCAGTGGGTTTTCCAGCCTGCGTCGTTTTAACGCTGCGTTCAGCAGCCAGTATCGTATGCCCCCTTCGCATTTGCGTAAGAACATGAAGATCAGAGAAGGAGGCATCGACAGCAACGACACGTCAACATTGCAGCTCAGCTATCGCCCTCCTTATGACTGGGAGGCGATGCTGGCCTTCCTGCGCCGTCGTGCGCTGCTGGGCGTAGAGAGTGTAGATGATGTCAGTTATGCCCGTACCGTGCGTCTGGGGCCGCATTATGGATGGATAAGAGTGACGCAGCAGGCAGAGAAAAATATGCTGCAGGTTGAGTTCACACATTCACTGAATGCCGTTTTGCCTGTGCTGCTGCGCCGACTGAGAAATCTGTTTGACCTGAATGCCCGCCCTGACCTGATTGCAGAGCACCTGGGACAGGACCCGTTGTTGCACGCCTCGGTGCTGGCGCATCCCGGATTACGGGTTCCCGGTGCGTTCGACGGTTTTGAGATGGCCGTGCGTGCGATTCTCGGCCAGCAGATCACAGTGAAAGCCGCTGCCACATTGGGTGGACGCTTCGCCACCACACTGGGAGAAGAGATCGCCACGCCCTTTGCCGAACTGACACATCTTTCTCCCCTGCCAGCCCGGGTGGCGCAATGCAGTGTGGATGAGATTGCCCGCCTGGGGATTGTCAGTGCCCGCACCCGCTGTATCCTGGCGTTGGCGGAACAGTGTGCTCTGGAGAAACTGCAACTGGATATCGTCAGCAATCCTGACGATACGATTGCACAACTGTTAGCCTTGCCTGGCATTGGTGACTGGACGGCGAAATACCTCGCTATGCGCGCATTACGCTGGCCTGACGCGTTTCCGGCGGGAGATATTGTGGTACGCAATAATCTCGGTGGTCTTAGCGTTAAACAGGCGGAGGAGTGTTCACAGGCGTGGCGTCCGTGGCGCAGCTATGCGGTGATGCATATCTGGCACAGTGGAAAATTGGTATAAAGGAACGGGGCGACCGGACACTCAAATCGCAGACAGCAAAAAGGCGCCTTTAGGGCGCCTTCTTACACTGGTGGGTCGTGCAGGATGACTCGGCTTCGCCTCGCCCTCCGGGTCGTTGCCTTTGGCAACGCTGTCTCACTGCGTTCGACTCGAACCTGCTGCAGGTTCTCACCCTACACGAATCGCAGACAGCAAAAAGGCGCCTTTAGGGCGCCTTCTTACATTGGTGGGTCGTGCAGGATATGCCTCGCATCATATTGATGCTCGCCCTGCGGGTGATGCTGGCGCATCAGCACAAAATTGCAGTGCAATTTTGTCGAACCTGCTGCAGGTTCTCATCCTGCACGTTAAGCTTCACCGCACAGAAACGAAAAAAGCGCCTGTTAGGCGCTTTTTTCTGAATTGGTGGGTCGTGCAGGATTCGAACCTGCGACCAATTGATTAAAAGTCAACTGCTCTACCAACTGAGCTAACGACCCGATATGGTGGGTGATGACGGGCTCGAACCGCCGACCCCCTCCGTGTAAAGGAGATGCTCTACCAACTGAGCTAATCACCCATATCAGAACTGCTACGCATGTTTATCTCTTAAGAGATGGTGGGTCGTGCAGGATTCGAACCTGCGACCAATTGATTAAAAGTCAACTGCTCTACCAACTGAGCTAACGACCCGCAATGCGGTATATCTGTACTATGCTATCTCTTACTACTTTGAAGTGGTGGGTCGTGCAGGATGACTTCGCCCTTCGGGCCGTTGCTGAAGCAACGTTGTCTCGCTTTCGCTCGACTCGAACCTTTACGGTTCTCATCCTCCACGGTTTACACCGCTGACTACTTTGAAGTGGTGGGTCGTGCAGGATTCGAACCTGCGACCAATTGATTAAAAGTCAACTGCTCTACCAACTGAGCTAACGACCCGATATGGTGGGTGATGACGGGCTCGAACCGCCGACCCCCTCCGTGTAAAGGAGATGCTCTACCAACTGAGCTAATCACCCATATCGAAACTTCAAAGCACGGTTTACACCGTTTTAAAACTTAATACTGGTGGGTGGTGCAGGATGACTTCGCCCTACGGGCCGTTGCTGAAGCAACGTTGTCTCGCTTTCGCTCGACTCGAACCTTTTACGGTTCTCATCCTTCACGGTTTACACCGTTTAAAACTTAATAGTGGTGGGTCGTGCAGGATTCGAACCTGCGACCAATTGATTAAAAGTCAACTGCTCTACCAACTGAGCTAACGACCCACTTTTGTGCTGCTGGCGTCTCTTAACATATCCCCCGGCAACGGCGGCATATATTACTGATTTGAATTTCCAGCGCAACCACTATTTCAGGATAAGTTGTTCAACTGCTTAGCTTTCACGCGGTAAGACCATATTTCAGGCTAAAATGAGCTCAATCACGCCAATCAGAGTGCCGCTGAGCGCTTTTGTGCCTGTTTTGCGGCTTCACTGTTAGGGTACAGTTTGACCACCTGCTGATAGACCGCTTTGGCTTTCGCCTTGTCGCCTTTTTCCTGCATGATCACCCCCACCTTCAGCAGCGCATCTGCACTCTTCGGTGATTTTGGGTAATTTTTGACAACAGTCGCGAAATAAAACGCGGCATCGTCTTTTTTGCCTTTGTTGTAATTCAACTGACCAAGCCAATAGTTCGCGTTAGGCTGAAAAGTCGAATCCGGGTATTTCTTCACAAAGGACTGAAATGCTGCGATAGCCTGATCGTACTGTTTTTTCTCCAGTACCAGCGCCACTGCCGCATTGTAATCGGTATTCGCATCCCCACTTTGGGTCGGGGCAGCAGCGGCAGCAGGAGCTGCTGCCGCTGCATTGCTGCCGTCAGAGGACGTATCGGCGGCTGCCGCACCCGCACCTGACGCGGCCGCTGCACCGGCGTTTGCACCACCGCTGCTGAGACTGTCAATCTGCTGGTAAAGTCCTTTCTGACGCTCCACAACCTGATTCAGCTGATAGCTGTTTTCCTGAATTTGACCACGTAGTGAGTCAATATCATTTTGAGTTTCGGAAAGTTGCTGCTGAAGTTGCTGGAGGAGTTGCGCCTGAGCATTAGAAATACGCTCAAGTGTAGTGACACGGTCTTCAACCGAGCCGGAGCCAACGTTACTGATTGTTGCCTGGGCATTAGCGGCCCAGGGGGCCGCTACGCCAACCAGTAACGACAGACTCAACAGGTGAGTTCTGAAGCTACTAATCATGTGATTCTCTTAGTAAACCAGTACTGCACGACGGTTTTTAGCATAAGCTGATTCGTCGTGACCCAGTACTGCAGGTTTTTCTTTACCGTAAGAAACGATAGAGATCTGGTCAGCAGAAACGCCTTTACCCTGCAGGTACATTTTAACAGCTGAAGCACGACGTTCGCCCAGGGCGATGTTGTATTCAGGTGTACCGCGCTCATCCGCATGACCTTCTACGGTCACTTTGTATGATGGGTTGCTACGCAGGAAGTTAGCGTGCGCATCCAGCATCTGAGCGAAGTCAGAAGCGATGTCATACTTGTCCAGACCGAAGTATACGATGTTGTTTTTCTGCAGTTCTTGCATCTGCAGACGTGCCTGCTCGTCAGAAGACATGTTACCGCTGTTCATGCCGCTGTTAGAACCGTCACCAAGACCGTTAGTCTGGTCGTTGTTGTTGTTCTTATGAGAGCTACATGCAGCCACTGCGATTACTGGCAGTGCCAGCATTAAGCCTTTCAGCACTTTGTTCAGTTGCATTATTTAATTCCTATTATAGTTTGCCATACATATTTACACATGCATCACAGATACGGCGACCAGGCAGGAAATTTGACCTGTCCATCAGTTGCCGGAAGACGCGCTTTGAAACGCCCATCCGTCGAAACCAACTGCAATACGGAACCCATACCCTGAGTAGAGCTATAGATTACCATTGTGCCGTTAGGTGCGAGACTTGGCGTCTCATCCAGGAACGTGTCCGTTAATTGTTGAACGGCTCCCGTTACCAGATCTTGTCGGGCGATGTGTTGAGCACCGCCATTGGTGCTGACCATCACCATTGATTTGCCATCAGAGCTGACGTCTGAGTCCTGGTTCTGAGAACCTTCCCAGGTAATACGTTGAGCTGTACCGCCGCTTGCGCTGATTTTATAAATTTGTGGACGACCTGCCTGATCGGAGGTGTAAGCCAGACTCTGGCTGTCCGGGAACCAGGTTGGTTCGGTGCTGTTATAACGACCATCAGTGATCTGACGAATCTGACCAGAACCAATGTCCATCACATACAGATTCAGGCTACCCGTTTTTGATAACGCAAACGCCAGTTTGCTGCCATCTGGAGAGAAGGCTGGCGCACCGTTGTGACGTGGGAACGAAGCAACCTGCCTGATCGCGCCATTCGCCAGCGTCTGGATAACCAGTGCAGACTTACCGCTTTCAAAGGTCACGTAAGCCACTTTGCTACCATCTGGAGACCAGGCTGGTGACATCAGTGGTTCTGGTGAACGATGCACAACAAACTGGTTGTAACCATCGTAATCAGATACGCGCAGTTCATACGGGAATTGACCGCCGTTGGTCTGCACTACGTAAGCAATACGGGTACGGAATGCCCCTTTGATGCTGGTCAGTTTTTCAAAGCTTTCATCACTGGCTGTATGCGCCGCATAACGTAACCACTGTTTTGTCACTTTGAACTGATTCTGCGCCAGCACAGCGCCAGGGTTAGCCGAGGTATCGACCAACTGGTAGGAAACTGTATAGCTGCCGTCAGCACCTGGCTGAACCTGGCCTACCACGACGGCATCAATGCCCAGCGCGCTCCATGCAGCGGGCTGCACTTCGGCAGCAGAGGTTGGCTGCTGTGGTAAACGTGAACGATCGATTGGATTGAATTTACCGCTGTTACGCAAGTCGGCAGCAACAATGCCACCAATATCTTCCGGTGCGGCACCTGGACCATCCCATTTAAACGGCACAACGCCGATAGGACGTGCGGAATTCACACCCTGAGTAATTTCAATGCGAACTTCTGCATGCGCGACCGCGACAAACAGCATTAAAAAACTCAGCGCTACACGAAATGCCTGCTTCATTCTTTCTCCCTTATCCGGGCATAGCACCCACGATAATTAGCCTTGTATCAAGAAACCTAAGAGTACGGCATGCAAAACATAGTTCAACATGCCGCTGATGACCGAATTCTTACAGTTTAAACTCGACTGTCGCTTCTTTCACCGCCTGCCAGACATCCTGGGTAGGCGGTTTTGGAATTTTAGCAGTACGAGCAGCACTTAACGCGGCCTGACAGAGCGCAGCATCACCACCGGCCGTCGTCGCTGAAATCAGCAGCCCGTCCGGAGCCAGTTTGATGCGGATATCGCAGGTTTGCCCGGCGAAAGTATCCGCATTATACAATTTACTTTGAATCGCGCCTTTAACCTGTCCGAGGTAACTGTCGATAGCAGCACCGGATGCACCCGATTTTTTCTGCGTACCCTGCCCCGCAGCACCACCGCCGCCAGCAGCGTTACCCGACTTCGGCGCATTTTTACCTGAGGTCAGGTCACCCAGTAAGTCACCGACATCACCCGACTCTTTCGCGGCTTCAGCTGCTGCTTTCTTCTTGGCTGCGGCATCGGATTTGGCTTTCGCTGCGGCATCAGCTTTCGCTTTTGCAGCCGCTTCCGCTTTTTCTTTGGCAGCAGTCGCCGCTTTCTCTTTGGCTTCTTCCGCTGCTTTTTCTTTCGCCTCAGCCGCCGCCTGTGCTTTGGCTTCCTGAGCAGCAGCCTTCGCATCCGCCGCCGCTTTTGCCTCAGCAGTCGCTTTGGCTTTTGCATCCGCTGCCGCTTTCACTTTAGCGGCTTCCGCAGCGGCCTGTTTCGCTTCTGCTTCGGCTTCTTTCTTCGCATCAGCAGCCGCTTTTTTCGCTTCTTCTGCAGCTTTTTTCTGTGCATCAGCAGCAGACTTCGCCTGGGCATCCGCCTGGGCTTTCGCATCGGCTTTGGCTTTTGCCGCGGCGGCTTCAGCCTGTTTCTGCTCCTGCTGTGCCTGCTTCGCCGCATCCGCGGCTTGCTTCTGCTCGGCGGCCTGTTCTGCCGCCTGCTGTTTGGCATCTTCCTGCGCCTGCAGACGTTCTTTCTCGATCTGTTTCAGCCTTTGCTGTTCTGCGGCCTGTTTCTGCTGCAACTCTTCCGCCTGCTGTTTAGCCTGCTTCTGACGTTGTTGCTCGGCACGCTTGCTGTCGCTCTGCTGATTTTGCTGACGATTGTACTGTTCTACCACCGCGCCAGGATCGACCATGACTGCATCAATATCGCTACCGCCACCACCGCCGCTGGCGTCGATGTTTTCGTCAAACGAACTCCATACCAGCACGGCCACCAGAATAATGTGGAAGATGACTGATATTGTTATCGCTCGTTTTAACTTTTCGTCTTGCTCGGTTGCCTTCGACACTCTCGGTTCCCAAAAACGGTTCGAATGAATTAAATCGGCTGCGTCATTAATCCGACAGACTTCACGCCTGCCTGATGCAGCAAGTTCAGCGCCTTGATGATTTCCTCGTAAGGAACCTCTTTGGCCCCGCCAATCAGGAACACCGTTTTCGGGTTAGCCGTAATGCGGCGCTGCGCTTCGGCCACCACTTGTTCCGCTGGCAACTGCTCCATCCGATCGTGATCGACCACCAGGCTGTACTGCCCGACACCCGCGACTTCAACAATCACAGGAGGATTATCATCGCTGGAGACGGTTTTAGAATCTGTAGCGTCCGGGAGATCAACTTCCACGCTTTGAGTGATGATCGGCGCCGTTGCCATGAAAATCAGCAACAGCACCAGCAGCACGTCCAGCAACGGAACAATATTGATCTCGGACTTGACGTCGCGGCGACCGCGACCACGCCTTCTGGCCATGCTAACCTCCGACTTACTTGCTTACGTCGCTAGAGAACGCCTGACGATGCAGGATAGCCGTGAACTCTTCCATAAAGTTGTCGTAGTTCTGCTCAAGTTTGTTCACACGCTGCGTCAGGCGGTTGTAAGCCATGACCGCAGGGATGGCCGCAAACAGACCAATTGCAGTTGCAATCAGTGCTTCAGCAATACCCGGTGCCACCATCTGTAAGGTGGCCTGTTTCACCGCGCCCAGCGCGATGAAGGCATGCATAATCCCCCATACCGTACCAAACAGACCAATATAAGGGCTGATGGAACCTACGGTACCCAGGAAAGGTATATGGTTTTCCAGCGCTTCCAGTTCACGGTTCATGGAAATACGCATGGCACGCGTCGCCCCCTCCACGACCGCTTCCGGCGCATGGTTGTTAGCACGATGCAGACGGGCAAACTCTTTAAAACCCGCATAGAAAATCTGCTCAGAACCGCCCAGCTCATCGCGACGGGCCTGGCTTTCCTGATAGAGACGAGACAGTTCGATACCGGACCAAAACTTATCTTCGAAGGCATCTGCATCACGCGTGGCCGCATTCAAAATACGGGTACGCTGAATGATTACAGCCCAGGAGGCGATAGAAAATCCGATCAATATCAACATGATAAGTTTGACCAGAAGGCTCGCCTTCAGGAACAAATCAAGAATGTTCATGTCAGTCACTGCTTGAACTCCGCGACAATAGACTTGGGAAGCGCTATCGGCTTCATTAGATGTGGATTGATGCAGGCGATCAGGACCTCTGCTTCATTGAGCACACGGCCTTCTGCATTAACGATGCGTTGTGCGAATGTCATGGTCGTTCTGGTCATGCCAATAACCTCGCTTTGCACATCGAGCATATCGTCGAGGCGTGCAGCTGCAAGGTAATCAACCGTGATACGACGCACGACAAAGGCCACCTGCTGTTCCAGCAGAACCTGTTGATTGAAATGGCGCTGGCGCAGCATTTCAGTCCGTGCCCGTTCATAAAAAGCGACATAGCTGGCGTGGTAAACCACACCACCGGCATCGGTATCTTCGTAATAGACACGCACCGGCCATCGAAACAGCGTTGTACTCACTCTACATCCCGGTAATGCTAACGTTGGTACAGGAAAACGTTGCTACTATACGCAAGAGCTAACCTGTTGGGAATGGGTTGCCAGAGGCTGACGAAAATAATTATCCCTGCGTAACAACTTCACTAATTTCAGGACATTTGTTAGACAAATATTGACATAAACGCAGCTAAAAATAGCTTCAGCGACATTTATTATGGCGAGGGACAAAGAGGAAAACAGAGGGACAGATGAATCTGTCCCTCTGCACGATCAGAGGAAGAAAAAAACAACGCCACTCATGGCAACTAACAAGGCAGGAAGTGGAGAGAAAAATCCGCGCCAGCGTAGACGATGCGGGCGGAACCCCACACCGTGAATTACGCCCGTGCAGACCGCCCACATCAGCAACAGCCCCTGCCAGATAGCCAGCTCACTGCTGTTCGCGGCAAAGCGCGATGGGTTCCAGAACATACACCCCGCCAGCAGTAACGCGGCCACCAGGGAAAGCGCCCTCAGCGGGCCCTTGTCCATCAGTTGATAGAGACGAGCGATGCCCTCCCCCATCACAGTTCCTCTTTACTCGCGGCTGACGCTTCAGCTTGTTCCAGCGCCAGAGCGGTAATGATACCGAAGGCACAGGCCAGCAGCGTGCCAAGAATCCAGGCAAAATACCACATGATGTCGCTCCTTCTTTAGTAGAGAGAATTACTGTTATTTTCAATCTGTTCTTTGGTCACACGGCCGAACATTTTGTAGTAACACCAGGTTGTGTAAGCCAGGATAATTGGCACAAAGATAGCCGCTACCACGGTCATGACGTTGAGTGTCAATACCGTCGACGTAGCATCCCACATGGTCAGGCTCACATTCGGTACGGTACTGGATGGCATAACGAACGGGAACATCGCAATACCGGCCGTCAGAATGACACAGGCCAGCGTCAGTGAAGAGAACAGGAACGCCCAGGCCCCTTTCTCAATACGCGAGAAGAGGATAGTCAGTAACGGCAGTACCACGCCCAGCACCGGAATGGCCCAGAGAATCGGCGCATTATTGAAGTTCACCATCCAGGCACCCGCCTGACGGCTGACTTCTTTCACCAGTGGATTAGACGCACCGTTATGATCGAGTGCCGAGGTCACCACATAACCATCAATGCCGTACACCACCCAGACACCCGCCAGCGCGAAGCAGACCATCATCACGGCAGCAGAAATCTGCGCGGCTTTACGGGTACGCAGATGCAATTCACCGACGGTGCGCATCTGCAAATACGTTGCACCCTGGGTCAGGATCATCGTCAGACTGACAATCCCCGCCAGCAGACCAAACGGATTCAGCAGTTGGAAGAAGTTGCCGGTATAGAACAGGCGCAAATCGTTGTCGATGTGGAAAGGTACACCTTGTAAGAGGTTACCAAAGGCGACACCAATGACCAGCGGCGGGACAAAGCTGCCGATGAAAATCCCCCAGTCCCACATCCCGCGCCAGCGCATATCTTCAATCTTGGAGCGGTAGTCAAACCCGACCGGACGGAAGAATAATGAGGCCAGCACCAGGATCATCGCCACATAAAAACCGGAAAACGCAGCGGCATAAACCATCGGCCAGGCAGCAAACAATGCACCACCAGCCGTGATCAACCAGACCTGGTTACCGTCCCAGTGTGGGGCGATACTGTTGATCATAATACGGCGTTCAGTATCAGAACGCCCCAGGATGCGGGTCAGCATGCCAACGCCCATATCAAAACCGTCAGCGACTGCAAAACCGATCAGCAAAATACCAATCAGCAACCACCAGAGAAAGCGCAATTCTTCATAAGTTAACATGTATGGACTCCTGTCTTAGCGTGCCGGCTGCGAGGCGATGCTGGACTGCTCATAGTGATAGCGTCCGGTTTTCAGGCTGCTAGGACCCAGGCGGGCAAACTTGAACATCAGGTACATTTCAGCCACCAGGAACAGCGTATACAGACCACAAATCAGCCCCATCGAGAACAGTAGATCGCCTACAGTCAGTGATGAGTTCGCTACAGCGGTGGGCAGCACTTCACCAATCGCCCAGGGTTGACGGCCATATTCCGCAACAAACCAGCCAGATTCAATCGCAATCCACGGCAGCGGAATGCCGTACAGCGCGCATTTCAGCAGGAGTGGGCATTTACCAATGCGATTACGAATAACGGTCCAGAATGACAGCCCGATAATCAGTAACATCAACACGCCACAGGCCACCATGATGCGGAAGGAGAAGTAGAGTGGAGCAACGCTGGGAATCGAATCTTTCGTTGCCTGCTGGATCTGAGCTTCGCTGGCATCCGCAACGTTCGCTGTATAGCGTTTTAACAGCAAGCCATAGCCCAGATCCTGTTTGGCCGCATTGAATGCAGTACGCACGGCTGGGTCCTGGTTGCCGGTACGTAGTTCCTGCAACAGCTGGTAAGCCTTCATCCCGTTACGGATGCGCACTTCATGCTGCTCCATCAACTCTTTCAAACCGGTGACCTGTTTGTCGACGGAACGGGTCGCGATCAGGCCGAGCGCCCAGGGGATCTGAATAGCATAGTTATTCTTCTGTGCTTCCTGATCGGGGATACCGAACAGTGTAAAGGCGGCCGGCGCTGGCTGCGTTTCCCACTCGGCTTCTATCGCGGCAAGCTTGGTTTTCTGCACATCACCAATTTCATAGCCCGATTCATCACCCAGTACGATAACAGACAGGATAGCGGCCATACCAAAGCTGGCAGCAATCGCGAATGAACGTTTGGCAAAAGCGATATCACGGCCGCGCAGCAAGTAGTAAGCACTGATACCCAGAATAAACATCGCACCACAGGTATAACCGGCTGCCACGGTGTGCACGAATTTCACCTGTGCTACCGGGTTTAATACCAGTTCGGAGAAGCTGACCATCTCCATACGCATCGTTTCGAAGTTAAACTCAGAGGCCACTGGATTCTGCATCCAGCCGTTTGCCACCAGAATCCACAATGCGGAGAGGTTGGAACCGAGAGCCACCAGCCAGGTCACGGCCATGTGCTGTACTTTGCCCAGGCGATCCCAGCCGAAGAAGAACAGCCCGACAAATGTCGACTCAAGGAAGAATGCCATCAGGCCTTCAATGGCCAGCGGGGCACCGAAGATATCACCCACATAGTGCGAGTAATAAGACCAGTTAGTGCCGAACTGAAACTCCATCGTAAGCCCGGTTGCAACACCCAGGGCAAAGTTAATACCAAATAACTTGCCCCAAAACTTGGTCATATCTTTGTAGATTTGTTTACCCGACAACACATATACCGTTTCCATAATGGCCAGTAAAAACGCCATACCTAGCGTTAGAGGCACAAACAGAAAATGGTACATAGCAGTCAAAGCAAACTGTAATCGCGACAGTTCGACAATATCAAACATTCTGACTCCTTGCTCCGCAAGTGGGTTCCGACAGAAGAATACCCGAGTAAATTACTCAGAATTACCTGGAGACATCCCAATAAATAAAAAAGAAAACGTAATCCCGTAAAGTGTCTCCTGACACAGGGAATCATCCCAGCCATAGGGCTAAAAGGGTTAGTAACAACCTTAGAAGATCCAGAAAGACATCCCGGCTTCCATAATACGCCTTTATACACACAGGTTTAAAGTGGTTTTGTGACGACAGTATTATTTTTAGCAGGCTGTATCAACTTTTAATGAGATAGCGGAAACAACCTGAATTTGATGTAGCGCAATTTAAACCAAAAACGCACAAAGACTCCAGTAATATACCCAATAAATAAGTCTGCTTTTCTTGATCTAAATTAAGATTGAGATCTCATATATTGTGGTAGCAAGGTTTGTTTGTTAAAGGTTTGTATGCGATTACAGGGGGAAGGTTAAAATATAAAAACAATGGAGTGGCAATTTAACGTTAAATTACATCTGAGAGCTTTAATAATAATTTAACGTTAATCACTAACAGTAAAAAGTGTGGCAGACAACCATAAAAAAGGCCACCCTCAGGTGGCCTGTATTGCAGTAAACAAGCGTATTACTGTGGCAGTACCGCTTTTACGGCCTCGCCGATATCAGCCAGGCTACGCACGGTTTTCACGCCTGCTGCTTCCAGCGCTGCAAACTTCTCGTCTGCTGTGCCTTTACCGCCTGCGATGATAGCCCCTGCGTGCCCCATACGTTTGCCCTTAGGCGCCGTCACACCGGCGATGTAACCCACTACCGGTTTAGTCACGTACTCTTTGATAAACGCAGCAGCTTCTTCTTCTGCGCTACCGCCGATTTCACCAATCATGACGATGGCTTCGGTCTGTGGGTCATCCTGGAACAGCTTCAGGATATCGATGAAGTTAGAGCCTGGGATCGGGTCACCACCGATACCGACGCAGGTAGACTGGCCATAACCAATATCTGTCGTCTGCTTCACGGCTTCATAGGTCAGCGTACCGGAACGGGACACGATGCCAATGCGGCCTGGCTGGTGAATATGGCCAGGCATGATGCCGATCTTACAGGCTCCCGGGGTAATAACACCCGGGCAGTTTGGACCGATCATACGCACACCGGCTTCATCCAGCTTCACTTTCACGGTCAGCATATCCAGCGTTGGGATGCCTTCAGTGATGGTGATGATCAGCTTAATGCCCGCTTCAATCGCTTCCAGGATACCGTCTTTGCAGAACGGAGCCGGTACGTAAATCACGGATGCTGTCGCACCTGTTGCTTCTACCGCTTCGCGCACGGTGTTAAATACCGGCAGACCCAGATGCTCAGTGCCGCCTTTACCTGGCGTTACACCGCCGACCAGCTGAGTACCATAGGCTAGCGCCTGTTCGGAGTGGAAAGTCCCCTGACCACCGGTGAAGCCCTGGCAGATAACTTTGGTGTTTTTATCAATCAGAATAGACATTATTTACCCTCCGCTGCGGCAACAACACGGTGCGCCGCATCGCTCAGGCTGGTTGCTGCAATAATATTCAGGCCGCTGTCTGCCAGTTTTTTGGCACCCAGCTCGGCATTGTTCCCTTCCAGACGCACCACCACCGGCACGTTTACACCCACTTCTTCCACCGCACCGATAATGCCGTCAGCAATCAGGTCGCAGCGAACGATACCGCCGAAGATGTTAACAAAGACCGCTTTCACCGCGTCATCTGACAGGATTATTTTAAAGGCTTCGGTCACGCGCTCTTTGGTCGCACCGCCGCCAACATCAAGGAAGTTAGCAGGCTGGCCACCGCTCAGTTTCACGATGTCCATCGTACCCATCGCCAGACCCGCACCGTTGACCATACAACCGATGTTACCTTCCAGCGCCACGTAGTTCAGTTCCCACTGCGCTGCATGTGCTTCGCGGGAGTCTTCCTGGCTTGGGTCGCGCATTTCGCGCAGCTCTGGCTGGCGGAACAAAGCATTGCCGTCAGCCGTCAGCTTGCCGTCCAGGCAAACCAGGTCGCCCTGCTTGGTGATCACTAACGGGTTGATCTCAACCAGCGCCAGATCACGCTCCAGGAACAGCGTTGCCAGACCCATAAAGATCTTGGTGAACTGACCAACCTGCTTACCAGTCAGACCTAGTTTAAACGCCAGCTCACGACCCTGGTAAGGCTGTGGCCCGGTGAGGGGATCCAGCGCCATTTTGTGAATCAGGTGCGGGGTTTCTTCCGCCACTTTCTCAATTTCCACGCCGCCTTCGGTTGACGCCATAAACACCACGCGACGGGTGCCACGGTCAACGACTGCGCCCAGGTACAGTTCCTGGTCGATATCGGTCGCGGATTCCACCAGAATCTGGTTAACCGGCTGGCCATGTGCGTCAGTCTGGTAGGTCACCAGACGTTTACCCAGCCAGTTTTCAGCGAAAGCGCGGATCTCTTCTTTACTGTTAACCACTTTCACACCGCCCGCTTTACCGCGGCCACCGGCATGAACCTGACATTTCACTACCCACGGGCCGGCACCAATCTTAGAGGCGGCTTCTTCTGCTTCGCGTGGCGTGGTGCAGGCATAACCGGTTGGTGCCGGTAAACCATACCGTGCAAACAACTGTTTTGCCTGATATTCGTGTAAGTTCATGATGTTCTATCCATTCAGGTCTGAAAAGACTTAGCCGCCAGAAGCGGCTACACATAGGGTTGGGTACGACAATATACTGCCGTACCCCAGGGGTTTAGACATCCAGCAGCAGACGCGCCGGATCTTCCAGCAGCTCTTTGATCGCCACCAGATAGCCCACTGATTCGCGGCCATCGATCAGACGGTGATCGTAAGAGAGTGCCAGATACATCATTGGCTGGATAACGACCTGGCCATTCACCGCCATTGGGCGATCTTTAATGGCATGCATACCCAGGATCGCGCTCTGCGGCGGGTTGATAATCGGGGTAGACATCAGGGAACCGAAAACACCACCGTTAGTAATGGTGAAGTTACCGCCAGTCAGTTCGTCAACAGTCAACTTACCGTCGCGTCCTTTCACTGCCAGCTCTTTAATTTTCTTCTCAATGTCAGCCATGCTCAAAGCATCAACATCTTTCAGCACCGGAGTCACCAGGCCGCGCGGTGTGGAAACCGCAATGCTGACGTCGAAGTAGTTGTGATACACCACTTCTTCACCATCGATGGACGCATTCACTTCCGGGTAGCGTTTCAAGGCTTCAACAACGGCTTTAATGTAGAAGGACATAAAGCCCAGACGCACACCGTGACGTTTTTCGAAGGCATCACCATACTGCTTACGCAGTGCCATGATGGGCTGCATGTTGACTTCGTTGAACGTGGTCAGCATTGCCGTGCTGTTTTTCGCTTCCAGCAGGCGTTCAGCCACACGCTTGCGCAGGCGCGTCATTGGCACACGCTTCTCGCTGCGGTTGCCCAGAGAAGCAGCCGGTGCGGTAGCAGCAGGTGCCGCTTTCGCTTCAGCAGCTTTCGCCGGAGCATTTGCCAGATGTTTTTCCACATCTTCACGGGTGATACGACCACCCACGCCGCTGCCTTTTATTGCGGCAGCGTCAAGGCTGTGCTCGGCAATCAGACGGCGAATCGCCGGGCTGAGCGCATCGTTGCTCTCTTCTTCAAGTGAGGCCGTTGCGCGCTGCGCAGGGGTCGCCTCTTTGGCTTCGGCTTTGGCAGAGGTTTCTTTGCCGCCGCTATTACCTTCTTTCAAGCGACCCAGCGCCTGACGAGACACCACGGTGGCGCCTTCATCTTCGAGGATAGCTTCCAGTACGCCATCCGCCGAGGCAGGCACTTCCAGAATCACTTTGTCTGTTTCAATTTCTACCAGCACTTCGTCACGTTTGACGCTGTCGCCCGGTTTTTTGTGCCAGGTTGCCACGGTGGCATCTGCCACGGATTCAGGCAGGTCAGGAACAACGATATCTACGCTACTCATTCTATTTCCTTAATTATTCAACGTTCAGCGCGTCATTAACCAGATCTTGCTGCTGCTGCTGGTGAACGGACATATAGCCAACTGCCGGAGATGCAGATGCAGGGCGACCGGCATAACGTAATGAAGCCCCAAACGGCACGACTTCGCGGAAGTGATGCTGGCTGCAATACCAGGCACCCTGGTTCAGTGGTTCTTCCTGACACCAGACAAAATCATGCACATGAGAATACTGCTGCAACACATCCTGCACCGCTTTGTGCGGGAACGGATAAAGCTGCTCAATACGCACGATAGCAACGTCGGCTTGCTCATTCTTACGACGTTTATCCAGCAGGTCGTAATACACCTTACCGGAACACAGCACGACACGTTTGACGCCTTTAGGGTCGAGATCGTCGATTTCACCAATGGCAGGCAGGAACGCACCGCTGGCCAACTCTTCCAGTGAAGATACCGCCTGCGGATGACGTAACAATGACTTCGGTGACATCACCACCAGCGGACGGCGCATACCGCGCAGCGCCTGACGACGCAGCATGTGGTAAACCTGCGCAGGTGTAGACGGCACGCAAACCTGCATGTTCTGCTCTGCACAAAGTTGCAGGTAACGCTCCAGGCGCGCAGAGGAGTGCTCAGGGCCCTGACCTTCATAGCCATGTGGCAGAAGCATCACCAGGCCACACATACGGCCCCACTTCTGCTCGCCGGAGCTGATGAACTGGTCAATCACGACCTGCGCCCCGTTAGCGAAGTCACCGAACTGTGCTTCCCAGATGGTCAGGGTCCGCGGTTCTGCGGTGGCGTAGCCATATTCAAACGCCAGCACGGCTTCTTCTGACAGCACGGAGTCCCATACTTTGAAGATGCCCTGCCCGTTATGCACATGCTGTAACGGAGTGTAGGTCGACCCATTCGCCTGGTTATGGATAACCGCATGACGATGGAAGAACGTACCGCGCCCCATATCCTCGCCGGAAAGACGGCATGGAATGCCTTCATCCACCAGCGTGGCGTACGCGAGGTTTTCTGCTGCGCCCCAGTCGAACGGCTTATTTCCGGCCGCCATTTCAGCGCGATCGTTGTAAATCTTCGCCACACGGGACTGCATTTCGACAGATTCCGGTACCGTGCTGATGCGTTTCGCCAGTGCCTGCAAACGCTTCAGTTCGATAGATTCCGGGTAGCCTTCATCCCAGTCATGGTTCAGATACGGCGACCAGGTGAAAGAGTGGAGGCTCATTGGGCGCCATTCCGGTACCACGCACTCACCTGCATCCAGTGCATCACGGTACAGGTTGACCATTTCCGTGGCATCTTCCAGGCTGGCGACCTTTTCGGCTTCCAACTTGTCAGCATAGAGTTTACGCGGCGTCGGGTGTTTCTTGATTTTCTGGTACATCACAGGCTGCGTGGCGCTTGGCTCATCAGCTTCGTTATGACCATGACGGCGATAACAGACCAGATCAATAAACACGTCGCGTTTAAAGGTGTTACGGAAATCCAACGCCAGACGGGTGACAAAGGCAACCGCTTCCGGGTCATCCGCGTTGACGTGGAAGATCGGGGCCAGCACCATTTTACCAATATCGGTACAGTACTGAGTTGAACGTGCATCTTTAGGGTTTGAGGTGGTGAAACCAATCTGGTTGTTGATCACGATACGTACTGTACCGCCCACTTCGTAACCCCGGGCCTGCGACATGTTCAGGGTTTCCTGCACCACGCCCTGCCCGATAACGGCAGCATCACCGTGAATAGTGATAGGTAAGACTTTGTTGCTGGCAGGTTCATCAAGACGGTCAAGACGGGCGCGGACAGATCCCATGACCACCGGGCTGACAATCTCGAGATGTGATGGGTTAAACGCCAGCGCCAGGTGAACCATGCCGCCTTCAGTTTCCACATCCGATGAGAAGCCCATATGGTACTTCACGTCACCCGTGCCAAGATGCTCTTTATGCTTACCAGAGAATTCGTCGAACAGGTCCTGTGGCTTTTTGCCCAGCACGTTGATCAGCACGTTCAGACGGCCGCGGTGTGCCATACCCAGCACCACTTCGCGCGTACCGCTCTTACCGGCATGACGAATCATCTCATTCAGCATCGGCACCAGCGCGTCACCGCCTTCCAGTGAGAAGCGTTTAGCACCCGGGAATTTCGCGCCCAGATAGCGCTCCAGACCTTCTGCTGCAGTCAGCTGCTTGAGGAAGCCCTTTTTCTCTTCAACAGAGTAAGATGCCTGCCCCACCACCGATTCCAGACGCTGTTGGATCCAGCGTTTTTCTTCGGTGTTGGTCATGTGCATATATTCCGCACCGATCGAACCGCAATAGGTTTGCTGCAGCGCCGCAAACAGATCCGCCAGCTTCAGTGTCTCTTTACCAATGGCAAAGGAACCGACATTGAAACTTTCCTGGAAATCGGCTTCGCTCAGACCATGGTAGGCTGGGTCGAGATCCGGTACAGCTTCCTGCTTCCACAGGCCTAACGGGTCGAGGTTTGCTTGCTGATGTCCGCGGAAACGGAAGGCGTTGATCAGTTGCAGTACCTTAACCTGTTTAGCATTGGTTTCAGGATCGCTGACGGAGGCGGTATAGCGCGAAGCATCTTTCGCCAGACGGCGGAAATACTCGCGGGTGGTGGAGTGAAATTGCTCAGGTCTAACCCCAGTTCCAGGAAGCTGCTGGAAAAGAGACTTCCAGGCCACATCGACAGAGTCAGGATCGGTTAAAAAGTCCTCATAGAGCTGCTCTATGTAGGACTGGTTCGCGCCGGCCAGCCAGGAGGAGTCCAGCCAGGGTTTCATCGCGCTGTTCTGCATTGTGATCCCTTAAGCATATTTGTGCTTTTTTTTTCGCCGTGGTTGGTTAATGGAACCTTTGCAAGTCCCGCGCCGCGTTAACGGCTTACCGTGGTACGGTTCTTCGATACGAGCGACCGGCCCGTAAGGGAACCTTTGCAAAGGGTTTCCGGCAACTTCACTCTGCCGAAAACACCTTACAAAGATGACCTGGTAAAACACCGGGAACCCGCAGGCTCCCGGTACGTCAGTGTTAAGCGCCCCGCTGCAACAGCATCGACTTAATATGGCCGATGGCACGCGTTGGGTTTAGCCCTTTAGGACATACGCTCACACAGTTCATGATACTGTGACAGCGGAATACACTGAAAGCATCGTTCAGATTATCAAGACGCGCATCGGTTTCGGTGTCACGGCTATCAATCAGGAAACGGTATGCCGCCAGCAAACCTGCCGGACCGATAAATTTGTCCGGGTTCCACCAGAATGACGGGCATGAGGTCGAGCAACAGGCGCAAAGAATACATTCGTACAGACCATCCAGTTTTTCACGCTGTTCCGGCTCCTGAAGATGTTCCCTTGCTGGTGGTTTTTGCCCATTATTCAACAGGTAAGGCTTAATCTTCTCATACTGAGCATAGAATTGCCCCATGTCCACCACCAAATCGCGGATCACCGGTAAACCGGGCAGCGGGCGGATCACAATTTTCTGTTTACCATTACCCAGCGCAGAAACGGGGGTAATGCAGGCAAGGCCATTTTTACCGTTCATATTGAGACCGTCAGAGCCACACACCCCTTCACGGCACGAGCGGCGAAACGCTAACGTCGGGTCTTTCTCTTTCAGACGCATCAGCGCGTCCAGCAACATCATGTCACGGCCGTCTTCTGACTCCAGCGTGTATTCCTGCATACGCGGAGCATCATCGACATCCGGATTGTAACGATAGATGGAAAATTCGAGTCTCATGGTGTTATCTCCGCAAACTAGTATGTACGTGCTTTCGGCGGGAAGGCCGCACGCAGTTTCGGCTGCATGTTCACTTCACGGCGCGTCATGCTTTCAGTCAGCGGCAGATACACGCTGTGACATAACCAGTTTGCATCGTCACGTTCAGGATAGTCGAAGCGGCTATGTGCCCCACGGCTTTCCGTACGATAGTTGGCTGACACCGCTGTGGCGTAGGCCGTCTCCATCAGGTTATCCAGCTCCAGGCACTCAACACGCTGGGTGTTGAAATCGCTGGAACGGTCATCCAGACGGGCATTCTTCAGACGCTCGCGCAACACTTTCAACTCTTCCAGACCCCGCGCCATCGCATCACCTTCACGGAAGACCGAGAAGTTATTCTGCATACAGGCCTGCAACGCTTTACGCAGATCTGCCGGATCTTCACCCGTGACGTTGTTATTCCAGCGGTTCAGTCGGGCCAGAGAAGCGTCAATTTCTTCTTCCGTGGCTTCGCGCAGCTCACCCTGCTCGGCAATGGATTCCTGCAGATGCACACCAGCAGCACGGCCAAACACCACCAGATCGAGCAGCGAGTTGCCGCCAAGACGGTTAGCCCCGTGGACGGATACGCAGGCAATTTCACCCACCGCAAACAGGCCCGGAACCAGAACATCTTCACCTTTCTCGTTCACCGTCAGTGCCTGACCGCTCACACGCGTTGGAATCCCCCCCATCATATAGTGGCAGGTTGGGATGACCGGGATCGGTTCTTTCACCGGATCAACGTGCGCAAAGGTCCGCGACAGCTCAAGGATGCCCGGCAAACGCGCTTCCAGCACCTCTTTACCCAGGTGGTCCAGCTTCAGCTTAGCGTGTGGACCCCACGGACCGTCACAGCCACGACCTTCACGGATTTCGATCATGATAGAACGTGCTACCACGTCACGACCCGCCAGGTCTTTCGCATTTGGCGCGTAACGCTCCATAAAGCGTTCGCCGTGTTTATTCAGCAGATATCCGCCTTCACCACGGCAACCTTCGGTCACCAGCACGCCCGCACCCGCAATACCGGTCGGGTGGAACTGCCACATTTCCATATCCTGCACTGGTACACCGGCACGCAATGCCATACCGACGCCGTCACCGGTGTTGATATGCGCATTGGTTGTAGACTGGTAAATACGTCCGGCACCGCCGGTCGCCAGCACGGTGGCACGCGCTTTGAAGTACACCACTTCACCATCTTCAATGTTCAGCGCAGTACAGCCGACAATCGCGCCATCGGCGTTTTTCACCAGATCCAACGCATACCATTCGGAAAAGATAGTGGTGTGGTTTTTTAGGTTCTGCTGATACAGCGTATGCAACAATGCGTGGCCGGTACGGTCAGCGGCTGCAGCCGTTCGTGCCGCCTGCTCACCGCCGAAGTTTTTCGACTGGCCACCAAACGGACGCTGATAAATACGACCATCATCCAGACGGGAGAATGGCAGGCCCATATGTTCCAGCTCAAGAATCGCTTCCGGACCGGTTTTACACATATATTCAATCGCGTCCTGGTCACCGATATAGTCGGAACCTTTGACCGTGTCATACATGTGCCATTCCCAGTTGTCTTCATGGGTATTACCCAGCGCAACGGTAATACCGCCTTGCGCAGAAACGGTATGAGAACGGGTTGGGAAAACTTTGGACAACAGGGCACAAGTCTGGCCCGATTGGGAAATCTGTAAGGCGGCGCGCATACCTGCACCGCCTGCGCCGATAACCACGGCATCAAATTCTCTGACTGGCAAACTCATCACGCACCCCACACAACAACGGTTCCATAAATTGCATACACCAACAGGGCTACCACAATCACCAGTTGCAGCATCATGCGCAGCGCCAGTGGTTTAATGTAGTCAGTCAGTACCTGCCACATCCCAATCCAGCCATGCACCAGAATGGAGAACAGCGTCAGAAGGGTGAAGACTTTCGTGAAGTTTGAGGCAAAAAAACCACGCCAGATGTCATAGGTCAGGGTCCCTGACATCACGATAAAGCCGAGGATATACAGCACATAGAGGGTCATAACCATGGCGGCAGCACGCAGCAGCAACCAGTCATGAATGCCGTTGCGACCCAGTGCAGAAGCATTGCTTACCATACGAGGACTCCAGCCAGGATTGAGAGCACGACAGTGATACCGAATGCAATTTGCGCGGAAAACTTACCCGTTTCTAAGGTTTCACCGAGGAAACCAAAGTCCATCATCATATGGCGAATGCCGCCAGCGATATGGTACGCCAGTGCGGTTAAGATGCCCCACATGATGAATTTGGCAATAAAGCTATCCATGACGGCAGAAGCCTGAAGGAAGCCTTCGGGAGAAGAGAGAGACAGACCCAGTAACCAGAGCAGAATCCCGATCGACACAAAGGTGATCACGCCGGACACGCGGTGGAGAATGGACGCAATTGCGGTTAAGGGAAACCGGATCGTAGTGAGATCCAAGTTGACAGGTCTTTGTTTTTTCACGGTTTTGCCCACACAGCTTTTCTTATTTTGCTTCCTCCGGTCCTGAAGGGGGGTCAGACAGCGTTATCTAAGTTGACCATTCGCGCCAGGCACCAAAACTACAACGTCCAGTGTCAAAAACGACGCGTATGAAACGCTGGGTGGCTCCTACTGCAGGGGAAATCCGGAGACCTGGCGGCAGTATAGGTGGATCACATTCTCATTACAATTCCCCTACAAACTCTTTGGGAACATTTCAGCGGAACAGTGATCACTCTCACGGTTTTCATAATTGATACAATTTTAATTATCTGATTTGACAAAAGTTCAACATTCTTGTTACAAACGGACGAATAAAAGTTCTATGATGCACAAAAGTTATGGGGATACACTTTCCCCTAAGCACAAGTTATGTAACATTGGTTGGGATTACCCATAAAGCATCAGGTTTTGACGACAACGTAAGTCATTACCAAACCGGGTCTTTATACAACCATGCTACGCATCAGTAATATGTCATCCCGGCCAGCACGCGCCCGTCACTCTGTACCCTGCACGCAAAAAGATGCCACAGAGATGATGACCTTCTGCGCCAGACACAAGGCTGGGGAATATGACTTTCCTGGTGATAAAGATCCCTAAAATACGGCGCTAAGGAGACTGTAAATGGCTGATAAAAAAGCAACACTAACCCTGGATGGCGAAGATCCTATCGTGCTCGATGTACTGAAAGGTACGTTGGGTCAGGAAGAAATCGATGTCCGGAATCTGGGTTCCAAAGGGTATTTCACCTTTGACCCCGGCTTTACTTCTACTGCATCCTGCGAATCTAAAATTACCTATATCGACGGTGATGAAGGCATTCTGCTGCACCGTGGTTTCCCGATTGACCAGTTAGCGCTGCACTCAAACTACCTGGAAGTGTGTTACATCCTGCTGAATGGTGAACCACCAACCGAGAAAGAGTTTGAAGAATTCAAACTCACTGTGACGCGCCATACAATGCTGCATGAGCAGATTCACCATCTGTTCCGTGGCTTCCGCCGTGACTCACATCCGATGGCAGTCATGTGTGGTGTTACCGGTGCGCTGGCGGCATTTTATCATGATGCTATGGACGTCAACATTGAGCGCCATCGTGAAATCGCTGCGTTCCGTCTGCTGTCTAAAATGCCAACTATGGCGGCAATGTGTTACAAATATTCCATCGGTCAGCCGTTTGCCTATCCGCGCAACGACTTGTCCTATGCCGGCAACTTCCTGCACATGATGTTTTCTACGCCGTGTGAAGAATATGTGGTGAACCCGGTGCTGGAACGCGCCATGGACCGCATTCTGATCCTGCACGCCGATCATGAGCAGAACGCATCAACCTCTACCGTGCGTACCGCCGGTTCGTCTGGCGCCAACCCGTTTGCCTGTATCGCTGCAGGTATCGCCTCCCTTTGGGGACCGGCGCACGGTGGTGCCAATGAAGCCTGTCTGCGCATGCTGGAAGAGATCAGCACCGTTGAGCACATTCCTGAGTTCCTGCGCCGCGCGAAAGACAAAAACGATTCGTTCCGTCTGATGGGCTTCGGCCACCGCGTTTACAAGAACTACGATCCGCGTGCCACCGTGATGCGTGAAACCTGCCATGAAGTGTTGAAAGAGCTGGGCATGAAAGATGACCTGCTGGAAGTGGCGATGGAGCTGGAACACATTGCGCTGAACGACCCGTACTTCATTGAGCGTAAACTCTATCCAAACGTCGACTTCTATTCAGGCATCATTCTGAAAGCAATGGGCATTCCGTCTTCCATGTTTACGGTTATCTTTGCGATGGCACGTACCGTGGGCTGGATTGCACACTGGAAAGAAATGCATGACGATGGTGTAAAAATCGCCCGTCCACGCCAGTTGTACACTGGCTACGATCAGCGTGATTTCTCGTCAAACATCAAGAAATAATCTTCCGGGTCGGGCATGCCCGACTCCTGCAGATATGACCCGTTGGGGCGAGGCATGCCTCGCCCTGATTTATTTCTGGCATCCCGCACACCAGTAAAACGGCCGCGATGACAGCATCGTACGCTCAATCATCCCGCCACAGCGCTCACACGCCTGCCCTGCCCGGTGAAATACCTTAAAACGAAACAATGCACCATGATGATGGTTCTCATCCACCTGTCCGCGAGTCTGATAAGAGAGACGCGGTACTGCCAGTAATGCGGCGACCAGCGCATCAAGCTGGGCTTTGTTTAACGATTCTGCTTTATGGTGTGCGGCCAACTGCGCCTGCCAGAGTATCTCCACGCGCAGATAATTACCCAGCCCGGCCAGGAAAGCCTGATCCAGCAGCAGGCCGCTAAACTGACGGCGGCGAAAACGCGGCGATAACAGCCGCTCACGCACCGTCTCTTCAGTCAGCGACATATCAAGGACATCCGGTCCGATCTTTAACAGGAAGGGATGACTGGCCACCCCGTCAGCATCCAGCAGCGCAATCTCCGATGCGCTGAACAGCAGCAGCGTCTTGTCTGCCGCGGCCAGACGAACACGCAGAATGCGTTTTCCTTCCGGTAGACTGCCGGTTTTCACCACCCGCCAGACGCCGTACAACTGATTATGGCTGTACAACGTCAGGCCATTTGAAAAATGGGTCAACAAGGCTTTCCCACGGGTTTCTATTGAGACAACACGTTCGCCGATCAGCGCCTGCTGATACGTTTGCAATGCCGGATATGCGAACCAGACATCGGTTAACACCTTACCTTGTATTGCCTTTTCCAGTTGATCCGCCGCTCGGCGGATTTCCGGGCCCTCAGGCATAGATCCTCACTCTGAATTAATGGGTTGCGCCGCCTTCGAGGCGGATATCGTCTTCAACCGTCAAGGCAATACTGATCGCCATTTCCAGCGCCAGCACCACCGAGGCCTGCGACATGCTGGGTGTTCCCGGGCGCTCAATCGCCTGCTCGGGCGAACAGGGCACATGAATCAGCCCAGCCCGTGCTTTACGCCGCCGCAGGCGATGCAACAGACCATACATGACATGATTACAGACAAAAGTCCCCGCGGTTTGGGAAACCGATGCAGGGATACCGGCCTCACGAATGCCGGAGACAATTGCTTTAATCGGCAAGGTTGAAAAATAAGCCGCCGGACCCGCGACGATAATGGGTTCATCAATCGGTTGGTTACCCGCATTATCCGCTATGCGCGCATCATCAATATTTATTGCTACCCGTTCAACGCTGATATCCGTACGCCCCCCTGCCAGCGCCACAGCAATCACCAGAACAGGATCCAGCTCGTCAATCGCCTGCTCCAGTACTTCCAGCGAATGGCCAAAAACACAGGGCAGCTGTCTGGCAACCACCTTCACACCGCCGATCATCCGTTCATTTAACTGGCTGGCAGCTTCCCAGGAGGGGTTGATACGCGCGCCTTCAAAAGGCTCAAAACCTGTAATCAGTACCGTTTTCATTTTTTCCTCACAAAAACATCAGGAAATACAACAGGAAGATATTGGCTATTAACAGTAGCACGCCCGTCGGAATCTGCGCCTTGATCACCGCGTTACGGTCAGGCAACTCCAGCAGTCTGGCGGGCACAATATTGAAGTTTGCTGCCATCGGTGTCATCAGCGTGCCGCAGTAACCACAGAACATCCCAATTGCCGCCATGACGGCCGGATTACCATGATGTTGCAGCACCAGAATGGGAATACCGATGCCCGCCGTCACAATCGGGAAAGCCGCAAAGGCATTGCCCATCACCATGGTCAGCAACGCCATACCGCCCGCATACAGCACCACCGCAATAAAGCGATTATCCACGGCGAGGTAACTTTCGGTCAGATGGGAAATTGCCGTTCCCACGCCCGCACTGGTGAACAGCAGCCCTAACGTCGCCAGGATCTGCGGCAAGATAAATGCCCAGCCAATCGAGTCCAGCAGACGCCGGGCCTCCTGTAAGGACTGTGCCGGGGATTCCCGCGTCATCCTCAGTGCCAGCAACCATGCCAGCAGACAGCCAACCGACATCGAGAACAACGTAACCAGTGTGGCATGATTCCCGGCCCCGAAGACCGTCTGTTGCAGACCAGGAATATTGTTGAACATCAGAACCCCAATCACGGTGACCACCGGGATGATCAGTGCAGGCATAAACAGGCGGTTCCCCAGGCGCTCTGCCCGTTCAATACGCTGTTCCGGGGTACGCTGTGAGTAACTGCCGAGCTTAACGCCCCCCAGACCGGCAATCAGCGCCATCACGACAACCCCCACGCCAATACTGATATGCAGAGCACGCGCCCCCACCAGATCCGTGGCCCATTCCCCCACAAAGAACACCAGGCCATACAACGCCCAAAACAACCCGGTCGTCAGTCGGCGGGGATTGGTTTTATCACGCCACGACATCAGCGCCACCACCAGCAGGATGCTGCCCGCCAGCCAGTACAGATAATTTTGCTGGAACATTAGCGTCCCCCCTTCTGTTGCAGCGCACTGGCATTCAGCTTACTCAACTCGTTCGCCAGCGTTTTATCGAGGCGATGCAACCGTACTGCATGAATTAAAAACGCACAAAGCGCGGTAGGGATCCCCCACAGGGCAATATGCAGCGGTTCGGTCTGGATCCCCGCGGACTCCTGCATAAAGTTATGCATAAAGATAATCGCGCCAAAGGCGACAAAAATATCCTCACCAAAGAACAGCCCGACATTATCGGTGGCGGCGGCCATAGCACGAAGCCGGTAGCGCACCGCCGGAGGCAGTTCGCCATAACGGCTCTCAGCGGCACCTTCCGCCATCGGTGCCAGCAGTGGACGCACCATTTGGGGATGTCCGCCGAGGCTGGTCAGCCCCAGCGCTGCGGTAATTTCACGTGCAAACAGATACACAATCATCAATCTGCCCGCCGTGGCGCTTCGAATGCGCGCAATCCATGCCTGGGCACGCTCTTTCAAACCGTTGCGCTCCAACAACCCGATGATTGCCAGAGGAAGTAACAGAATAAACGGTAAATTACGGGTATTAAGGAACCCGGCACCCAGTTTTTCCAGAATATCGGCGATCGGCATCTGTGCCGCCAGACCCGTGATCAGCCCGGCAACCACCACCACAATGACCGGGTTGAACCGTAAGAGAAAACCCACCACGATGGCGGCGATCCCCGCAAGGGGCCAGAGATTAACAGCAGCGTCCATATTGACTCCTGAAACAGAAAAAAACGCCCCAACCGTGGTCAGGGCGTATAATAAGTAATCGGTATTAGCAGCTGGTCACCACAATCTGCTGCTGGCTGAATGCCTGCCGGAGCTGTCGGGCAAAATCCAGTGCGTGTGCGCCATCACCGTGCAGGCACACTGTGTCGGCCTGCACCTTCACCCATTCTCCACTCAGGCTTTGAACCTGCCCTTGTTGAATCATCGCCAGCGTTTGGGTAATCGCCTGCTGGTTGCTGTCCACCAGCGCACCGGGCTGGCCACGAGGAACCAGTGAGCCATCGGTTTGATAACCGCGGTCGGCAAACACTTCCTGCCGGGTGATTAATCCGTGCCGCACGCCTGCGCGAATCAGCTCGCTGTTGGCCAGGCCGACCAGCATCAGTCCGGGATCAACGGCGTTAACCGCTGCGGCAATCGCATCCGCCAGCTGCGGGTCGCAGGCCGCCTGGTTGTAAAGCATCCCGTGCGGTTTAACATGAACCAGCCTGCCCCCTTCACTTTCGGTCAGTGCTTTCAGCGCGCCAACCTGGTAAACCACCTGCGCATACACGGTTTCTGCAGGAAGTTGCATGGCCGTACGGCCGAAATTTTCACGGTCAGGAAAACTGGGATGGGCACCAATGGCGACACCGAACTCCCGTGCCCAGCGAACGGACTGCAACATCGTCTGCGCATCACCCGCATGGAACCCGCAGGCAATATTGGCTGAAGAGACCAGTTGCAACAGCTCGCGGTCACATGCCGCTCCTTCCCCGAGATCGGCATTAAGATCGACGTTCATCTGCTAACCCCCAGGCCATTTGATCCAGTGAGCGCTGCTGCTCATTCTTGGCATGCAGGGCATCGGACAGCGTACAGTGCACAAAATGGATCGGTTCTCCCAGACGCAACTGCGCCAGATGATAAAGATCCGCTTCGATCACGCAGGCAATACGCGGATATCCCCCGGTGGTTTGGGCATCGGCCATCAGCACAATAGGTTGCCCATTAGGTGGCACTTGCACCACGCCAGGCACCAGACCGTGTGAGAGCAGGTCACGGGTAGCATCACGCTGTAATTTCCGCCCCTGTAAACGATATCCCATACGATTACTCTGTGGGTTAAGCCGCCAGGCAGTGCGCCAGAACGCTTCCTGACTGTCTTCACTGAACTCATGATATTCCGGGCCTGGCATGGCACGCACCCGATTGCCCCACAGCAACTGACGCACCCCCGCCGGCTGGTGGAACTGGCGTGTCGGTTCGCCCAGCGGCAAAATATCACCGTCTTCCAGCTTACGTCCGGCAAAACCACCGAAACCGGCTTTCAAATCGGTACTGTCCGATCCCAGCCGCTCATCAACACGGTAACCGCCGCTGACAGCCAGATAGCTGCGCATCCCACGTAATGGCAAACTCAACGTTAAACGCTGGCCTTTTTTCACCTCGGTGCGCCAGCCGGTCCAGACGGCTTTACCATCCAGTTCGGCGTGACAGCCTGCCCCCGCCAGCGCTATCCAGCCATCGCGCTGGAATTCAGCACAAAACTGGCCCAGGGTGATTTCCAGCACCGCACTGTCGCGGGGATTGCCCACCAGCATATTGGCGGTTTGCATCGCCGGATGGTCCAGCACGCCGCCCAGGCTGATACCGTATTTTCGCCAGCCAACACGGCCGCCATCCTGAATGCTGGTGCTCATACCGGCACGAATAATCTTTAACATACCCCCTCCTTTTGCGGCACAAAGCGCACGCGGTCGCCGGGACGCAGCAACACCGGAGGGTGCGTATCCGGGGTAAAAAGTGCCGTTTTAGTGTGGCCAATCAGCTGCCATCCACCCGGTGCTGCCAGCGGATAAACACCGGTCTGGCTGCCACCGATCCCGACCGAACCGGCGGGAACCTGTACACGTGGCTCGGCGCGCCGTGGCGTATGCAACCGCTCATCTAACCCACCGAGGTACGGAAATCCGGGTTGAAAACCGATAAAATAGACCACGTAGTCCACCGAGGCATGGCAGGCCACTACCTCAGACGTACTCATGCCACTGTTGCGGGCAACCTCATTAAGATCCGGGCCTGAATCACCGCCATAGACCACCGGGATTTCTATCAACCGGGATTCCAGCGTCAGTGATTCACTGGCTTCCCACCATTGCTGTAACCACTCAATCGCATCCAGCGCGGTCTGCTGTGGATCGCTGAGCATCACGGTGATGTTGTTCATGCCCGGCACCACTTCGATCACTTCCGGGCGATCCTGCAATCGCTGCGTCAGGCCCCAGATACGTTGCTGGCTGGCGAGCGATATTGGCGGGTCCAGCTCCAGTACGACTGCGCGTTCGCCTAACAGATAACAACGTGCTCGTTGCAAAAGGCGCCTCCTGAAAATAAGAAAAGGGAAAAAACCACTCACTCCAATGGCAAAACAGAATGGCCAGTAAGAAGGTGAGTCTGGTTAATTGCAGATATGACAGACAGTTATGCGGAATTGTTGTAACGGAGTCAACCTTCAGCGCATTCCATCAGAACGCGCTGAACGATTGGAAAGGCTCAGACAGGGTTATGAATGTCGATAAATGTCACGTCCAGGCCGTGCTCGTTTGCCAGCCACTCCCCCAGCGCTTTAATGCCGTCACGTTCGGTCGCATGGTGGCCCGCAGCAAAGAAATGCAGGCCCTGCTCACGTGCGCTATGGATTGTCTGCTCAGACGCTTCACCACTGATAAAAGCATCAACACCGAAAGCAGCGGCCTGATCGATATAGCCCTGACCGCCACCGCTGCACCAGGCCACGCGACGAATAAGCGCGGGTGCATTGTCGCCACAGTGCAGTGGCTCGCGGCCCAGTACCGTCGTGATACGTTGGGCAAACTGTTCCCCACTGACCGGCTCAACCAGTTCACCCCAGGGCAGCAGCAATGCAATTTCACCTTTTACATCAATGCCAAACAGCCTGGCAAGCTGAGCGTTGTTGCCGATTGAAGGGTGTCCGTCCAGTGGCAGGTGCCAGCCAAACAGGTTGATATCGTTAGCCAGCAGCGTTTTCAGGCGCTGACGTTTCATGCCCCTGATAGCTGGCGCTTCGCTTTTCCAGAAATAACCGTGATGCACCAGCACAGCATCGGCCTCCAGACGCACGGCTTCATCGAGCAGCGCCTGACAGGCGGTGACACCGGTAATCACTTTTTTAATCTCGCGGCGTCCCTCAACCTGCAACCCGTTCGGGGCATAGTCTTTGTAATCCGCGCTGTTGAGTAACTGGTTAACCAGCTGTTCGAGTTCAGTATTTAGCATAATCAGTCCGTCTGTTTTCGTGCTGCTTCAAAGGCATCCAGCGTTTGCTGGCGCGCCTGTTTATGTTCCACGATCGGCAGCGGATAATCGAGACTTTGCTGATTTTTCTTTGCCCACTCATGCGGCTGATGGATATATTTTTCCGGCACCGCGCGCAACTCTGGCAACCAGTGGCGGATAAACTCCCCACTTTTATCAAAGCGCTCACCCTGGGTGGTAGGGTTAAAAATGCGAAAATAGGGGGCGGCATCGGTCCCTGTGGAGGCTGCCCACTGCCATCCCCCGTTATTCGCCGCCAAATCACCATCCAGCAACTGCGACATAAAATAACGCTCACCTTCGCGCCAGTCGATCAGCAGGTCTTTCACCAGAAAGCTGGCTGTAATCATGCGCAAACGGTTATGCATCCAGCCAAGGCTGTTGAGCTGACGCATCGCTGCATCGACAATCGGATAGCCGGTTTTCCCCTGTTGCCACGCCAGCAGCCCCTGTTTATCGTCCCGCCATTTCACGCCTCGGGTCCAGCGTGTAAAAGGCTGATGCCGGCACAATGACGGCCAGGCCACCAGAAGATGACGATAAAACTCACGCCAGATTAATTCATTCAACCAGACAAACACCTGCTGATCTTCCAGCCCACGTGGGTGCTGTTTCAGTAACCGGTGCAGACACTGACGCGGAGACAGTACACCGGTCGCCAGATAGACCGACAGGCGGCTGGTGCCATCGCGGGCGGGTAAGTCACGCTGCTCGGGGTACTCCGTCACAGGCTGCTGACAAAACTCGCGCAATCGCGCAATCGCCGCCTGCTCTCCTGCCGGGAAAAGGCGGGCGTCCACCGCTTCGCGCGGGTAATCAAATGCCTTTAAGGGACGATCATCGGTTTCGATCGCCCCGCCTTTCCTGACATCAGGAGCAGGCAGACACTCAGGTAATCCCTCTTTCAATCGCTTCACAAACGCCCGGCTGAACGGCGTAAACACTTTGTACATCTCACGGTTGCCGGTCAGCACGCTGCCGGGTGGCAGCAGCAGGCTGTCGTCAAATCCCTGTACCATGACATCCTGATCAAACAGCGTCTGTTCTACCATTGCATCACGCTGACGCTCGTTCACTTCATACTGATAGTTATAGAACAAACGGTCGACACGTTGATCCCGACAAAAGTCCTGTAACAAAGCCACCGAGGCAGTGAAATCATCACACTCAGCGATATGAAGAGGAATGCCTTTTTTGGCCAGTGAGCGCTGGACGTCAAGCAAGCTCTGCCAGATAAACTCCGCCTGTTTCGGCGCCATATGGTGCTGCGCCCATTGCCCGGGAGTGGCGATAAACAACGCTATCACCCGGGCATTTGCTGAACGGCAGGCGGCATGGAGTGCGTAGTTATCGTTGATACGCAGGTCATTGCGCAGCCAGACCAGATGAGTTGTCATAGTGCTCCCTGAGATTAATGCCCGTAGCGCAGACGCAGAGCTTCCGGATAAGGCGCAAAATAACGCTGTCCGGCCAGCCACGGATGCGGGAATTCCGCCATATAGTGTTTCAGTAAGGTAATGGGTGCCAGCAACGGCTGGATCCCCTGACGGTAATGGTCAATCAGCCCGGCCAGCTCCTGACGCTGAGACGATGTCAGATCACGACGGAAATAGCCCTGAACATGCATCAGTACGTTGGTGTGATTGCTGCGGGAGGCCACCTGCTTCATCAGGTCCATCAGCCGCTGCCGATACTCTACTGCAAAATCCTCCAGCGATTCCCATTGATCCATTTTCGCGACAAAGGGCCCGATTTCACGGTAGTCGGGCTGAGAGTGTGCCAGTAGCAGCAGCTTGTAACGCGTATGAAATGCCATCAGTTTGGCGCGGGTCAGCCCGCTTTGCCAAAGCTGGTTAAATTCATGCAGGGCATAGACTCGCGCAACGAAATTTTCGCGCAACAGCGGATCGTGCAGGCGGCCATCCTCTTCTACGGGCAGCCAGGGCATCTGTTCCATCAGTTCCCGGGTAAAGACCCCGGTTCCGGCTTTGCGGTTATTGTTATTATCTGGCTGGTAAATACGTACCCGCTCCATGCCACAGCTAGGGGATTTTGCGCAGACAATGTAGCCACAGAGATGATGTAGATGGCTGATTTTCTCCTGCGAGAAAGATGCCATTTTTTCTGTAACAGGGGCATCCTGTCCGTTGCTGAAACAGAGTGACACCTCCCCTTCCCCGGCTTCAGTGAGGCGCAGTGCGGGCCTGGGAGTAGGTAAACCGATAGCCATTTCCGGGCACACGGGCTCGAAGTGTAAAAAGGGCGCCAGATGTTCAGCTGCGAATTCATTGCGTTTGTGGCCGCCATCAAAACGCACCTTCTGACCTAACAAACAGGCACTAATACCCACTGGAATTTTATCGCCCATAATTATACAACCTCAGATATCTTGTACAGATTTGAGTGTAGCGCAAAACACGGTGTAACAGGCAAAAAAAATCCCGCCAGACGGCGGGATTTTTATGAATGCGAGGTCAGTTAATAGAAATCACACCCGGCAGCTTCTGCCTGTGCCAGCCAGACGGGCTGATCGCTGGTTTTCACCCAGACGCGATGCAGGTAACTGTAAAAGCGGGCACGATCGGCGCGAAACAGCATAAATGGCAGCGCAGCGATGCCGATAACCAGCACCGCAGTGCGACGCATGAAAATCCGAGCAGATGAATAGTTATGATAAAGACTCATACGTCCTCCTGAGATGATTAAAAGGGTTGTGTGTAATCTGAACAAAATATACGCCTTCAGATGTAATTTTACTACTGATCCGACCACTTTTGTCGAAATAAAAACCACCAACCGCCTAAAAAATGAAAGAAGGTTACATATTCGTTAAATATTAACCTTAGAATGTGAAAAATATATCCTTTCTTTAACATCAGGGGTGAGCGCAACAATCACAGACGCCCTTCGTTCTTTTTGCTAAATTAGCCCTGTTATCATTTTTCCCGTCGTCACGCCGCTTAGCTACTGAGGTTCTGTGTCCACAATTCTGATTGTTGAAGATGAAAAAGAGATCCGCCGTTTCCTGCGCATGGCGCTGGAAGGGGAAGGTTTTCGCGTGGTTGATGCCGAAACCCTGAGCCGGGGTTTAATCGAAGCCGCCACGCGCAAACCGGAACTGGTGATACTTGACCTCGGTCTGCCAGATGGTGATGGGACAGAATTTATTCGTGATATGCGCCAGTGGAGCAATATCCCGGTGATTGTGCTCTCGGCACGCAGTGATGAGCAGGATAAAATCACCGCGCTGGATGCTGGCGCTGACGACTTCCTGACGAAACCCTTTGGTGTCGGTGAGCTGATGGCAAGAGTGCGTGTCGCCTTACGTCATCGCCCACAGCAGGGTAACGACAGCGTGGATGCGCCAATTAATATTGGTAGCGTCACGGTGGATATTGCCGCCCGCCGGGTGATGCGCGACGGTGCGGACCTGCACCTGACGCCGATTGAATTTCGTCTGCTGGTCAGCCTGATTAACCACCCGGGTAAGGTGATGACTCAGCGACAGCTGCTGACTCAAGTCTGGGGGCCGAATGCGGTTGAGCACAGCCACTATCTGCGTATTTATATGGGGCATCTGCGTCACAAAATTGAACGCGACCCCGCCAGACCCCAACATCTGCTGACCGAAACCGGTGTGGGCTATCGCTTTATGCCATAAAAAAAGGGCTCACTGCGTGAGCCCTTCTCTTCACTGCCTGATATCTCAGGCGTTTTTCAGTACCGCACTCACAATCTCTACCGCTTCTTTCTCAATCTTCTCGCGGTGTTCAGCACCCAGGAAGCTTTCGCAATAGATTTTATAAGCATCTTCCGTACCGGATGGACGCGCAGCGAACCAGCCGTTTTTGGTCATCACTTTCAAGCCGCCGATAGAGGCACCGTTACCCGGTGCTGCCGTCAGACGTGCCGTGATAGGATCACCCGCCAGCGTGTCAGCACTGACCATTTCCGGGGACAGTTTTGACAACGCAGCTTTCTGCGCGGAAGTGGCCGGAGCCTGGATACGGTTGTAGCTTGGTGCGCCAAAGCGCTGTGCCAGTTCGTCGTAGTGCTGCTGCGGGTTCTTACCCGTTACCGCAGTAATCTCTGCAGCCAACAGACACATGATGATGCCGTCTTTATCGGTTGACCAAGGCGTGCCGTCGAAGCGCAGGAACGAAGCACCCGCACTCTCTTCGCCACCAAAACCGAAACTGCCATCGAACAGACCATCAACAAACCATTTGAAGCCAACCGGCACTTCTACCAGCTTGCGGCCCAGATCGTCGACTACGCGGTCAATCATCGCGCTGGACACCAGCGTTTTACCCACCGCGACATCTTTGCCCCACTGTGGACGATGCTGGAACAGATACTGAATCGCTACTGCCAGATAGTGGTTTGGATTCATCAGTCCCGCAGGCGTGACGATACCGTGACGGTCATAATCAGGATCGTTGGCAAAGGCCAGGTCGAACTTGTCACGCAACGCCAGCAAACCCGCCATCGCCGACTCAGACGAGCAGTCCATGCGGATCACACCATCGTGGTCAAGGTGCATAAAGCGGAAAGTCTGATCGACAGCATCGTTAACGATGGTCAAATCAAGATTGTAGAACTCCGCAATACGCTGCCAGTAGGCAATCCCTGAACCGCCCAGCGGATCAACGCCAATCTTCAGACCGGCTTTCTGGATCGCCGGAATATCAACGATCTGAGCCAGACCTTCAATATAAGGCTGGATCAGATCTTTTTCCGTCAAGTGACCGCTGGCCCAGGCCTGATCCAGCGTTATGCGTTTCACTTCTTTCAGGCTGTCTTTGATCAGAGCGTTAGCGCGATCTTCCACCACTTTCGTGACGTTCGTATCGGCCGGGCCACCGTTTGGTGGATTGTATTTAATACCGCCATCTTCAGGTGGATTGTGTGAAGGCGTGATGACGATACCATCAGCCTGAGCACCACCGGTTTTGTTGTGTTCAAGGATCGCATTGGAGATCGCAGGGGTCGGCGTATAGCCGTTATCCTGCTGAACGATCACATCAACACCGTTAGCGGTAAGCACTTCCAATACCGAGATGATGGCCGGTTCAGACAACGCGTGCGTATCTTTACCCACAAAACAAGGACCGGTTACACCGTTCTTTTTGCGTTCTTCCGCAATCGCCTGCGCGATGGCCAGAATGTGCGTCTCGTTGAAGCTATGACGGCCCGCGCTACCGCGATGGCCGGAAGTGCCAAATTTCACCGCATGCTCTGCGTTACCCAGTTCAGGCTGCAGGACATAATATTGAGATGTTAATTGTGCAACGTTAATCAAATCGCTCTGCTGGGCGGGTTGCCCGGCACGGGGGTGATTGGCCATTGGCGCTTCTCCCTGACGCTTCAGTTAGAGGGTACCGCAAACTTTCTCTGTCAGCTCCACCGGGAACTGCATCGACAACATAATGTGTTCCACCATGCTGCGCTTACGGTCAGTATTTGTGTTGGTGATCACCCAATACGGTGTGCCCGGAACGTGCTGCGGCTTGGTATGGGTGCCATTCTCTACCAACGTTTGCTGGTTGCCCGCGAAGTAAACACGCGTACGACCTTGCAGAGACTCAGTCGCTGCGCCAAACGTTTTGGCATCCAGACTGTATAAAGTCGATAGAATCAGCATAAAGCGATTCACTGCACGCTTCTGCTCCGCGTACTCATCCGAAAGCAACAGCTCACGTACCGCACGAACACGATCCTGCGGTCGGGATTCAGATTTAATACCTGCAGCGGCAGGTTCTTTGGCTGCCGCTGCAGCATTCGCCGCCACAGGAGCAGTTTGACCCGCAGTGAACTTCAGCATACGGCGCAAAATATCGGATGCGCTTTCACCAATATGCTGAGTGTGGCTGGCAATATAACGGTATAGCTCTTCGTCGACTTCTATCGTTTTCATCTTTATCCAGTACGGTTGTTGCTAGTATCAGAACCGGTTGTTCGGGGACAACAATCCACGCAACCATCATGACGTTGAGCCGATCCAGTTCTAACATCAGGATTATAAAGTTAAATCCCGCCAGGGTGTAGCGCCAGACCCGTTTCAGGGCAAAAGTCGGAATATGCCGCAAAAAGATCATACCCGCCATTCGCGCCAGCGGCAGAAATTGTGGGATCCATGATACCCTAAGCCTTGGTGCCAACTGTAAGAACTTTCTCTATGAATTTGAATTTTCGCCTGCAATCTGAACAATCCGCCACTGACGGGCTTCCACTGGTATTGATCCACGGTTTATTTGGTAGCCTGGATAACCTCGGCGTACTGGCCCGGGGATTAAAAGACGATCGCCGTTTGATTCAACTCGATGTCCGCAACCACGGTTTGTCTCCGCGTGCGCAACAGATGGATTATGCGTTAATGGCTCAGGATGTCCTGGACACGCTTGACGCGATGCAGGTCGATCGTTTCAGCGTGATCGGTCACTCGATGGGGGGGAAGATCGCCATGGCGATTACCGCACTGGCGCCCGATCGTGTTGAGGAGATCGTAGTGATTGATATCGCTCCTGTGGCCTACACCACGCGTCATCATGACGATATTTTTGCCGCACTGAATGCGGTGACTGAGGCCGGTATCACCACGCGCAGCGAAGCTACTGCCCTGATGCGTCAAAGTATCAGTGAAGAAGGCGTTATCCAGTTTTTACTCAAGTCGTTCCACGAGGGTGTTTGGCGTTTCAACGTTCCGGCGCTGCTGGCATGTTATGAAAACATCATTGGCTGGGAGCCATTGGCCCCCTGGTCACATCCTGTGCTGTTCATTCGTGGGGAGCGTTCTCCCTATTTGGCCGATGCATATCGCGATGCACTGTTAACCCAGTTCCCGCAGGCGCGTGCCCATGTCATCACCGGCGCAGGGCATTGGGTACATGCTGAGAAACCCGATGCGGTATTACGTGCAATCCGACGTTTTTTAGCGCTGTGAAAACCATTTTCGCTGGGGTATGATGGCGCGCTAAAATTTTGCCGCTGCTGATTATCAGACGGCATAACGGCCCTATTCATCAGCAATCCAGCCTTTCAGTATTACGATTCCTATGGCAAAAGAGAACACGGACCGCACAACGATCGATCTGTTTGCAGATGAACGACGTCCGGGACGACCCAAGACTAATCCGCTGACGCGTGATGAGCAGTTGCGTATCAACAAACGCAATCAGCTCAAGCGCGATAAAGTGCGCGGCCTGAAGCGTGTCGAACTGAAAATGAACAGCGACGCGGTTGATGTCCTGAATCAGCTAGCTTTCGAGCGCAATATCAGCCGCAGTGAACTGATCGAAGAAATGCTGCTGGAACAGTTGCAACGTCATCCGTCCTGATGGTATCAGGGCCTTAGCACTCAGCGACAAAACCGGCAGCATTACTCATTTATCCGCTCACGACGGTCTGTTATCATTAGCGATATCTGCGAAAAAATCAGCAGTCACCATATCATTAAGATTCAAGAGGTTATTAAACTCATGGCACTCGTCGGCATTTTCTTTGGTAGCGATACAGGCAATACCGAAAACATTGCAAAAATGATCCAGAAGCAACTGGGGAAAGATGTTGCAGAAGTTCGTGATATTGCTAAAAGCAGCAAAGAAGACCTTGAAGCCTTTGATATTCTGCTGCTTGGCATCCCAACCTGGTACTACGGTGAAGCCCAGTGCGACTGGGATGACTTCTTCCCAACGCTGGAAGAAATCGACTTCAACGGTAAACTGGTTGCGCTGTTTGGTTGCGGCGATCAGGAAGACTATTCCGAGTATTTCTGCGATGCAATGGGCACCATCCGCGACATCATTGAGCCGAACGGCGCAGTGATTGTCGGCCACTGGCCGAGCGAAGGCTACCATTTCGAGGCCTCGAAAGGCATGGCAGATGATAACCATTTCCTTGGCCTGGCCATTGATGAAGATCGCCAGCCAGAGCTCACCAACGAACGCGTTGAAAAGTGGGTAAAACAAATTTTTGATGAACTTCAGCTAAAAGATATCATCGAAGCATAACCATAGCCGCTTGATGTGGGAGCTATCTCACATCAAGTAAGTGGTTTTTCCTATAGAAGTAATAGATACATGTTTGTAACTTTCATCTGCAAAACTGTACAATAACCCCATCGGTTACCCGCTTACTCAGCACCTGCCCCACTCTTTGAGGATGTGAGTCGCCCAAAGAGCGGTGAAGATGATGCAGATTGAAATGTTAACCCAGCCTAATTCGGGCGCGTGCTACCCTGGATGTAATGACACTTATCCTTACATCCATTGCGGTTTCAGGCACCCCTTATGGTTTTCATTTCGGAGTATCAGTTCTATACTGAGACGCACTCATCTTTTAGCGTCGACCGATGTTCAGGGCTTTTCAGCCACTAAGTGACTAGCAAAGTAACAGGACAATATCCGCATGACTGACAATAACACCGCATTAAAGAAGGCCGGCCTGAAAGTCACGCTTCCCCGACTGAAAATTCTGGAAGTGCTTCAGGAACCAGAGGGCCATCATGTCAGTGCGGAAGACTTGTACAAACGCCTGATTGATATGGGCGAAGAAATTGGTCTGGCCACCGTTTACCGCGTGCTGAACCAATTTGATGATGCGGGGATCGTTACCCGCCATAACTTTGAAGGCGGTAAATCCGTTTTCGAACTGACTCAGCAGCACCATCACGATCACCTGATCTGCCTGGACTGCGGTAAAGTTATTGAGTTCAGAGACGAATACATTGAGGAACGTCAGCGTGAAATCGCCACGCGTCACGGTATCAAACTGAGCAACCATAGCCTGTATCTTTATGGCCATTGTTCTCTGGGTGACTGTCGTGAAGACGAGACTCTGCACGACAAATAATCTGCACTGTTCAGTGTAAAAACCGGTGGCTTGCCACCGGTTTTTTTATGCCTGCGTTATAGCGATTCCTCCCGGCTAAAACGCTGCCAATCTGTCTCAAAAGGTTATCGCGTATAGAGCGGCAGCCAGCCACCATATGAAAGCAACGAGACCACGGCATTCAGTGCACCAAACAGCAGAACCAGCACAATCGGTGCCATCCCCCCTCTGACTCGCCACGTGGCAGTGGCAAAACGTCGACGTGACTGCCAGGCTAGTAGCGCTGGCGTGACAACAGCCCACAACGTCGCGGCCAGCCCGGCATAACCGATTGCCAGCAGAAAACCGTTGGGCCAGATCATCGCGGCCGTTAGCGGCAGAATAAACGTCAGCAGCGTGGTTTTTAATCTTCCGGACGCGGAGTTATCCAGTTTAAAGAGATCGGCAAGGTAATCAAAAAAGCCAAGACTGACACCGAGGAATGAACAGGCAACGGCGAAGTTAGAGAAGATATCCAGTAACAGATTCAGAGAGCGATTGTGCAGTACGCCGGATAACGCCCCCACCAGTACGTCAATATTACCGCCTTGCGCGGCAATCGCTTTAAATTCGCTGCGGGGAATATTGCCCATCGTGCCGATGATCCAGATAAAGTAAATCATCAGAGCCAGCAGCGTGCCGTAAATCAGGCAACGGCTCACGCGGCCTGCATTCTTATGGTAGTAAGTCGTCAACCCGGCAATGTTGCCATGGTAGCCGAAGGAGGCCAGACAAAACGGCACCACTATCCAGAGATATCGCAGATAATCGCGATCGGCTCCCTGGCTGTCGAGCAGAATAGCCGGCTGAACATGCCACAGCAGGCCGCCAAAAATCATCAAAAAGGTGAGGATCTTCGCGCCGAGAAAAATCAGCGTCATCCGGCTGACAACCGCTGTTCCCAGCCAGATAAACAGCGCCACCAGTAGCGTAAAGAGCAGCCCAGCCATACGTGCCGATATTCCGACATTTAATTGATTAAGGCTGTGCTGAATAATCGCGCCACTGGCAGAAATGTACGCATAGGTGAGGATCCCCAGCACAAAGACCACGGACAAACCGTTGATCAGGTTCCAGCCACGCCCAAGTAAATCGCGTGTGACCGTATCAAAACTCGCCCCGATGGGATAATGCAGGCTGGCTTCCAGATACAGTAATCCGGACAGCAGCATACAGAACCAGGTCACGATCAGCAGCGCGGAGGACCAGGCAAACCAGGCACCGGACATCACTACCGGCAGCGAGAACATCCCGGCACCAATAATGGTGCCACTGATAATCAACGCCCCCCAGAGTGTTGACGGCAGACGAACAGCAGAAGCAGGTGTAGCCATGAAATCCCTTAGCGAATGCAATAAATAACATGCCATAAACCGGGATAATCCACTGGCTAAACGGCAAGAATGCCGCATAGTCTACACAGAATCACACTCACGAACTAGTACAGTAATTAACTGACCACCATTGTTTCCTGCAAATAGCGCCAGCGAGGTGGCGTACAACCACAATCAATCACCGCCAGTGAAATACGGTGGGTATGATTATCACCCTGCTGTTGTAGCTCGTGATACTGGATCGCTACTTCCTGGCCAAACTGAGAGATCACTTTGCAGTGTTCAATCGTGATAGCAACACCCTGCCGTTCGCCGACCAGACGAGTGAACAGCGCAGTCACCTCCTCCATCGACAGACTTTTTCCGCTGGGCGCGACCATGATAAAATCGGGTTCAAAATGTCGCAACAGCTCAGGGACAAAGCTCCCATCTCCGTGAAACACTTTCTCAATAAGCTGATGCAGTACAATGATACTTTCACAGGCTTTTTCGGTTAACGCTGACATACAACATCCTTATGACGGGCGTGGCGATAAATCATCCACAAGGGGAACAGGCCGGTAACTGCGGCAACAACAAAGACCTGATGATAAGACTGAGCAGCAGAATAGTGGCGGCTCATCAACGTAAACAGCAGTGTAAACAATGCGGCGCCGAGGCTGAATGAAAGCTGACGATTAATATTCCATATCACACTGGCCCGCGTCATCTGCTCATCGTGAAAATCAGTCAGAGCACTGGTTTGTGCCGTATTGGCACTGATTCCACCGCCAATCCCCATCAGCAGATAAGCCGCATTCAATAGCATCACCTGTTCGGGACTCTGTACCAGCGCCAGCAGCACGATGCCGCCTGCATGTAAGACCAACCCACAGCTGAACAGGGTCAGTGCGCCCAGACAATGGTAAAGACGACCACATACCAGCATCGCCACCAGTGCCCCACCACCGTACAGCAGCATAAATGCTCCACAACGTTCGGCAGAAAAATGCAGGCACTGTTGCAGATAAAAAATGTTGAGCAGGTTCACACCGGTGAAGATGCCCGGCACGGCGTAGTAAATGACCACCGCCAGCTTTAGCCGGGGATTACGCAACAGCTTCAAATCAATCACCGCCTGGGGTTGACGATGGTAATGGCGCAAATAGCCGATAGCCAGGCCCAACGCGGCCAGCAGCCATAACGATGCAGAAATAAGAGACCCCGCCTCCGCAAGCTGCGACAACCCAAGCAGAACGGCAGCCAGTGCCAGGCACACCAGCAGAATGCCACGGATATCAGGCCGGACTGCCACCCGCGTTTCACGCTGCACCCACAGCGCGGCCAGCGCAGCGGCCATCAGGCTGAACGGAATATTGCACCAGAAAATCCAGCGCCATGAGAGGCTGTCGACAATCATGCCGCCCAGCAGCGGCGACAGTGCTGGCGCAATCAATGCCACGCTCATAATCAGGGTCGATATGGTTGCCCGTTCCTTGCCCTTAAACAGATTAAATGTCAGAGCCTGCCCCACCGGGATGAGCAACCCTCCCGCCATACCCTGTACAAAACGCCACATTACCAACGTGATAAACGTATCTGCCAGACCGCAGCCCAGTGCCGCCAGGCTGAACAGCAACATCGAGGCCACCAGCACCCGGCGAGCACCATAACGCCCGGCAAGCCAGCTGCTTATTGGGATAATCACCGTCAAGCCGAGTATATAGCTGTTGGCCACCCAGCCGAGCGAACCGCTGGCTATACGCAGTTCTCCCGCCATCTCCGGCAGCGCAATCGCCGACATAAAAATATTAATACAATCAATAAAGAAGCCGAGCAGGAAAATTACTGCTATGCGGTAGCGATAGCTCATAGTCATACCTCCGGGCGCAGCATAGCGGCGATTGACCACGGAGATCGACTGGCATACAGTGAAAAGATTGTTCGATATAAGTAAACAATCCCATGCATGCTCAACTGGATAAAATTCACACTTTTTTTGCGGTCGTGGAAAGCGGCAGTTTTACCCGCGCCGCCGATAATCTCGGCTTAAGTAAGGCGATGGTCAGCCTGCATATTAAGACACTGGAACAGGTACTCGGCGTCGCCCTGCTGACGCGCAATACCCGTAACCTGGCGCTGACAGAGAGCGGAAGCCAGCTCTACCAGGATTTTAAGGGGATCTTCTGCGATATCGACCTTGCCGTAAGTCGCATCACCGATGACAGCCAGCCGCTATCGGGGGAACTGCGTATCACCTCCACCTGGGAGTATGGCCAGCAGTTCCTGATGCCACCCGTAGCCCGTTTTTGCCAGCGTCACCCCGGGCTCACCCTGAGCTATAACGTCGGTGCCTCGCTTGATGACCTGGTGAGCAACAAACTGGATGTGGCTATCCGCCTCGGCACACTGCGCGACTCCTCGCTAAAGAGTCGCAAATTGGGGGAATACCGTATTGTGCTGGTGGCGTCGCCGCTGCTGATGGCGCGCTATTCGCTGCAACAGCTCAGTGAGGTGGGCACCCTGCCATGGATACACAACAGTAATCTCTCCCATCCCGGCCGCTGGCATTTCCAGCGCGGGCAGGATCGTTGTGAAGTGAAAAGCGAAGCACGTTACAGCGCCAATTCTGCGCAGATTATGCGCCAGATGGCACTGGCCGGAATGGGCGTGGCGGTGCTGCCTGAATGGCTGGTGACAGACGATCTGGCCAGCGGAGAATTACAGCTTCTGTTCAATGACTGGCAGCTACCGGTACAGCCCGTCAGCGCTGTCTTTGCCACCCGCACCGCTCTGCCGCGTAAAACGCGGATGTTTATTGATTATCTGTGTGCCGAATTATAAGTAGCAGACGAAAAAAAGGCCGCATCGGCGGCCTTTTATCAGCAAATAGCGGTTTACTCGCCCACTTTTGCCCAGGTATCACGCAGGCCAACGGTGCGGTTAAACACCAGATTGCTGGCACTGGAATACACGCTATCGGCACAGAAATAACCTTCGCGCTCAAACTGATACGGCGCAGAGGCTTCCGCCTGCTGCATACCCGGCTCAACAAAGCCCTGGCGGATCACTAAAGAATCCGGGTTGATGCTGGCGAGGAAGTCTTCTGCCGCTGCCGGGTTCGGCACGCTGAACAGGCGATCATAAAGACGGAACTCCGCTGGCAGCGCATGAACAGCCGATACCCAGTGGATCACGCCCTTCACTTTACGGCCGTCAGCCGGATCTTTGCTCAGAGTATCCACATCGCAGGTACAGAACAGGCAGGTGATGTTGCCTTCGTCATCTTTCGCCACACGCTCGGCTTTGATCACGTAAGCGTTACGCAGGCGGACTTCTTTGCCCAGCACCAGACGTTTGTACTGCTTGTTCGCTTCTTCTCGGAAATCAGCGCGATCGATATAGATCTCACGGCTGAACGGCACTTCACGTGTTCCCATTTCGGGCTTGTTCGGATGATTCGGCATGCTAATCATCTCGTCATGATGCGCAGGCAGGTTTTCAATCACCACTTTAACCGGATCCATCACCGCCATCGCGCGCGGTGCATTTTCGTTCAGGTCGTCACGAATACAGGATTCCAGCGCAGCCATCTCAACGATATTATCCTGTTTTGTCACGCCGATACGGCGGCAAAACTCACGGATAGACTCAGCGCTGTAACCACGGCGACGCAGACCAGAAACAGTCAGCATGCGAGGATCGTCCCAGCCTTCCACCACATTCTCAGACACCAGCTGGCTCAATTTACGCTTAGACATAATGGCGTATTCGAGATTCAGACGGGAGAACTCATACTGACGCGGGTGAACGGGAATAGTGATGTTATCCAGCACCCAGTCGTACAGACGACGGTTGTCCTGGAACTCCAGCGTACACAGGGAGTGGGTAATGCCTTCCAGCGCATCCGAGATGCAGTGGGTAAAGTCGTACATCGGATAGATGCACCAGGCGTTACCGGTCTGATGATGTTCAGCAAATTTAATACGGTAAATCACCGGATCGCGCAGCACGATAAAGTTGGAAGCCATATCGATTTTAGCGCGCAGGCAGGCGGTGCCTTCGGCAAAGCCACCGGCACGCATTTTGGCAAACAGCGCCAGGTTCTCTTCCACACTGCGATCGCGGTAGGGACTGTTTTTACCCGCTGACGTCAGGCTGCCACGGTATTCACGGATCTGCTCAGGCGACAGTTCGTCAACATAAGCCAGCCCTTTGGTGATCAGTTCAACAGCATAGTTATGCAGCTGTTCAAAATAATCAGATGAGTAGCGTACTTCACCGCTCCACGTGAAACCCAGCCATTGCACATCGCGCTTGATCGACTCAACAAACTCCAGATCTTCTTTCACCGGGTTGGTGTCATCGAAGCGCAGGTTGCACTGCCCCTGATAATCTTGTGCGATGCCAAAGTTCAGGCAGATCGATTTCGCATGACCAATATGCAGATAGCCATTCGGCTCAGGCGGGAAGCGGGTATGCACTGAGCTGTGCTTGCCGTTCGCCAGATCTTCGTCGATGATCTGACGAATAAAGTTAGTTGGGCGGGCTTCAGCCTCACTCATCTCAATTTCCTCAATAGTGCATGGCTTAAATTAGCTATGAAATAACGGAGTATGATCCACAAAGCAGAGAGGGGAAACAACCGTTTGTTGCGGGAATCACATAAAAAAAGGGCGGGAATCGCTTCCCGCCCTGTCACAGTCGCATCAGTCGACGGTGTTAGCCATTAATTTCAACGATTCGGGTCTCACCCGCTACCACGGTTTCACCGGCCAGCAGCGTTAATCCCGCGAAATCATCAATGTTGCTGATCACCACCGGACTGATCATCGAACGGGCATTCGCATTCAGGAAGACAAGGTCCATTTCCAGTACTGGCTGACCCGCCACTACCGTTGAGCCTTCTTCAGCCAGACGCGTAAACCCTTTACCTTCCAGTGCAACCGTATCCAGCCCCATGTGCACTACAATTTCGACGCCGTTTTCGGTTTCAAGACAGAATGCATGGTTAGTATTAAAGATTTTCACCAGCGTACCGGAAGCCGGAGCAACAACGGTGCTACCGGTTGGCAAGATGGCCAGGCCGTCGCCCACGGCTTTGCTGGCGAAGGCTTCATCAGGCACCTGGTCAATGGCAACAACCTTACCGCTAACCGGTGCAACCAGTGTACCGATCACCCCTTTAGCCGCATTGGGTATTGCCTGCGGAGCGGCGACTGGCGCAACAGGTTTCGAGCTCGCCGCTGCGGCAGCAACCGGGCCTTTAGCAATCTGCTTTTTCATCTCTTCGGCGATGGATTCTGCTTTCGCACCCACAATCACCTGAATGGTCTGCTTGTTCAGTTTCACCACCCCGGAAGCCCCCAGGCGTTTACACTGTGCATCATTCACCAGCGATGCATCTTTAACGGACAGACGCAGGCGAGTGATGCAGGCATCAATAACATTAAGGTTATCCGAGCCACCAATCGCACCAATATACTGGCGGGACAGGTCTGCCAAGCCCTCTTCGGTATTGCTGTTCGCTTCATCTTTTACCAGCAGGTCGCCTTCATCTTCGCGGCCTGGCGTTTTCAGATTGAGCATACGGATCACTGCGCTGAACAGAACGAAGTAGACTACAAAGGCCACCAGCCCCATCACCAGCAGCAACCACACATTCTGGCTGGCCGCAGGCAATTTATACATCAATACATAGTCGATGGCGCCCGCAGAGAAAGAGAACCCGGCATGAATGCCCAGCGTTGTCGCCACAAACAGACTGATGCCCGTCAGCAAGGCGTGGATCAGATACAGCATCGGCGCCAGGAACATAAACAGGAATTCCAGCGGCTCGGTCACACCCGTCAGGAATGCGGTCACCGCAACAGAAAGCAGCATACCGCCAACCATTGGACGGCGCGCTTTCGGCGCAGCCAGATACATCGCCAGTGCAGCACCCGGCAGACCAAACATCATGATCGGGAAGAACCCGGACATGAACATCCCCGCCGTGCCGTCACCCGCATAGAAGCGGTTGATATCACCGTGGACCACAGCACCGGCCGCATTGGTGAACTCACCAATCTGGAACCAGGCAATAGTGTTCAGCACCTGATGCAAACCGGTTGGGATCAGCAGACGGTTAACGAAACCGAAGATACCCGCACCGAAAGCCCCCTCAGAGACAATCCACTCACCGCCGGAATGAATTGCCGCCTGAACCGGAGGCCAGACATAACCAAACACCGCCGCCAGCACCAGACAGAAAAAGCCCGTCGCGATAGGTACGAAGCGTTTACCGCCAAAGAAGCTCAGGAAGTCAGGCAGTTTGATGTCAGCCCAGCGGTTGTAGGTCATACCGGCTATCAGGCCCGTAATAATCCCCGCCAGCACACCCATATTGACCGTTGGGTTGATGGTCACCATCGCTTTGGTCAGAATAAAGTAACCCACAGCACCAGCCAGCGCGGCAGCACCGGCGTTGTCTTTAGACCAGGTCGACGCCACACCGATAGCAAAAATCAGTGCGAGGTTGTCAAAAATCGCCCCGCCGCCCTGTGCAATAAACGGCATATTGAGTAAATCAGGCTGGCCGAAGCGCAGCATCAGTGCAGCAACAGGCAGCACGGCTATTGGCAGCTGTAACGACCGCCCTAATCTTTGAAAGAATCCTAAAATATTCACCATTTCCCCCTATGAGACCCGTTAAGGCGGCAAAAACCGTCTGTTTTTTTTCACGGTTTTTTTTGTCAGCCCGACACTACACACCACGAAACGAAGTGTAAAAAAAAATTAATTCGCTTCGCAAATTAAACCGTCATATATGTGATTAAAATCACCTAAAAACGCATTATTCTTAGCATATGGCTGGTCAACAGCACAAACTTATTTTATGATTCGAAAAATCAAAACGGACAAATCCCTCTGTTGCATGATGGTAATCGCGTTACGCTTACCAGAACAACGACAGAGCACCGTTTTAACTTAATACCTAACTCTGCTTATATACGAGGTGCAACATGAGACTGATTCCTCTGGCAACACCAGCCCAGGTCGGAAAATGGGCGGCACGCCATATTGTAAATCGCATCAATGCGTTCAATCCTACCGCCGATCGTCCGTTTGTCCTGGGCTTACCCACTGGAGGCACACCGCTGGAAGCCTATAAACATCTTATTGATATGCACAAAGCGGGCCAGGTCAGCTTCAAGCATGTTGTGACCTTCAATATGGATGAATATGTCGGCCTGCCGAAAGAGCACCCGGAAAGTTACCACAGTTTTATGTTCCGTAACTTTTTTGATCATGTTGATATTTCAAGTGAAAACATCAACCTTCTCAATGGTAATGCACCGGATATTGACGCAGAATGTCGCCAATATGAGGAAAAAATCCGTTCTTACGGCAAAATTCACCTGTTCATGGGTGGCGTAGGAAATGACGGACACATTGCCTTTAACGAACCCGCTTCCTCTCTGGCGTCTCGTACCCGTATTAAAACGCTGACTCACGATACCCGCATCGCCAACTCACGCTTCTTTGGTGGCGACGTCGACCAGGTGCCAAAATATGCCCTGACGGTGGGTGTGGGTACATTACTGGATGCAGAAGAGGTGATGATTCTGGTCACGGGCCATCTGAAAGCTCAGGCGCTGCAAGCCGCAGTAGAAGGCAACGTGAATCATATGTGGACCATCAGCTGTTTGCAGCTGCACGCGAAAGCGGTCGTGGTGTGTGATGAACCGTCCACGATGGAGCTGAAGATGAAAACCGTGAAGTATTTCCGCGAGATGGAAGCTGGAAATATTAAAGATCTGTGATCATCCCTGGTCGCTGTCGTCATTTCAGACCGGTGCCTGCCGGAGGGTTAGCGCCCTGCCGGCAGGACAAGAAATATCAGGAAAGTCAGGAGAACAACTATGTACGCATTAACCCAGGGCCGTATCTACACAGGCCATAAAATCCTCGATCGGCATGCGGTAGTGGTTGCCAATGGCCTGATCGATCGTATCTGCCCGCTGGAGGATCTGCCCGCTGGCATTGAAACTCGTCAGGTTGGCGGTGCGATTATTGCCCCTGGCTTTATTGACCTGCAGCTGAATGGCTGCGGCGGCGTGCAGTTTAACGATGATATTTCAGCGATCAGCGTAGAAACCCTGCAAATCATGCAGAAAGCCAATGAGAAGTCAGGCTGTACCAGCTTTCTGCCTACGCTTATCACCAGCACCGATGAGCTGATGAAACGTGCCGTTGAAGTGATGCGTGCCTGGCTGGCGCAGAACAGCAACCAGGCGCTCGGCCTGCATCTGGAAGGCCCCTGGCTCAATCCGTTGAAAAAAGGCACCCACAATCCAGACCTCATCCGTGCTCCAGATAGCGCGCTGGTCGATTTCCTGTGTGCCAACGCCGATGTCATCAGTAAGATTACCCTCGCGCCAGAAAAAGTAGACGCCGCGGTTGTTCGTCAACTGCGTGATGCCGGGATTATCATCTCTGCGGGCCATTCCCACGGTACTTATGACGAAGCGCTTGCCGGGATTGATGCCGGGGTCTCCTTTGCCACGCATTTATATAACGCTATGCCGACCACCAGCGGTCGTGAACCTGGATTAATCGGTGCGTTGTTTGATTCACCGGATGTCTGGTGCGGTATCATCGCCGACGGTTTACATGTCCATTACGCTAACATTCGTAATGCTAAACGAACCAAAGGCGACAAACTGATCCTCGTTACCGATGCCACGGCACCGGCGGGTGCTTCTATTGATCGGTTCATTTTTGCTGGTAAAACAATATACTATCGCAACGGGCTGTGTGTTGATGAGAACGGCACTCTGAGCGGATCTGCGCTAACTATGATTGAGGCTGTAGCAAACAGCGTCGAACACGTGGGCATTTCCCTTGACGAGGCGCTGCGTATGGCAACACTTTATCCGGCCCGCGCAATGGGGGTAGACACGCATTTAGGGTCAATTGAAGCCGGGAAAGTGGCTAATCTGACGGTGTTCACCCGCGATTACAAAATCACCCGGACTATCGTTAATGGTAACGAGGTCTTAAGCGAGTAGATATTTAATGACCACTGGCGGCCAGGCTCAAATTGGAAATGTTGATCTTGTTAAACAACTTAATGGTGCAGCCGTCTACCGGCTCATCGATCAGCAGGGCCCTATCTCACGAATCCAGATCGCCGAGCACAGTCAGCTCGCCCCCGCCAGTGTCACCAAGATCACGCGTCAGCTCATTGAGCGTGGTCTGATTAAAGAAGTTGACCAACAGGCTTCTACCGGGGGGCGCCGGGCGATTTCTATCATTACGGAAACCCGCGGATTTAATACCATTGGCGTGCGCCTTGGTCGCAACGATGCCACCGTCACCCTGTTTGATTTAAGCGGAAAATCGCTGGCGGAAGAGCACTACCCACTGCCAGAACGCACGCAGGAAACCCTCGAAAACGCGCTGTTTAAGGCCATTGCTGACTTTAGCGAACTGCATCAGCGCAAACTGCGCGAACTGATTGCGATCTCCGTCATTCTGCCAGGTCTGGTCGACCCGAAAAACGGTATTATTCGTTATATGCCACACATCAGCGTCAGCCACTGGCCGCTGGTCGCCAACCTGGAAAAACGATTCAATGTCACCAGTTTTGTCGGCCATGACATCCGTAGTCTGGCCCTGGCAGAGCACTATTTTGGCGCATCGCGCGATTGTGCTGACTCCATTTTGGTGCGTGTTCATCGGGGAACAGGTGCCGGGATTATTGCTAACGGTCAGATTTTCCTCGGCAGCAACGGCAACGTGGGTGAGCTGGGGCACATCCAGGTGGACCCGTTAGGCGAGCGTTGCCACTGCGGCAACTTTGGCTGTCTTGAAACTATCGCTGCCAACAGCGCCATTGAACATCGCGTGCGCCATCTACTCACGCAGGGTTATCCAAGTAGTCTCACCCTTGATGATTGTCAGATTCAACTTATCTGCCGTGCCGCCAATCGCGGAGATGCGCTATCAAGTGAAGTGATTGAACATGTTGGCCGTCACCTCGGCAAAGCAATCGCCATTGCCATTAATCTGTTCAATCCACAAAAAATTGTCATTGCCGGTGAAATTACGGAAGCAGATAAAGTGCTGCTGCCGGCAATTGAAGGCTGCATTAATACTCAGGCACTCAAAGCCTTCCGTAAAAATTTACCCGTTGTACGCTCGGAGATCGACCACCGATCGGCCATTGGTGCTTTTGCACTGGTGAAACGCGCCATGCTCAACGGAATTCTGCTTCAGCGCCTGCTGGAAGGTTAATTGAATGATGGACTCTGAACGCATGACGATAAAGAACGTAATCTGTGATATCGACGGCGTGCTGATGCACGACAATACTGCCGTCCCCGGCGCGCGTGAGTTTTTACAGCGCATCGTCGGCAATAATATGCCGCTGGTGGTGTTAACAAACTACCCTTCCCAAACCGCGATGGACCTGTCTAATCGCTTTGCCTCTGCCGGCATTGAACTGCCGGACAGCGTGTTCTATACCTCTGCAATGGCCACTGCGGACTTCCTGAAGCGTCAGGAAGGAAAAAAAGCCTATGTGGTTGGAGAAGGCGCGTTGATCCATGAGCTGTACAAAGCCGGATTTACGATTACCGATATCAATCCTGATTTCGTTATCGTCGGAGAAACCCGTTCCTTTAACTGGGACATGATGCATAAAGCCGCTTTCTTCGTGGCCAATGGTGCACGATTCATCGCAACTAACCCGGACAGCCGTGGACATGGCTTCTCACCAGCCTGTGGCGCGCTTTGCGCAGGTATCGAAAAAATATCCGGCCGTCAGCCTTTTTACGTCGGTAAACCCAGTCCGTGGATTATGCGTGCAGCACTGAATAAGATTCAGGCGCACTCCGAAGAAACGGTGATCGTAGGTGATAACCTGCGCACCGATATTCTTGCTGGCTTCCAGGCCGGGTTGGAAACCATTCTGGTTCTGTCGGGAGTTTCCAGCCTGAGTGACGTTGACGCGATGCCGTTCCGTCCTACCTGGATCTACCCTTCCGTTGCCGATATCGACATTATCTAGTTTTCTGCCCGGTCCGCCGGGCACCGCCCCCACGCTGTGCACTTCTTGTTCACTTTTCACCATTCATTATCGATTCGTCAATAAAACTCCATTTAATTTGCATATCCACTAAGAATTCACCTTGGTCAACAGGCTATTTTTCACCTAATGACTAAATTACTTGCATCACCTCACTGGTTAGCGCATTTTCTTATACATCACGCGATATCTGTCGCTTTAAACCAATATCATCACCGCAAGGTAAGTCGTTAGGGAGCTGTTTATGTGTTCTATTTTTGGTGTACTCGATCTGAAAAGCGATCCTGTTGAACTGCGCAAGAAAGCCCTGGAGCTTTCACGTCTGATGCGTCACCGTGGCCCGGACTGGTCCGGCGTGTATGCCGATGACAAAGCGATCCTCGTCCATGAGCGTCTGTCGATCGTTGACGTTAACAACGGCGCACAGCCGCTGTACAACGCAGCGCATACCCACGTACTTGCGGTGAACGGTGAAATTTACAACCATCAGGCGCTGCGCGCTGAACTGAGCGATCGCTATGAGTTCCAGACCGAGTCTGACTGTGAAGTGATTCTCGCGCTGTATCAGGAAAAAGGCATCGATTTCCTCGATGACCTGCAAGGCATGTTTGCCTTCATTCTGTATGACAGTGTGAAAAACACCTGGTTAATCGGCCGTGACCATATCGGGATTATCCCGCTGTATATGGGCAACGACGAGCACGGTAACCTGTATGTCGCTTCCGAAATGAAAGCGCTGGTGCCTGTATGCCGCAGCATTAAAGAATTCCCACCGGGAAGCTATCTGTCCAGCACCGATGGCGAGATCCGCCGCTACTGGCAGCGTGACTGGTTTGACTATGCCGCAGTAGAAGAAAACGTCACTGATGCAGCGGCGTTGAAAAACGCACTGGAAGAGTCCGTTAAAAGCCACCTGATGTCAGATGTGCCTTACGGTGTCCTGCTGTCCGGTGGTCTGGATTCTTCGATTATCTCTGCCGTGACCAAACGTTTTGCGGCGAAGCGCGTAGAAGATCAGGATAAAAGCGAAGCCTGGTGGCCACAGCTGCACTCCTTTGCCGTTGGCCTGGAAGGATCGCCGGACCTGACCGCGGCGAAAGCCGTGGCAGAACATCTGGGTACCGTGCACCACGAAATTCATTTCACCGTGCAGGAAGGTCTCGATGCGATTCGCGATGTGATTTACCACATCGAAACCTATGATGTGACCACCATCCGCGCGTCTACGCCGATGTACCTGATGTCACGTAAAATCAAGGCAATGGGCATTAAGATGGTACTGTCCGGTGAAGGTGCTGACGAAGTGTTCGGCGGCTACCTTTACTTCCATAAAGCACCGAACGCCCGTGAATTCCACGAAGAGAACGTGCGTAAATTGCATGCACTGCATATGTTTGACTGTGCTCGCGCTAACAAGGCGATGTCAGCCTGGGGCGTGGAAGCGCGTGTACCGTTCCTGGATAAAAAATTCCTGGATGTGGCAATGCGCATCAACCCACAGGATAAAATGTGTGGTAGCAACGGTAAAATGGAAAAACACATCCTGCGTGAGTGTTTTGAATCTTACCTGCCAGCCAGCGTCGCATGGCGCCAGAAAGAGCAGTTCTCTGATGGTGTGGGCTACAGCTGGATTGATACGCTGAAAGAAGTGGCTGCAGAGCAGATTAGCGACCAGCAGTTGCAAACCGCCCACTTCCGTTTCGCGTACAACACGCCAACGTCTAAAGAAGCGTATTTGTACCGTGAAATCTTTGAAGAGCTGTTCCCGCTGCCAAGCGCAGCAGAATGCGTCCCTGGCGGCCCGTCAGTGGCCTGTTCGTCCGCTAAGGCCATAGAATGGGATGAAGCGTTCAAAAACATGGACGATCCATCAGGTCGCGCCGTAGGTGTGCACCAGTCTGCTTACTAATATGTTCTGATGAATCACCGCTAACGGGCCCTTGTGGCCCGTTTTTATTTAGCCGTTGCGTCTGTTAGCATCAGAATTCGTTGATTTTATCGTCATCCTGCTCACAAGGCAGTCAAACAACACGATTGTGACAAAAAACGGGAAAAAACTTGTTGACGCTTTTAGGCCAACTCCGCATAATGCGCCCCGCAACGCCGCAGAAGGTTACGCGAAAAAAGAAGGCTACTTAGCTCAGCTGGTTAGAGCACAGCACTCATAATGCTGGGGTCACAGGTTCGATTCCCGTAGTAGCCACCATCTTTTTTGCGCGGGAGTGGCGAAATTGGTAGACGCACCAGATTTAGGTTCTGGCGCCGCAAGGTGTGCGAGTTCAAGTCTCGCCTCCCGCACCATTTCCATAAGCGGTTTTGCACGGATGGGGTATCGCCAAGCGGTAAGGCACCGGTTTTTGATACCGGCATTCCCTGGTTCGAATCCAGGTACCCCAGCCATTTTTTTAGAAGTATGTTAGTATTGTAAAGCAGTAAAATTAGGCTACTTAGCTCAGCTGGTTAGAGCACAGCACTCATAATGCTGGGGTCACAGGTTCGATTCCCGTAGTAGCCACCAATTTTATTGGGGTGTCGCCAAGTGGTAAGGCTCTGGTTTCTGATACCAGCATTCCGGGGTTCGAATCCCTGCACCCCAGCCATATAAAGACGGCTGGTAGTACGAGTCGCAAAGAAGAAGACGCCTGGTTCGCCAGTCGCATAAAAAATTGGGGTGTCGCCAAGCGGTAAGGCACTGGTTTCTGATACCAGCATTCCGGGGTTCGAATCCCTGCACCCCAGCCATAAAGTATAAAAGCCTGCGCAAGCGGGCTTTTTTACGTCTGTAGTAAATCCAAACTAACGATCATGCAGGGGTTGGCCTTCTGTTTCGGTCAACCCGCAATCTCACAATCCCAGTGCGTACTTCAGCGCCTGCCGTTTTAACACGCCAGAATGCTGCGCCACTATCAGCCCCAGATTACGCACCACTTTAAGCGGCGCAGACTGATTACTGAAGGCGAAATAGAACAGGTCCATACCACTTTGCATCAGCAGATTATCTTTCTGTCGTTTACGCTGATAACGCTGTAATACCGCCGTCGACGCCCAATCCTCTGCCCGCAGACGCGACTCGCTTAATACACTGATTAATGCATCAACATCACGATAGCCCAGATTTACGCCCTGTCCGGCCAGCGGATTAATGGTGTGCGCAGCATCACCCACCAGCGCCAGGCCAGGGAGGACATAACGCGTGGCGTGACGACGAACCAACGGGAATGATCCAGCCGCAAACGGCGTAACCTGGCCGAGACGTGCCGGGAAATGCGCCTGAATCTCTTTTTGCAGCTGTGGCATCGTCATTGCTTGCAGTTGGCGAATACGCGCCGGGCTGTCGTACCACACCAGTGAAGCCCAGCGGTCAAACAGCGGCAGGAAAGCACGTGGCCCCTCCGGGGTAAACTGCTGCCAGGTGGTATCCCCGGCATCCTGTTCACAGCGAACGCTGATTAACATACAGGACTGAGCATAATTCCAGCCGTGAATACCAATGCCCGCTAACTGACGTACCTGCGAATTGGCACCATCGGCCCCCACGACCAGCCTGGCTGTGACTGTCTCACCGTTCTCCAACGCCAATTGCCAGCCACCGTTAACTTGCTGTAAATCGCGCAGGCGGGCCGGGCATAACAGCGCCACCTCCTGTTGTTGCAAACGCTGCCACAGCGCACGCTGCAATACACTGTTTTCAACCATATAACCGAGCTCAGGTAAGCCGAGCGATTCAGCATCGAATCCGACATGCGCGGTCTGCCACTCCCAGGTCTCCAGCTTACGATAAGGGACGCAGCGCATACCGAGTACCGCAGGCCAGACATCCAGCTGCTTCAGCAGTGCGACAGAGGCCGCACCAATGGCCGAAATTCGCACGTCAGGGTGGCTGGCAGCATCAAACGCGGCCGGTGCCGCCTGCTCCAGTACCGCGACCTGAAAACCCTGCTGTGCCAGCCCACTTGCCAGCGCGGCGCCCACCATGCCGCCACCGACGATGGCCACATCTACTTTATGTTTTTTTTCCGTCATTTTTTTTCCTTCTCCGGCCGTATCACGCGTGCTGTGCAGCTACACCTCACCGGCAGAATTCTGTTATCCTGATCGTTCGTAAGTGTACCGGATTTTTCTGTGACATTCAGAACACCGGCCTCACTGGCAGCGAAGCACTACAATACGCGCCCCGCTCTCCTTTCTGCATGACAAATGGCAAGTCGATGACAAAAAAACTGCATATTAAAACCTGGGGCTGTCAGATGAATGAGTATGACTCATCCAAAATGGCAGACCTGTTAAACAGCACTCATGGTTATACCCTGACCGATGCGGCAGAAGATGCCGATGTCCTGCTGCTCAACACCTGTTCGATTCGTGAAAAGGCCCAGGAAAAAGTTTTTGCTTTGCTTGGCCGTTGGAGAAAACTGAAGGAGTCTAATCCCGATGTGATTATCGGCGTCGGCGGCTGTGTGGCATCACAGGAAGGCGATCAACTGCGCCAACGTGCCAGCTGCGTGGATATTGTTTTTGGCCCGCAGACCCTGCACCGTTTGCCAGAGATGATTAACACGGTGCGTGGCACGAAAAGCCCAATCGTTGACGTCAGCTTCCCGGAAATCGAGAAATTTGACCGCATGCCCGAGCCGCGTGCTGATGGGCCGACCGCATTTGTCTCGATCATGGAAGGCTGCAATAAATACTGCACCTTCTGCGTGGTGCCTTATACGCGCGGTGAGGAAGTCAGCCGCCCTTCGGATGATATTCTGTTCGAGATCGCTCAACTGGCCGCACAGGGCGTGCGTGAGGTGAATCTGCTGGGTCAGAACGTCAATGCGTATCGCGGTGAGACCTTCGACAGCGGTATCTGCTCATTCGCTGAGCTACTACGCCTGGTTGCCGCCATTGATGGTATTGACCGCATTCGCTTTACCACCAGCCACCCTATCGAATTTACCGACGATATCATTGATGTCTACCGCGACACACCAGAGCTGGTGAGCTTCCTGCACCTGCCGGTACAAAGCGGAGCCGACCGCATCCTGACGCTGATGAAGCGTGCCCACACGGCGCTGGAATACAAAGCGATTATTCGCAAGCTGGTTGCTGCACGCCCGGATATTCAAATCAGCTCTGACTTTATCATCGGTTTTCCTGGCGAAACGCAGGCAGACTTCGAGCAGACCATGAAGCTGGTCGGTGAAATCAATTTTGATACCAGCTACAGCTTTATCTATTCAGCCCGTCCGGGAACCCCCGCTGCCGACCTGCCGGATGATGTCTCCGACGACGAGAAAAAACAGCGTCTTTATATTCTGCAGGATCGCCTTAATCAGCAGGTGATGGCCTGGAGTCGCCGTAAGCTTGGCACTGTGCAACGCATTCTGGTCGAAGGCACTTCACGTAAAAATGTGATGGAGCTGTCCGGCCGTACTGCATGTAATCGCGTGGTGAATTTTGAAGGCACGCCAGAACACATTGGCAAATTCGTTGATGTCGATATCGTCGATGTCTATGCCAACTCACTGCGCGGCATTTTTGTCCGCGGTGAAGCTCAAATGGACCTGCGCAGCATCGAGACCCCAGCCTCCGTTATTGCGCGCACGCGCAAAGAGAACGAACTGGGCGTCGGCACCTTCCAGCCTTAATCCCTCAATAATGCGGCGAGCCTTCCGGGTTCGCCGTATGATTTCATTGCGTTACACTTGCTTTCTGAAAGACGCGCCCAAATATCCACTCGGACGCTTGCAGCTTTATGTGCTGCCATAAATAATTCATTTATGGCGCTGAAGCCAGACAGTCATCCATTTCTCAACCTGGCCCTGTGTGACCCAAAGGATTAGTTTGAATATTGAAACACGTGAAGTAACGCTGGAACCTATTGATAACGCGCGGCTGCTGAGCCTGTGCGGCCCATTTGATGACAATATCAAACAGTTGGAACGCCGACTGGGTATTGAGATCAACCGCCGTGAAAACGCCTTTAAGCTGGTGGGACGTGCGCTGAGCGTTCATGCTGGCGTAGACATTCTGCGTCATCTTTATGTGGATACCGCCCCTGTACGAGGCCATATCCCGGATATCGACCCGGAACAGATTCATCTGGCTATCAAAGAGAGCGGCGTGCTTGAACAGACCGCGGACAGTGTGCCCGAGTTCGGCAAAGCGATTCATATTAAAACCAAACGCGGCGTGATCAAACCGCGTACGCCAAACCAGGCGCAGTATGTCGCCAACATTCTCGACCATGATGTTACGTTTGGTATTGGCCCTGCGGGAACCGGTAAAACGTATCTGGCGGTCGCAGCCGCGGTGGATGCCCTGGAGCGCCAGGAGATCCGTCGTATTATGCTGACCCGTCCTGCCGTTGAAGCCGGTGAAAAACTCGGCTTCCTGCCGGGGGACCTCAGCCAGAAGGTGGACCCCTACCTGCGCCCTCTGTACGACGCTCTGTTCGAGATGCTGGGCTTTGAACGCGTGGAGAAGCTGATCGAGCGTAACGTGATTGAAGTGGCACCGCTGGCCTATATGCGCGGTCGTACACTGAACGATGCGTTTATCATTCTCGATGAAAGCCAGAACACCACCATCGAACAGATGAAGATGTTTCTGACGCGTATTGGATTTAACTCGAAAGCGGTGATCACCGGTGATGTGACGCAGATTGACCTGCCACGTAACCTGAAATCCGGCCTGCGCCATGCTATTGAGGTGCTGTCCGATGTGGATGAACTGAGTTTTAACTTCTTTCACAGTGAAGACGTGGTGCGCCATCCTGTCGTTGCGCGCATTGTCGTTGCCTATGAAGCCTGGGAAGCTGCCGACCAAAAACGGCGTGATGCCCAGGCAGAAGAACGTAAACGTGAAGCACTGGCTGCCCAGCAGGCTTCACAGGAGAACAAATGAGTAATGTTATTCTGGACCTGCAACTCGCCTGTGAAAGCGAGCAGGGTCTGCCGGCTGAAGCCGATTTTCAACGCTGGCTGGAGGCGGTACTGCCGCAGTTCCAGCCAGAAAGCGAAGTCACTATCCGTCTGGTTGATGAAGCGGAAAGCCGTGAGTTAAACCACACCTATCGCGCAAAAGACAAACCGACTAATGTGCTGTCCTTCCCATTTGAAGCCCCTCCGGGCATCGAACTGCCCCTGCTGGGCGATTTGATTATCTGTCGCCAGGTGGTGGAAGCGGAAGCTACCGAACAGGAAAAAACGCTTGAGGCCCACTGGGCGCACATGGTGATCCACGGTAGCCTGCATCTGTTGGGTTATGATCACATTGAAGATGACGAAGCCGAAGAGATGGAATCGCTGGAGACCGAGATAATGCTTGCTCTTGGCTATCCCGATCCGTACATTTCGGAGAAAGAATAAGTACCTGGCTTGTATCGCCTGAAAATGAAGGCCACTGCGGCTTCAGATGACAGATTTGTACAAGCCATCACGCCTGCCCCACCTGGGGCAGCCGATTTTATTGATAGAGAGACAAACTCAAAAACGCCATGAGCGATGACCATTCACAAAACAATGACAGTCCCAGTACCAAAAAGGGATTTTTTACGCTGATTCTCAACCAATTGTTCCACGGTGAGCCGAAAAACCGCGATGACCTGCTGGAGTTGATCCGTGATTCTGAACAGAATGACCTGATCGACCCGGATACCAGGGACATGCTGGAAGGTGTGATGGATATCGCCGAACAGCGTGTACGCGACATCATGATCCCTCGCTCTCAGATGGTCACGCTCAAGCGTAACCAGACGCTGGAAGAGTGCCTGGCGGTGATTATTGAGTCTGCCCACTCGCGTTTCCCGGTGATCAGCGAAGACAAGGACCATGTTGAAGGCATCCTGATGGCCAAGGACCTGCTGCCATTTATGAGCAGTGAGTCCGAGCCGTTCAGTATGGAAAAGGTACTGCGTCAAGCGGTGGTGGTGCCGGAAAGTAAGCGTGTCGACCGGATGCTGAAAGAGTTCCGTTCACAGCGCTATCATATGGCTATTGTGATTGATGAATTTGGTGGCGTGTCCGGCCTGGTGACTATCGAGGATATCCTTGAGCTGATCGTCGGTGAAATTGAAGATGAGTATGACGATGAAGAAGATCGCGATATTCGTCAGCTCAGTCGCCACACTTACACCATTCGCGCCCTGACGCCGATCGAAGATTTCAACGAAGTCTTCAACACCCACTTCAGCGATGAAGAAGTGGATACCATCGGCGGCCTGGTGATGCAGGGCTTTGGCCATCTGCCGGCACGGGGTGAAAGCATTGAGATCGATGGTTACCAGTTTAAAGTCGCGATGGCAGACAGCCGCCGTATTATTCAGGTCCATGTCAAAATCCCGGAAAATTCGCCGCAACCGACTCTGGAAGAGTAACCGACTTATGGCAATTGCCTTATTCTGCCAGCGCCAGCAGGTTCGCCTGCTTTTAGCGCTTATCACGGGTGCCATTGGCACCCTTTCTTTCTCCCCCTATGATTTCTGGCCTGCGGCACTGGTTTCACTGATCGGCTTACAGGCCCTGACGTTAAACCGCAGCACGCGTCAGGCCAGTGCCATCGGCTTTGTCTGGGGCATGGGACTGTTCGGTAGCGGCATTAACTGGGTTTACGTCAGCATTGCCGCCTTCGGCGGAATGCCTGGTCCGGTCAATGTCTTCCTTGTGATCCTGCTGGCAGCCTGGCTGTCTCTCTATCCCCTGCTGTTTGCTGCCCTGCTCAACCGCCTGAGCCCGAAAACCACGCTGCTGCGCCTGGCGCTGGCGGCTCCGGTGCTGTGGCAAATGACGGAGTTCCTGCGCGGCTGGGTACTGACCGGTTTCCCGTGGTTGCAGTTTGGCTACAGCCAGATTAATGGCCCGCTGAAAGGCCTGGCGCCATTACTGGGTGTGGAAGGCATCACCTTCCTGCTGATGATTATCGCCGGCCTGGCGGTGTATGCCGCACTGAAACGCCATCTGGCTGCTGGTGTCGCCGCCCTGGCATTACTGTTGCTCCCCTGGCCGCTGCGTCAGATCAGCTGGTTCCAGCCTTTGCCCGAGCGGGCAGTGGATGTGGCGCTGGTACAGGGCAATATTGAACAATCGATGAAGTGGGATCCGGATCAGCTGGTAAATACGCTGAAAACCTATACCGCGCTCAGCCGTCCGTTTGTAGGGAAAGCGCCGATCATCATCTGGCCAGAGTCGGCGATTCCTGACCTGGAAACTCGCCAGCAGCCGTTCCTGAAAGCCGTGGATGAACAACTGCGGGCTGGAGGCAGTAGCCTGGTGACCGGCATTGTTGATTCACGCCTCGAAAGCAATCGCTACCACGACTACAACACCATCATCGTGCTGGGCGGACCGCAGCCTTACAACTATTTCAGCAAGAACCGCTACCAGAAGAATCATCTGGTGCCTTTTGGTGAGTTCGTTCCGCTGGAAACCCTGCTGCGTCCACTGGCACCGTTCTTCGACCTGCCAATGTCTTCCTTCAGTCGGGGTGACTACGTGCAGCCACAGCTCCAGGTTGCGGGTTACAACCTGACAGCCGCCATCTGCTACGAAATCGTACTGGGCCAGCAGGTGCGTGACAACTTCAGGCCCGATACCAACTTCCTTCTGACAATCTCGAACGATGCCTGGTTTGGTCACTCCATTGGTCCGTGGCAGCATCTGCAAATGGCGCGTATGCGTGCACTGGAACTCGGCCGCCCACTGCTTCGCAGCACCAATAACGGAGTGACAGCAGTGGTGAATGCTGAGGGTGAGATTGCACAGATTATTCCACAGTTCAAAGCGGAAGTACTGGCAGCCAAGGTCACACCGACGACCGGGCTGACACCTTATGCCCGAATCGGCAACTGGGGTATCTGGGCTGTGACATTACTGTTTGCCCTTGCTGGCGTCCTCTGCGCCTGGCGTTCACGCCGTTCATAACTCTCTCCGGGCGAGGCATGCCTCGCCCCTATCTTTCTCCCCCCATCCCCAACAGCTTATGCTGCATTTCTGTTAAAAAACCGCCGTTGGCACGATGATTGCAAAATATTTCCGTGAAACGTGTGTCAGCCCGATATCAAGTCGCTACGAAATCGTTCGCGCACCTTCATGGCGCAGATATTGCACCCATGCGAAGCATTGTCGAAAGAATCGCACTTAATTGGTGCGGGTTGCATCGCAAAAAAGAAACTTTTCCGTATCACTTCATTAACATTCAGCTATGTTATGGAGGAATGACACCGTTTTCGCTATGGATAAAACAGATAACTAGCAGGAAATACACACATCACATCACGTCGGCGTGGGTTTATTTCGCGCCACAACTGCAAAGGAGTTGGAACATGAAATTACGGAAACTGGGGCTTTGCCTTGCACTGGCAGGATTCGCCTCTGGTATCGCTCACGCTGAGGACGCAAAACCACAGGCAGCAGCTGATGCACAACAGCAAGCATCTACTCTGGAAAAGATTGCTAAAAACGGCGTGATCGTCGTTGGCCACCGTGAATCCTCCGTCCCGTTCTCCTACTACGACAACCAGCAAAAAGTTGTGGGTTACTCTCAGGATTATTCCAACGCGATTGTTGAAGCTATCAAGAAAAAGCTGAACAAACCTGACCTGCAAGTAAAAATGCTACCGATTACCTCGCAGAACCGTATTCCGCTGTTGCAAAACGGCACCTACGATTTTGAATGTGGCTCTACCACCAATAACCTTGAGCGCCAGAAACAGGCCAGCTTCTCCGACAGCATCTTCGTCGTCGGTACGCGTCTTCTGGTGAAGAAAGGCGGCGCGATTAAAGACTTCGCCGATCTGAAAGGCAAAAGTGTTGTTGTGACTTCAGGTACCACGTCAGAAATTCTGCTGAACAAGCTGAACGACGAGAAGAAACTCGACATGCGTATCATCAGTGCAAAAGATCACGGTGACTCTTTCCGCACCCTGGAAAGCGGCCGCGCTGTCGCATTTATGATGGATGATGCTCTGCTGGCAGGTGAACGAGCTAAGGCAAAAAAACCGGCTAACTGGGAAATTCTTGGCACTCCACAGTCTCACGAAGCTTACGGCTGTATGCTGAGAAAAGGTGATGGCGAGTTTAAAAAGCTGATGGACGACACAATTGCCCAGGCACAGACGTCTGGCGAAGCCACTAAGTGGTTCGACAAATGGTTCAAACAGCCTATCCCACCAAAAAATATGACGATGGACTTTGACCTGTCTGACGACATGAAAGCATTGTTCAAAGCGCCTAACGACAAGGCAATGAATTAATAAAGAAAAAGCACGCACTGATTCGCGTGTCAACAGGGCGGTACGCTGCCCTACGATTGTTGAACACAGGCTCGGACAGACACAGTCAGGCGGACAGGGCTTACGTTCTGGCGCCTGACGAAGATGCAAACCGGTCGTTCCCCGGTGCGCATATCAAAATATTCTCCCGAAGCAGGGAGAGTATTTGAGCCTCTCATCAATCTTCAGGGTAGCGGTCGCTACCCTTTTTTTCCGGAGTATTTTATGTCTATTGATTGGAACTGGGGAATATTCCTGCAAGAGGCCCCATTCGGTAATACAACCTATCTTGGTTGGCTGTGGTCCGGTTTTCAGGTCACCATCGCCGTCTCCGTTTGTGCCTGGATCATCGCCCTGTTAGTCGGTTCCCTGTTCGGTATTTTGCGAACCGTTCCTAACCGTTTACTGTCCGGTCTTGGCACCTGCTACGTTGAGTTATTCCGTAACGTGCCGCTGATCGTGCAATTCTTTATCTGGTATCTGGTGGTGCCGGAGCTGCTGCCGGAAGGTCTTGGCATGTGGTTTAAATCGGAAATCGATCCGAACATCCAGTTCTTCACCTGCTCCGTGCTGTGCCTGGGTCTGTTCACCGCCGCCCGTGTTTGTGAACAGGTTCGTGCCGCTATTCAGTCACTGCCCAGCGGCCAAAAAAATGCCGGACTGGCCATGGGGCTGACGCTGCCACAAACCTACCGCTATGTGCTGCTGCCTAACGCCTATCGCGTGATTGTGCCGCCGATGACCTCGGAGATGCTCAATCTGGTCAAAAACTCAGCCATTGCTTCCACCATCGGGCTGGTTGATATGGCGGCTCAGGCGGGAAAACTGCTGGACTACTCCGCACACGCCTATGAATCTTTCACCGCAATTACCCTCGCCTACATCGCTATCAACGCGGTGATCATGCTGCTGATGGGGCTGGTTGAACGTAAAGTCCGCTTACCGGGGGGCAAATAAACAATGTATGAATTTGACTGGAGTACCATCGTCCCCAATCTTCCTTACCTCTGGGCAGGGATGGTTGTTACGCTGAAAATCACCGTGACGGCGGTAATTTTTGGCATCATCTGGGGCACCCTGCTGGCGGTCATGCGCCTGTCATCCTTCAAACCTATCAGTTGGTTCGCCAAGATCTACGTCAACCTGTTCCGCTCCGTTCCGCTGGTGATGGTGTTGCTGTGGTTCTATCTGGTGGTGCCAAGTTTCCTGCAGCAGGTGCTGGGGCTGTCGCCGAAGACAGATATCCGCCTGATCTCTGCGATGGTGGCCTTCTCGCTATTCGAAGCCGCGTATTACTCAGAAATCATCCGTGCGGGTATTTTGAGTATTGCTCGTGGTCAGGGTAGCGCTGCACTGGCACTGGGTATGACGCAGTGGCAATCGATGCGGTTGATCATCCTGCCTCAGGCGTTTCGCGCCATGGTGCCGCTGCTGCTTACCCAGGGCATTGTTTTATTCCAGGACACCTCGCTGGTCTATGTTCTGAGCCTGGCGGACTTCTTCCGTACTGCCGATACCATCGGTGTGAATAATGGTACTGAGATTGAAATGGTGCTGTTTGCCGGTGCGATTTACTTCGTTATCAGCCTTAGCGCTTCGCTGTTGGTCAGCTATTTAAAGAAAAAAAGGACTGCGTAAATGATTACCCTGAAAAATGTTTCTAAGTGGTATGGTCACTTTCAGGTGCTGACCGACTGCTCAACCGAAGTCAAAAAAGGTGAAGTGGTGGTGGTGTGTGGTCCTTCAGGCTCAGGGAAGTCGACGCTGATCAAAACGGTGAACGGTCTTGAGCCTATCCAAAAAGGGCTGATTGAAGTGAATGGCACCCCCGTCAACGACAAGAAGACCAACCTTGCCCAACTGCGTTCTAAAGTTGGCATGGTGTTTCAGCATTTTGAGCTGTTCCCACATCTGTCGATCGTCGAGAACCTGACGCTGGCACAGGTAAAAGTCCTGAAACGCAATAAAGAAGAAGCGCGTCAGAAAGGGCTTAAGCTACTCGAACGCGTTGGACTGTCCGCCCATGCCAATAAGTTCCCTGGACAGCTCTCCGGTGGTCAGCAACAGCGTGTAGCAATTGCCCGCGCGCTGTGTATGGATCCTATCGCCATGTTGTTCGACGAACCCACTTCAGCGCTGGACCCAGAAATGATCAATGAAGTGCTGGACGTCATGGTCGAACTGGCGAATGAAGGCATGACAATGATGGTGGTGACGCACGAAATGGGCTTCGCCCGTAAAGTGGCCAACCGGGTGATCTTTATGGATGAAGGAAAGATTGTCGAAGATTCACCGAAGGATGAGTTCTTCAACAATCCACAGTCTGAGCGTGCTAAAGACTTCCTGGCGAAGATTCTGCATTAATCCGTAGGGAGCCAGGTATGCCTGGCTCTGGGTCGGGCATGCCCGACCCCTACATTAATCCGTTGTGCCATTGTCCTGCGTTCATTTATGGCTCAAAGGGCTGACGTACAAACTGGTCATGATTGCACTCCGGGCAACGTTTCAGAACCTCGGGTGTGTAAATCGCCCGCGTATACTGACAGTTCTCACACACCAGATTGCCCAATCCCACCACTTCACCACTTTGATAGACACCATGATGGTTGAGGTCCTGGAAGACCTCGCGCCACTCAAGCTGACTCTTATCCGTAATATCAGCCAGCTCCTTCCACAGGCTCTGACGGATAACCCGCATAAACACGCTATCGCTTAATTCTTCCTGGTTCTCCGCATAGCTGCGGGCAAACTCTTCGAGATCACGACGAACGGCACGACTGACTTCATCAATTTCGCTACGGGTCAACTCACCCCGGTTTTGCATACGCTGTCGGGCACTCTCCACCAGGGTATCGATGTCACGTTCCCCGCGCTCCAGGCGTTGGGTCAGCGAGGACACCAGCTCGCGATAATACTGAGCAACCTTGTTCATAGACACTCCTTATTGATAACGAAAGCGTTTCTCCTCATTCTAGTTGCTGATGGCAAATACCCACATTTTCGCACTGAAATTTGCCGCCGCGCTTCCAGCTTGTAGAGAAATGCCCCGCGGCAGGACGCTTACTGTTGTTGCCTCGGGGCCGAATCAGCTATGCTATGCGGATCTGAACGAACACGAAAAAATTGATACAAAGGACTACTGGCTACTATGCAAGAGCAATATCGCCCGGAAGAGATAGAATCCCATGTTCAGCAGCAATGGGATAACAAGCAAACGTTCAAAGTGACCGAAGAAGAAGGTAAAGAGAAGTACTACTGCCTCTCCATGCTGCCCTATCCTTCTGGCCGCCTGCACATGGGCCACGTACGCAACTATACCATTGGCGATGTGATCTCCCGCTATCAGCGCATGCTGGGTAAAAACGTCTTACAGCCTATCGGCTGGGATGCATTCGGCCTGCCCGCTGAAGGAGCCGCAGTTAAAAACAACACTGCGCCTGCGCCATGGACTTACTCCAACATCGACTACATGAAGAACCAGCTTAAACTGCTGGGCTTCGGCTACGACTGGAACCGTGAACTGGCGACCTGTCAGCCAGAATACTATCGTTGGGAACAGTGGTTCTTTACCAAGCTGTATGAAAAAGGCCTGGTCTATAAAAAGACCTCTGCGGTTAACTGGTGTCCACACGATCTGACCGTTCTGGCTAACGAGCAGGTCATCGATGGCTGCTGCTGGCGTTGTGATACCAAAGTTGAGCGTAAAGAGATCCCGCAGTGGTTTGTAAAAATCACGGATTATGCTGACGAACTGCTGAATGACCTCGACACGCTGGAAAGCTGGCCTGAACAGGTTAAAACCATGCAGCGTAACTGGATTGGCCGTTCTGAAGGCGTGGAAATCGAGTTTAATGTCAGCAACAGCCCGGAAAAGCTGCGCGTATATACCACACGTCCTGACACGTTCATGGGTGTGACTTACCTCGCTGTGGCTGCAGGCCATCCTCTGGCTGCACAAGCAGCAGCAAGCAACCCTGCGCTGGCTGACTTTATCGCTGAATGCCGTAACACCAAAGTTGCTGAAGCAGAAATGGCAACCATGGAGAAAAAAGGCATGGCCACCGGCCTGTACGCACAACACCCGCTGACGGGTGAGGACGTGCCGGTATGGGTCGCTAACTTCGTGCTGATGGAATACGGCACAGGTGCTGTGATGGCCGTTCCTGGCCACGACCAGCGCGACTGGGAGTTCGCCACTAAATACGACCTGCAGATCAAACCGGTTATCCTGGCTGCAGACGGCAGCGCACCGGATCTGAGCGAAGCGGCAATGACCGAAAAAGGCACGCTGTTTAACTCCGGTGAGTTTGACGGTTTGTCTTACGAAGAAGGCTTCAACGCCATCGCGACAAAACTGGCCGATAACGGCGTCGGTGAGCGTAAAGTGAACTACCGCCTGCGCGACTGGGGTGTGTCTCGTCAGCGTTACTGGGGCGCCCCAATCCCAATGGTCACCCTGGAAGACGGTACCGTTATGCCAACCCCGGAAGACCAGCTGCCGGTGATCCTGCCAGAAGACGTGGTGATGGATGGTATTACCAGCCCGATTAAAGCCGATCCTGAATGGGCAAAGACCACCGTCAACGGCCAGCCTGCGTTGCGTGAAACCGACACCTTTGACACCTTTATGGAATCCTCATGGTATTACGCGCGTTACACCTGCCCGGATTACGATAAAGGCATGCTGGACCCGGCTGCCGCCAACTACTGGCTGCCAGTGGACCAATATGTTGGCGGCATCGAACACGCCATCATGCACCTGCTTTACTTCCGTTTCTTCCATAAACTGCTGCGTGATGCAGGCCTGGTGAACTCGGATGAACCCGCAAAACGCCTGCTGTGTCAGGGAATGGTACTGGCAGATGCCTTCTACTATCTTGGTACCAGCGGAGAACGTAACTGGGTTTCACCGGTTGACGTGACCGTTGAGCGTGATGAGAAGGGCCGTATCACCAAAGCCAGCGATGCCGAAGGCCATGAGCTGGTGTATGCCGGCATGAGCAAAATGTCGAAGTCGAAAAACAACGGCATCGACCCACAGATCATGGTTGAGCGTTACGGTGCAGATACTGTTCGTCTGTTTATGATGTTTGCTTCACCAGCAGAAATGACGCTGGAATGGCAGGAATCCGGCGTGGAAGGGGCTAACCGCTTCCTGAAACGTGTCTGGAAGCTGGCGTTTGAACATACAGAAAAAGGTGCAACGGTTGCCCTGAACGTTGATGAACTCAACGACGATCAAAAAAGCCTGCGTCGTGACTTGCACAAAACCATCAGTAAAGTGTCTGATGATATCGGCCGTCGTCAGACCTTTAACACCGCGATTGCGGCAATTATGGAGCTGATGAACAAACTGGCACGCGCCCCACAGGAGAGCGAACAGGATCGTGCGCTGATGCAGGAAGCGCTGCTGGCCGTTGTACGCATGCTCAACCCGTTTACCCCGCACGCCAGCTTCGTGCTGTGGCAGGCGCTGGGTGGCGCCGGGGATATTGACAACGCACCGTGGCCGCAGGCAGACGACGCTGCAATGGTAGAAGATTCACTGCTGGTTGTGGTACAGGTTAACGGCAAGGTGCGCGGTAAAATCACCGTAGCCGCTGACGCTAATCAAGAACAGGTGCAGGCTCGCGCTGCGCAGGAGCATCTGGTGGCCAAATATCTCGATGGCGTCACCATTCGTAAAGTGATTTACGTACCGGGCAAGCTGCTTAACCTGGTCGTTGGTTGATGTCTGGAGGAATTGTGCGACATCCTATAGTCTCTCTGTTACTCAGCCTGGCGGTGTTGATCACCGCCGGTTGTGGTTACCATCTGCGCGGCACCACATCGGTGCCGCCGGAAATGAAAACCCTGATTCTCGATACCGCTGACCCGTACGGTCCACTGACTCGCGAGGTGCGTGAACAGTTAAGACTGAACGATGTTAACATTATTGATAATCCGCAAGAGCGCACCGATGTCCCTTCCCTGCGTCTGATGGGCGAAACTCGGGGTCGTGATACCGCCTCGATTTTCCAGGACGGTAAAACGGCGGAGTATTCAATGGTGATGACTGTTAATGCTCAGGTACTGGTACCCAATAAGGGCATCTATCCAATCAGCGCCACGGTGTATCGTTCATTCTTTGATAACCCACTGGCAGCGTTGGCGAAAGACTCTGAACAGCAGATCATTGTCAATGAAATGCGAACTCAGGCCGTGCAGCAGCTGGTGCGCAAGCTTCTCACCGTGCATGCGGCTGAGAACGATGCGTCAATCAACACGCTTGGCAATACCCCCTCAGCGGTCGACCGTTTACCGACTGATCCGGGCAGTATGTCGGACAGTTCTTACACACGATGATCAGGATTTACCCTGAACAGCTAGGCGCGCAACTCCGTGAGGGGCTGCGCGCCTGTTATTTATTGAGTGGTAATGAACCGCTGCTGCTGCAGGAAGCGCAAGATGACATTCGTGCCGCCGCCCAGCAGCACGGCTTTACCGAACACTTCAGTGTCACACTGGAAGCGAGCACCGACTGGCAGGATATTTTTGCCATCTGTCAGGCGCTCAGTCTGTTTTCCAGCCGCCAGACACTGCAACTGACTTTGCCAGAAAATGGCCCCAATGCCGCGACAGGTGAACAACTGCTCACCCTGTCGACACTGCTGCACAGCGATATTCTGCTGGTGCTGCGAGCCGCCAAACTGACCAAGGCGCAGGAAAATAGCGCCTGGTATAAAGCGCTCAGTGCACAAGGTGTTGTGGTTCCCTGCCAGACGCCGGAACAGGCGCAACTGCCGCGCTGGGTTTCTGCACGCGCCAAAAAGCACCAACTCACGCTGGATGATGCCGCTAATCAGCTGTTGTGTTACTGCTACGAAGGCAACCTGCTGGCTTTGTCGCAAGCGCTGGAGCGGCTTTCGCTGCTGTGGCCGGACGGAAAGCTGACGCTACCCCGCGTTGAGCAGGCGGTAAACGATGCTGCGCACTTTACCCCTTTCCACTGGGTAGATGCCCTGCTGGCAGGTAAAAGCAAACGCGCCCTGCACATCCTGCACCAGATGCATTCCGAAGATAGCGAGCCGGTGATCCTGATGCGAACCCTGCAACGCGACCTGCTGCTGCTGGTGACGTTACAGCGACAAATGGCACAGACGCCGCTCCGCACGCTGTTCGATCAGCATCGCGTCTGGCAGAACCGCCGTACGCTATTCAGCGATGCATTACAGCGACTGAGTGCCATGCAACTCGCCCAGGCGGTAAGGCTGCTAACGCAGATTGAGTTAACACTAAAACAGGATTACGGCCAGTCTGTTTGGTCTGAGCTGGAAACCCTGGCGCTGATGTTATGCCATCCATCATTCCCGACGAGTTTTTGTGATGTCTGATCGCTACGCGCTCCATGCGCTGTTCGGTGGCACATTTGACCCGATTCATTACGGTCACCTGAAACCAGCAGAAGCACTGGCCCATCTCACCGGGCTGGAAAAAGTGACATTATTGCCGAACAACGTCCCGCCACATCGTCCACAGCCGGAAGCCACACCAGAACAGCGTGTGGCGATGGTAAAACTGGCGATTAGCGATAACCCGCTGTTTGACCTTGATCTGCGGGAAATGCAGCGCGACACGCCGTCTTATACTATCGACACGCTGGCAGCCCTGCGCCTTGAACGCGGTGACCGACAGCCACTCGCCTTTATCATTGGTCAGGATTCCCTGCTCACCTTACACAAATGGCATCGCTGGCAGGATTTACTGTCACTTTGCCACCTGCTGGTCTGTCAACGCCCCGGCTATCGCAGTGAAATGGAGACACCAGAGCTGCAACGCTGGCTTGACTGTCATCTGACAACACAGCCACAGGTGCTACAACAATCGCCCGCCGGTAATATTCTTCTGGCTGAAACACCGTTGATTGATATTTCCGCCACGGAAATCCGCGCTCGCCGCCATCGGGGCCAGTCGGATGTCGACCTGCTGCCCCCGGCAGTCAGCGACTACATCGATCGCGAGGGTTTATATCGTAACCTCTAACAGCGTGATATACTGCGCCGCTCAAATTTTCAGGGCGTAAGCCCCGCAAACACACAATGTTACGGTTATCATTTCGGCTGACATAGCTTATATGAGATAACCCATCAGACTTAAAATCCCAAGGGGGAACCTTTTGCAAGGTCAAGCACTCCAAGACTTCGTCATTGATAAATGTGACGATTTAAAAGCTCAGGACATCATTGCTATCGACGTTCAGGGCAAATCAAGCATCACCAGCTGCATGGTTATCTGCACCGGTACATCTACACGTCATCTGGTTTCAATCGCAGAACACGTGGTACAGGAAGCCAAGCTGATCGGTCTGGATGCATTTCGCGTGAACAGCCGTGCCCCAAGTGACTGGGTAGTGGTTGATCTCGGTGAAGTCATTGTTCATGTGATGGAAGCTGAGAGCCGTAAGCTCTACGAACTGGAAAAGCTCTGGAGTTAAACCGTGAAGCTTCAACTGGTCGCCGTCGGCACCAAAATGCCTGACTGGGTACAAACTGGTTTTATGGAATATCTGCGGCGTTTTCCCAAAGATATGCCCTTTGAACTGGTTGAAGTGCCCGCCGGAAAGCGCGGTAAAAATGCGGATATCAAACGCATTCTGGAAAAAGAAGGCGAACTGATGCTGGCCGCCGCAGGAAAAGGCAACCGCATCGTCACGCTGGATATACCCGGCCAGCCGTGGGAAACCCCGCAGCTTGCCAGCCAGCTGGAGCGCTGGAAGCAGGATGGCCGTGATGTCAGCCTGTTTATTGGCGGACCGGAAGGCTTGTCACCCGCCTGCAAGGCTGCGGCGGAACAAAGCTGGTCACTCTCGGCGCTAACCCTGCCCCATCCGCTGGTACGCGTATTGGTTGCAGAGAGTTTATATCGTGCATGGAGCATTACTGCGAATCATCCTTATCATCGCGAATAGCGAATAAGGCTAACCGGACTGACAAAGCAGCGGATGAAATTACAACGTAACTCCTTTCGTGACTACACCGCCGAGCAGACTCTGTTTGTTCGCAGGGCTCTGATTGCATTTTTTGGCATTATCACACTTTCCGGTGTTCTGGTGGCCAATCTTTACCACCTGCAAATCATCCGCTTTGATGACTACAGCACGCGCTCCAATGAAAACCGCATCAAGCTGGTTCCTGTCGCACCGAGTCGCGGTATTATTTACGATCGTAATGGCGTCCCGCTGGCGCTTAATCGCACCATTTATCAGCTTGAGCTGATGCCCGAAAAAGTGGAGAACCTGCAGCAGACGTTGCAGGAACTTAAACCGATTATCGATCTCACCGATGACGATATCGAAGCCTTTCAAAAAGAGCGCAAACGCTCGCGCCGCTTTACGTCTATCGCGGTGAAAACCAGCCTGAACGATGTCCAGGTGGCGCGTTTCGCCGTGAACCAATATCGCTTCCCCGGCGCTGAAGTCAAAGGCTACCAGCGTCGCTATTATCCCTACGGATCTGCCCTGACCCATGTGCTGGGTTACGTGTCGAAAATTAACGATCGTGACGTCGAGCGCCTGGACAAAGAGGGTAAATGGCCGAACTATGCTGCCACTCATGACATCGGCAAACTGGGTATTGAACGCTACTATGAAGATGTTCTGCACGGTAAAACCGGCTACGAAGAAGTAGAAGTTAACAATCGTGGCCGCGTGATCCGCCAGTTGCATGAGCAATCCCCTCAGGCCGGGCGTGATATCTACCTGACCATTGATCTTAAACTTCAGCAATATATCGAAACCTTGCTGGCGGGTAGCCGTGCGGCAGTGGTGGTAACGGATCCGCGGAATGGCGAAATCCTGTCGATGGTTTCCATGCCAAGCTATGATCCAAATCTGTTTGTCGATGGTATCTCGAGTAAAGATTACAACGGCCTGCTGCATGACGAAAACCGCCCATTGATTAACCGTGCCACCCAGGGTGCCTACCCTCCCGCCTCGACGGTGAAACCGTATATTGCGGTCTCCGCCCTGACGGCAGGTGTTATCACCCGCAATACCAGTTTGTTTGACCCCGGCTGGTGGCAGCTGCCCGGTTCTGAGAAGCGCTTTCGTGACTGGAAACGCTGGGGTCATGGTCGTCTGAATGTCACCAAATCGCTGGAAGAATCTGCCGATACCTTCTTCTATCAGGTCGCCTATGATATGGGCATTGACCGTCTGGGCGAATGGATGAGCAAATTCGGTTACGGTCATCTTTCGGGCATCGATCTGATCGAAGAAACCCCGGGTAACATGCCCACGCGCGAATGGAAAATGAAGCGCTTTAAGAAACCCTGGTACCAGGGTGATACCATCCCGGTGGGCATCGGCCAGGGTTACTGGACCGCGACACCGGTGCAGATGAACAAAGCGCTGATGATCCTGATTAACGACGGTGTGATTAAAACGCCACACCTGATGATGGACACCATGCAAGGCTCGGTGAAAGTGCCGTGGCGTCAACCCCCGGCTGCGCCTATCGCGGATATTCACACCGGATACTGGGAAATTGCGAAAGACGGGATGTATGGCGTGGCGAACCGTCCAAACGGTACGGCGCGTAAAAGCTTTGACGATGCGCCCTATAAAATTGCCGCCAAGTCCGGTACCGCGCAGGTATTTGGCCTGAAAGCGAACGAAACCTACAACGCCCACAAACTGACTGAGCGCCTGCGTGACCATAAACTGATGACCGCGTTTGCGCCTTATGATCACCCACGCGTGGCCGTCAGTATTATTCTCGAAAACGGCGGCGCAGGCCCGGCAGTCGGTACGATCATGCGCCAGATACTCGACCATATTATTCTTGGCGATAACAATACCAACCTGCCTGACGCTGCACCAACGCCGCCAGGCTATGAAGGCGAATAACCGGTTATGAATGATAGCCATCAAAAACGGACAATCTGGACTCGCATCCACGTTGATCCTCTATTTTGCCTCATCATTACCGCGCTGCTGATCTACAGTGCGCTGGTGATGTGGAGTGCCAGCGGCCAGGATCCCGGCATGATGGAGCGCAAGCTCGGTCAAATCGCCATGGGCGTGATTGTCATGCTGGTGATGGCGCAGATCCCACCACGCGTCTACGAAGGGTGGGCACCCTATCTGTATATTGTCTGCGTGATCCTTCTGATTGCGGTCGATGCGTTCGGTCATATCAGTAAAGGCGCACAGCGCTGGCTGGATCTCGGCGTGGTACGATTCCAACCATCGGAAATCGCTAAAATAGCCGTACCACTGATGGTGGCGCGCTTTATTAACCGTGATGTCTGCCCGCCTACGCTGAAAAATACCGCTATCGCGCTGGTACTGATCTTTATGCCGACCCTGCTGGTGGCTGCACAGCCCGATCTGGGAACGTCGATCCTGATTGCCGCTTCCGGGCTTTTTGTCCTTTTCCTGTCTGGCATGAGCTGGAAACTGATCGCTGTTGCGGTGCTGCTGGTCGCCGCATTTATCCCGATCCTGTGGTTCTTCCTGATGCACGACTATCAGCGCGATCGCGTGATGATGTTGCTGGATCCGGAAAGTGATCCGCTGGGGGCGGGTTACCATATTATTCAATCGAAGATAGCCATCGGCTCTGGTGGCCTGCGCGGGAAGGGGTGGCTGCATGGAACCCAGTCACAGCTGGAGTTTTTACCGGAGCGTCACACGGACTTTATTTTTGCCGTACTGGCCGAAGAATTAGGATTAGTCGGGGTGCTGGTTCTGCTGATACTCTACGTGCTGCTGATTATGCGCGGCCTGATGATGGCCGCCCGCGCGCAGACAACCTTTGGTCGCGTGATGGCTGGTGGAATGATGCTGATCTTCTTTGTTTATGTTTTTGTTAACATTGGCATGGTGAGCGGCATTCTGCCCGTTGTTGGGGTACCGTTACCGCTGGTGAGCTACGGGGGTTCCGCGCTGATCGTCCTGATGGCCGGGTTCGGGATCATTATGTCGATTCACACCCATCGAAAACTGTTGTCGAAGAGCGTTTAAGAGGCATAAACATGCGTAAGGATTGGCTTTGGATTGCCCTGGCTTCAGCATTGCTGGCAGCCTGTACTACTGACAGCGACCAGCAGGCGCCCGTCACCCAACAGCAAGCGACCTATAACGGCCCGGTGGTCGAGATTGGCGGTGCGGAGCCTCGCTATGAACCGATTAATCCCGGCACCAGCCAGGATTACTCGGTCAACGGCAAAAATTATAAAATTGTCAAAGATCCATCGAACTTCAGTCAGGTTGGCCTGGCTGCATGGTATGGCGAAGAAGCCAACGGCAACCGTACCGCAACGGGCGAAACCTTCGATCCGAACGCCATGACGGCCGCACACCCCACGCTGCCTCTGCCCAGCTACGTCCGTGTGACCAATATTGCCAATGGCCGTATGATTGTGGTGCGCGTCAACGATCGCGGCCCTTACACGCCAGGCCGTATTATTGACCTGTCTCGTGCGGCAGGCGACCGCCTTAATATCTCCAATAACAGCAAAGTCCGCGTCGATTACATTGCTGTCGCACCGGATGGCAGCCTGTCAGGCCCGGGGACGGTTGGCACTACCGTGGCGAAACAGAGCTATGCACTGCCCTCGCGCCCGGAAATTGGTGGCGGTATGACAATGGGCGGCGGTGCTGCTTCGACACCCGTGATGTCATCATCACCATCACAGCCCGCACAGTACTCCAGTCCGCAGCCACAGGAAATGGAACAACAGTCACGTCCGGTGGATAACGGCTCGCTGAACAGTGATAACACCATGGGCGCTCCCGTGCGCAGCAGTGGTTTCCTTGGCGCGGCACAACCCTTACCGGGCGGCGTACTGGAAAGCAGTGAACCGGTCGCGGTAACACCTTCCGCTTCTTCAGCCCCTGCTGCTGTCGCGGCCCCAACGGCAGCAGCAGCAGCTTCACGCCCTGCAACGGGTGCCACCGGCAATTATGTGGTGCAGGTTGGCGCACTGAGCGATGGTCCACGTGCACGCCAGCTGGCAACCAGTTTGGGTAAACAGTTCGGCGTTCCCGGCTCAGTAGACAGCCGTGGCAATGTGTATCGCGTCCAGCTTGGTCGTTTCACTTCGCGCCAGCAGGCCGCCGCATTACAGCAGCGCCTGGCGAGTGAAGCACAGCAACAATCGTTTATTACTGTCGCACCTGACGCAATGTAATTCTCCACCGATCCGCCAGATTTAGGCGGGTCGTGGCAGGATGATTTTGCTATAGTGAGTCACTTTTTTTAACCTAGCCCATGGATGTTGTTGTCCTTACATGAACACTCTGAAGCCATCCCGACTGCTCAAACGCCTGACTACAGGCACGCTTATCGCCCTCAGCCTCAATGTTGTCGCTTATGCTGACGACCTGAACATCAAGACCATGATCCCCGGCGTACCGGAAATTGATGCTGAAGCCTATGTCCTGATCGATTACAACTCAGGGAAAGTCCTGGCTGAGAAGAATGCCGATGCGCGCCGTGACCCGGCGAGTCTGACAAAAATGATGACCAGCTATGTCATCGGCCAGGCGGTCAAAGCCGGTAAAATCCATCAGGATGATATCGTCACCGTCGGGAAAGATGCCTGGGCCACCGGCAACCCGGTGTTCAAAGGTTCGTCTCTGATGTTTCTGAAGCCTGGCGACCGCGTACCGGTCTCCCAGCTGACGCGCGGTATCGTACTGCAATCAGGTAATGATGCCTGTGTGGCCATGGCCGATTATGTTGCCGGCAGTCAGGATGCGTTCGTGGGCCTGATGAACAACTACGTGAAAGCGCTGGGCCTGCAAAACACTCACTTCCAGACGGTCCACGGTCTGGACGCTGAAGGGCAGTACAGCTCTGCGCGCGATATGGCACTGATTGGCCGCTCACTGATCCGTGATGTGCCGGACGAATACGCTGTTTATCACGAGAAAGAGTTCACCTTTAATAATATTCGCCAGACCAACCGTAACGGTTTGTTGTGGGATACCAGCCTCAACGTTGACGGTATTAAAACCGGCCACACCGATGCGGCAGGTTACAACCTGGTGGCCTCTGCGACCGAAGGCCAGATGCGTTTGATCTCCACCGTGATGGGCGGCCACACCTACAAAGGGCGTGAAACCGAGAGCAAGAAATTGCTGACCTGGGGCTTCCGCTTCTTCGAAACGGTGGCACCACTGAAAGCCGGGAAAGAGTTTGCCTCTGAGCCTGTATGGTTCGGTAACAGCGATCGTGTGCAGCTGGGCGTGGAAAAAGATGTGTTCCTTACCATCCCTCGTGGCCGCATGAAAGACCTGAAAGCCAGCTATACCCTGAGCAATACCGAGCTGCATGCTCCCTTGCAGAAAAACCAGGTCGTCGGCAGCATCAACTTCCAGTTGGACGGCAAAACCATTGAACAGCACCCACTGGTGGTGCTGAATGATATGCCGGAAGGTGGCTTCTTTGGCCGCATCATTGATTATATCAAACTGATGTTCCACCACTGGTTCGGTTAACCACAGATCCGGGTTGGGCATGCCCGACCCCTACGCGATCGCTCACATCTTGAAATTAATCTCTAATATCCCCATATTGTGAGTATCTGTTTACTCCCGCTGCGGCGGGAGTCCTTGTTGGTGTCACCGGAGTCCATATGAAAACCAATCTTAAAGAACTGCTCGAATTCCCCACCTCTTTTACCTATAAAGTGATGGGTCTGGCACAGCCGGAGCTGGTCGATCAAGTGGTTGAAGTGGTGCAGCGTCATGCACCAGGTGACTACTCTCCGGATGTTAAACCAAGCAGCAAAGGCAATTATCATTCGGTGTCGATTACCATCACCGCCACCCACATCGAACAGGTCGAAACCCTGTATGACGAGTTGGGTAAGATTGAAATTGTCCGCATGGTGCTGTAACCCTGACGTTGGCGGGGGCAAGCTGGCTCTTGCCCTGTGCCAACGTTATACTGTTCCCCTCGTTACCCAACCGGATTGTCCGTTTTGCCTCACACTAGCCTGATTATCCGCCAACTCGGCATGCAGCCCTGGGCGCCTGTTTCTCTCGCCATGCATCAGTTCACCGACCAGCGTGACGATAATACGCCGGACGAGATCTGGCTGGTGGAACACCCCCCGGTGTTTACTCAGGGGCAGGCAGGAAAAAGTGAACACCTGTTAATGCCCGGCGACATTCCAGTCATGCAGAGCGATCGTGGCGGCCAGGTGACTTATCATGGCCCCGGTCAGCAGATCATGTATGTGATGGTGAATCTGAAGCGTCGTAAAACGGGCGTACGCCAGCTGGTTACCGCCCTTGAACAAACGGTGATCGATACACTGGCGCATTTTTCCGTGACCGCCAATGCGCGCCCCGATGCCCCGGGTGTCTATGTTGACGGCAAAAAAATCTGCTCATTAGGGCTGCGGATCCGCAATGGCTGCTCCTTTCACGGCCTTGCGCTGAATATTGATATGGATTTAACCCCTTTCCTGCGCATTAACCCCTGCGGCTATGCCGGAATGGAGATGACACAGCTGGCGGCACTCACTGCCTCTGCGACACCTGCCGATATCCAGCCGTTGCTGATCAAAAATTTTGCTCTTCAACTGGCAATAACTGACGTTTCCTGGAGCGAAAGTACGGAACTCCCGCTAAGATAGGGGGCAAATACGTATGTTGCTTTACAATTCTGCAACGCTTTCTCGCACAGTCAGGCTGAATCTGCTGCGAGGAGATGATATAATTTTTGCGCTTTATCAAAAAAAGTTGAAAATCACCAACTCATTGAGTGTTAGCGGCTGTTTTGTATACGAATAGATTGCCGCAATCCAACCTGGAACCTGCAAGAATATGAGTAAACCGATCGTGATGGAACGCGGTGTAAAATACCGCGACGCAGACAAAATGGCATTGATCCCGGTGAAAACCGTGATGACCGAGCGTACGGAGATTTTACGTAAGCCAGACTGGATGCGTATTAAACTTCCTGCCGATTCCAGCCGTATTCAGGGCATCAAAGCCGCGATGCGTAAAAATGGTCTGCACTCCGTTTGCGAAGAGGCTTCCTGCCCTAACCTGTCTGAATGTTTTAACCACGGCACGGCCACCTTTATGATTCTGGGCGCCATCTGTACACGCCGCTGCCCGTTCTGCGATGTGGCCCACGGCCGCCCGGTAACACCTGATGCCAATGAACCCGGCAAACTGGCACAGACCATCGCGGATATGGCACTGCGCTACGTGGTGATCACCTCGGTTGACCGTGATGACCTGCGCGATGGCGGAGCACAGCACTTTGCTGACTGTATCCGTGCTATCCGTGAAAAAAGCCCTGCGATTAAAATCGAAACGCTGGTGCCTGATTTCCGTGGTCGTATGGACCGCGCACTGGAAATTCTGATTGATACACCACCGGATGTGTTTAACCACAACCTGGAAAACGTGCCGCGCGTTTACCGCCAGGTACGTCCGGGTGCTAACTATGACTGGTCACTGAAATTGCTGGAGCGCTTTAAAGAAGCTCACCCGGACGTTCCAACCAAGTCAGGCCTGATGGTGGGATTGGGTGAAACTAATGCAGAAATCGTTGAAGTGATGCGTGATCTGCGTCGCCATGGCGTGACCATGCTGACCCTCGGGCAATATCTGTCGCCAAGCCGCCACCATTTACCCGTACAGCGCTATGTGAGCCCTGCTGAGTTCGACGAAATGAAAGAAGCCGCAATGGATATGGGCTTCACCCATGCAGCCTGTGGCCCGTTCGTACGTTCGTCATACCATGCTGATCTGCAGGCGAAAGGGTTGGAAGTAAAGTAATCCTTCTGCCCGGAGCAAAAAAAACGGATGACAATGTCATCCGTTTTTTTTGAGCAGAATTACTCTTTGTGAGAGATCTGTCCGGCGTTTTTCTCTTCTGACGAGGCTTTCTGCGCAGAAGAATCATCGTCATTCATCGCCTTCTTAAATCCCTTTATGGCCGAACCTAAATCCCCTCCCAGGGTGCGCAGTTTTTTGGTTCCGAATAACAGGACGATTAACGCGCCAACGATCAGCAATTTGCCAAGACTGAGACCTTCCATACTTACCTTCTTTCATTTATCTGACCGTCACAACGGTCGGTAACAGGCGAGTATTAACGCGCTGATGGCGTGAAATTACAACTGCAATCTGTAACAGAATATGCGCTGTATTGGCGCAGCGTGACTGACCAGATTTAACGTCCCCAGCATCAGCGCAATAGCGTGTTATTTCATTACTGAGTCTTCCCACAATCAAGTTCAGGGCGGGCAAAGCGACGATTCTCTAATACCGGCAATGCACGGCGTGCATCGGCAATACGCTGTGGGTCGACCTCGGCAAACACCAGTGCCGGGCCTTCTGCGGCTTTGGCAATCGCCACACCGAGCGGGTCAACCACCAGGCTATTGCCGATATTACGCGGGCCGCACTCACCCACCGCGACCACATAACAGGTATTCTCCAGCGCTCGGGCGGTCACCAGCACCTCCCAGTGCATCTCTTTCAGCGGCCCTTTCACCCAGGCAGCAGGCAGTACCAACAGGTCAGCACCGTCCAGCGCCAGGCGACGTGCCAGCTCAGGGAAGCGGACGTCATAACAGGTCATCAACCCGACCTTCAACCCGTCCACATCCACCAGCGAAGGGACATTATTGCCCGCCGTGACATTGCGCGACTCCTGCATCGCAAAGGCGTCATACAGATGCAGTTTGTCGTAACGGGCAATAATCTCACCGTTACGTATCGCCACCAGCACATTCAGCGCCCGTCCATCCGCCGTCGGTACGTGCACCGTCATCATCGTCGTCAGCGTATTCGCCCGACTGGCGGCCAGGACCTGGCTGAGGAACGGGCCATCAAGCGGCTGCGCCGCTTTTAGCACCAGGTCCGGGTCGGTAATATCACGCGCCAGCACCCCTTCTGGCAGCACCAGCAGTCTTGCTCCCTGCTGCTCTGCCTGAGCCATTAAGCCGATGCAGATATCGGCGTTATCTTGCCACTCACGGCTCACGGCGAACTGTCCTAATGCCACTTTCATCGTCATCGTTATGCTCCTGGGGCGGTCAGGTCAAATCTTTGATGTGGTAGCGTGGTGATTCCTGGTAACCCTCGCGCGCGTAAAACGCATTCGCCTTTTCACGACGCTCATGGCAGTGTACCTCGACCCGGTCACAGCCACGCTCCATTGCCAACTGCTCAGCATGTTGTAACAGCTGCTGCCCGGCCCCTTTGCTGCGCTCACCTTCGGCAATGCAGAAATAGCTGATACGGGCAAAATCCCCTGCCAACGCAAGCTGTGGAATAAAATGCAACGACAGAAACCCCAATACCGTATTTCCCTGTTCGGCAATAAGAAGTTGTTCAGTCTCGTCGATCATCAGTTGAGCCAGCCTGCGCTCAATAAAAGGCGCGGTATCCGCATAGCCCAGTTCTGTTAACAATGCGCTGAGGGCAAAAGCATCTTTCGATTCAGCCAGACGAATATTCATGGTCATTCTCCGCAATATGCCAACAAGCCGGGTGAACAGGTGAAAACTTCTGCCTATGTTTATAGCTGTAGCAAGGCAGTCCCTGCAAGGAGCCAGATCACAGGGTAATGTTACAAAAGCTAATTCGTGTAAGGATCCCCTTAATTATGGCGTGCAACCCCCTATTTTAATGTTTCCTTAATAATCGCACGGCACACTGGTCATCATTCAGCCAACAGAGATGATCGCCATGAACCTTCTTCCCCGCCACAAAAATGAGTATCTTGCCGTCCTGCTGGCCTGTACTGCGACTGTTGCCTGGCTAATGCAGTATTTCAACACGTAGAGACATACTGTGCCCCCGGATCGCAGGCGAAAAAAAACCCGCCATTGGCGGGTTTTTAAAAATTCTGTCTGATAACTTAAATAGCGGCAACGTTAGCAGCAGATGGGCCTTTGGCACCGTTGGTGATTTCGAACTCTACGCGCTGACCTTCAGCCAGAGTTTTGAAACCATTGCTCTGGATGGCAGAGAAGTGTACGAACACGTCTTTGCTACCATCTTCAGGAGTAATGAAACCGAATCCTTTGGACTCATTAAACCACTTAACGCTACCTTTGATCTTAGACATCTATATTACCTTTACATGAAAAATGGACACTAAACTGTGTCGGGGGTTAGTACAGCAATTGCCAAGGCTTTTGTCCAGTAGCCGAGGACGAAAAAGTGATAAATATCGCCTTTTTTTACCCGACATCATTTTTACGACAAACCCCGGAGATTAAAACTGCCAGCGCAGCCAGGCGAAGAAAACATTGCCGTTATTGTAAGTTCCTGGAATGTAAGTCATCTGGAAAGTTGCAGGCCCATAGCCGACTGAGGCCAGCGGCAGCACCAGTGGGATCGGGATGTAGTTCCAGTTATCACGCATTGTTACCCCGGCGGTATAACCCAGACCAAGGCGGAAGTCAGGGTCATTAAGCGGTCGCCAGGTTTTCTCCCAGCCATAACCGCCAATCGGTTCCCACTTATTATAAGAGTCCTTAAACACCATCAGATAGATGCCATTCCAGTTACCCTTTTCGTCATAACGTGAAACACCGCCACCCGCGCCCCAGGGACGTTCATTGTAGCGGTCCGTTTTCTCTTTGTCGTAAGTCCAGCGGTTATGCCAGGTAATAGCAGGGACATAGAGATCGACAGTTTGTGGTTCATTCCATGTCTGGCTAACGTTATCACTGAAGGAATGCCAGGTATCAGCAATCCCATCTCCGAGAGTTGCCGCATGCGCGCTGCTCAGAGTCAGCCCACCGAGCAGGGTTGAAAGTAATAAGGCCGGTTTTGTGTTCACGATAAATTCACTGCTCCCTGGATGATCGCTGTATGCAACATCCTCAACGTTAGTCAGAAACCCTGACCAAATGTATTACCCGTTCTGGTAATAATTATAAACAAAGCACTTAAACACTCCATTAATCACCGAAATATATCCCATCAGTAAAAAGAGCATTCCCGTTATTTCACATTATAAAACATCGGTGTAGGTAAGAAAAAATATAATTCAGCTGAGAAAATATCACACCAGGAAAACTCGTAAACTTCAGTAGTAATCTTTCCAAAAAGTGAAAAAAACCTTCACAGCGCTAATCAATCAGTAAAAATTCGGTGAAGTTTACTTGATGAAAATCATTGTACAGTGAATGAAATGACTGTTTTTATCCTCAATAATTCGAAAAAACTGATAAAAAAACCGTAAACACTACAAAAATCATACTATTAGCCGTTAATTCACAAAGCTAATTAATGAATATTATTTATAGATCTCCTCGGAATTTTTGATAAGATAATTCTCATTGAATAGCACTCAGGAAGAGTAGAGGTTGTGAAAATGCTAAGGTGTGGCAGGTGCGGAAGTTCAAAATTTATATTCACGACGCGTAATGATAGTACTGAATATCACGGGGCTGCTTGTGCAGTCTGTCATAAGCGTCTGAATCCACATGATGTCTGCATCCGTTCTGCGGAATCGGTTTCAGTATGGCCAGCGAAAAAAGGCGATAAGCATGCCGTATGCTACTTTACGGATAAACCCTTACGCGGCTGATGTTGACGGAATGACGTTGAGTACGGGGCCAGCAAACTGCTGACCGCCGTGTTAAAACGGAATAATGCTTATCCACATACCGTTAGAAAATAAGCTTGAATACACCGGTAATAGTCAGCAGACCGACAATAAAGATGATCGCAATAATCCAGAGAATAATTTTCATTCCATGCCCTCTTCTCATAAAAAAAGTCACTACAACGTAGTGACTTAAGTATAGAAGAAGATTGATTCTTCGCGTGGTGAAACCGATCAGACAAACACTACAGCACCAGAGACAGCATCAATACCAGCGCAAAACCGGTCAATCCCATCGCCGTTGTCAGCACGGTCCAGGTTCTCAGACCGTCGGCGACCGACAGGCCAAGATAACGCGTCACCACCCAGAATCCGGCATCATTCACATGCGACAGCCCCAGGCCACCGAAGCAGGCAGACAGGGTGACCAGCACCAGTTGTGTATCACTTAACCCGGTGACCGCCTGCGTCAGCAGGCCACTGGTCGTCAGAATGGCAACGGTCGCCGATCCCTGCGAGGCACGCAGTGCCAGCGACAGAATAAAAGCAGCCGGAATCAACGGCAGATGGATAGTTTCCAGCGACAGTGCCAATGCTTTACCGACGCCTGATTCCACCAACACCTTACCAAACGCGCCCCCTGCACCTGCTACCAGAATCACCCCTGCTGAACTCGGAATAGCGCGGTCCAGCAATTCGCTGAGCTTTTCTTTGCTCCAGCCACGGCGCAGACCGAGCAACCAGGCAGAAAGCGCCAGTGCGATCAGTAATGCAATGGCCGGCGTCCCCACCAGCGTCAGGAACTGGCGCAGGCTGTTGCCTTCAGGCAGTACGCTATGTGCCAGTGTACCCACCACAATCAGGACAATCGGCACCACAATGAGCGATGAAATCATCCAGGCACCCGGTGGTAATTCCTGATTCTGACGCGGGCTACTTTCCGGTTTCGCCAGTTGAAGCTGCTCCAGGACGTCCAGCGACAAATGATACTGACGGCGGTTCATCACTTTCGCGACAAAATAACCCACCACACCGACCGGAATCGATACCGCGATACCCAGCAACATCAACCAGCCCATATCAGACCCTAACAACCCCGCCGCTGCTGCCGCCCCCGGATGAGTAGGCAATGCGACGTGCACGGTTAACATCACCCCCGCCATCGGCAAACCATATTTTAGCGGAGAGACGCGCGCCACTTTGGTGAAACCGTAAATCAGCGGGATAACAATAATGAACCCGACTTCGAAGAAGACTGGAATCCCGAGGATAAACGCCGCCATAGTCAGTGCAGCGACGGTGCGTTTGACTCCCAGCGTATGGGTAAAGCGCTGTGCCAGCGACTCCGCTCCGCCGGACGATTCAATGATCGCACCCAGCATGGCGCCCAGCACGATAATAATGGTAATCGAGCCGAGCAGCCCGCCCATACCGGAAACAATCACCTTCATAATGTTATCGGCAGGTATACCGGTCGAGATCGCCACTAACAGGCTGACGACCAGCAGAGCAACAAACGGATGAACTTTGGCTTTAATCACCAGCAGCAGCAGGATCAGCACGCTGGCAACAGCAATGGTTAATAACAGGGCAGTAGACATCTTTGCAGCCTCGTAGGGTTTTATTTTTTACGCAGTGCTCTACAGCACCGTTTTATTTCATTTTCCCCGGCTTTACCGCCTGATTCAGGCAGCAAAAAGCCAGCGCTGCGCGCCAGAACACGCAGCGTTCATCACAACAGGTCCTGTTATTTAAAGGCGTTAAACCAGCCCAGTCCTTCCAGCGTAGTGGTACGCGGGAAATACTCGCAGCCTATCCAGCCGCTATATCCGCTACGATCGAGCAGATCGAACAGCCACGGATAGTTAATTTCACCCTCGTCCGGTTCATGACGATCCGGTGCGGAAGCAATCTGGATATGTTGATACTGCCCGATATAGTCAGTAATCAGATGGCTCAGGTTGCCATCTACCAACTGCGCATGGAACAGATCGAGCTGGCTGAACACGCCTGGGCGGTCGATACGTTTGATGATATCCAGCACCTGATACTGGCTGGAATAGAGATAATTGGGTTTCGTCTTTGGATTCAACGCTTCCAGCAAAACACGCACGCCATGCGGAGCAAAGCGCTCTGCGGCATAGCGCACGTTATCGATGAAAGTGCGGCAGTAAGCCTCACGGTCAGCCCCTTCCGGCACCACCGACGCCATGATATGAACCTGGCGGCAATTCAGCGCCAGCGCATACTCCAGCGCCCGATCGATATCTTTGCGGGCATCCGCTTCACGGCCGGGGATCGCAGAAACACCCCACTCACCCGCCGCTGTATTACCGGGCGCCGTATTGAACAGCACCAGTTCCAGATGATTGCGGGTTAACGCCTGCTTTAACGTATCGGCGTCGTATTCATAGGGAAAAAGAAACTCTACCCCATGAAAACCGGCTTCAGCTGCGGCATCAAAACGCGCCAAAAACGGCAGCTCGTTAAACAGGGTGGACAGATTGGCAGCAAATTTAGGCATGTTCAGCTCCGTAATTCAGCCACTTCGTCATCATTAAGATAACGAATCGGGCGGTCGCCCAGCGTAAAGATCAGCCGGGCAGTCTCTTCCAGTTCTTCGGTATTATCAGCGGCTTCACGCAGGGTTTTCCCCACCACCACCGGACCATGATTCGCCAGCAGAAACGCCTTGTAGTGCGGGGCCAGTTTCGCCAGGTCCTCTCCCAGGCGCTCATCGCCCGGGCGATAATAAGGCACCACGGGGACATCGCCCACGCGCATCACCACATACGGCGTGAACGGGCGAATACAGTTTTTCGTGTCCAGCCCTTCCAGGCAGGAGAGCGCAGTAAGATACAGGCAGTGCAGGTGAACAATCGCCCCACATGCCGGATTATTCAGATAAATAGCGCGATGAAAGCTGATCTCTTTCGACGGTTTATCACCGCCAATCCACTCTCCTTCCGGGGTCACTTTCGATAGCCTTTCTGCGACCAGCTCACCCAGGCAGGAGCCGGTGGGCGTCGCCAGCAACGTACCATCTTCCAGTCGCATAGACAGATTCCCGGCTGAGCCCGTGGCATAGCCACGCTGGAAAAACGAAGCGCCCAGCCGGACCATCTCTTCACGTGCTTGTTGTTCAGTCATACTACGAACTCCGTTTGTGCGCGGGCAAAAAAGTTTTCATCGCCGAAATTACCGGATTTCAGCGCCAGCGAAACGGGCTGCCCGACGGCGCGCACCCAGGGCACGCCTGGCGAAATCACCGGGCCGATATGAAATGCATCAATGCCTAACGTCTGCGCTACCACGCCGGAGGTTTCCCCTCCTGCCACGATAAAACGCTGCCAGCCACGCTGTTGCAACTCACGCACCACAGCGGCAAACAACTGCTCAACGGCTTCACTGCTGTGCGCGGCGCCGTACTGCTGCTGAATACGTTGCAGGGTTTCTGGGTCTGAGGTCGCGAACAACAACGGGGCCAGTGCATCTGATTCGTGCTGCACCACCCAGTCGCACAGTTCGCTGGCATAACGGTCGCGCTCATGCAGCGCACGTTCCACATCAATCGCCGCGGCTGCAGCCTGCTGGCGATAACGCGCCACCTGGCGGTTGGTCATGGTCGAGCAGGAACCAGACAGCACCACTGCGCGCTGGCCCTGCGGCGCACCCGCGGCCTGAGCACGCGCACTATCGTGCCCGGCACTGGCCCACTGACGCGCCAGGCCGATTGCCAGCCCTGAGCCGCCCGTCACCAGGCGGCGATCGCGCAGCGCTTCTCCCTGGGTCAGCAGATGCTGCTCATTCAGCGCATCCAGCACTACATACTGCACGCCCTGCTGTGCCAGTTCCTCCAGCGCCAGACGCACCGCATCGGCGCCCTGATCCAGCGTCTGACTGTTAATCAATCCCGCCTTACCGCTCGCCTGTGCTTCCATCAGCCGTAACAAATTGCTGTCGGTCATCGGCGTCACAGGGTGATGACGCATACCGGAATCTGACAGCAGCTGATCCATGACAAAAAGATGCCCCTGATACACCGTGCGACCATTCACCGGCAGTGACGGAGAGATAATGGTTTGTGACTCACCCAGTGCCGCCAGCAGCGCATCGGTGACCGGGCCAATATTCCCCTGTGCGGTACTGTCAAAAGTGGAGCAGTATTTAAAATAAAAACGTTCGCACCCCTGCTGCTGTAACCAGGCCAGCGCCTGTAACGAATCAGCCACCGCTTTCTCCGCTGCACAGGAGCGCGACTTCAGACTGACAACAATGGCATCAGCCTGCGACGACAGTGGCCCTGCTGGCACGCCATTGACCTGGACGGTAGACATGCCGTTCTGTACCAGGAAACTGGCAATATCCGTCGCCCCGGTAAAATCATCCGCAATCACACCCAGACGCATTATTTCTGCTCCTGTTTTACGGGCAGCGTAATGCCGCTGAAAATCTTAATTACTGCGCTGTCATCTTCGCGGCCAAAGCCCGCGTTACTGGCGGAGGTAAACATATTGAATGCCGTGGACGCCAGCGGCAGTGGGAAATGCAGCGCTTTCGCCGTGTCAGCGACCAGGCCGAGATCTTTAACAAAAATATCGACCGCCGATTTCGGTGAATAATCGCCGTCAACCACATGACGCATACGGTTTTCAAACATCCAGGAGTTGCCTGCGGCGTTGGTCACCACGTCATACATGGTATCCAGTGGAATACCGGCGCGGGCGGCCAGTGCCATCGCTTCTGCGCCTGCGGCAATATGAACACCGGCGAGCAACTGGTGAATGATCTTCACTGTCGAACCAAGACCAATCTCGCTGCCAATGCGATACACTTTTCCCGCTACCGCGTCCAGCACGGGCTGTAACCGATCAAATGCCTCATCACTACCGGAGGCCATCACGGTCATTTCACCGGTTGCCGCTTTCGCTGCCCCTCCGGATACCGGTGCATCGAGCATAATTAACTGGTGTGCGGCCAGCTGCTGTTCAATCGCCTGTGCATCCTGCGCAGAGATCGTCGAAGAAACCATCACCACAGTGCCGGGTGTTAAGCGTGACGCCAGTCCGTGCTCCGCAAACAAAATCTGTTTCACCTGGGCGGCATTCACCACCAGCAGCAGCACCGCATCAAGCTGGGCTGCAAAGTCATTGGCCGAGTTCTCCGCCGCCTGCGCACCGCTGTCGCGCAGTGTTTGCAGAGCCTGTGGGTTAAGATCCACGCCCCAGGTTTTCAGGCCCGCTTTGATACAGGACTGCGCAGCTCCCATCCCCATTGAACCGAGGCCGACGACACAAACCGACATTGATGTTGCCTTAGACATACGCACTCCGTGTTAATTTTGGTGATTATTTGTTTTGATATGTGAAGTATAGGCGCTTTTATCGGCACTTTTGGTGACGTGCATCACAACAATTAACCGTAAAAAAGGAAGGAATAACAAGAATTAACACCGCAGCACGATAACCGTGATATAAAAATACTCATTTAAATTCATAAAGATAAAAACAAAACCATCGATATATGGGAAGGAAAACGTCTTCTTTCCGTGATAAATTGATAAAAATTGTGGTGCAGACGCCGGGTACGCTCCTTTACACTCTGGTCAAGCCAACTCCCCTCTCAACAGGAATAATGATGATCCCGGTAGAACGACATCAACAAATATTAACGCTGGTACAAGAGCGGGGAGTCGTGAGCATTGCTGAACTGACTGAACGTCTGGCCGTATCGCACATGACCATTCGCCGCGATCTGCAAAAGCTGGAAGAACAGGGAGCCGTGTTACTGGTGTCAGGCGGTGTCCGTTCCACAGAACGCCTCTCCAGCGAGCCGACGCATCTGGATAAAACCAGTATGTTCAGCCTTGAAAAACAGACCATTGGTGCCGCCGCCGCCCGCCATATCCCGCGTAACAGCTGCATCTACCTGGATGCCGGCACCACCACGCTGGCCCTGGCACGCGAATTGGGCATCCGTGATGACCTGCTGATCATCACCAACGATTTTGTGATTGCCAATTTCCTGATCGACACCAGCCAGTGCCGGATGATCCACACTGGCGGTACACTGTGCCGCGACAACCGCTCCTGCGTAGGGGATGCTGCTGCTCAGGCGCTGCGTGGCCTGTCCGTAGACATCGCATTTATCTCCGCCTCATGCTGGGGAATGCGTGGCACCTTTACCCCGGATGAAGAAAAAATCGCCGTTAAACGCGCCGTCAGTGAAGTCAGCCGAAAACGTGTACTGCTGGCCGATAGCTCAAAGTACAACAAAATTGCCACCTTTCTTGCCCTGCCACTGACACAGTTTGACAGCATCATCACTGACCCACACCTGCCTGCCGCTGCACGTCAGGAACTGGCTACGCTTGAACTTGACGTCACCCTCGCGGGTTAACGACGGACAGATAATGCCCTGCAACATGCAAAAAATTTAGCGACCACGCTCACGATCTTTCACTTCTTTACGCTCAGGACTTAGAGGATCGCGCGCAGCCTGGCTAGACTTATTCAGGTCATTTTATGGACTCACTTGCTACCCTTTCCCCCTGAAAATGTTACAAGGAGATCTTATGAGCACGATAAATACCAGCATGGGTCGTTACAGTTTGACCGCGAAGAATGCGGGCGATCATATTAAAGGATCGATTGCGATCAACGATGAAGGTGGTGGTCAGCTGACCGCACATGAATTTAATGAGCACTATCTGGATGATGTGATCAATAACGTGATCTTTCCGGTCACGGGGGGCAACCGGGTTATCACCAGCGCCCTGCGCGAACAGATGGTTAAAGCAGGATTTGAACAACCGCATTAGGCTGTTATTGACGCCACTTAGAAGCGCATTGTGCGATTTCGCTCTATCTTTGTATCGCCTGCTTCACATTTTGACTATCAATCGGTTTTTCCGATCGATCACTAAAGATCGATCTGTATAATCACTTATATTTATTGTGGGATTAGTGCGATGATTTATTGCCGTAATTATTATGGCAAAGTCAGATGAATAGCTTTAGTTGCCCACTTTACGTGGGCTTTTTTATACGGCTGGCGGGGATGCCGGGTTCTCTTCTGGCACAGAAGTGGCCGACTCTTCCCTCTCCTTTTTGTTGCGGCTGCGTAAACTCTGTCGCACAAGGAAAACAGGTGCAGCGAGCAGCAGCAGCAGCGCGCCGGACATCCCGCAGATCACCAGACTAATCAGACCTAACCAACCCCCGCCCGCCGTCACGCCCGCTGCCACCAGCGAGAGCAGGAAAAAGAACGTCAGGGTCATCGTCACCGGCCAGAGATTCACGATATCCATATCGCTCAGCGCCATTTTCACCGGCTTAGCCGCCAGCAGCGCTTCCTGTTCTTCCACTTCTATTTTTTGTTGCAGCGCCTGTAAATCCACGCAGGGTGCGACAAAATCCTCGGCGGGTTGAGGATGATGTAACTCGTCGAAAATTCGTTCCGTGGAGGGAAACGTCTGAGGCCAGACGGCGCTATGCACTCCATAACTGCTCAGTGCCGGCAGCGTAATACGCGGCCACTGAATCGCCTGTAAATAGCGATCATTCAGCACTATCCAGCTCTGCCGGGTGTTGCCACGGGTAACATGGTAGAGCTTGAAACGGTCAGCGGGCGGGTAGGAAAGATACGTTACCCGCGCCGTAATAAGCGGAATATGCCGTTGTCGGCAATAATTCACCCTGCTCTGTCCCTGTACCGCCAACAGCACAGCCAGTGCGGAAATAAAATAGTAAGAGGTACTCTCGGCAGCATTGGGGCCGTTCAGATGCTCACGCAATTTCTCTTCGCTGTTACCACTAAGGTGATCGGGCCACCAGCGCCAGCTTCGGCCAATCACCCGCTCGGTTGGCACCTGATAGATCCCCATCGGCTCAGTTTCTGAAGGCAGGATCGCAAAGGGAAAAATCTTACTGAAAAAAGTCAGCGCATCGTCCGGGCCATTCCATTCGCCACTAGCTTCCAGACCGTGCAGGTTAGCCGTCAGCTCACCCCAGCCGACTTTCCCCAGCATATCAATCTTATATTTGGTATCTGCCAGCCGTTTACCCAGCAGCAGCATCTCGCGCGAAATCGCAGACAGATCCAGTAAAGGAATACTGTTAGTGCTGGTGGGTTCTGTGTGTTCACTTTCCATACGGCTGTTTTACCCCAAGCGGCGTCTGTCCGAGCACGAGCAAAAAAATTTGGCTTTAGTTAAAAAATCAATACATATCAATGCAATAGTATACTTAGCAACCGATGAAATTAGCAATATATCGAACAGGAATGTCGCGATATTCATCGAAAAAGAAGCCTGGCGTGCAGAAAAATTAAACGGACAAAAACCAATTATTCGTTTAAAAATAAGCAGTAACCTTCATTATTTTAAGGAAAAAAAATGAACCAGATTCAGGGTGACATTTACATTAATCACACCATTTTACAGCAGATGGTGCAGAGTCTGTGGCAGCACGCAGGCAGCAGCAAGCAGGAAGCGCAACGCGTCGCCGAGCATTTGGTGGCAGCGAACCTTGCCGGGCATGATTCTCACGGTGTCGGGATGATCCCAAGTTATATGCTCTCAAAATCCCAGGGACATCTGCAGCAGAACCAGCAGCTCAGGATCGTTAAAGACGCCGGGGCGGTGCTCACCGTCGATGGCGGCCAGGGCTTTGGCCAGGTGATGGCCGCTGAAGCGATGGATCTGGCGATTGCACGTACCCAGAAGCTGGGAATGTGTGCCATCGCATTGCGGAACTCGCACCATATTGGGCGCATTGGTCACTGGGCGGAGCAGTGCGCACGCGCCGGTTATATCTCGTTTCATTTCGTCAACGTTGTTGGCGATCCGATGGTTGCGCCGTTTAACGGCAGTGACCGCCGCTTCGGGACCAACCCATTTTGCGCCATCTTCCCGCGCCCCGGCCAGCCACCGCTGCTGCTTGATTTCGCCACCAGCGGCATTGCTTACGGTAAAACCCGCGTTGCCTGGAATAAAGGTGTCAACGTCCCGCCTGGCTATCTGATCGATCATCAAGGGAAGCCGGACATTGACCCTGCGGTGATGCATGAAGCGCCATTTGGTTCCCTTCTGGCCTTTGGCCTGCATAAAGGCTATGCGCTGGCGGTGATGTGCGAAATCCTCGGCGGGGCACTTTCCGGTGGCCAAACGACCCACCTACAGTCACTGAAAAATACCAGTGACGCTATCTTTAACTGCATGACCACCGTAGTACTTGACCCGGCAGCATTTGACGCACCGGACATGCAGCAGGAAGCGGAAGCCTTTATTGCCTGGACGAAAGCCTCACCGCAGGCGGGTGACAATGCAATCCTGATCCCGGGTGAGTGGGAGGAAGCACAGCGCGCCGAACGCCGCCTGCACGGTATTCCGATTGATGCCAATAGCTGGCAGCAGATTTGTCAGGCGGCGCGTGATGCCGGAATGCCGGACAGTGAACTGGCCGGTTATCAGCCTCAGGCATAAGGCACGCCGGAGGCCCGGCGTACGGTTAACGTGAAAACAGCAGCTTCACGCCCGCCGCCGTGAAAAACAGCGCGAAAATGCCTTCAATACTGCGGCGGCATTTCTGATACCCCCGGCTCATCGCCGGGGTGGAGAACAACAGCGCGTAGCTGCTGAACACCATTATCCCCAGTAACGCACAGCCACCGACAATCAACGGCAGTACGGAAGGGGCCGCATCCGGGTGAATCCCCAATGACATTATCGCCGTCCACACCAGAATCGCCTTTGGATTTCCCAGATGCAGCAGCAAACCACGGCGGTAGAGGGAAGCGGCTGCCCCCCCTACCGCCAGCGGTACAACGCTGTCTTCCCCACGACGGGCAGCACTCCGTGCCGCTTTCCACGCCAGCAAAAGCAAATAGAAGCCCCCCACCACTTTGATCACCACAATAGCCTGAGCGTAAGCCAGTAGCAGCGTGGATAAACCGGTCGCAACCAGCAGCGCCCAGCACAGTGACCCCGTGATCACACCCGCCGCCAGCATCAATGCCGGGCGGCGCCCCTGGCGCATCGCGACACCCATAATCGCCATATTGCTCGGGCCAGGGCTGGCCGTGCCCAGCAGATAGGCAACATATACGGGTAACAACATCATAAAGGTATCCATTTGACTCCCGAGGCTGACAACGTTTTTTTGGTTATAGCACGCACTGCACCCACTCACCACAAGCATCATTATTCAGACGATTTCTTGATTCGCCGCAACGATCGGCGATAAAAACGCCAGAAATTTGTAACTAAATAATTCAATTTACATATTTATGTGTATTACACCCTTAACATTTACAGGGAGGAGAGAGACGATTGGTCAGGCAGAGGGATTGATAAGCCAATCCAAATAGTGGGAAAAGGTCATTTAAAATTAATAGAACCAAATAATAACATTAAATCCACATATTATTCATAAGTCATGAAAAACTATAGGGTTATTATAATAATGATGCGTAAACATCCTTTTTTATAGCCCTGTTAGCTATATTGGATGTACGCCTCACCTGAGGTTTTCAACGCAGAATAACGATAGTCACCTGACGAACCCCGCCGACGCACCAACGAAAAAAATGCTTTTACGACAGAAAGATACAGCATTTTCACATATGAGCATCATTCTTCTATCCTGCATTAACATTATCTTCCGTTGATTTAACCTGTTGACGAAACAATTACTCGTAATAATCGTTACTGTTATAGGCCAGTTCACTATTACTGTTGCTACTTCTTCACCTGCTTTGGTCTTAGGATCAAATCTCCGATGAGAAGTCCCCCGGCTGACACATTTTCTTTTTTGCTATATGTCACCTATTTGTTAACCGTGGGTAAAAAAATAAAAGGCAGTTGTTCATGTTAGATCGAGGTAAGCAATGTTCGGATTAGATGCGTTCCATCTGGCGAGGATACAGTTTGGTTTCACCGTAGCCTTCCACATTCTCTTTCCCGCCATCACCATTGGCCTGGCCAGTTTTCTCGCCGTGCTCGAAGGTCTGTGGCTGAAAAGCAAAAATGAGGTCTATCGCGACCTTTATCATTTTTGGTCAAAAATCTTTGCCGTTAACTTCGGTATGGGGGTGGTATCGGGTCTGGTGATGGCCTATCAGTTTGGGACCAACTGGGCAGGATTTTCGCAGTTTGCAGGCAGTATTACCGGCCCGCTCCTGACCTACGAAGTGCTTACCGCATTCTTCCTTGAAGCTGGCTTCCTCGGGGTGATGCTGTTTGGCTGGAACCGTGTCAGCCGTGGCCTGCACTTCTTCGCGACCTGTATGGTCGCGCTGGGCACGATTATCTCCACCTTCTGGATCCTGGCCTCCAATAGCTGGATGCAGACGCCGCAAGGTTACGCGCTGGAAAACGGCATTGTGATACCGGTGGACTGGTTCAAAATTATCTTCAACCCGTCCTTCCCTTATCGCCTGCTGCATATGTCCGTCGCCGCTTTCCTGGTGACTGCCTTCTTTGTGGGTGCCTCTGCCGCATGGCATCTGCTGCGTAAAAACGATACGCCAGCGGTGCGTAAAATGCTGTCGATGTCTCTGTGGATGGCACTGATCGTCTCGCCGATTCAGGCAATGATTGGCGATGCCCACGGCCTGAATACGCTGGAACATCAGCCTGCAAAAATCGCGGCGATTGAAGGTCACTGGGAGAATCCTCCGGGAGAAGCGACCCCGCTGATCCTGTTCGGCATCCCGGATATGAAAGAAGAGCGTACCAAGTACGCGCTGGAGATTCCTTACCTCGGTAGCCTGATCCTGACCCACAGCCTGGATAAACAGGTACCGGCACTGAAAAGCTTCCCGAAAGAAGATCGTCCTAACTCCACCGTGGTGTTCTGGTCGTTTCGCGTGATGGTTGCGCTGGGTATGCTGATGATTTTGCTGGGTGTTGTCAGCCTGTGGATGCGTCGCGGTCAGCGCCTGTATACTTCTCGTCCTTTCCTGTGGTTTGTCCTGTTGATGGGGCCTTCCGGTCTGATTGCTCTGGTGGCGGGTTGGATTACCACCGAAATTGGCCGTCAGCCGTGGGTTATTTATGGCCTGCTGCGCACGCGTGATGCCGTATCGCTGCACAGCACGCTGCAAATGAGCATCAGCCTGATCGCGTTCCTGCTGGTGTACTGCGCCGTCTTTGGCGTCGGCTACAGCTATCTGGCGAACCTGATTAAGAAAGGCCCGCAGGCCGGTGAAGGTGACCATACGCCAGAAGGCGGCCCAGGCACATCACATACTCCGTCTCGCCCGCTGTCTGCGGTGCAGGAAAAATTACATTCGCCGCAGGAGGAGAAGTAAGGTGGGCATCGATCTCTCAATTATCTGGTTTACTATCATCATCTTCGCCACCCTGATGTATATCATCATGGATGGTTTCGATCTGGGTATCGGTATCCTGTTCCCGTTCAATAAAGATCCGATTGAGCGCGATATGATGGTTAACACCGTTGCCCCGGTATGGGATGGCAACGAAACCTGGCTGATCCTCGGGGGGGCTGCACTGTTCGGTGCTTTCCCGCTGGCCTACGCGGTGATCACCAGCGCCCTGGCGGCCCCGCTCACCATCATGCTGATCGGTCTTATTTTCCGTGGCGTGGCGTTTGAGTTCCGTTTTAAAGCAACGGAAGAACACCGTCCGTTCTGGGATAAAGCGTTTATCGGCGGTTCTTACGTGGCAACCTTCAGTCAGGGTGTGGTGTTGGGCGCGTTTATCAACGGCTTTGAAGTGACCAACCGTACGTACAGCGGTCCGGCACTGGCATGGTTGACGCCGTTTACGCTGTTCTGCGGTGTTGGTCTGGTTCTGGCCTATGCCCTGCTGGGTAGCACATGGCTTATCATGAAGACCGAGAATGAACTGCACAGGAAAATGACGGCGCTGACCAAACCGCTGCTGATCGGCCTGCTGGTCGTGATGGCCATCGTCAGCATCTGGACACCGCTGGCACATACCAGCATTATGCAACGCTGGTTCACCCTGCCTAACCTGTTCTGGTTTTTACCGGTTCCTTTACTGGTTATGGCGGCATCCTGGGCACTGTGGCGCGCACTGCAACGCCACGCGCACTACACGCCATTCCTGCTGACCCTGGCGCTGGTATTCCTGGGCTTTACCGGACTGGGTATCAGTATCTGGCCGTATATCATTCCCCCTTCCATCACCATCTGGGATGCCGCCTCCCCGCCGCAGAGTCAGGGCTTTATGTTAGTCGGTGGTCTGCTGATTATTCCGGTGATTCTGGTCTATACCTTCTGGAGCTACTATGTGTTCCGCGGCAAGATCAAGCCGGACGAAGGCTACCATTGATACCCTGAGTCTTATGCAGAATATCACTGGCAGCACGGGAGCTTAACGCTCCCGACAAAAGAGGGCAGATCGTTGATCTGCCCTCTTTTTTGTCAGTATCTGGCACCTTCATTCATATTTTTACACATAAGTGCTCCGGCAAAGCGCGACAGATGAACTACGCTTAAAGTCGTTTCAGGAAATCATGCCATCAAAAGGAGGCACAATGAGTCTGTTTGATAAAGCGAACGATAAAGCGCAAGAAGCCGTCGGCAAAGGGCAGGAAGAGTTTGGTAAAGCCGTAGACTCGCCGGAGCATGAATTCAGAGGAAAAGTGCGTCAGCAGGCAGCAAAAGCCTCTTACGCCGTGGATGATGCGCTGGACTGCGTGAAAAGTAAAACCCAGGATTCTCCCCTGGTTTCACTGGCGATTGCCGCCGGTGTAGGCTTCCTGGCCGCCAAGATTTTTGGCCGCCGCTAAGCTCGATCTGACCTGATCACACTCTGAACGCCCCTCGTGGGCGTTTTTTTATGGGCGCTCTCCAGAGCACTTAATAGCGAAACGGGTTAACCACATTGTGATGTACTTCATCGGGCTAAAAAACCGATTAGATAATCATAATAAGAGGTGAACTCATGGAAAGAATAGCCTGTCTTAAACAGTGTCTCGGTATTGCCACGCTGTTCATGGTGGCTAACGCATCTGCCCTGCCAGAACGTTTTTATCTGCATCAGCCGCCACCATCAACAGAAATTATTTCCCCTCAGGCAGATACGCCGGCCATTCCTGAAGAATATCGCGATAATCAACCGCAACCGCTGATGCGGGGCGACGGATTTAATTACAACCTCTATTACAACTACCGCTTAACGCCTCACTTGATACTGCGGCCTAACCTGCAATCCAGCACCAAGCCCGGTGCTGTGAGCGAAAATTCACATCTGTTTGTGGGCGGACTCGGCGCGGGTATTAATTTCTGACGCCTGGATGCCCAAAATGCTTGTTGGCAAGACGATTATTCATAACAAGGAGAGATAAATGAATCATTACGGTGTTTTTCAATGGACGAGTAAACATGCCATGCTGATGATGTGCGGAAGCGCACTGTTATGGGCTTCGGCCCCCGCAGGGGCAGAAATGCGCCCTCTCAGTCTGGATTCGGATTATCTGTTTGGCGACTGGGACGGCTATCGCAGCGAATTAAAAAGGGAAGGTGCCGATTTCCAGGTCAACTACACCATGGAGTCGGCCAGTAATCTCGCCGGAGGGTATAACACCTCCACCACTGCCCGTTATACCGATCAGTGGGCCTTCGGCACCACTCTCGATCTGGAAAAACTCCTCAACTGGGATGACACACAGGTCCAGTTCACGGTGACCAGCCGGAACGGTCGCGACCTGACCCAGCACATCAACGATCCGCGGACAGGCGGCTTGTCCTCAGTGGAAGAAGTCTGGGGGCGTGGGCAGACCTGGCGTCTGACCCAATTTTGGGTAAACAAGGGTTTCTTTGATCATCGGGTTGAAATCAAAGCCGGTCGCGTGACCACGGGTGAAGACTTTGATGCATTCGACAGCAAATTCCAGAACCTGGCCTTTGGCAGCGGTCAGCCGGGTAACTGGCGCGGAGACCGCTGGTTTAACTGGCCGGTCTCACAATGGGGCGGTCGCGTAAAACTGAACCTGCCGGACGACATGTTCTTCCAGGTGGGCTTTTATAACCAGAACCGTAATAACTACGATCGCGGTAACGGCTTCTACCTCGACGGCAGCCCGAGCCTGGGTAACCTGGTCCCCTTTGAATTTGGCTGGACACCCCTGCTGGGTGCCAACAAGCTGCCTGGGAACTACCGTATCGGTGGCTACTACTCCTCGGTTAACGGGGATAAATACGCCAGCTACCATAATGGCGGCTACGGCGGCCAGGCGAAAGCCTATGGTGGTTATATGCTGCTGCAACAGCAGTTAACTGCAACCGACGGTGATGTCAACCGGGGCCTGGGCTTAACCGTACAGGCGGTGATGAACGATCATAAAACCTCGAAAACCGATCATTACCAGGCGGTATCCTTCACCTGGAAAGGACCCTTTGCGGCACGTGCGCAGGATGAGATAGGTGTCGGGGCCGCGCGTATTCACGTCAACAGTGACTACGGTAAAATGCAGCACGAAACCAATCAATACAACGGCGAGTCCCGTTATAACAGCCCGACGTATCTGCCCGTTCAGCACGGCTCCGAATGGAACTACGAAGTTTACTATAACGTCCACGCCACTAACTGGCTGAACCTGCGCCCTAATCTGCAATATGTCGCCTCTCCCGGCGCGGTCAGTGGGGTTAAAGACGCGTTTATCGGTGGCCTGAGCGCCAATGTGAATTTCTGATGTCAGCGACACTGCCGGCATAGAAATGTCATGGCCGACCGGAAAAAATGGTCGGCCATGACGGGTGCCAACGATTATTTCAACTGCACGCGTGCGGTATAAAAACGGCGGGCCGCCAGATAACCTGCAATGATGGTCGACAGGCTTGCGGTGCCGAGCAGCATAAAGGTCACCATAATCTGATACTTAATGGCTTTTACCGGATCAATACCGGCAAAAATCAGACCGGACATCATGCCCGGTAAACTCACCAGACCAACCGTTTTTGCTGCATCGACCGTGGGGATCATGGCTGCGCGTATGCTGTCGCGCACGATAGACGTCGATGCCCGCTTTGCACTCGCTCCCAGACTCAGCATCTCCTCTACCTTCTGGCGATTATCACTAAACCGCTGATTCAGATTACTGAAGCATAACCCCACCGCCACCATCGCATTGCCCGCAATCATTCCCGAGATCGGGATCACCTGCATGGGCATAAACTCAATCGCGCCACTGAGCAGCAAAATGGTCAGCGTCAGCGTAGTACCCGAGGTGATGGCAATAAACGAAATCAGAAAGCCTCTGTCGATAGCGCGGCTGCGCTTTTTGGCATTCAACGCGGCATTTACGCAGATAAACAGCACCATCAACACGGTCAGCCACTGATTGTTCAGATCGAAAATATACTTGAGCACATAGCCAACAATCACCAACTGCACAATGGCGCGCGCCACGCTCCAGATGATGTCTTTTTCCAGCCCCAGCCGCTCCTTGCTGCTGACCAGCAGTGCAATCACCACCAGCATTAAGGCCAGGGCCAGTGACTCATTGGTAATATTATGCTGGTTCATACTGGCCCTCCGTTGCTGCGGGCGACAGCCGGATCCGCCGTCTGCCATCATCTGTTTCTACGCTGTCGTGACTGATCCAGATCGCCGCACTTCCTTGCGCGACCTGCTGGTCGATCAACTGCGCTACCCTCCGTTTATTCGCGTCATCCAGCGCGCTACTGATTTCGTCCAGTAGCAGGATATCCGGGCGAAACTGTACATTGCGCAGCAGCGCCACACGCTGTTTTTCCCCACCGGAGAGTTGATCAATTGAGGTATCCAGCATTGCGGGTGGCAGCCCCAATCGCTCCAGCTCGTCGCCGAGATGCTGGCGATCTACGGGCTGCTGGCGGATCTGATAGGGCAGAGAGAGATTGTCATACACCGAACGGCCAAACAGCTGGGGGGTCTGAAACACGTAGGATACACGCTGGCGATACTGTTCGGGTTTCAACTCAATAATCGGCTGACCGTTAAACCTCACTTCACCGCCGGACGCATCAAGCAGAGAAGCAATAATTTTCAGCAGGGTACTTTTACCTGCCCCGGACGGCCCCGTCAGCCAGAGGAATTCGCCCTTGTGAAGCTCAAAGGACACGGGCGACAACAGCGTTTTACCCTGACGCACAAACGAGACCTCCCTGACCTGCAGGAGGGGGAGTGAAGGGTTCATGTTTTTAACAGACTCTGTGTAATGAATCGCGCGATGATAGCATTATCTGTGGGCCTTTTTCCCCGGCCAGAATATCAATAGCAGCCCGACGAGGATCAGTGCCGCGCCCACCAGCTTGCCCCAGAGAAAAATTTCATTCATCCCAGGCAACCACAGTGCTGCCGTCCATACCAGCAGATAACTCAGACTCAACAGCGGATAAACCCGGCTCAGCGGCAGACGCTGTAAGGCCAGTAACCAGCACATCATCGACAGAGCGTAGGCCAGCAGCCCGCCGGAGAGCACCAGCGTGGGTAAAGAGACGCTGAGCAGCGCCGCGCTGAATAGCGCGAGCTGATCGATAGCGGGAAGCTGTACCATCGCCCACTTCATCATCAACTGCGCAGCACTGATCAGCAGCACACTGCAAAAAGCATACAGCAGGCCCATCAGGTATAGCTCCCCATCACCGCCACGCCGGCCACAATCAGCACAATGCCCAGTCCATGACGCCATGAAATCGCTTCCTGCCACAGCCAGCGCGCGGCTAAGGTCACAAAAATAAAGTTAAGACTCAGCATGGGGTAAGCGACCCCCACCGGCACAGTCTGCAACACACGCAGCCACACCAGCAGCGCCATCCCCAGCAGCAATATGCTTGCCGTCAGCCACACCAGAAAATGACGGCGACCCTCACGCACCGTCGCCTGCTTCTGGCACAACTGCCCGCCACAGCTCAGCAGGCTGGCCAGGACAATCAGCAGCATATTCACGGCTGCTGCCGATAGAGATAAAACAGCATCCGCCCTTGCTGGTAGAGACGGTCAGGTGCAGGGATACGCTCATCCACCTTGTTGTCCTCAGAGGCTAATTTCATCATCAACGATACATTACCTTCACGCCGATGCGCGCTCAGCCACTGCGCAAAATCCGCAGTAGAAATAAGACGATCGGCACCATCGGCATAGCCCAAACCGTAGGCCAGCTCACCCGGTTGGTCTAATAATAAAATATCGCTGCGCTTCAGTTCCCAGGCCAGCGCCGATGCCGTACCAATATTGTTCGACAGCACAAAGCGGCTCTGCTGCAAATCCCGGCTGAAATCGGCAATAAACGGCTGCGGCTGTTTGGAATTGATCACTTTATCGGGGATCGCCGCCCCCACCACCAGCGCCAGCCCCAACGGACACAGCGCCGCCAGCCGCCAGTGCTTCGCGCCCTCCACCAGGCTGGCCGCGCCCACCAGTGCCCAAAAGAGAAATGCTGTCGCCCCCAGCAGTACTTTAATCACCTCATGTCGGGCATACACCGGCTGCCTGAGCAGGCCCCAGGGGGCCACGATCAGCACCATCGCCAGCAGCAGCACAATCCCCACCACCAGATTGATCACGCCGTTGGCTTTCAGCCCGCGTCGCCCCGCGGCGGAGAGTGCCATCGCATGATGGGCCAGCAGCATCGCCAGCGGTGCAAAACAGGGCAGGATATAGGTCGGCAGTTTGCCTTTCGCCACACTGAAAAACAGCAGCGGCATCACCACCCAACCGAGTAAATAAGCGGAACCCACAGCGCCCTGCCGTTCCCGCCAGGCCCGATGTAGCGCCCCCGGCAGTAGACCAAGCCACGGAAGTGCCCCGGCAATCAGTACCGGAATGTAATACCAGAACGGTGCTTTGTGTTGAGCATCATTCTCAGCAAAGCGCTGAATATGCTCCACCCAGAAGAAATAATGCCAAAAGTCGGGTTCCTGTCGGGCAATGCTGATGGCCCAGGGTGCCGAGATCAGCGCCGCGCTGAGCAAGGCCAGCGGTCCCCATAACATCAGCTCTTTCACTCGGCGCTGCCAGACCATCCACGGCACAATTGCCACCACCGGAACCGCCAGCGCCAGAAAGCCTTTGGTCATAAACCCCATACCACAGGCCAGCCCCAGCAGTAACCAACCCGCTGTTTTCTGCCGCCGGCTCCCCCCCTGCCCAACCAGCCAGAAGCTGCACATCGCAGCCGTCAGCCATAGCGTGATCATCGGGTCCAGCACCGCATAAGTCCCGATGCAATAGACCAACATGCAGGTGAGGAAGATCACCGCAGACAACAGCGCCGTCGCACGCTTACGCCACAGACAAAACGCCAGCCAGTAAATCAGTAATGCACTGAGTGACACAGAAAGCACTGAGCCAAAACGCACGGAGAAGTTATTGCCGCCAAAGATCCACTGACTGAGGTTATTGATCCAGTACCCGGCGATCGGCTTCTCAAAATAGCGCAGGTCAAGAAAGTGCGGCACCACCCAGTTCCCACTGACCAGCATTTCACGGCTGATCTCCGCATAGCGAACTTCATCCGGCTGCCACAGCGCCCGGAACTCAAGAGGGAGCAGGTAATAGAGTGCATACAACAGGGGCAGTAATAATGCATAACGGGTGTATTTCATCCACAATCACTCAGCGAGTTGCTGGCATCCCAGCCAACCTTCACGGCCGGGGAAGCTACCCCGAATCACTTTGCCTGTCGGCAGTTGCGAGAGGTCCTGCGGCAGCAGCTCGCCCAATGGACAGAAACGAATCCCCCGCTGTCGCGCCTCCGTCAGCAGTGCATCAAATTTGTCCGCCAGCACGATCCCTTCCGCTTCCGCATGGATGGTGTAAACCGGCACGCCCGGCTGGCGAGCGATCTCATCAAGGATGAACGCGTTGTAGTGCGCAGGATCGACACGCGTCCCTGCCACTTCGTCCCACGTCGGTAACGTCACCGGGATTTGCACGGTTCCCAGCCGCCCATCTGGCAGTATTGGCCGGAAAGGCTCTGTGCCCCGACAATCGCTGTTATAACGAAAGTCAAAAGCCTGTTTAGCGGTGAGGACACGGCCATCGGCACGCCAGCCCGCTGCGGCTGAACAGGTTACGGGTTGCCCGGTCAGTTCGCTGAGTGCCTCAACGCCCCGGCGGACCTCTTCACTCAGCTTCCCTGCAGGCCATACGCCCGCCCAGGTCTGCCAGGCAAAATGATCCCAAGCGTGCATCCCTGTTTCATGCTGCAAGCTTGCCTGACGGATCGTATCGGCCAGCCCCTGGCCGATACGTCGTCCGGGCCAGGCTGTACCCGCCAGCAGAATGTCCCAGCCGTAGAGTGAAGCCGCGTTTGACCTCAGCATCTTCCACAGAAAGCGCGGTTTTAGCAGCCGCCATAAATGGCGGCCCATATTATCCGGCCCAACGCTGAAGAAAAAGCTGGCGCGGGTTTGCTGACGTTCAAGAATGGAGAGCAGGCGCGGCACACCGTCCCGGGTGCCGCGCCAGGTATCCACATCAATGCGTAAACCCACATTGATCATTCGACAATCTCGCCCTGTTCAACGGTTTGCAGGAAGAAGTCGAGCGTGGCATCAATGGTGTAGTTCATCGCCACCTCCGGCTGCCAGTTCAGCAGACGCTTCGCATTACGGATCGACGGTTTACGGTGCTCCACATCCTGATATCCCTTGCCATAATAGCTGCTACTTTCCACCTCGCGAAAACCGGCAAATGGCGGGAATTGGTGACGCAGCGGGTGCCGTTCAAAACTGGCCAGCAGCTGTTCGGCCAGCTCTTTAATACTGGCTTCGTTATCCGGGTTACCGATATTGATAATCTGACCATCGCAGTTCTGCTGCTTATTCTCGATAATCAGGAACAGCGCTTCAATGCCGTCACGGATATCGGTAAAGCAGCGCTTCTGCCGCCCGCCGTCAATCAACTTAATCGGCGATCCTTCCACCAGATTCAGGATCAACTGAGTAATGGCACGCGAGCTGCCGATACGTGCCGCGTTAAGGTTATCCAGGCGCGGTCCCATCCAGTTGAAAGGCCGGAACAGCGTAAACCGCAACCCCTCTTTTTCTCCATAAGCCCAGATCACCCGATCCAGTAACTGTTTCGAGACGGAATAGATCCAGCGCTGTTTATTGATCGGCCCGACCACCAGATTCGAGTGATCTTCATCGAAAGTGTCATCCGTACACATGCCATAGACCTCCGAGGTGGAGGGGAAAATAATGCGCTTTTTGTACTTCACACAATCGCGAATGATCTTCAGATTTTCTTCAAAATCCAGTTCAAACACGCGCAGCGGGTTGCGGGTGTATTCGATCGGTGTGGCAATCGCCACCAGGGGTAATACCACATCACATTTCTTAATGTGGTACTCGATCCACTCCGAGTGAATACTGATATCCCCTTCGACAAAATGAAAACGCTCATGGCCCACGAAGCGGCTGATGGCATCAGAGCCAATGTCCAGCCCGAAAATTTCGAAATGATCATCGGCCAGCAGGCGCTCAGTCAGGTGGTTACCGATAAAGCCATTGACACCAAGGATCAGTACACGGGTTCTGCGTTTTGCCGCTACCACCGGCTGGTTATGCAGCAGGGCACCGGCCACCAGCCCAAGGGTTTGCGCCAGTTGACTGCCCTGCATGTAGACACCGCTCTCGCTTTGCCCGGTTACCACTTCCAACGCACCCTCTGCGCAGGCGACCACAAATGGCGAAACGGAAAGTACCGTACCGGGCTTTGTCACCGGCCAGTTGTGGCAGATTTTGGACTGCCAGATGATAAACTTCGCGGCCCCCACATAGCTGAACGCCCCCGGCCAGGGATCGGTGACCGCACGTACCAGGTTATGGGTACGTTGCACTGGCTGCTGCCAGTCGATGCGTCCGTCTTCCGGGGTTCGTCGTCCGACATAGGTGGCTTTGCGTTCATCCTGTTCGACGGCAATAAAACTGCCACGCAGAATGTCTGGCAGGCTGCGCATCAGCAGCTGTTTCGCACTCTCACACACTTTATAATGCAGCGTCAGCGCAGTATCTTCCGCCGCAATCGCCACCTTCTCACAGGCGATAATCGCCCCGGCATCGGCGCGTTTCACCATGCGATGCAGCGTGACACCGGTTTCTTCTTCACCGTCAACCAGCACCCAGTTCAGTGGCGCGCGGCCACGATACTTCGGCAACAATGAGGCATGCAGATTAAACGCCCCCACTGGCGCACAGGCGAGGATCTCGTCGCTCAGCATCTGGCGGTAGTGGAATGAGAAAATCACGTCAGGTTTCATCTCGCGGATGCGGTCAATCCACAGAGGATGGTTAACCTCCTCCGGCGCATAAACCGGCACACCCAACTGCGCGGCGGTACGTGCGACGGACCCGAAGAAGTGATTCTCGCCGGGATGATCCGCGTGGGTAAAAATCGCGCAGATGTCAAAACCCGCTTCAGCCAGCGCCCGGATCCCGGTGCAGCCCATATCATGGTAGGCAAAAACTACGGCTTTCATGATGATTTATCCTGTGTGGAGTTGGCGTCGCGGCTAACAACGCGCTGAATAAAATAACGGGGACGGGCGCGCACATCGTTGTAGATACGCCCGATATACTCGCCAAGCAGCCCCATGCCAATAAACTGTGCGCCGACAAAAATGAACAGCACGGCAAACAGCATAAATACCCCTTCTGCTGCCCACTGCGGGCCAAGGAACAGGCGCAGTCCAATCAGCAGCAGGGAAATTGCAAAACCCGCCAACGCAATCACGCTGCCAAACACGCTTAACAGCCGCAGTGGCGTGGTTGTCAGGCAGGTGATCAGGTCATACATCAGGTTGATCAGGCGCATCAGGCTATATTTGGAATCGCCAAATTCGCGTTCGGCGTGCAGCACCGGGATCTCTGTGGCCCGCCGGGCAAAGGTGTTCGCCAGAATAGGGATAAAAGTACTGCGCTCATGGCAGTGCAGCATGGCATCGACAATATGACGTCGGTAGGCTCGCAGCATGCAACCGTAGTCACCCATTGCTTTACCCGTGGTGCGTTGAATCAGATGATTGATCAGGCGTGAAGCACGCTTACGGAACCAGCTGTCCTGACGGTTTTGCCGCACGGTGCCCACCACGTCGTAGCCCTGCCGGGCCGTTTCCACCAGGCGCGGGATCTCTTCAGGGGGGTTTTGCAGGTCGGCATCAAGTGTGATAATCAGGTCACCGCTAACATGGCTGAAGCCGGCCATGATCGCCGAATGTTGGCCGTAGTTACGGTTCAGCAACACCGCCACAATATGGCTATCCGGTGCCTCTGCGGCGGCAGTGAGCATCTCGGCCGACGCATCGCTGCTGCCGTCATCGACCAGTAAAATTTCATAATCGATAGCCAGTTGCGCGCAGGCAGCCTCCGTACGGCGGAGCAGTTCGGGCAGGCTTTCCTGCTCGTTGTAGACCGGGATCACAACGGAGAGTTTGTTGATCGGTTGTTCTGTCATCTCTTATCTCTTTGCCAGCTTACGCAGTGCCACAATCACGCGGCGGCCATCGTCGTCAGTCATTCCCGGAAACAGGGGAATCGAGCAGATACGCTCTGAGTTCCATTCGGTCTGCGGCAGGGACAGGTGAGGGAAGCGTTCACGATAATATTTCTGCGTATGCGCCGCCCGGAAGTGAAGCCCGCTGCCGATACCCTGCTCCTTCAGCGCCTGCATGAGTTCATCGCGGCTGATACCGCACAGCTCAGGGTCAACGCGCAGGATAAACAGGTGCCAGGCGTGGTGATGGGGCCAGTCAGGTTGTGTCAGAGGCAGGAACGGGGTATCGGAAAGCTCCTCGAGGTAACGCAACGCAATTTGCTCACGTCGGGCGTTGTTGGCTGTCAGCTTGTCCAACTGCACCAGCGCAATCGCCGCATTGATATCGGCGAGGTTATATTTGAAGCCGGGCATGATCACTTCGGCCTGCGGCGCACGACCGTGGGTCTGACGATCAAAGGCATCGACACCCAGCCCGTGGAATTTCAGACTGCGCACGCGATCCGCCAGGGCATCATCATCGGTAACCACCAGCCCGCCTTCGGCACAGCTCATATTTTTAATCGCGTGAAATGAGAAAATTGCCGTACCGCGGCGACCCACATGCTGCCCGCGATAGTGAGTACCTGCTGCATGGGCCGCATCCTCGATAACCGCAATCCCCCGCTGTTCAGCCAGCGTGCGAATGGCATCGATATCAACCGGTGCTCCGGCATAATGTACCGGAATAATGGCTTTGGTCCGTGGGGTGATGGCCGCCTCAATCAACGCCGGTGTCACCATCAGCGTATCGCGGTCCACGTCGATCATCACCGGAGTCGCCCCCAGCAGAACGATCATATTCAGCGTTGAAACCCAGGTCAGCGAGGGGGTGATCACTTCATCACCCGGCCCTATTCCCAGTGCCATTAGCGTGACGTGCATCCCGGCCGTTGCCGAGCTAACGGCAATCGCATGACGATTCCCGGTAAGCTGGCAAAATGCCTGTTCAAGCTGCTGATTTTTGGGGCCGGTGGTGATCCATCCTGAACGCAACACCTCGGCGACGGCGGCCAGTTCTTCCGCACCCATTGCCGGACGTGAGAAAGGCAAAAAGTCTGTCATTGATTACATCCATTAAACAATTAACACCACGAATGATGAGTGAGGATAGCAGAGGCTGCGATTCCCCTCTCTCACCCCTGAACGAATCACTGCCTATTTTTCATTCTACTGGTCGTTATGCCCCCCCGTCTCATTTGAACAATAAAACGCCAATCATTGCCATGCAGCGTCAAAAGCGAGCAAAAAAGCATAGCAACATCCGGATATATGGAGCTTAAATGAAAATACTTAGGGGAAGATTAAGAGAAGCCAACTGAGGAAAGATTAAATCAGTCTGGTTGATGGATGGTTTAGCTATAAAAGGGGTTGTGTACTTATTCGCTTAGGAAAAACCTAAAATATAAAAAAAATTTCATTATTTTGTTGCAAAACATATTGGGATATACAGAAATGATAGTGGGCCAGCGGCACAAGGCCGGTGACCCGAAGCGGTATTATTTACGCGCATCCAGCAGCTGGGTAGCATTATCCGAAGTCACTTCCGTCCAGGGTACGGAGTAGCGTTTTGCTTTGCCATCATCCCACGCCATCTTATCGGCGTACTGTTTCCAGATAGTGGACTGCGGCTGGTAACTCTCCCCTTTCACCGCACGCACCGCGACATCAATCGAACCCTGCATCTGTGCGTGGGCATCCTGCAAGATGGACACCATCTCACCCGCCTGCACCGCGCGGATAGCGTCAGACACACCGTCTACCCCGGCGATAGCAAAATCTTTCACATTCAGATTGGCTCCTTTTATCGCTTCAATGGCACCCAGCGCCATTTCATCATTCTGCGCGATCACGCCGTTAATCTGGCCCCGGTGCTTCTGCAGCCAGTTCTCCATCAGCGGTAGCGCTTCAGCACGTGACCAGTTTGCGGTTTTGCGCTCCAGCACCTTCACATTCCCGGCGCCACATTCGGCAATGGCTTTATCGTTACCCTGACCGCGCTGGATCTCGCCGCTGCCGCCCTTCGGCCCTTCAATAATCACCACGTTGCCTTTGCAGTTGATTTTTTTCAGCACGGCCTTCGCTTCCAGATAGCCACCCAGCACGTCATCGGATACCACCTCAGAGGTCATTTTGTCGGTATTCAGTCGCGCATTGGTCACCACCACCGGAATTTTGGCTTCGTTGGCCATTGTCACCACGTCAATATTGGCTTCATAGTCCATCGGGTTGATGATGATGGCATCAACATGGGTCTGAATGGCGGTTTCTGCCTGATTATTCTGTACCAGCGGATCGTAACGGCCGTCATACACCGTCAGCTGTACTTCGCCGCTTTTTACTGCCGGGTGTTCTTTACCTGCTTTTTCCATCAGCTGTACAAATTCAGCTTTCATACCGTACATCAGTACCGCTATTTTAATCGGTGCGGCCTGGGCAATCACGCTGCTGCCCATTAACAGACCGGACGTCAGCAACGCTATTTTAGTCAACTTATTCATGAAAACTCCTGGTTATGTAGGGTGATATTTTTATGTCATCAGGAAAATATGATTAATCGCGTTGTTGTTTACGCGACGGGTCAAGCAACACTGCCACCACAATTAATGCCCCTTTAATAATCTGCTGGTAATAAGACTGAACGCCCAGCAGATCCAGGCCATTATTCATGACGCCAATAATTAAAATACCGAACAGCGTGCCGACCAGCGTACCCACGCCGCCCGCCATACTGGTGCCACCAATCACCACTGCCGCTATCGCATCCAGCTCATAGGCAGCCCCGGCATTGGTCTGCGCCGAGCCGGTGCGTGCCGTCAGGATAAGGCCAGCAATCCCCGCCAGCGCGGCACACAGGGTGTAGACCAGCACTTTGATTTTCACCACGCTGATCCCGGAGGTGCGGGCACTTTTTTGATTCCCCCCGACGGCATAGACATAGCGGCCAAACAGCGTTTTATTCAGCAGTATCCAGGCCAGTGCAAACAACACGATAAAAATAATCACCGGGAGCGGGATGCCCAGCAGATACCCGTTACCCAGGGCGCGAAAGTCAGGGTTTAGCTGTGATACCGGATTACCATCGGTGGTCAGCAGTGCCAGGCCACGCGCTGCCGACAGCATTCCCATGGTGACAATAAACGGTTGCAGGCGGTAGCGAGCCAGAATCGTACCGTTCAGCAAGCCACAGACAATGCCGATCCCCAGCGCGACGATTAACGGCATGATGACCGCATGTGCCGTATCACCGATGGCCAGCCCACTGTTGGTGGTGGCAAAGCGCGCCGCGACAATGCCGCTTAGCGCCAGAACAGAGCCGACCGACAGATCCACCCCGGCGGTAATAATAACAAAGGTCATTCCGATGGCGAGAATGCCATTAATAGACACCTGGCGTAATACAATCAGCGTATTTTCATGACTGAGAAAATAATTACTGCTCCACGCACCGTTCGCGACCTGCACTTCACCAATTACGGTGACAATCAGGCACAGCACAAAAAAGGCGATAATAATGCCGTATTTATGCATCCGGCGTTTATTACGCGTAAAGAAAGACAGCCCTGGAGTCAGAGAAGATGTCGAATTCATTACAATTACTCTCTCGTTATAAAAAGATTATTACACCGCCAGCTTCATTAATTCAGCCTGGGTGGCATTTTCAGCCGACAGTTCTCCGGCCAGCGCGCCATCTTTAAAGACTAATATACGGTCGCTCATTCCAATAATTTCTGACAGTTCGGAAGACACCATAATAATGCCGCGATCCTTGAGCGCGAATTCCGACATAAAACGGTAGATCTCTTTTTTGGCTCCCACATCAATCCCGCGCGTGGGTTCATCCAGCAGCATCACCTGAGGTTCCAGCAGCGCCCAGCGCCCCAGCACCACTTTTTGCTGATTACCCCCGCTGAGATTGCCCACCAGCTGGTCGCCATCGGGGGTTTTCACATTAAAACGCGCAATCATCTCACGGGTACGCTGCCGCTCTTTGCTGTCACTGATAAACCCGGCGCGGCTGATGGCGGGAAACGAGGCGATATTAATGTTCTCATTCACCGAACGGCACAGCACCAACCCGGTTTCTTTTCGATCTTCAGTGACATAGGCAATCCCACTGTCGATAGCCTCTCTGGGCGAATGCCGCCCGAGGGTCTTATCCCCCAGTTGAATGGTGCCGCTGTGCGCATGTTCGATACCAAAAATGAGGTCTAGAAATTCGCTGCGCCCGGAACCCACCAGCCCGTAGATCCCGAGGATCTCACCGCGCTTCAGCGTCAGGCTGATATCGCGTACCTTCTTACCCCAGCACAGGTTATTCACCTGCATTATCACTTCGTCCCCTGGCTGGTTGAACTTGGCAAATTCACTGTCAAATTCGCCGCCAATAATGTGCTCAATCAGCTGTTCACGAGTGATATCGCCCAGCAGCCCTTCATGGATATAGCTGCCGTCACGGAAGATGGTATAGCTGTCAGCAATCTGGAAAATTTCTGCCAGGCGGTGAGAAACATAAATAATCCCTTTGCCTTTCTCCGCCAGCCGGGTGATGGCCTGGAAGATCTTCTGCACGTCCTCTTCACCGATGGCCGAGGTCGGTTCATCCATAATGATGATATCGGCGTTGGCGTGTGACAGGGCTTTAGCAATCTCGACCAACTGCTGTTCAGCCACGCTGAGGTTGCGCATTTTTTCCGTTGGCGACAGGGTAAAATGCAGGTCAGCCAGCAGCTCCGCCGTTTGTCGGTTCATCCGGCCAAAATCGACAAAGCCAAAGCGACGCGGCTCGCGACCCAGCCAGATATTCTCCGCCACCGTCAGGTCAGCAATGGTGCTCAGTTCCTGCTGCACAATAGCGATCCCTGCGGCAAGCGCTTCTTTCGGGTGGGAGAATTCACAGCGCTTTCCATTGATAAAGATGTCGCCGCTGTCCGGCTGAATAAAGCCCATCAAGATGCTGAGAAAGGTCGACTTCCCGGCACCGTTACCGCCACACAGCGCATGGATCGAACCACGACGCAGACAGAACTCTGCATTTTTCAGCGCCACCACCGGCCCGAAGCTCTTTTTCACCCCGCTGACTTCCAGCAGCATGGCAGCCTGGGATTCATCTGCTAACTGACTCATAACGTCACCTCATATTCTTTCTGCAACCGATGCAGATAGCGCTGATAAAGGTCAGCATAGCGGCGCTGCCGTTCAGCGTCTGGCCGGGCACGGGTGCTCTCATCCAACTGTACAAACTGCTGGCACAGCCGGGCCAGCAGTGCGGCGGCAGGCTGAGGGCTGCCCGACGCCAGACGGTGGCACCAGATAGCCTGGATCGCCGCGCCCAGCGCCGCGCTCTCTTTCTCCTGCGGGCAGACCACGGGGCAGTTCATCACATCGGCAACAATCTGCCGCCAGCGCGGGCTGTTGGCTCCGCCGCCGGTCAGGCGGATTTCACTGACCTCAATGCCCTGCTGGCGAAACAGATCCAGTCCATAACGCAGACCGTAAGTCGCCCCTTCCACCACCGCCAGGCAGAGGTTGGCCGGGGTGAAATTATTACTGTCGAGGTTGTACAGACTGGCCCGGGCTCCGGGCAGCTCCGGCACACGTTCGCCGTTAAAGAACGGCAGCATCAGCATGCCGCCTGCCCCGGGTTCCGCTTCTTCCAGCGCACGATTAAACGCCACCACATCCTGTTGCAGCAGGTTCTGTACCGCGGTACTGGCCGAGGTCACATTCATGGTGCAGATCAGCGGCAACCAGCCATTACTGCTGGAGCAAAAACCGGCGATCATCGCCGAATCCGCCACCACCGGGCTGTCAGCGCAGGAGAACAACGTCCCGGAGGTGCCGAGACTCATGGTCAGCATGCCCGGCTGGATATTGCCAGTGCCGATGGCCGCCATCATATTGTCGCCGCCGCCGCTGGCAACCAGTGTACCGGCACGCAGCCCCAGCGCCTGAATAGCACGTTCGCACACGATGCCAACAGGTTGTTCTGCCGACACCAGTGGCGGCAGCGCACGCCATAAACGCCCGCTGTTATCAATCAGCTCGACGGTGCGGCGATCCCAGCAGCGCTGGCGAATATCAAACAATCCGCTACCCGAGGCATCGCCATACTCTGCGCGCCGTTCACCGGTCAGCCAAAAATTCAGATAATCATGCGGTAGCAGCATGGTCGCCAGCCGCTGCCACAGTTCCGGGTGCTGCTGACGGAACCATAAGATTTTCGAGGCGGTATAGCCAGTGGCCAGGGTGAGCCCCAGCTGCGCCAGCGATCCCTCCTCTCCTCCTAACTGCGCCAGCAGCCAGGCATTTTCTTCGGCAGTGCTGGTGTCACACCACAGCTTGACCGTATGTAGCACCTCTCCCGCCTCATCCAGCGCCACAAAGCCATGCTGCTGCCCGGAAACCGCCAGCGCAGCGATCTGCGCGGGGTCAACACCCGCCGCTGTCGTCGCCTGGTGAAAGGCCTCTTTCAGCGCCGTAATCCACCATTCAGCCTGCTGCTCACGCCTGCCGGATGCGTCGCTGATCAGCGCGTGGGGTGCACTGCCGCTCCCGAGAATAGTGCCGTGCTGGTCATCAACAATCACCACCTTGGTGCCTTGCGTACCACAGTCAATGCCCGCATACAGCGCCATGACTTACTCCATTTCCAGCATGATTTTGATATCGGTCGGGTTGCCTGCGGCTGCGCGTTCAAAGGCGGCCACACTGTCGGCAAATTTATAGGTCTGGGTGATCAGCGGCTGCACCCGCAGCTTGCCGGAACTCAGCAGGCGCAGGGTACGCGGATACATATTGGCGTAGCGGAAAATGGTCTTAAAGGTCACTTCTTTAGCCTGAGCGGCAACAATATCCATCGGCGCGGCATCCACCGGCATACCGACCAGCACGGCAGTTCCCCCCGGTGCAATATGCTGGCTGATGCTGGCGATGGCCGGTTTGGCCCCGCTGCACTCAAACACCACATCAACGCCGTTGCCACTGGTCAGCTGCGCCACTTTTTGTGCCAGAGCATCGCCTTTACTGTTCACCGCATGCAGGCCGGTATAGTTGGCCGCCACCTGCAGTTTTTCGTCGAACAGGTCACAGATAATGACATCCGAGCAACCGCCCGCCAGAGCAGCCAGGGCAGTGACCACGCCAATCGGCCCGGCACCGATCACCAGCGCAATATCGCCGGGTTTGATCGCGGCTTTGGTCGCCGCATGCATGCCGATCGCCAACGGTTCCACCATGGCGCCTTCGGCAAAGCTGACGTTATCCGGCAGTTTGAAGGTAAAGGCCGCAGGGTGGATCACCGTTTCACGCAGGCAGCCGTGAACCGGCGGTGTTGCCCAGAAACGCACGGCCGGGTCAAGGTTGTAGATCCCGGCGCGCGACTGTGCCGACTGCATATCCGGAATACCTGGCTCCATACACACACGATCGCCAGGCTGCACATGGCGAACAGCACTCCCCACCGCCAGCACGACACCGGAGGCTTCATGGCCCAGCACCATCGGAGCGTTAACCACAAACGGCCCGATGCGACCGTGTTGATAATAGTGAACGTCACTGCCGCAGATACCCACAGAGTGAATTTTGATCTGCACATCGGTATCGCCCAGATGTTCGCTGAACTCCCGATCCTCGATGGCAATTTTACCTGCCTGCTGCAGTACCAATGCTTTCATGGATGACTCCCTGTTGATAATAAAATGATACCGTTAACATCAATATGACGCCGATAGTAAAAGAAATGCCGTGATAAATGTGTGAGCACGGTTAAAATTTTAGCATTTTTGTAACTCAGGGAGAAAAAACGGGGCAATAATGGCATCAGACAAGCGATAAAGATCAAAAACACTCACACAAAAAATGATATCGATAACAACACAATCATTAGAGGATCATCATGAGCGCACATCAACAGGCCATCAGCCAGACCCTTCACTACCTGCAGGAAGCGTCGATATTGCTCACCGGGGCTGAGGAGCAGCAGATCGAGATCGCCACCTTTGGCCTGCCAGACTACCCTCTCTCCGGCCTGCAACTGCTCACCTATATCAACAGCCCGCGCTACTGCGCCAAGGAGCTGGTACTGTTTCCACACCAGACCTGCCCGGAGCATCTGCACCCGCCGTTTAACGGCACACCGGGTAAACAGGAGACGTTCCGCTGTCGATGGGGCGAGGTGTGGTTATTTGTTGATGATGAGAGCCTGACCCTGAATAACGGCACCTGCCAGCCACCGGAAGGGGCGGAACAGTGGTATACCGCACAGCACTTTATTTTGCTGCGGCCTGGCGAGCAGTACACCATTGCCCCCAACACCCGCCACTGGTTCCAGGCCGGCAAGCAGGGTGCAGTGGTGTCGGAATTCTCTTCGGAAAGCCGTGATGACCTTGATGTGTTTACTGACCCGCGCGTTAACCGCCTCGGCTGAGCCTGTAGCGGATTGATTCGCATCATGTCTGGGGATCTGTCATGATACGTCAATGGTACAAAATGATTTGATATCCAGGAGTTCACCTTGCCGTCAGGCCGGAAAGTTAAAGCCACGCTCTCAAGCGTGGCAGCAGAAGCAAACGTCAGCAAAATCACCGTTTCCCGCGCCTTTACCCATCCGGAAAAAGTGCATCCGGACACCCTGAAACGGGTGCTGGCCACCGCCACAGAGATGGGCTACGTGGTGAACACCGCAGCGCGTAATCTGCGTGCGCGTGACAGTAAAACCATCGGTATTGTTAATCCGGATATGAACAACCCGTTTTTCGGGGGGCTGACCCGGTTGATGACGCTGGAAGCGGAAAAAGCGGGGTACGATACGCTGATTTTTGATTCGCGGGAGTCGCAGGAGCATGAGAACCGTATCATCGATAAGCTGATCGGCTATAACGTTGATGCCATCGTCCTGTCGGTAATCTCGTCAGACTGCAACTACCATCCCGCTTATCTGCACCGGCTGGAAGCGCTGAATATCCCGGTGATTCTGGTCGATAGAGAGCTGGATGCCAGCGCCTGTAGCGGCGTTTATATTGATAATCTTGACTGCGGCCTGCAGGCGGGCCGTTATCTGCTGGAACAGCAGGCGCAGCATGTGGTGGTGGTTTCCGGGCCACAGGACTCCAACGTGGCACGCGAGCGCGTGACCGGCCTGAGCGCGGCCTTGCAGGGTAAAATCGCCAGCTTCGAGGTCCTGTACGCCGATTTTTTGATGGACGTCGCCGCCAGAGTCACCAGTGAATATCTTGACCACCACGCCCCGCCGGACTATTTCGTCGGCTGTAATAACCAGATATCGCAGGGGATCATTAAATCCTGCATCGATCATCAGCTGAGCCCAATGCAGGACGTTTCGCTGTTCAGTATTGATGAGATCTCACATGCACCGATTTACGGCTTCCACTTCCCGTGTATTGCCCATGATTTGCATGAGATGGCCTGGCAGGTGATCAATCTGGCGGTCCGCCGGGCCACCGAAAGTGAAGTCAAACCGGGTAAAGTGATTGTTCGTGGTAAAATGGTCGTACCCTAATCAACTGAAGGAACGACTGATGAACAACCCTACACTGCCGCCTGCTCTGCTGACCCTGCTTGACGGCTCAATACCTGAAAGCCATCGGTATCAGGCGATTCGTCTGTCCAGCGTGGGTGAAAATGGCTGGCCGTATGCGGCACAGCTGAGCCTGGGGGAAATCATTGCCTGCTCCCCGAATGAGCTGCTGTTTGCCATCTGGCCAGACTCCACCACCACGCGCAATCTGAAGCGGGATGGCAGGATCACGCTGGCACTGGTACTCAATGATGCGGTGGTGGAGATTCAGGCACTGGCAGAGCCACGCCCGGAAACGCTGACCGATCTTAAACTGGCGGTATTCAGCGCTGAGGTTAAGCAGGTGATCGCCCATCGGGCACCTTATGCCACGGTGACCAGTGGGTTAACGTTCAGTCTGAACGATGAAGTAGCGGCGCTGGCCCGCTGGCGGGAACAGATTACGGCGCTGAAAACGCTGGCATAAAAAAAAGGGCGACTTCACAGTCGCCCTTTTGCTTTGCGGGTCAGGCATGCCTGACCCCTACAGGATTGTCGTCGGTACGAGTCAAACAGGCCGGACATACCCGGCCCCTACGAAGAGCGATCTTGCTTTGCATCATTCGTAGGGGCGAAGCATGCCTGACCCCTACAGGATTGTCGTCGATACGAGTCAAACAGGCCGGACATACCCGGCCCCTACGAAGAGCGATCTTGCTTTGCATCATTCGTAGGGGCGAAGCATGCCTGCCCCCTACAGGATTGTCGTCGGTACGAGTCAAACAGACCGGACATACCCGGA